>CAVIWF010000008.1:0-64966 GCA_963646285.1 bacterium
TTCCACATTATCAATGGTTTTCGTGCCCTGATACAGGGACATATCCTTGGGATAGCCGCCGCAGCTGGCAACAATGACATCTGCCTTTTCCGGCACTTCCACTCGATAAATTCGATCCACCGCTTCGCAGGCACGGCGCCAGGAATGCAGGTAGTGGCCTGCATAAATTTCCGCCAGCTGCATTTCCGCATTCATCACCAGAGAAATCATGAATAGATGATTCATCAGCCCGGCGGCTTCGCACATATCGTCGTTGAGGGGATTGTCATTCAGCTTGCCGTTGCCAATGCGGGGATTGCTTTGGAAGCACTTAGGATCCAGTGCATAGGCGTGATTGTGGCAGATGGTATCCATGGCACTGATGCCCGGCAGAATGCTCTTTCTGCCGCCGCCGAAGCCTGCCATGACATGGTGGGTGCATGCGCCAAGGCAAATGACACGATCCGCATGGGCTGCCGCCGGATGAATCCGCACCACGGTGCCATGGGGAGTTGTGCCGATGGTAACCAAATCGTCTGCCAGGCAGTCGTGATTGATGACCTGAATACGATCATAAATCTTGTCCGTGACCAAGGTGCGAAGCTCCTGCTCATCCCCACCCAGGTGGGTGCCGTTGGCCACCAAAATGGTCAGATGATCGTCTGCCACATGGCAGCGGTTGTGCAGATAGTCCACCAGGTGGGGGATCACCTTATCCTGCCGCATCCAGAAACGGGACATATCGCTGATTACCAGCGTAACCCGGTCGCCGGGCTGAATCCACTGATCCAGCGGAGGTGCGTCAATGGGCGCATCCAGGGAAGCGTTAAGGGCGGCGGCAATATCCTGAATGGCAGGGGTGTGATGCCCGTGCAAAACGGTTACGTCGGATTCTTCCAGCGGAATGTCAACAGTGCCGCTGCCGTAGCGGAAGGTATAAGGCTTCATGAAAAACTTCGCCTCCTTGGCGGTTCGTATGTTTATGCAAACGAAAGCATTATAGCACCGTCCATGACCTTTGTCGATATGGAAACAGAACCTTTTGCTGCATTTTTGCTGTATCTGGCGCAACAAGAAAGGGCGTGCGGAGTAAGTTTCCGCACGCCCTTGGTATGGTGATGAATTACACGTTGAACAGAAGGTCTGCATAGGTGGGGAAGGGCCAATAAGAACGTCCTACCTGGGTTTCCAGCTCGTCAGCCACCACTCGGACGGCGTTCATCGCAGGGATGATTACGTCATGCTCGTACACAGCGGCTTCCTTGGCATCTGCATCATGGTTGGTGTTCACAATGGCGGCCTGCAGCTCGTCAATACGGTCGGAGAGCAGGGATACATTGCAGCTCAGCTTGGCCAGCAGCTTTTCCTCGGCGGAGGTGCTCACGGCAGCAGAAGCATCCTTCAGTGCCTTCAGCTGGGAAGCCACAGCAGCAGAATACTTCATGGCAGCAGGCAGAATCTCACGCTGTGCCATCATCAAAGCGGTTTCGGCTTCGATGTTCAGCACCTTGGCATACTCTTCCAGCTTGATTTCATACCGGGAACGAATCTCGGTTTCGGAATACACCTTGTGGGTGGTGAACAGCTTGATGTTCTTTTCGGACACCATGTAGGGCAGCGCATCAACGGTGCTGTGCAGGTTCAGCAAGCCACGCTTTTCGGCTTCCTTCACCCACTCCTCGGAGTAGCCGTTGCCGTTGAAGATAATACGCTTATGGGCGCGAATTTCACGAACGATCAACTCATGGAGAGCAGTCTTGAAGTCGGCTGCGCCTTCCAGTTCGTCAGCGAACTGACGGAGGGACTCGGCCACGATGGTGTTAATGACCACGTTGGTCTCGGAAATGGAAGCGGAGGAGCCCAGAGAACGGAACTCGAACTTGTTGCCGGTGAAGGCGAAGGGAGAAGTACGGTTCCGGTCGGTGTTGTCCTTGGGGAACTTGGGCAGCACATGCACGCCAACGGTCATATCGCTGTGCTCGTGACCCATGTAGGCGGAACCGGACTCGATGGCGTCCAGAATTTCACCCAGCTCTTCGCCCACGAACATGGAAATGATGGCAGGCGGTGCTTCGTTGGCGCCCAGGCGATGGTCGTTGCCGGCGCTGGCCACGGAAACACGGAGCAGATCCTGATAATCGTCCACAGCCTTGATGACAGCCGTGAGGAACAGCAGGAACTGAGAGCTTTCGTAGGGGGTGTCGCTGGGATCCAGCAGGTTGTAGCCGGTGTTGGTGACCATGGACCAGTTGTTGTGCTTGCCGGAGCCGTTCACCCCTGCGAAGGGCTTCTCATGGAGCAGGCAAACCAGACCATGGCGCTGCGCTACCTTCTTCATCATTTCCATGGTCAGCTGATTGTGATCGGCAGCCACGTTGGTGATGGTGAACACGGGAGCCAGCTCGTGCTGAGCAGGTGCCACTTCGTTGTGCTCAGTTTTGGCAGCTACGCCCAGCTTCCACAGCTCTTCGTCCAATTCGGACATGAAGGCCTGAATACGGGGCTTGATGGCGCCGAAATAGTGATCTTCCAGCTCCTGTCCCTTGGGGGGCTTTGCGCCATACAGGGTGCGGCCGGTGAAAATCAGGTCACGGCGCTTCTCATACAGTTCACGGTCAATCAGGAAGTATTCCTGTTCAGGACCCACGGTGGGCGTTACACGGACAGAGTCCATGCGGCCGAACAGGTGCAGCACACGCACAGCCTGCTTGCTCAGGGTCTCCATGGAGCGGAGCAGGGGCGTCTTCTGGTCCAATGCTTCGCCGCCGTAGGAGCAGAAAGCGGTGGGGATGCACAGCACATGATCCTTGATGAAGGCATAGCTGGTAGGGTCCCAGGCCGTATAGCCACGGGCTTCAAAGGTGGAACGAAGTCCGCCGGAAGGGAAGGAGGAAGCGTCAGGCTCGCCACGGACGAGTTCCTTGCCGCTGAAGGAAAGAATCATCTTTCCGCCGGGCTGAGGATTCAGGAAGCTGTCGTGCTTCTCGGCGGTGATGCCGGTCATGGGCTGGAACCAGTGGGTGAAGTGCGTTACGCCCTTCTCCGCTGCCCAATCCTTCATGGCGTGGGCAACAACCGCAGCAACCTGCGGATCAAGATGACGACCCTCATCGATGGTCTTCTTCAGGGCCTTGTAGGTATCCTTGGGCAAATGCTGCTGCATCACAGCATCATTAAATACGTTGCTGCCAAAGATCTCATCCATATGTGCCATCCAGGTAAACCCCCTTCTACGATGTTTCTTTGGTTTCACAGCTTTTTCCATGAGCAGTTGCCATGAAAAAAGGACGGTGCGAGAAAAAATCCCGCAGCGTCCTTGCTGCATGCACACAAGTATAGCCATGCCCCGCAGGTTTGTCAAGGACAAAAGCAAAGAAAAAACGAAGAAGAAATCATTCCCCACCCAAATGAAATCCCCGGTGCGCCCATCATACGCACCGGGGATTTCGTTGTCATCCTTACTTTGCCACAATGTTCAGCAGACGGCCAGGCACGAAAATCACCTTCGTTACCGTCTTGCCTGCAAGAATCTTCTGTACTTCCGGGTTTTCCGGCAGTTCCTTTTCTGCCTGTTCCCGGGTCATATCTGCCGGCACCATGATGCGTCCGCGAACCTTGCCGCACACCTGCACAGCAATTTCCACTTCCGTCTTCTTCAGGGCTTCCTCATCCCAAGTGGGCCACTTCTGGTGATGGATAGGATCGCCGAAGCCTTGGTTCTGCCACATTTCCTCCGTAATATGGGGAGCAACGGGATTCAGCAGCAGCAGCAGGGTGCGAAGCTCCCCACGGGTCACACTGCCCTGCTGGAACATTTCGTTCACCAGGGTCATCATGGCAGCGATGGCCGTGTTGTACTTCATCTTTTCATAGTCTTCGGAAACCTTCTTCACGGTTTCGTGCATCTGGCTGTTCAGCTTGGCGGAATAGCCTTCCTCTGCCGTAACGATTTCCTGCAGCCGCCAGACACGATCCAGGAAACGGCGGCAGCCCTTCGCACCATTGGTAGACCACGGAATGGCCTGATCAAAGGCACCCATGAACATTTCATACAGACGGAAAGCGTCTGCACCGATTTCATCAATAATGTCGTCCGGGTTGATCACATTGCCCCGGGACTTGGACATCTTTTCACCGTTTTCGCCCAGAATCATGCCATGGCTGGTGCGCTTCTGGTAAGGTTCGGGACTGGGCACCACACCAATGTCGTGAAGGAACAGGTGCCAGAACCGGCTGTACAGCAGGTGCAGCGTGGTATGTTCCATGCCGCCGTTGTACCAGTCCACAGGCAGCCAATACTTCATGGCTTCCTGGCTGGCAATGGCATGGTCGTTGTGAGGATCGGTGTAGCGGATGAAATACCAGCTGGAGCCTGCCCACTGGGGCATGGTATCCGTTTCCCGCTTGGCAGGACCGCCGCAGCAGGGGCAGGTGGTGTTCACCCAATCTGTCATGGTGGACAGGGGGCTTTCACCGTCGTCCGTAGGCTCGTAGTTCTCCACGTTAGGCAGCAGCACCGGCAGCTGATCTTCCGGCACGGGCACCATACCGCAATGATCGCAGTGGATCATGGGGATGGGTTCGCCCCAGTAACGCTGACGGCTGAACACCCAGTCACGGAGCTTGAAGTTAACCTTCTTTTCGCCCAAGCCCTTTTCCGTCAAATATTCGATGATGGCTTTCTTTGCCTGTGCCACCTTCATGCCATTCAGGAAGCCGGAGTTCACCATCACCCCATCCTGAATATCGGTGTAGGCCTCCTTCTCCACATCGCCGCCAGCCACTACTTCGATGACGGGCAGATTGAATTTCCGTGCAAACTCCCAGTCACGGGTATCATGGGCAGGCACAGCCATGATGGCACCCGTGCCGTAGGTCATCAGCACATAGTCGCTCAGCCAGATGGGAATTTTCTTACCGGTAACAGGGTTTACGGCACGAACACCTTCCACCTGCACGCCGGTCTTTTCCTTGGCAAGCTCTGCACGTTCGAAGTCGCTCTTCTTGGCGGCTGCTTCCCGATAGGCTAGGCAGGCATCGTAGTTGGTGATTTTGTCCTTCAATTTTTCAATCAAAGGATGCTCAGGGGACAGCACCATGTAGGTGGCGCCAAAAAGGGTATCCGGGCGAGTGGTGTAAACCCGCACCTTTTCCCCTTCGGCAGTCAGGCAGAAATCCACCTCGGCGCCTTCGCTGCGGCCAATCCAGTTCCGCTGCTGCACCTTCACCTTATCGATGAAGTCCACCGTGTCCAAGCCATCCAGCAGCTTCTGACCGTAGGCGGTAATCTTCAGCATCCACTGGGTCTTCACCTTGCGAATCACCGGGCTGCCGCACCGCTCGCACACGCCGCCGACCACTTCTTCGTTGGCCAGGCCGCACTTGCAGGAGGGGCACCAGTTGATGGGCATATGGGCCTTGTAGGCCAAGCCGTGCTTGTACAGCTGCAGGAAGATCCACTGGGTCCACTTGAAGTAGTTAGGATCGGTGGTGTTCACCTCACGGGTATAATCGAAGGAGAAGCCGATTTTCTTCAGCTGTTCCCGGAAGTGGTCAATGTTCTTCTGGGTCACCGCCGCAGGGTGCACCTTGTTCTTAATGGCATAGTTCTCCGTGGGCAGGCCGAAAGCATCCCATCCAATAGGAAAGAGTACATTATATCCTTCCATGCGGCGCTTCCGGGCGATAATGTCCATGGCGGTGTTGGAGCGGGGATGCCCCACGTGCAGTCCCTGTCCGGAAGGATAGGGGAACTCAATCAGTCCATAAAACTTGGGCTTGGAATAGTCATCCGTGGCTTCAAAAGCATGGGATTCTTCCCAGATTTTCTGCCACTTGGGCTCAATCCGCTTGGGGTCGTAGGCTTGGATCTCCATTGCGTCTCCTCCTCAAAGAAAAACCGTCCCGTCTCTGCCTGATGCAAAGACGAAACGGTCAGTTTCGCGGTACCACTTTGCTTGCACATTGCTGTGCCACTCATGCGCTGTAACGGACGCTTCCGCCGATTCAATCAATCGGTACGCTCCCGGGCGAGCGGCTTTGCCTCTTTCACCGTGCTTGCACCAACCGCACGGCTCTCTGCATGAAAGAACCAAAACGTTCCCATTCATTGCGACACAAGGAAGTATAGCACCCCGGCAGCGGAATGTAAACCCCTATTTTCGGGCGACGGCACATAGGTGCAGGAAGTTTTCTGCATGGGAAAGCAATGATGGGGAGTCGAGGTATGGTTTCGGTGCTTAAGGGTTTCGAAACGCTAAGGGCAATGTTTCCAGAAAATACATTGACAAACGCCTGTTTGCAAAGTATAATCAAGGCAGACTTTCAACAGCGTAGCATCCTTACTAGGAAGCGGGGCATAGATATGATTAAAACTAGGCAATAGCGGCAAGTCCTTAATCCTGGCTGTTGAAAGGTGGCACTTTCTCATCATCAGTATCCTATGTTCCGGTTCAGTACAAAGTGGTTGTCGAATGATACATATACAGGATTACAGGAGGAGAATAATATGAACGACGAGCAGCAAGCGAAGAATAAAAAGAAGCCGATGGCAACTGATACAGGCAAAATGCAAGGAGAAACCAGGCGTCGTACGGCGTTCATTTCTGCTGAAAAGAAATACCTTGCAGACAATCCCCCTGACCCTCGCAAAAAGAAGTCCGGTCCGAAAGCAGCAGGTGTCAAATCTCTGTTCCAGCTCAAGGAAGGCGAAATGCTCATGACCTCCTTTGGCCGAGGGAATGATGCGATTCAGGAGAAGGCCGTACACAGCGGTGTCATTGAAAACTTGCAGGAGAAGCCTGCTTTTTCTGCTGAAACAGAGAAGAAGGGCTATGTTGTCAGCGGACGCATGACCCATGGTGCCGTACTGGACGACCCCAGTCAGTCAACGAAAGCTCCCGGGGATGACCTGATCGGGCTCCGCAGGAAGTTTGAAGAGCTGTACTTTGGCACCACGTTCGAGGACAACATTCACATTCAGTTGATTTACAACATTCTCGACATCGAGAAGATCCTGACCATCCACATCAACAATATCATTTACGAAATCAACAACCTGTTCCGCCGTGATGGCGATGATTACGCTGATTTGTTCCAGTCCCTTCGGGCTTCCAAGCCTTTTGAAAACCTGGCGTTGGACGAACAGAATGATATGAGCAGGTCTGCATCGAAAGAGCTGTTTGAGGAGCTAATGAACACTCGCCGTCGTGCGTACTTTGGCGACATTCTCTACAAGGAACCTAAAAGGAACAAAGATCATGAACCTGAGGCTATGGATCTGACTGAGAAGAAGCACTACTATTATGTGCTTGCTTTGCTGGCCACAACGAGGCATTCACTAGCCCATGGCAAGAGCAGTGACACCAGCGTTATTTATCAACTTGACGGTGGGAAGAATGTTGTCAGTCCGGAAGCCTTGATGACACTGGATGCACTTTATAAGAAGAAGATTTCGGCAATTAACAAGGACTTCATCGAAAAGGCTCGGCAAAAGAATTTGCCCCTGCTCTTTGAAGCCCTGCATGTTACCGACCGGAAGCGCAAAGAACAGCTTGCACGGGATTACTACGACTTCACGGTGCGCAAGGAGTATAAGAATCAGGGGTTTTCCATTAAAACGATCCGTGAGCTCATTCTTTCTCTGCCGGATGCAAGGGTGCTTACGGAGCAGCAGTACGACAGCGTACGGTCAAAGCTGTATATGCTTTTTGATTTTGTGATCTTCGACTGGTACCGCAATCATCCGAAGCGGATGGACGAATTGGTCAACAACCTGCGTGGTGCATTAACCGAGGAAGATAAGCTCCATTACTATATAGAGGCAGTCGAATTCTTGTGGGGCTATATTCGGCCTGCCATAATGGACTACATTGCTGTAAAACTCAACCGCAGAAATGTTAAAGATATCTTACCTGTCCCAATGGACGAGCATGTGTTGGATGGCGTGCTGCTGCAAAAAGATGCCTCTCGCTTCAGCAAGCTGATGTACCTGCTGACCTGCTTCCAGGATGGTAAGGAAATCAACGACCTGCTGACCACACTGATCAACAAGTTTGAGAACATTGCCAGTTTCCAGCAGGTACTTCAGGAACGGGGACTGTCCTGTGACTTCCAGAAGGAATACAGGATGTTCGCAAACAGCCAGACCATTGCCAAGGAGCTGCGCACCATCAATGCCTTTGCCCGCATGAGCAAGGCGGATACAGCTACCAAGGCCGCTATGTTCTACGATGCGGCGTACTTGCTGGGTTTCAACGGCAGTGACGAGGAGCTAACGAAGCTGATCACGACCATGCTGGATAAGGACAGCGGTGCGCTGCTGCCTGGGGGCAAGAAAGACAATAGCTTCCGTAACTTTATCATTAACAACGTGATTGAGTCTCGGCGGTTCCAGTATCTTGCACGGTACGGCAACCCGAAGAAGCTGTGCAAGCTGGTCAGGAACAAAAAGGTCGTTGCATTCGTGCTCAAGGACATTCCTGATGCGCAGATTGTCCGCTATTACAACAGCTGCAAGGGTGTTAAAGCGGCGTACAACCCGAACATGCGCAAGGAACTGCAAGGCATGATTGCTCAGGTCGACTTTACGGACTTCGAGCTGATTCGTACCAATGCCCGGTATGCAACGCCTGCAGAAAATGCAGAGAAGGAACGCAAGAAGGCCATTGTCCGTCTGTACCTGACGGTACTATATCTGCTGGTGAAGAACCTGGTGTACATCAATTCCCGGTATTTCCTTGCCTTCCACTGTGTGGAACGGGATGCGGTAACCTACGACTCGGAGAAGTATGCAAGCCTTGGCCGGGAAAAGCTGCGGCTTCGTGATTTCGCCATAGAGCGGGTGGAGCAGGGAACACTGAACAAGCGTGCCACCCACTACATGCAGCAGAACTTCGCTAATTCCGATCCCATGTTCATTGTGGAATTCCGCAACCATGTGGATCACATGAATGCGGTGCGCAATGCTGATAAGTACATAAACGACATTGCAAAGGTCGATTCGTACTTTGAACTGTATCACTACATCCTGCAGCGGTCGCTGATAGATACCTACCATACCGCCGTTGCCAATGGCTGGCTGAAGCAGGACGTGAATCCCAAGTCCCTGGAGTACATTGCCTTGGTAGAAAAGTATCACGCCTACTGCAAGGACATGGTGAAAGCACTGAATGTACCCTTTGCTTACAACCTGCCCCGGTACAAGAACCTGTCCATTAAGGAACTCTTCGACCAGAACAACTACCTGCCCAAAGAAGCAGGAAAGGATGCCATCAAGTCGGAATAATGCTGCCGATTTGACGGTGATTGAAGCCGCTGACCTTCGTGTTGGCGGCTCTTTTTTGAAGGAGGGATTTTTCGTGACAGCTGGCTGGCGAACTGTGGTGATCAATCGGCATGAGGAATTGAAAATGTGCGACCATCAATTGATCATCAAAAATGAGGAGCAGGAATGGTCTGTGCCCTTGGAGCAGGTGCGTGATGTGATGGTTGCTCATTCTTCCGGCAGCGTCAGTCTGTCACTGCTGCAGCAGCTAACAGAGGACGGCGTGAACGTGGTGCTGTGTGATCGCCGCCACGAACCGGCAGCACAGCTGATCCCCATCGGCGGTCATTTGGAGGGAGCAGGTCATCTGCTGGATCAGGCGGCATGGCCCCAGCGGCGGAAAGCAGCCCTGTGGAAGCAGATCGTCCGGCAAAAAATCACCATGCAGGCGGAGCTGCTGAATCGGCTGGAGCTTCCATCCGCCAAAGAAGTGCAGCATCATGCCGCTCAGGTGCACCCGGGGGACAGTACAAACCGTGAAGGTGCTGCGGCAAAAGCTTATTTCCGTGCACTGTTTGGGGAAGATTTTATCCGCCATGCAACGGACGACGTGAATGCTGCCCTGAATTACGGCTATACCATTCTCAACACAGCGGTCAGCCGGGCGATTGTCTCCCATGGATACAACACCGCACTGGGCGTCCATCATTGCAATCGGCTGAACTATGTGAATCTCTCCTGTGATTTGATGGAGCCTTTTCGCCCACTGGTGGATGAGATTGTTTATGCAAATGCTGGCTGCGAACTGGATTGGCCATACCGTCAGCAGCTGATTGCGGTACTCCAGTGTACCTGCCGGTTCGATGGCAAGAAATACAAGCTGGGGGATGCGCTGGATCTATTTATCCTGCAGGCGATGGCTTTTATGCAGGGCGAGCGTAAAAAGATGGGAGTGGTCAGCTTTGCATGATCGAAAAAGTGTGCTGATGGTGCTCTATGATCTGCCAACGCAAACATCAGACCAGCGGCGGGATGCGCAAAAGTTCCGGAAGAAGCTGCTGGCTACCGGCTTTTTACCCATGCAGGAATCGATATACGTCAAGCTGCTGCGCAATGCCAGCGGAACCGAAAGCGAAGTGGCAGCGGTACAAAAGCTTGCACCTCAAGAGGGTAATGTGCAAGCCATTCCTATGAGCTTGCAGGTGTTTCAAAGCATGCGGACACTGACAGGAGACGGCTTCAACATGAAGCTTTTTGCAGATGACCTGATTTTCCTCTAAAATCCCTTCACATCCGTGACATTTTTCGTGATTTCGAGGCCAAAATATCAGAAAAATGTCACGGATGTGTTGACAAGCGAACGTCCATAAAGTATAATAAAATCAACCTCTTGAGGGGACTGAAAGCTCCCAGAGGAACTACACCCTTACCAGTTGGTAGGGGTCTAAAACAAATGAGTAAATTTTTAGATTTATCAGTTTTTGAACTACACCCTTACCAGTTGGTAGGGGTCTAAAACACAATTTCCAGCTCCATGTCCCCGAAGACCTGCGAACTACACCCTTACCAGTTGGTAGGGGTCTAAAACAATGCTGTAGGCCACCAGGTTCTGGCTGTTCTTGAACTACACCCTTACCAGTTGGTAGGGGTCTAAAACTTATCGTTGCAGGAGAAAGCTGCGAAGATGAGAACTACACCCTTACCAGTTGGTAGGGGTCTAAAACAAAAATTCGTCCGCCAAGTCCATCCCGCCAAAGAACTACACCCTTACCAGTTGGTAGGGGTCTAAAACCAAAAGCGTTAGAATTGCTCCCGGCTTAAAGGAACTACACCCTTACCAGTTGGTAGGGGTCTAAAACCAGACGCCCACACAACGTCCTGGGACATGCCCGAACTACACCCTTACCAGTTGGTAGGGGTCTAAAACGGTAGCTCGACGCACAGTCCTTTCACGAAGTGGGAACTACGTCTTTACCCCTTGGTGAGGGAACCCTTGAGCAGAATTAATAGAGACATGAAAAAAGCAGGCTTTACGGTCTGCTTCTTTTCGTATATAATTGGGTACAGACAATCATCATCTTAGCGAAGATCAGGAGGGGTTCCACCGTGAGCATCAGGAGTTTCGACTTTTTTATAGATGAAAGCGGTAAGTTTGATGACATGGCAGGGAAAAATCAGTCTATGTCTCTCGTAGGCGGTATCCTTGTGCCCCACGATACTTTGACAGCAGCCCGTGAAAAGCTGCTGCCAGAACCTGTGCATTGCTGCGAACGGTACGATAAGCGCTACTTGGATGTGCTGGAAACCATGCAGCAAAACGGTGCACAGTTCGTGATTTTTCAAAATGAAGAGCAAATACAGGTCATCAATGGAGACACAACCTATCTGAACATCCTTGCTGAAGGGCTTGTGCGGCTCCTAAGCGACCTGAAGCTGAAATACCCGAATGATACCGTGCATGTAAACGTGGCAATTGCCACCAGAAAAAATACGGCCGAGGGCTATGGCATCATCGGCACGGAACAGTATAAAGCGCGTGTAGAAGAAAGGGTGGAGCTGGCCAAGTATCGCAGCAATGCAGCCATCTGCGAGTATGAACTGCGCTTTGGCGATGCACGCAAGCAAAGAGAATTTGACTTTGCTGATATTGTCTGCAACACTTACCTAACCAGAAATGGAAGGAAAAAGTTCACAGATGAAGATCGGGCACGCATTGAAAAGATTTATAGCGGGCAATGTATCTACTCGGTGTTCGAAAGTGCAACGGTCAGCTATTTGAAGCAGCTGCTGGCTGAAGAGCACTACAGCGAAATGGCCTGCCACATCTGTACACTGACGAAGGCACAGGATGTAGCAAGCCTGCATAAAGAGCTGCTCAAACGGATCATTGCCGATTCACCAACGGGGCGGGAAGTCCTTTTCAGAAACCTTTCGCTGCAAATCCGGCTGTATGTTGATCAACGTCTGTTTACTGATGGCATTGTCTTTGCCGAAAACTATAAGAATCGCATCCTGCTCCACTTGCAGAAAACGTCCGAAGCCATGAAAAAGGAAGCTGCTTTCTGGCTTTTCGACACGGATTTCTATATTGTCACAATGTATAACCACATTGGTAACGTCAGCAAGTGTGCGGAGTATTTGAACCGCTGCAACGATAATATCCATGTTGTCAGCCGCTCGTGGGAGCATATCGATTATTATTTCAATTTCAGAATTCGTGAGCTGAACTGCCTAAAGGGCTGCTTTGATTTTGAAGCGGTGCAGGAAAAAGCACAGCAGCTGATTGACGTGCTTTCCAATGCAAAGGAACTGTTTGGGATGATCGAGCCGAACAATGCTAATGCATCCAAGTCGGAACTGCTGGGCAAGGCATACGGCATTCTGCTGGAAACCTACTTGAACCAGGTGGGCAATCACCCGGAACTGCTGGAAAAGGCGCTGGCAACATCCGACCTTGCCATGGAAGAGTTTTCGTCTGTAAGTGATCTGCAGCGGCAAAAACAAAACCGCAGCACTTTGTTGCTTGTTGCCGGAAAGCCTGTGGAGGCTTTGGACTGGCTCCTGCGTGTGTTTGATCTATCCATGACAAGTGTTGATGCGCTGGAAACATTGATTGGCTGCATTTATCAGCAGCCCAATCATCCCATGCAGTTCCCACTTTGGCACTATACGGATGTGATGCTGGCACTGGGAAAATCGGGCGACCCACTGGGACGAAAGATGTTTGAAGCACTGAATCGTTCGGATGCATTCAACCGTGATATCAAGAACACTGATGCGGATAATGCCGGCGATGGGTATCCCCGGAACCTGACATTGTGGAACCTTAGCCGGTATCACCGTATGACGGGCAATGCCAAGGCAGCAGATGCCTATTTTACCCGTGCCAGAAATATCACAAAGAAGGATGCGGAAAAAGTAACGCTGTACTCCTTCAGCCTCAGCATGGAAGCTGATAGGCTTCTGTGGCGTGTGCAGAAGGGGGAAGAAAAGGCAAAGCAGGCACAAGCTGAAATGGAACGCACTGTGAAAAGTTTCTGTGAAAAAAAGAACGTTCCGGATGCTATGAAACGCCATTTCATGCAGTGCGAGCATGATGATCCGGTCACGTACTTGACCAACTGCAGCCGTGCATATTTGCGGTAAATGGCAGCGACATCGTGCTGACAGTATGCATGGAATAAAGGGAAATGGCTGTTGGCGGGCATTCTTTTGAGGTTTTTGAGTATTTTGACAAGGTAAATGTTCAACGTTATTAATCCGGGAAACGCTGGTGGTATGATAGGGTGTGATTGAAACTGTTGCTGTTTTAGATTGAGTTTTGACAGAGCAGCCTTTTGCAAAAAAAAGAACGGTTTCATCGCCCACAGGCCGATGAAACCGTTCGAACATATTAACAAGAGTGGAGCATACGGGAGTCGAACCCGTGACCTCTACAATGCGAATGTAGCGCACTACCAACTGTGCCAATGCCCCAAAGACGCACATGAAAAACATTTCTCAAGTGCAAGCGAAAGTGTACCACACAAAAGGGAAAATTGCAAGAGAAAAATTACGAAGCAAATGCCAATCGTGAATAATCGTGAATAATTCAAAGACTAGCGAAACGTTAATTCAAACTCGTTTCGCTAGCCTTTGTTCAATTCAAGAGACCAGTACCTTCCCCATATTTATCGGTCTGATGCTGCAATGTCCGTCCTAAATACCGATCAAACCGCTCCACAACTTCCAGCATGTCCGGCTGGATGCGCTTCCGAACCTCCATGCGGAGATTGTCCGGCATGCCATAGTATGCTTCAGCCATGGCAGAGGCAATGGATGTCAGTGTGTCACAATCGCCACCCAGGGATACGGCTGTACGAAGGACATCCTCGAAGGTTGTTCCTTCAAGAAAAGCGATGATGGCTTCCGGCACAGTGCCCTGGCAGCTTACATCGAACTGATAGGTAGGGCGAATTTCCGCCACTGTGCGGTTGAGGTTATAACCGAAGTTCTGCTCAACATAGTCCTTGATTTCTGCCTTGCTGGCATGGTGCCGTGCCATAAAAATGACGCTGGCAGCGGCTTCAGCACCCTTGATTCCTTCGGGATGGTTGTGGGTTACATCCGCCGTGGCGGCGGCGACGGCTCGAGTTCTTTCAATCGTGTCATACAGCCAGCCAACGGGGGAAACACGCATGGCGGAACCATTGCCAAAGCTTCCGTAAGGCTGAGGATTTTCCTCGTACAGCCAATAACGGAATCGTCCGCCATAGCCTGCACGGGGATATTTCTGCCCCCAGTGCTGCATGGCGTGGATCACGGCGGACCGAATTTCATCCAGCGAGGCATCCTTGGGCACCTGAAGCAAACCATCCGCAATGGCAACGGTCATGGCAGTGTCATCTGTAAAACGGGAAGCCGGGATGAACAATGGGAAAACCTTGTTCTTCATTTTGTAATGATGTTCATAAGGACTGCCAACGATATCTCCGAGAATAGCACCGTACATACGACAAACTCTTCCTTTTTCTTTATCGGTCAAGGAGGTGATCGAACCTTTTTACCACTTCCAGCATATCAGGCTCAATACGCTTCCGAACTTCCATGCGAAGATTCTCCGGCATGCCGTAGAACGCTTCTGCCATGGCACAGGCAATGTCCGTCAGCGTGTCGCAATCACCGCCCAGGGATACAGCCGTCCGCATAACGTCCTCGAAGGAAGTGCCTTCAAGGAAGGCTGTAATCGCCTCCGGCACGGTGGCTTGGCAGCTTTCCACATGATGATAATCCGGACGAATCTCGTCAATGGTTCGGCTGAGATCATAACCAAAGGCCTGAAGCACATAGCGCTTGATGTCCTCCTTACTGCTGCCTGTCCGAGCCAGGAAGATAACGCTTGCAACAGCTTCAGCCCCTTTGATGCCCTCAGGGTGATTGTGGCTCACGTCTGCCGTGGCAACGGCTACTTCCCGGGTGCGCTCGATGCTGTCGTACATCCATCCGGCAGCGGAGACCCGCATGGCAGAACCGTTGCCATAACTGTTGTAGGGCTTGGGATCCTTGGCACGTAACCACCACCGAAAAGAAGAACCATACCCTGCATGGAGGTAGGCATTGCCCCACCGCTGCATGGAAGCAATCACTTCGCAGCGAATCTGATCCGGATCGGCATCTTTGCCGGCATTCAGCAGTGCTTCGGCCACGGCAACGGTCATAACCGTATCATCCGTATACATGGAAGTGGATGAAAACATGGGAAATTCCTTGGACTTGTTCCCTTGATCAAATTCAAAAGGGCTGCCGACAATGTCACCTAAAATCGCACCATACATTTTCCTAAATCAATCCTTTCCTTTGATTGACTTTAGCATACCACCTTTCTGACAAAAATGGTCGCATGAAAAGCGACATTAACCACCCAAGGTAGGCTGACCATACTTGAAAAGCGTGGGATTGATTTCTGTTAAAATATTGTAATGCTTTTGCTGAATAAAATAGGTGACAATGATGTCGAACTTGCTGGAAGAGGACAGCGCCCATTCGGCCTTTCCAAGCAGTTCTTCAGTTTCCTCCATGTCCAGCTGCAATGCAATGGCCAACGCCACTGCCGTTTTCTTTTTCGGGTGATAGTCAGGATTGCAGCGAATCTTCGAGAATAACTTCCGATCCAGATTGGCTCGGGCATAGACCTCGGAATCCTTCAATCCTCTGGCATCAATCATGCGGAACAAACATTGCTGGAAAGTTTCGTTGTTCTGGCGCAGCAAATCATCCAGCGGATCCGTGCTTGATGTGCATTTGCAGGCCATGGTTTCCTCAAGAGGCGAACAACTTCTGGGAGGCTGGAGTGTGGACGAAAAATCCCGATACTCATCTGCATGTTTGGCGTGCACTTCGGTATCATTGATGAAGGAAGCAATGTCATCGAAGATCTTGCCGGAAAGCTCGAAAGATTCCTGATCAAAGACTACCAGAAGGACTTCCATTTCATGTTCCAGCAGAAAAGAACTGATTACATGGATGGCGATTTGCAGGGCTTTATCCTTTGGAAAGCGATAAACGCCTGTAGCCATCAGGGGAAAGGCAATGGACTTGCAGCCTAACTCCACGGCCTTGTCAAGGGATTGCTGATAGCAGGATGTGAGGATGTCGAATTCTCCTGATTCCCCGTCAATCCATCGTGGACCAATAGCGTGAAAAATATACTTGGCCTTCAAGGCAAAGGCTGGTGTTACAGCCACTGCGCCTCGCTGAAGGATGCCAATCTGCTGTCTTGCCGCAAGCAGCTTTTCTGCACCTGCTGCCTGATAAATCGCATAGTCCGTTCCGCTGCCGCAGATAGGGCGGGGATTGGCAGTATTTACAATGGCATCCGCCTGAATGCGGGTAATATCATTCCGCAGGATTTGGAATGGCATAGGTACACCTCCGCATCTGTCAACAGAATCTCTGTATTCATTGTAAATGGCAGCGTCTGGGATGTCAAGAAATGAAAATAGAGAAGTTGCAGCGAGCGCTAATTTGTCCTTGACAGAGGATTGCCTTTTCTCTATAATGAATATGAACAGCGTTCATGTTGCTCGCAATCATGCCATCTTAACGGAAAAACCGAAGAGTGGATGAATGGAGCAACAACCATCCTATCATTGAAGAAAGAAGGCGTTCCATCATGCAGGCGATTGTTGAAACGGTTTTTGATGCCGTTTATCTGGTCTCCGTCATTACCATTGGCATCCTGATGATTCGGGGATGCAAGGACAATCCTCAATTCAAGCTCTTCGGCTGGATGGCTGTGGTGCTTGGGGCAGGGGACTCTTTTCATCTGATTCCTCGTGCGCTGGCACTGTGCACCACCGGTCTTGACCAGTTTACGGTAGCCTTAGGCCTTGGCAAATGGATTACATCCGTTACCATGACGGTTTTCTACGTGCTGCTTTATTACGTGTGGCGGCAGCGGTATCAGGTGAAGGGACAACACATTTACACGGCAGCCGTGTATGCGTTGGCGGCGATCCGCATTGTGCTGTGTATGATGCCCCAAAATCAGTGGCTGGAAGCGGATGCGCCCCTGTCCTGGGGGATTTACCGCAACATTCCCTTTGCGTTACTGGGCGTGCTGATCATTTGGCTGTTTTACCAAAGCGCCAAGGAAAGGGGAGACCAGGCATTTCGATGGATGTGGCTTACCATTGTGCTGAGCTTTGGTTTCTACATTCCTGTGGTCTTGCTGGCTGATCAGATTCCGCTGATCGGCATGCTGATGATCCCCAAGACCTGCGCCTATGTTTGGACGGTACTCATTGGCTACTTTGCCATGAAGAAAGAATGCGCTTAAAGGAGTGATGAACATGAAACGGTATGTGAACGCCTCGGTGCTGTATGCGATCCTTGGAATGGTTGGCGGCGTGTTTTACCGGGAGTTTACGAAGTTCAACGGCTTTACGGCAAAAACGACGCTGGGAATTGTGCACACCCACTACTTCCTGCTGGGTATGGTGTTTTTCCTGCTGCTGCTTCTGCTGGAAAAGAGCTTTTCTTTCACGGAGGAGAAAACAAGCCGCACGCTCATGGCTTACCATGTGGGCTTGAACCTGACGGGCGTGATGTTCACGGTGCGGGGGATATTGCAGGTGCTGAATGTTACGCTTTCGCCAGCCATGGACGGTGCGGTGTCCGGGCTGGCTGGTATCGGCCATATTACACTTGGTGTAAGCTTGGTGCTTCTGCTCCTGCAAATCAGGCGGGCAGTTTGCAAAAAGAGCTATTGACCGTATCTGCATACAAAAGGACAACAAAAAAAGAGGGAGCGCAATGCTCTCTCTTTTTTGCAAAGAAATGAAACGCACAAATTAGACGCGCTTGATTTCCTTGATCTTTGCAGCCTTGCCCTGCAGATTACGCAGGTAGTACAGCTTGGCACGACGCACCTTGCCGCGACGGATCACCTCGATGTGGTCAACGCGGGGAGAATGAATCGGGAACGTACGCTCAACGCCAATGCCATAGCTTACACGACGCACCGTGAAGGTTTCACGGACACCGCCGTTGCGCTTTGCAATCACAGTACCCTCAAACGCCTGAAGACGTTCGCGGCTGCCTTCAACAACCTTAACCCACACACGAATGGTGTCGCCAACGTTGAAGCTGGGCAGATCGGACCGGAGCTGCGCCTGTTCGATAGAACGGATAATTTCGCTCATGGAATGTGCCTCCTTCCCTCATAGACGTTCGTGCCTGACTCGCCAGTGCTTCAAAGCACACAACAAAACAGCAGACAGAGGACCGCCCGTATGTCACGCCAACTATGGTATCATAAAACTTGCCTGAATGCAAGCTTTTTTTCACGCAATTTCTGAAAAGTTTCTGAACTCCGCCGACTTCCACGGGCTTTCACCGACTTCTACTGACTGAGCCCGAGCATTTTCCTAAGTATTTTCACGAGTATTATCCCGAGCATTTTCCTGAAATTTCGTCATTTTAATCATTTTATTTATTGTTTTTTGTAGTCGATAGGCGTACGCTGCCAGCAGAGGAGGCTGCTGTGGTCAGAGCCCCGGACTCGTTCCACCTCATTAGGAGAAGCTGCAGCGCAGCGCAGCGCTTCCGCTTTTTTTGAAAAAATGATTGACAACACCCTTCGCTTTTGCTATAATAACCTAGGTTTTGAAGAAACCTGTGCCAAAGACAGCCGGTATCCGAAAGGATTTAAGGGAGTTCGCTCCGCCTGCCGAGGTGTAATGGATCGTGCATATGCTACATCCCTTGCGCCTGCGCAAGGGTTTTCTTTTACTCCTAAACCGTTGAGGAGGTGCAAAGAAAGCATGAACAAGAATCATGAGATTAAGGCTCAGCAAGTAGCAGAGATCGTTGAGAAGCTGCAGGGTGCTCAGTCTGTGGTAATTTGCAGCTACTCCGGCCTGACTGTGGAGCAGGTGACTGCCCTGCGTAAGCAGTGCCGTGAGCAGGATGTGCATTACTGCGTGCTGAAGAACCGTCTGTTCGGCCGTGCTCTGAAGGAGCTGAACATCGAGGGTCTCGATGAGCTGCTGGAAGGCCCCAACGCATTCGTGTTCGGTATGAAGGACGCTGTGGCGGCTCCCAAGGTCGTGAACGACTTCATCGAAAAGAACAAGCTGGAGTCCCTGCAGATCCGTGGCGGCCTGCTGGACAGCAAGGCTGTTGACGTTGCTACCATCAAGCATCTGGCTGCTCTGCCTAGCCGTGAAGCTCTGTTGGCCAAGTTGCTGGGCAGCTTGAACAATCCCATCAGCAGCTTTGTGCGTGTGGTGGAAGCTGTTCGCAAGCAGAAGGCTGGCGAGTAATCCTATGGAGTGGCTGCAAGCTGTTGCAGTTGCTCGCTGACAATTTTCATTTTGAAACAACAGGAGGCTGAATATCATGACTCATGAAGAGATCATTGCTGCCGTCGAGTCTATGACGGTGCTGGAACTGGCCGATCTGGTTAAGGCCATGGAAGAAAAGTTTGGTGTGTCTGCTGCTGCCCCCGTGGCTGTGGTTGGTGCTGCTGGCGCTGCCGCTGCTGCTGAGGAAGAGAAGACCGAGTTCGACGTTGTGCTGAAGGAAGCTGGCTCCGAAAAGATCAAGGTCATCAAGGTTGTGCGCGAAGTTGTGTCTGGCCTGGGCCTGAAGGAAGCCAAGGAGATTGTGGAGTCCGCTCCCAAGACCCTGAAGGAAGGCGTTTCCAAGGACGAAGCCGAGAAGATCAAGGCTCAGTTCGCCGAAGTTGGCGCCGTTGTGGAAATCAAGTAATTCTGATTTCACTTTTGCAGGCACTCAGCAATGGGTGCCTGTTTTCTTTTTCTTTTCTTTTTCTTTGCAGAATTTTTCCCTGCATTTTGGTTGACAATCTTCCGCCGAATTTGTATAATCAAACCGATTTCGTTGAGAGGCAGGTGATACGGGTGGACGGCCAGGACAGTATCGGGCGAAGATGCTTTATCGGCGCTTCTGCTCGTGTCATCAAGCGATAACAGCGCCAAGTATCTTTTCCGGTTCCTGTATTGTGCTGTAATTGGACAATTCAGGCTTTTTTGTGTGTCAAAAAAGAGGAAAACCGAAAAGGAGGAAATCCGATGGAACAGAGAAATGATCTGAACGAAGAACTTCAGACACATCCGGATTATGCGGCGGAGATTGCGGAGCTGATTCGCAGCAGTATTTCTGCAGCAGAGAAAAAAGAGCGCTTGGCAGACTATCACGCCAATGATATTGCTGATGCGTGGACGCTTCTTTCCAATACAGAACGTAAGAATTTGGTCGCCCTGCTGGATCAGGATCAAACGGCAGAAATCTTCTCCTACCTGGAGGATCCGGAAGAATACCTGAGTGAGCTGGGGGACGACAAGGCTGCCGACATTCTGGAAAGCATGGATGCGGACGATGCCGTTGACGTTCTGGAATCCTTGGAGCCTGATCAGCAGGAAAAGCTGATCGAACTCATGGAAAAGGATGCCCGGGAGGACATCGAGCTGATTCAGTCCTACGATGAGGATCAAATTGGCAGCAAGATGACCACCAACTTCATCAGCGTATCTAAGGATCTGACCATTAAGCAGGCCATGCATACGCTGATTGAGCAGGCGGCGGAGAATGATAACATATCCACCATTTATGTGCTGAACAAGGATGGCACTTTCCACGGCGCAATCGATTTGCCGGACTTGATTCGTGCACGGGATTATGAAGAGCTGGAAACCCTGGTGACCACGTCTTATCCGTATGTGTTTGCCGATGAAAGCGTGGATCAGTGCATCGAACAGTTGAAGGACTATTCCGAGGACTCCATTCCTGTGCTGGATCACCAAATGAAGCTGCTGGGCGTCATTACATCCCAGGACTTGGTGGAAGTTGTCGATGAAGAGTTGGGCGATGACTATGCCAAGTTAGGCGGCTTGACCGAAGAAGAGGATTTGGACGAGCCCCTGCATCAAAGCCTTCGGAAGCGCATCCCATGGCTTGTGGTGCTGATGTTCCTGGGTCTGGCTGTTTCTGCTGTGGTTTCGCTCTATGAGCCTGTCATGGCACAGCTGACGCTGGTGGTAGCTTTCCAGTCCATGATCCTTGATATGTCCGGTAACGTAGGCACCCAGTCCCTGGCTGTCACCATTCGTGTCCTGTCCGATGAGCAGCTGACAGCCAAGCAGAAAATGCATCTGGTGTTTAAGGAGGGCCGGGTCGGATTTGTGGGGGGCATGCTGCTGGGGGCTGCTTCCACACTGGTCATTGGCCTTTACGTACACTTCTGCCTGCTCAGAGACTGGTTGTTCAGCTTTGCAGTGTCTGGCTGCATTGGCTTGTCACTGATGGTAGCCATGGGTGTCTCAGCCCTGGTGGGGACGGTAACGCCTTTGTTCTTCAAGAAGATCAAGGTGGATCCGGCTGTAGCTTCCGGTCCCTTGATTACCACCATTAACGACTTTGTAGCTGTTATTACCTATTATACGCTGGTCGAAGTTCTACTAATTAATTGTTTGCATCTTGCGGGATGAAAAACCGTTCGGAAGGGTCTGCCTGTTCGCACATAGCGAAAGGCAGACCCTTCGTGCATTCGGGAAGCGTTTGAGGAGCTTACGAAAAATGTTTGCTAGAAACTTGACAAAATTTTTGAAATCAGCAGGAAAAGGAAGGTTTGCGGCGAATCACTGAAATTGGGACAGAATTGAACCACTATACTCCATCTCGCCGAAAGACGAGTTTAAATTGGAAGAACGGAAGGAGATTGGACATGAGCAACACGCAGGACCTGAAGCGGATGCTGGACAAGAAGGACAGCATTCTCAAGGGAGACGCTGAGCGCATTGCCAAGCAGCGCGCCCAGGGGAAATTGGTTGCCCGGGAACGGGTGGCCAAGCTGTTGGATCAGGGCAGCTTTGTGGAAACGGATGCTCTGGTGTCAAAGAACGGTGACTATGCTGGGGTTGTAACGGGATACGGTACGGTGCAGGATCGTCCAGTGTACCTGTTTGCACAGGATTTCACGGTGCATGGCGGTGCCATGGGCGTGAAGCAGGCCGGCAAGATTCTGAAGGTGCTGGATCTGGCACAGAAGACCGGCGCACCTGTCATTGCCCTGATGGACAGTGCAGGCGTTCGGCTGGATGAAGGTGCAGAGGCTATGAATGCCTATGCCCAGGTGTACGCCAAGATGACCAAGCTCAGCGGCGTATGCCCCATGATCGCCTTGGTGATGGGACCCTGCGTCGGCGGTGCTGCGCTGATTAGCCAGCTGTGCGATGTAAGCATCATGGCTGAAAACGTAGGTCGGTTGATGGTTTACGGTCCTCAGGTTATGAGCGCTGTATCCGGCAAGACTTACGGGGAAGAAGCTGTCGGCGGTGCAAAGGCGCTGGCTGAACAGGGCGCTGTTGCACTGACGGCCAAGGACGAGGATGCCGCCATTGCACTGGCTGTGCAGGTGCTGGATCTGCTGCCCGGCTGCAATGCAGAGGATGCTCCGCTGGTGGATACCGATGATATGAACCGGGTACTGCCTGCTGTGGACGCCAAGGACAGCACTTCTCTGCTGGCAGCTATGGCAGATGCATCTACCTATGTGGAGCTGTACAAGGACTACGGCAAGGAAATCCGTGTAGCTTTGACCCGTTTGGGCGGCCGTAGCGTTGGTCTGGTCGTATCGGATGCCGCTATGAATGAGGGCATGCTGACCGCTGATGCCGCCGCTAAGGCTGCTCGCTTCATCCGCCTGTGCGATTGCTACTCTCTGCCCGTTGTTTCCCTGATCAACAGCAAGGGCGTTGTGGTGCCGGATGTGAAGGATCAGGCCAAGACCATGGCAGGTGTTGCCCAGCTGCTGTATGCCTATGCTGAAGCTACCTGCTCCAAGGTCAGCGTTGTGGTGGGCAATGCCATCGGACAGAGCTTTGTGGCGATGGCTGGCAAGGGCACTGCAGACGTTGCTTATGCATGGCCGGGTGCAGTGATTTCCGCTTTGACCCCTGATGCTGCCGTGCAGGTGCTTTATGAAGACGAACTGAAGGCCGGCAAGGGCGACCCGCTGGCAAAGCGTGCTGAGCTGGAAGCCAAGTATGCCGATGAAGTGGCAGACGGCGTGGCAGCTGCTCAATCCGGCATGATCGACGATGTGTGCGATCCGGCCGATACCCGTAAGCTGGTTATTGCTGCCCTTGAAATGCTGTCTTCCAAGCGTGAATCCAATCCGCCTAAGAAGCACGGCAACCTGCCGCTGTAACCGGAAAGGACGTGCAGCATAATGGATAGATTGATCGATGGCTTGCTGGTTACCCTGATCGGCATGCTGGTGGTCTTCTTCGGATTGATCATTTTGATTGGTCTGATCAAGGTCATTACAATGCTTACCACCGAAAGGAAGAAGGCAAAGGTTGCCGAGGCTCCTGCTCCTGTTGCAGCAGCTCCTGTGGCTCCTGCCCCCGTTGCTGCCAAGGATGACGATGCGCTGATCGCTGTGATCACCGCCGCCGTTTCCTGCATGATGGAAGAGGGGACTGCCTTCACCGTGCGTCACGTACGCCGTATTTCCAATGCGCCTGCCTGGCAGAAGGCTGGCCGCGAAGAACAAATCTACAGCCGTTTTTAAGATGAAAAACGAGGAGGATTTTCAAAATGCGTAAGTTCAACGTTACCGTTAATGGTCAGGCTTATGAAGTAGAAGTGGAAGAAGTGGGCGGTGCTCCTACCGCTGCTCCCGTACGTGCTGCCGCTCCCGTGGCTGCTCCTGTTGCCGCTGCCCCCGTGGCTGCTGCTGCCCCTGCTGCTAAGGCTGCTCCCGCAGTTGCTGGCGGCGAACCCGTGAAAGCTCCCATGCCCGGCAACATCCTGGACGTAAAGGTCAAGGCTGGCGACAAGGTGACCACCGGTCAGGCACTGTGCGTGCTGGAAGCTATGAAGATGGAAAATGAGATTCCCGCTCCTCATGACGGCGTGGTGGCTCAGGTTGTTGTTACCAAGGGCGCAACGGTGGAAGCCGGCGACGTTCTGGTGACCCTTGCGTAAGGCTGAAGCCCGCATAGCTGCAATGAAAGTGAGCTGATACGATGCATATTAACGTTTTCCAGACGCTTGCAGATTTGTATGCGTCCTCAGGCATCGCAGCATATGTGGCGGATCCCGGAACACTGATCATGGTGGGTGTGGCATGTGCGTTGCTGTACCTGGCCATTGTGAAGCAATTCGAGCCGCTGCTGCTTTTGCCTATTGCCTTTGGTATGCTGCTGACCAACCTGCTGGGCAGCGATGTGTTCCATGAGGAACTGTTCGCAGGCGGTCATGTAAACTGGTCGTTGTTTGGCGGAGCCACATTGGTGAACTCGGCGGATCTGGTTGGACTGGGCACGCTGACGGTCAATGCGGCAGGTGCTGTAATGACGGAAGCTGGTCAGGTGATTGGCCATGTGACCTCCACCCTGACGGAAGCTGTTCGCCTGACGGAAACCGGCGCACTGGTGAGCGTGGCTAATGGCACCGTGCTGTTTGATACTATTAACGTGGTCATGGACAGCGAGTGCTACCTGGCCAATGGCCTTGTCTATGATGCACTGGGCACGTTGGTGGCCAATAGCGGCAAGGTGATTTCTGCCGGTCTGCTGGACTACCTGTACCTGGGTGTTAAGCTGGGCATTTATCCCTGCTTGATCTTCATGGGCGTTGGCGCTTCTACTGACTTTGGTCCCCTGATTGCCAATCCCAAAACCCTGCTGCTGGGTGCTGCCGCACAGCTGGGCATCTTCGTGACCTTTATCGGTGCTTATGCTCTTTTCGGCTTCACCGGTGCTGAGTCTGGTGCTATCGGCATCATCGGCGGTGCTGACGGTCCTACCGCTATCTGGCTGACCGGCAAACTGGCACCCCACCTTTTGGGACCCATTGCCGTGGCTGCCTACAGCTACATGGCACTGGTTCCTGTGATTCAGCCCCCCATCATGAAGGCACTGACCACCAAGAAGGAACGTCAGATTGTGATGGAGCAGCTGGCACCTGTGACCAAGAAGCAGAAGATCCTGTTCCCCATCGTGGTTACGATTCTGGTTTCTCTGCTGCTGCCCTCTGCAACGCCTCTGGTTGGCTGCCTGATGCTGGGTAACCTGATGAAGGAATGCGGCGTGGTGGAACGTCTGAACAAGACGGCTCAGAACGAGTTGATGAACATCGTCACCATCTTCCTGGGCATCACGGTAGGTGCTACGGCTACGGCCTCTACCTTCCTGTCTGTCCGTACGCTGGAAATCATCGCACTGGGCATTGTGGCCTTTAGCATGGGTACTGCTGGCGGCGTGCTGTTGGCCAAGCTGATGAACAAGCTCAGCGGCGGCAAGATCAATCCTTTGATCGGCTCTGCCGGCGTGTCCGCTGTGCCTATGGCTGCCCGTGTGTCCCAGAAGGTTGGTCAGCAGGAGAACCCTGGCAACTTCCTGCTGATGCATGCTATGGGTCCTAACGTGGCTGGCGTTATCGGTTCTGCTATTGCTGCCGGTGTGCTGCTGAGCATGTTCGGCTAATCATTCCATGGCTGCAGGGGAGGAACCATTCCCTGCTGCCGGGTTTCCCCTGATTGCAGATAAGGAGGCTATTCCTATGGCAAAGGTAAAAATTACTGATACCATTCTGCGTGACGGTCATCAGTCTCAGGCCGCTACGCGGATGCGTACCGATGAAATGCTGCCTGCTCTGGCAAAGCTGGACAAGGTAGGCTATTATTCTCTGGAGTGCTGGGGCGGTGCCACCTACGATGCCTGCATTCGTTTCCTGAATGAGGATCCCTGGGAGCGTCTGCGCCTGCTGAAGGCTGGCTTGCCCAACACTAAGACCCAAATGCTGCTGCGTGGTCAGAACCTGCTGGGCTATCGCCCCTATTCTGACGATGTGGTGGAGTTCTTCGTGAAGAAGGCTGTGGAGAATGGCATTGACATTATCCGCTGCTTTGACGCACTGAACGATCTGCGCAACATGGCAACGGCTGTGAAGGCCACCAAGAAGTACGGCGGAACCGCAGAAATCGCCATGAGCTATACCGAGTCTCCCGTGCATAACGAGGATTACTTCGTAAAGCTGGCGGTTGAAATCGAAAAGATGGGTGCAGACCTGATCTGCATCAAGGACATGGCTAACCTGCTGCTGCCCTACAAGGCTTACAGCCTGGTAAAGCGGCTGAAGAAGGAAACCAGCCTGCCCATCGTGGTGCACACCCACAACACCACCGGCACCGGCGATATGGTGCTGCTGAAGGCCATTGAAGCAGGTGCTGATGTGGTGGATACCTGCCTGAGCCCCCTGGCCAGCGGCACGTCTCAGCCTGCGACCGAGTCTCTGGTCGCCACCCTGAAGGACACCGAGTATGACACCGGCTTCAACCTGGATCTGCTCAGCGACCTGGCAGGCTATTTCCGTGGCGTGGCTGATCGCCTGACGGCTGATGGCTGGCGTGATCCTTCCCGTGTGTTGGGCGTGGATGTGAAGACCCTCCAGTATCAGGTTCCCGGCGGCATGCTGTCCAACCTGATTGGTCAGCTGAAGCAGGCCAATGCCATGGACAAGTACTACGACGTGCTGGCTGAAGTACCTCGGGTTCGTAAGGACTTTGGCTATCCGCCGCTGGTCACGCCTACTTCCCAGATCGTGGGCACTCAGGCTGTAATGAACGTGCTCTATGGCGAGCGCTACAAGATGGTGCCCAAGGAAAGCAAGGGTCTGCTCCGTGGCGAGTATGGCAAGCTGCCGGCACCTGTCAACGAAGAAGTGCGCAAGAAGTGCATCGGCAATGACAAGGTGGTTACCTGCCGCTTTGCCGATACCCTGCCGCCGGAATTGGAAAAGCTGAAGGCAGAGATGCAGCAGTGGTATGAAAAGGACGAGGATGTGCTGACCTACGCCATGTTCCCCAAGGTTGCCCCCAAGTTCTTCGAGTATCGTGCAGCTAAGGAAAAGCATGTGGACAGCACCCTGCTGAACAAGGCTGACAAGACGATGCCTGTGTAATCGTCTGAATTTCCCTGTGATGTGTATCGGAGACTTTTGTCGCCGTTATACATAAATAGCAAAAAGAAAGAGGTTTGCAACAATGGCTGATCTTGATTTGACCAAGTATGGCATTACCGGTACAACGGAAGTTGTGTATAATCCCTCTTATGAGGATCTGTTCGCTGAAGAAACCAAGCCTGAACTGGAAGGCTATGAAGTGGGTCAGGTATCCGAACTGGGTGCTGTGAATGTTATGACCGGCATTTACACCGGCCGCAGCCCCAAGGACAAGTACCTGGTGGTGGATGAAAACAGCAAGGACACCGTTTGGTGGACTTCTCCTGAGTTCAAGAACGACAATCATCCCATGACCGAGGATACTTGGAAGGCTGTGAAGGAACTGGCCACCAAGGAACTGTGCAACAAGAAGCTGTACGTGGTGGATGCCTTCTGCGGCGCCAACAAGGATACCCGCATGGCTATTCGCTTCATCGTGGAAGTTGCATGGCAGGCTCACTTCGTGACCAACATGTTCATCAAGCCTACTGCTGAAGAACTGAAGGACTTCAAGCCTGACTTTGTTGTCTACAATGCCTCCAAGGCCAAGGTGGAGAACTACAAGGAACTGGGCCTCAACTCCGAGACCTGCGTGGCCTTCAACATCACCAGCCGTGAGCAGGTGATCATCAATACCTGGTACGGCGGCGAAATGAAGAAGGGCATGTTCTCCATGATGAACTACTACCTGCCCCTGAAGGGTATCGCCTCCATGCACTGCTCTGCCAACACCGATATGGAAGGCAAGAACACGGCCATCTTCTTCGGCCTGTCCGGCACCGGCAAGACCACCCTGTCCACCGATCCTAAGCGTCTGCTGATCGGCGATGACGAGCACGGCTGGGACGATAACGGCGTGTTCAACTTTGAAGGCGGCTGCTATGCCAAGGTCATTAACCTGGACAAGGATTCTGAGCCTGACATTTACAACGCCATCAAGCGCAATGCTCTGTTGGAGAACGTTACCCTGGATAAGGACGGCAAGATCGACTTCGCTGATAAGTCTGTGACGGAGAACACCCGTGTGTCCTACCCCATTGACCATATCAAGAACATTGTCCGCCCCATCTCCTCTGCCCCCGCAGCCAAGAACGTGATCTTCCTGTCTGCTGACGCATTCGGTGTTCTGCCTCCCGTGTCCATCCTGACCCCCGAGCAGACCAAGTACTACTTCCTGTCTGGCTTCACCGCTAAGCTGGCTGGTACCGAGCGCGGCATCACCGAGCCTACGCCTACCTTCTCTGCTTGCTTCGGCCAGGCCTTCCTGGAGCTGCATCCCACCAAGTACGGCGAAGAGCTGGTGAAGAAGATGGAAGCCAACGGTGCCAAGGCCTACTTGGTGAACACCGGCTGGAACGGCACCGGCAAGCGTATCACCATCAAGGATACCCGTGGCATCATCGACGCCATCCTGAGCGGCGATATCCTGAAGGCTCCCACCAAGAAAATTCCTTACTTCGACTTCGAAGTGCCTACCGAGCTGCCCGGTGTTGACTCCGGCATTCTGGATCCTCGTGATACCTATGCCGACAAGACCGAGTGGGAAACCAAGGCACTGGATCTGGCTTCTCGCTTCGTGAAGAATTTCGAGAAGTACACCGGCAACGATGCTGGCAAGGCATTGGTTGCAGCAGGTCCTAAGACTAAGTAATTTGATGAACTAAATGAAGCCACCGATGGAAAGCAGAAATGCTTAGCCATCGGTGGCGTTTTTTATGGATGCCAAATTCCTTTCATGAAAAGGCTCACTGATTGTAAAAAGGCGTGAGCAACAGAAGCGCCACATTCACAGCATTTCAGCAATGCGTGCAATCAGCAGCTTGTACCGCTTGGCAGTGTCGGTATTTTTGCCGCAATAGTGCCTGGGTATTTCCTCATTCGGTTCATAGCTGACAGGAATGTTGTAAAGGTCAAACTGTTCACTGGTGAGATCGATGTAGTGACCATCAATTTTATTAAAGTAGTGGGTACTACCACCATGAAAACGGATGCGATGGATCGTGCCGCCAAACATGTCGTATACAAGCATTGCAGTGAGTGCGCACTGTCCGTAAGATGGGTAAGACGGTACCCACTCTGCTTGGCAAGACGGATATGCAGTCTCTTTGCACCATGCTTTGCGGAGAATCACATACAAGTCGCCCAGCGTTACCAGCCGAGGATTCCCCGCTTTCTTTCGCTTCAGGGCACAATATTCCTCGCCAAAGAATTCTCTGCTCATTTCAGTGCGGCCTCCTCTGCAAAGGTCTCCATCGCAATCGTTTTCATTACAGCGGATTTTCTGCCTTTGCCAACAGAAACTATCACGTAATCATCATGAAATCAGTATGCCAAACCGGCCGCAGCCTTTTCAACAGGCAAATAAGCGCAGTATTTTTCCAGCCAGGTTTTGAAGCCTTCTACATCTTCATGATCCGGCATGATGGTTTTTGCTGGCATACCGGCAAAAACTTTGTTTTCAAGGTAGTCTTCCAAGGTCTCGCCGTCTGTATGGCGAAGCCGATACATGGCCAACAGACCGATGCCCCATGCGCCGCCTTCGCTGGCTGTTTCCATGACGGTAACCGGCGCATCCAGAGCGGCGGCGAGGATACTTTGCCCAACGAAAGGCGTCTTGAAAAGCCCACCGTGTCCTAGAATGCGATGGATTTCCACCTCTTCATTTTTCAAGATACCCATGCCAATGGCCAGTGCAGCGACGGAACTGTAAAGATTGGCTCGCATGAAGTTGGCAAGGGAAAACTTTGCGTCTGGTTGACGGGTCATCAGGGGACAGCCTTGTTCAAGGCCTGTTACAGGCTCCCCAGAGTAGCAATTGAAGGATACAACGCCGCCGCAGTCCCGGTCTGCTTCCAGAGCCTTGCTGAACAGCTGATTGTACAGCATATCGGAGGTAAGGCAACTCCCTGACATATCCGCAAACTCCCGGAAAAGGCCGATCCATGCATTCAGGTCAGAGGTGCAGGAATTGCAATGCACCATGGCAACGGGTTTGCCGCTGGGGGTCGTTACCATGTCGATTTCCGGGTACATTTTGCTCAGGGGCTTGTCCAGCACCACCATGGCAAAAATGGATGTGCCTGCGGAAACATTGCCGGTTCGCACGGCCACACTGTTGGTGGCGGCCATGCCCGTTCCCGCATCGCCTTCCGGCGGGCAGAAGGGGATGCCAGACTGCAAATCCCCAGAAGGATCCAGCAGATTAGCACCTGCCTTGGTGAGCGTACCGGCATCTTCACCGGCCACAAGCACTTGAGGCAGCAGCTGTGCAAGCTTCCACGGGTATCCCTTGGTATCAATCAGCGCATCAAACTTCTGCATCATGTTCTTATCATAGCTGCAGGCTGCAGAATCCACCGGCATCATACCGGAGGCATCGCCGATGCCCAACACCTTCCGGCCTGTAAGCTGCCAATGTACGTATCCAGCCAGGGTGGTCAGGAAACGAATATCCTTCACATGCTCTTCATCATTTAAAATTGCCTGATACAGGTGGGAAAGGCTCCACCGCTGGGGCATATTGAAGCTGAAAAGCTGCGTCAGCATGGAGGCCGCCTTGCCGGTAATGGTGTTCCTCCACGTGCGGAAGGGCGTCAGCAAACGTCCCTTTGCATCAAAGGGAAGATAGCCGTGCATCATGGCACTGATGCCAATAACACCGATGGTGGTCAGGGTTTCATCATAGCGCTGACGCACGTTTTCCTTTAGGGCGGCATAACAATCCTGCAACCCTGCCCATACCTGATCCAAATCGTAGGTCCAGACGCCGTTCACAAGCTGATCCTGCCAAGTATGGCTGCCGACAGCAAGCACCTGGTGATTTTCGTCCATCAAAACAGCCTTGATGCGTGTAGAACCAAGTTCAATGCCAAGGGCGGTCTGCCCATTACGAATTGCCAAATTCATTGTGCTTCTCCTTCCGCAACTGCTTCTAACACATAACTGACCGAGGCTGCGTCTCCGTCAGGCAGGGAACAGCATAAACCGAACTGCATCAGTTCAGCCCCGGTATACCTTTCGCCGGTCTCCTGAATTTGATAGGTAAAGGCAGGATGCAAGCCCTGCAGCTTCACAAGAGGCGGCATTTCATATGCCTTGGCGTGGCCATGGACAAGCACAAAGATGGCCTGCCTTTGATCTGGTGCAACGGTGATCCAGGCAGTGTCGTTGCCATCCCAAGGGGATAACAAACGATGAAAATCGCCGTAAAGCAAGGTCATGCGGTGGGCTTTGACAAATTGAATCTGCTTCCGCACTTCTGCCAAGTCATCAGCGGATAGCTTGTTCAGATCCAATTCATAGCCAAAGCATCCGCTCATGGCCACCCTGCCTCGGGTGCTGATCGGGGTGATACGGCCAGTTTGGTGGTTCGGCACCGCACTGACGTGGGCACCCATGGCAAAGGGCGGAAAGACAAGGGAGGTGTCGTACTGAATATCGCATCGGCAAAGGGCATCCGTATTGTCCGAACACCACGTTTGGGGCATGTAGTGAAGCATGCCCATATCGAAGCGGCCGCCGCCGCCTGCACAGCTTTCAAAAAGCACGTGGGGGAAGTCATGGATAAGCCGTTCCAGTACACGATAAAGGCCCAGCATGTAGCGGTGGGGGAGTTCCATCTGCTGATCCCTGCGCAGATAGGAAGAGCCAATGCAGGTAAAGTTCCGGTTCATGTCCCACTTCACATAGTCAATGTTGGCACCAGCAAGCAGGCGAGCTACAGCGTTGTACATGTGCTGGCAAACTTCCGGACGGCTTAAATCCAGCACCAGCTGGTGACGGCTTTCAACATTGGGGCGGCCATCAATATGAATGCACCAGTCGGGATGTGCCCGGAACAAATCGCTGTTAGGGGAAATCATTTCCGGCTCGAACCACAGACCAAACTTCAATCCCAGGTCGTGAATCTTCCTGGATAGCGCAGGCAGACCATCCGGCAATTTCCGGGTATCTGTTGTCCAGTCCCCAAGGGAAGATGTGTCGTTATCCCGGTGACCAAACCATCCGTCATCCAGCACGAAAAGCTCGATGCCGACATCAGCAGCTGTCTTTGCAATCCCCAGCAGCTTTTCTTCATCAAAGTTGAAGTAAGTTGCTTCCCAGTTGTTCAGCAAAATGGGGCGAGGTGCTTTGGCGTACTGCCCACGCACCAGATGATTGGCACAGATGCAGTGAAACTGGCGGCTCATGCCATCCAGACCATTGGCAGAATAAACAAGCACAGCCTCAGGGGTCGAGAAGGTTTCTCCGCCGGCAAGCTGCCAGGCAAATCCGTCATGATTTAGTCCCAGGCGAACCCGAGCCTTGCGGAAGCGATCCACTTCCACCCCTGCATAGAAGTTACCGCTGTAGACAAGGGATGCAGCGTACACTTCCCCCTGGGTTTCTGTTGCCCTTGGTGCCAACAGGGCAAGAAAGGGGGATGTTGTATGACCGCTGGCACCATAGTTGGTGGAGACACATTGCTCACCGAATACCAGCGGACGGCGAACCCATTCCCGTTCCCGTGCCCATGCGCCGGACAAAGTCAGTAAATCGTAGTTTGCATCCGGCATGTCCAGCGAAAGGCTCATGGCGTTGGTGATAACAAGCCGCTGCTTGCCTTTGTTGCGCAGTACGGCACTTCTTGCAATGGCGTCGCAGTCATCAAAAATGGTATAGCGAAGCTCCACTTCCAGCTGCAGAAGCGCATCAAAGAGGGTCAACAGCAGTGTTTTGCTCTTGCCAAAGGTGGCAGGCAGACCGGAAAGAGTCGGCTTTTCATCTGTAACCGTGGCGGAAACAAATCGCAGATCAACGGTGCTGGTTCCGTCCTCCTGCATAACCGTAAGGCTTCCCTGCCGGGAATCTCCGAGGCCGAAGGAAGGATACTCCTGAGGAACCCGATCCAGCAGCAGTCCATTGAGGGACGGATCCAGCTGGCAGCCGCTGAGTGTGATTTTACCGTTCTCGGGCAGACCGAACCGGCGATAAATGTTGGCGGTATTCAGCGAATCCAACCGCTTGCCGAAATACAGGTGAGTGACAAAACCTTCGTCAGAAATGCCCATCACGTAGCTGATATGGTCATTCCGCAAATGAATCAACTGCTTCGAGATGCAAATCTCCATAAAGCCCTCCTATACAAACGAAACGATGTATTGCTATGTTCAGTCTAGCAATGGAAGAGGGGATTGTCAAGCTTGAAAACATGAACTTTTCCGTAAATAAAAACAGCTTCCTTCCGCCTTTTATCGAACGGAAGGAAGCTGCAAATTACGCATGATCTCGTGTGAAAACTCGTGTACCGACCCGCACGCCCCAGGTTTCGCCATTCCGAATCAGGAACTCCAGCCTTGCGCAAGGAGAAGTAGCGGTTTCGCTTGTGTAGCCCAGGAACTTTGTTCCGCCGCAATAGCGAAGCACCATGTCGGTTTCGCCTTTGCGGGCAACAGGCTTACCATCAACAACCTGCACAGACAGGTGTTCAGGAGAACCCTCATGCCCGGTGAAATGGCCAACCATCATTTCGGGATCACTGAAATCCTCGCAATTGGGCTGATAGCGGCGGAAGCAGGTATCAAGGGGCATATCCAGCAAAGCACTGTAAAGGATCCAAAGAATATCATCCATGTCTTCGTCCCCTTGGTTGCAGAGAACGGCCATCCCGTACCCCAGGTCACGAATGGCGGCACCCTTGGTGGAGACACCGTGCAGACCGCCTGCATGCTCCAGGAAAACGTGTCCGTCCCGGACAAACTTGTTAAGCCCCATACAGTAATAATCATGGGCTGTTTCCGGATACTCAGCGCCTACCAGTCGTTCTACAGCGGCGGCGGGAATGACCTGCTCCCCATTGACTTTGCCGCGGTTGGCAAGGCAGCAATAGTAGGCAGCCATATCGGGTGCGGTAGACTTTACCATGGCGCAGCCACGGAAAGGCGGCAGGATGTTCCAGATGTCGTCTCCGATGGTTTCGCCATTTTCACGTTCGAAGAGGGACGTAATATCGCCATTTGCCATGGCCTTGGCAGATACGCAGTCATCATCCATGACCGTTCTCGTCATGCCAATAGGGGCAAAGATTCGGTCACGGCAGAAGTCTTCCAGCTTGACGTGCGCTGCCTGATCCACCACGTAGGAAAGAATGGCGTACCCCTCGTTGGAGTAGCTCATGATTTCGCCGGGTGCACCAAGGGTAGGGTAGGGGCAATGAGCTACATAATCAATAACCTGCTCAATGGTCTCCATCTTGTTAGGTGCCGATGCCCGCATTTCCAGCAGCCAGGGACATTCACGGCGATTGGTATTCATGGCAATGGACCATTCCAAAGGCTCCATGGGCGGCATACCGGAAGTATGCATGGCCAAGTGCCGGATGGTCACTGCGCTGCGGGGTGTGCCGGGAATGCGGAAGGAGGGAATATACTTGACCACCGGGTCATCCACAGACAGCTTGCCCTCTGCATCCAGGATGCACAGCGCAAGGGATGTAATGGATTTGCTCATGGACGCAATACCGAAAACCGTGTCTGCATCCACAGGCGTCTTCATGGCCAAATCACGCACGCCGTACTGACGGGAAAAGATCGTGCCATCTTTTCCTTTTACGCACACTGATACGCCAGCCAAGTGCTGCTGCTTAACAAGCTGAGCAATCCGTGCGTCAACCGCCTGAACGTCAAACATCATCATTCCTCCGCTTACAGACCGAATTTCTTGCGCAGTGCCGCTTCCTCAGAGGGCGAGCAGTACACAAAGTGCTCCGGCTCAATTTCTACCATGGAAGGCTTTTCTACGGAATAATCATGGTCTCTTTCCGGCACGTAGTCCGTGCGGATCCGCTTCCGCTCCGTCAGGGGATTCGGCTCAGGAATGGCGGAAAGCAGTGCCCGGGTATAGGGATGCATGGGGTGCTCGTAAAGGTCTTCACTGCGTGCAATTTCTACCATTTTGCCGTAGTACATCACGCCAATGCGGTCACTGAAGTACTTGACCACGGAAAGATTGTGCGCAATGAACAGGATTGTCAATCCCATTTCTTCCTTCAGGTCGTTCAGCAGATTGATGACCTGGGCCTGAATGGAAACGTCCAGTGCGGAAACGGGTTCGTCTGCAATGATCATGCGGGGCTTGATAATCATGGCACGGGCAATACCGATCCGCTGCCGTTGACCGCCGGAGAATTCGTGGGGATAGCGGGTAGCATGCTCGGCAGTCAAACCCACCTTGCGCAGCATTTCAATCACCTGGCGGCGAACCTCTTGCTTGTCCGTTACGCCGCGCAAGGTCAAGCCTTCACCGATGATTTCCTCAATGGTCATACGGGGATTGAGGGATTCAATGGGATCCTGAAAGATCATGGCAATGTTGCTGGTCAGGAATTTCCGCTTTTCACGGGTCATGGGGCCGGTGATTTCCTGACCATCGAAAAACACCTGTCCGCTGGTCGGGTCATAAAGCCGAATAATGGAACGGCCTGTGGTGGTTTTACCGCAGCCGCTTTCGCCTACAAGACCGAAAGTTTCTGCCGGATGAATACCGAAAGAAACATCATTGACGGCATTGACCGTCATGCGCTTCTTGCCCCGGCCGCTTGTGAAGGACTGGCAAAGATGCTTGACCTCCAGAATATAGTTATCATTGGACATCCTTTGCCGCCTCCTTCATGCGCTGAATACGTTCCTGCAGCTGTTTGGGCATTTCGATTTTCGGAGCCTTGGGATGCAGCAGCCAGGTGGCAGCCAAATGGGTATCGGACAGGCGGAAGAAAGGCGGCTCCTTCTCCGTATCAATCTTCAGCGCATACTGGTTCCGAGCTGCAAAGGCATCGCCTGCCGGGGGATAAATCATATTGGGAGGCGTGCCGGGAATGGCCATGAGCCGATCCTTGGTCTGCAAATCAGGCATGGAGGACAAAAGCGCCCATGTATAGGGGTGGGCAGGCTCAAAGAATATTTCCTCCGCCGTGCCCATTTCCACAATACGGCCTGCATACATAATGTTCACCCGGTCAGCCATGTTGGCCACCACGCCCAGGTCATGGGTGATGAAGATCACAGACAAATGCCGCTCTTCACGGATACGGTTAATCAGCTCCAGAATTTTTGCCTGCACCGTAACGTCCAGGGCGGTGGTAGGTTCATCACAGATGAGGATTTCCGGATCACCGGCCAGGGCAATGGCAATGACGATTCTCTGCCGCATGCCGCCGGAAAACTGAAAAGGATACTGGTTAAACCGGCGCTCCACATCCGGGATGCCGACAGCTTCCATCAGTTCCAGTGCCCGACGCTTGGCTTCGTCATGACGCAAGCCCTTCTTGCGGAGCACCTCCATAATCTGCTTGCCCACCTTCATAATGGGGTTCAGGGCAGACATGGGATCCTGAAACACCATGCCAATGCGGTGACCGCGAATCTCGTGCATGTGATCCTCGTCAATCTTTGTCAGATCCATGCCGTCATAAAGGATGCGGCCGCTGTCAATCATGGCATTGGGGGCAAGAATGCCCATAATCGCCTTGGTAGAAACAGACTTGCCGGAACCGCTTTCGCCAACAATGGCCACCGTTTCGCCACGCTTCAGGTCAAAGCTGACGCCACGCACGGCCTGCACAATGCCGCCATAGGTACGGAAAGAAACCCGCAAATCCTCCACGCGAAGGATCACATCATCCGGCAAGGTTTCAGTGGATTTAACTTCATTTGCCATCTGGTATCACGCATCCTCTCCGCGTCTGGTAGGATCCATAGCGTCCCGCAGGCCGTTGGAAAACAGGTTGAAGGCAACCATCAGCAGGGAAATCAGCACTGCAGGGAACAAAGTCTGATAGGGGTACTGGAGCAGCACGCTCTGGCCTGTGGAAAGCAGGGTGCCGATGGAGGGTTCCGGGGGCTTGATGCCCAGGCCAATGTATGCTAGGAAGGATTCGGAGAAAATAGCGCCGGGAATGGCAATCATGGCACGGGTAATCAGGGGACCCACCGTGTTGGGCAGAATGTGACGGAAAATCAGCTTCCGGTCAGGCACGCCCAGGGTTCGGGCAGCAAGGACATACTCACGTCCCTTAAAGCGATAGAACTGAGCACGAATCAGCCGGGCAGTACCAATCCAGCCGGTGACGGTCAGTGCCAGAATAATGGAGAACATGCCGGAACCAAAGAGAATCATGAACAGAATGGTCACCACAATGTAGGGCAGTCCGTCCAGCACCTCGGCAAAGTGAGTCATGATCATGTCCACCTTGCCGCCGTAGTATCCGGCAATGGAACCGTAAATTACGCCGATAATTACATTGGTAACAACGGAAATAAAGGCGATCAGCAGGGAAATTCGTGTGCCCTTAAACAGGCGGGTCAAAATATCCCGCCCCAGGTAGTCGGTGCCGAACCAGTGATATTCACCTTCCGGCACACCGCAGTAGGCATAGTAGTCTACCTTTACATCCACTACGGTAACGCCTTTGGCATCGTATTCGTTAACGATCTCAAGCACGCTGCCTTCCGGGAAACGGCTCGTGTTTTCCAGGGAAGACTTTTTGCGGTTAGTGAGCACCATGGTGCCGTCGGCAATGCCGATCTTCTCCAGCAGCGGAATTTTCGGCGGAAGGTTTTTCTGGCTTACGTTCTGCTGAGTATAGGAGTAGCCCGTAATGTTGGGCACAACAACAGCCAGAGCAATGATAATCAAAATAATGGCCAAGGAAACCATGGAAAGCTTGCTCTTCCGCAGACGCTGCCAGGCATCCTTATAAAAACCAATGGGCTTTGTCTTGAATTCCTCATCGTGAAACTGAACCTCACCCAAAGGAGCAAAGTCTTCTTCAGGGATATTGGCCAGCTCTTCCGGGAGATGATTTCGGTCTTCAATAATCATTACTTACCACCTCCCACACGAATTCGAGGATCGATAATGCCATAGGAAATGTCCACAATCAAAATGGTGAACAGGGAAATTGCGGAGTAGAAAATCAGCAGTGCAACAGTCAGAAAGTGGTCGCCGGCCAAGATGGAGTCGATGAGCAAGCCGCCCATGCCGGGAACAGCAAACATCTTCTCCACCACAAGGGAGCCGCCCATAATGCCTGTAATCATGGGAATGATGGTGTTGGCGATGGGCACAAGGGAGTTGCGGAAGGCATGCTTCACAGTGGCTTCCGTGCGGGTCAGTCCCTTGGTGCGGGCAAGAAGCAGGTACTCGGAGGACAGGGTTTCAATCAGCTCGCCACGCAGATACCGGGCAATGGAGGCAATCGGTCCCAATGCCAGGGCAATAATGGGCAAAATCATGGAGTACAACTGACCGCCGAAGGTTGTGGCCTGAGAGTCATACAGGGTCGGGAAGATGGGCCACAGGTAGGTAAAGCAATACTGCAATAGGGAAGCAAAGACGAAGGATGGCACCGATATACAGATCACAATTAAAAAGGATAGGATATTGTCGGTCATTTTATTGCGCTTCAGCGCAGCCCATGTACCGACAATAATGCCTAGAGGAATCGAAATTAAAAGCGAAAAAATGTTCAGCACAACGGTAGGGGGAATACGGATGGACAGAATTTCAAAAACATCCAAACCGGGACGAACCTTGACCGATGTACCAAAGTCGCCGCGAGTCACAATGCCCTCGATAAAATAGTAATACTGCGCAAGCATGGGCTCGTGCAGGTGCATTTCTGCTTCCAGCTTTGCCTGAATCTCGGGAGAAACTTCAGGGTTTTCAAAGATGCTCATAGGCATCAGTCGAATGACCCAAAAAGAGAGCGTCATTACGAGAAACAGCGTCAGAAGCATGGCACCAATCCGGCCAAGGACATACTTAAACATCAAGGCCCTCCACTCTTGCCGTGGAACCGCGAATAAGTCAGTTCGTTAAGGCAGCGTATTATCAAATGGTATAGGTGCATGGATGCACCGAAGTTCGGTACATCCATGCACCTGAAGCGGGGGAATTACTCGGCAATGTCACCAAACATGGTGCCCCAGCCGATACCGGGAATGTAGGTCTGCACGGGAAGAACCAGACGATCAGAGAACATCTGATAGTTGATTTCCTGTACCATGGGGATGTTGATAACCTTCTCCAGATAAATCTCTTCCAGCTTTGCGGTTTCTTCCAGCATCTTGTTGTAGTCCGTCTTCACGGAATCAGCCACCGCATACTGTTCTTCAAACTCTGCATCGAAGAAGTTATTCGGATGAGAAGCATAGGAGCTCAGGTAGTAGTAGAAGCAGGTGTAGGGATAGGTACGGGCAGCACCGCGAGACCAGTCATTGGGGGACAGATCCCAAGTGTCCGTGGTCTTCTTGTAGTCCGTGGTGGACATACCGGCATAGGTGACAATCTTGATCTGCAGCTTGCCTTCGAAGATGACCGGGAACTCTTCCATCAGGTACTCGGCGGTAGCCTTCCAGGCGGTGTCGGATTCGTCGAAGGCCATGGTCAGGGTGATCACGGTATCGTCGGACACGCCGCACTCTTCGTAAGCCTTGGCCAGGTATTCACGAGCCAGTTCGGGGCTGTAGCCGTAGGGACCCCAAGACTCTACCAGTGCAGTCACGGCCTTGCCGTATTCGCTTTCACGATAGGTCAAGCCGGATTCGCTCAGCAGGCCAGCCATGCCGTTTACATAGGTACCGCTGGGCTCCTGATAACCGAACAGGTCACGTGCGATCACTTCACGGTTCATGGCGTGGTACAGAGCCTTGCGGTAGTTGATGGAGGAGCACAGGGGATTTTCGGGATTCTTGCAGTTCACATCGATGTGATACACGGTGATGGAAGGATATTCCACCGTACGAGGATCGTCGATGTAGGTTTCAATGGTGTTGGCGTCAGGAGTGAAATCGTCCAACAGACCCTGCTCCCACAGCTCAACACGGGCGTTCATCTCAGGAATGATACGAACTTCCACTGCGTCGTAATGGAACAAGTCGCTGTGCCAATAGGTATCGTTCTTCTTGTATACCTGGATGGAGTCGTAAGTCCAGGTATCAAGGTAGTACGGGCCGCAGCTCATCCAGGTATCCAGGGAAGTGCCGTAGGTGGTAGAAGTACGGTCTTCGTTCATGCCGGCTTCGTAGAGAGGTTCGTACACGGGGCCGGTGGCACGGTTGGTGAAGTGAGAGCAAACATCAGCCTGGGTGTTGGCGTCCACGGTGTGAATTTCGATGGTGTAGTCATCAATTTTCTTGATACCGACCTCGTCCCAGCTGATGGTGTTGCTGGTGCCTTGGAGGCTGTAGTCCTTAGCGTTTACAATGGTAATGCTGTAGTCGCTCAGGAAGTCAGCCATCTTGTTGGCCAGGATGGGATCAAGCAGCATCTGATAGGAGTAAATCATGGTGTCCGCATTGATGGGATCACCATTGTACCAGTGAGCCGCAGGATCCAGCTTGATCTGCCAGGTATAGTCATCTACCTGAATAGGCAGCTCGGAAGCAATATCGCCGATGTAGTGATAGCCCATGCCATCATCATCCGGTACGGCGCGGAACAGGAAAGCGGAGCAGTAGAGCAGCGGCGTTTCCACGGAGACCTCAACAGAGTCATGGGCACTCAGCACGGGACTGTCACTCTTCATGTAGGTGTGATACACCTTTTCGGTGGTCTCACCCTCTGCGCCCGCGGCAGAGAAGCAGGTCAGCAAAAGAGCTGCCGATGCGAGGAGGGATACCAGTCGTCTCAGTTTCACAGGAACTCACTCCTTCGGAAGATTTTTATGCAAAGGACACTGTGAAGCATCCGTGCATACGTCCGGGAAAGTCACGCCGTGCGGATGACGAGCACGGTGAGCACCAAAGACAATACCATGAGTATACCACCGCAAATCATCAGCATGGGCACATCGTCGTGCACGGGGCGTTCATTGCGGTATTTCAGGTACTCGTCCTTGGCGTGGGAGGATTTCATGGACCTGTTGGCAATCAGCCTGCGCAGCGATTTCAATCCCCAGGTAAAGGAAGTGAAAGCACGCATGTTGCCAAGGAGCCGAATCAATCCCCAAATGAGGAAAACGGATGCCTGAGCAAAGACCAGATCAGCAGCGAAGGTAAGAGGCGGAGACGATCGACGGATACCGAGATACACACCCGGGATGGCACCGATCACCAGGAGCACCAAAGCTGTCTTCCAGAACCTGCGCCATGGGTGACGCTGCTGCATGATTTGACCTCCATTCGGCAAAGGTTATAGGCAAAGCGGTCCAGTCATGCTGGCTGAACCGCTCTGTTCGTTACTATCATAAACCATTTTGCGCATAAATACAAGTCTTTTTTGTATTTCGATTGTTCTCTTTTCTGAATTTCATTACGAAAGTGTTGCGACTTCCGTATAATCGCCATGTTGAACATGAACGGCAAAGGCAAGCGGTTCAATTACTTGACCTTTGCCATCCTGCTGTTTTCTCCTGAAATGGGCACTTTGAGCAAGCTGAAAAGGACGTCTTCCGATGGGGAACATTTCGAGAAAAATATGCAACATGCATAAATAAAAGCTGGCGGAAGCCTCCTTTTCAAACGGCAGAAAAATGGTAACGTTCGCTTTTCTGGCATTTTCAGGCTGGAAAGGCAATTTTGAAAAATTAAAAAACGAACATTGCTTTTTGAAATTGTTTTGATTTTTTGTGCGGAATATGATAGAATCAATTGATCCTTCATCAATTATTATATATAAGGTGGCGATGAGTTGTGCAGCGGCCTCGTGGTGATAACCAGCAGCGCATTCTTGATTTCATTAAGTCGGAGATACAAACCAAGGGTTATCCGCCCAGTGTTCGGGAAATTGCCAATGCGGTAGGGCTGAAGTCTACCTCTACGGTACACGGTCATTTGCAGCGCCTTGAAAAGCGTGGCCTGCTGCACCGTGACGCAATGAAGCCCCGTGCCATGGAAATTGTCGGCGACCCGAATTTCATCCGTAACGCTACGGTGGCTGTGCCTGTGGTGGGTCATGTTCAGGCCGGCGTGCCCATTCTGGCAGAGCAGAACCTGGAGGATTATGTTTCCATCCCTGAAGTGATGCTTGGTCGGGGCGATCATTTTATTTTGCGTGTCCATGGGGACAGTATGATCAATGCAGGTATTATGGATGGCGACTATATTATTGTCCAGCAGCAGAACCATGCGTCCAATGGCGATATTATTGTGGCCATGATTGACGATTCGGCGACCGTGAAGCGCTTCTTCAAAGAAGATGACGGTACCTATCGTCTACAGCCGGAAAATCCCACGATGGAGCCTATTTACACCAAGGAATTGACCATTGTTGGTGAGGTTGTCTCGCTTTTCCGGCTGATCAAGTAAAGCGGAGGTATCGAATTGATCAGTGCTGAAGAACGGAAGCACCGTGTGGCCATTCCTACTTATAGTCTGGCAGAGGAATTAATCAGCTCCATTTCCCATGGGGTGGGGGCTTTGCTGGGCATTGCTGCCTTGGTGCTTTGTATTGTAAAAAGCTGCAATCCCTTTGATGGGTTCAAGCTTGCTTCTTCTATTGTCTTTGGCGTAACGACGGTGATTCTGTACCTGATGAGCTGCCTGTACCATGCGCTGAAGGTGAATCGGGCGAAGCGGGTGTTTCGAGTGTTCGATCACTGCACCATCTTTTTCCTGATTGCCGGCACCTATACGCCCTTTACCCTTGTGACCCTGCGTGAAAGCATGGGCTGGTGGCTGTTCGGGGTGATTTGGCTTATCGCCATTGTAGGCGTGGTGCTCAATGCCGTAAGCCTGAAAAAGTTCGCCAAGGTGTCTGTTGCCTGCTACCTTGTAATGGGATGGATGGTGCTGTTTTCCTTCCCGCAATTAAAAACCTTGATGGATCCTCGGGGCATTAACCTGCTGCTGGCAGGGGGCTGCGTTTATACGCTGGGTGCCATCCTGTACGGCATTGGCTCGAAAAAGAAGTTTTTCCATTCCATCTTCCATTTCTTTTGCCTTGGCGGCACCATTCTTCATTTCTTTGCCATTTATCTTTATGTCCTTTAAGGAAAGGAAGGAATGCCTCAATGCATGATACGCCTGCTTGGCCTCAGGAAAAAAGCGCACTGTATGCGCTCTTGAAAGAACAGCTAACCGCTTTAATGGATGGATGCACAAGCCCCATTTCCAGCATGGCCAACTGCGCTGCCCTGCTGTGGGAGGCACTTCCTGACATCAACTGGGCAGGATTTTATTTGCTGAAGGGTGATACACTGCTGCTGGGTCCCTTTCAAGGGAAGATTGCCTGCACCACCATTCGATTGGGTCGAGGTGTTTGCGGCACGGCTGCCCTCCAGCGCACGGCACAGCTTGTGCCGGATGTGCACCAGTTTCCGGGGCACATTGCCTGTGACAGTGCATCCAATGCGGAAATTGTGCTGCCGCTGATTTTCGATGATACGCTCTATGGCGTAATGGACATTGACAGCCCTTCTCTCAATCGCTTCGATGAGGAGGATTTGCAGGGGCTGGAAGCACTTTGCCAGGTGCTTTCTCAAGCAGATTGGAAGGATGGTTTGCTTTGATGCAGCCAGCAATCAGCCTTCGCCCTTTCACAAGAAGCGAATACCATGATTTCTATGCCCACTATGTTCCGGATGCCGTCCTGATGACGGGACGCTACCTTTACTGCAAAGCCTATGCGGATCGCTGCTTTGACTACGAATGTGAACAGCAGCAATGGCACCCTGTTTTCGGCATTTTCCTAGGTGAACAGGATTGTATTGGGGCTTTGTCCCTAAAGATCACTGATGATGATAGCAAAGCCTGCGAAATCGGCATCATTCTTCGGGATGACACCTGCAAGGGGCACGGCTACGGCACAAGGGCCATGCAGCAGGGCATTGCACTGGCCAGGGAAGTCTACGGGATCCGGCACATCTATGCGGATACCTCCGATGCAAACGAGCGGATGAAGCACATCCTGACGAAACTGAATTTTCATCTGACTGCACATCACGTGATTACCTTAGGCATGGAACCGGAAGCGAATCTATTGCGTTATATGCTGGATGAAAAATGGGGCTGAGCACAACCAACGTGCTCAGCCCCTTCATTATTGCGGGTTAATCGTCGTCACTGTCGTCCTTCTTAGCGGCGGCAATGATCTTTTCAGCCACATTCGGCGGAACATCCTCATACCGTTCAAACTTCATGGTAAAGGAACCACGAGCCTGGGTCATGGAGCGAAGATCCGTTGCATACTTGAACATTTCAGACATGGGAGCTTCGGCTTCCACCTTCTGCATGCCGTCCACCTGGTTCATGCCGATGATCCGGCCACGGCGCTTGTTCATGTCGCCCATGATGTCGCCCATGTACTCATCGGGCACCAGCACTTCCACGTGCATGATGGGCTCCATCAGCACAGGACCTGCATCCATGCAGCCCTTCTTGTAGGCGATGCGTGCAGCCGTCTTGAAGGCCATTTCAGAGGAGTCCACAGGGTGGTAGGAACCATCGTACAGCTTGGCATGCACGCCAACCATGGGATATCCGGCCAACACGCCGTGGGCCATGTTCTCCCGCAGTCCCTTCTCAACGGAGGGAATGAAGTTGCGAGGCACCACGCCGCCTACCACGGCATCCTCAAATTCGAAGTCCGTGCCGTTCAAAGAGGGAGAGAACTCAATCCACACATCACCGAACTGGCCGTGGCCGCCGGTCTGCTTCTTGTGCCGGCCTTCCACCTTCACAACCTTGCGGATCGTTTCACGGTAGGGGATCTTGGGATCCTGCAGCACGGCATTGGCGCCAAACTTGTTGGCAAGCTTGTTGCGGATCACATCCAGGTGCATTTCGCCCTGACCGGAAAGCAGGGTTTCCGTGGTCTCCGTGTTCTTCTCCAAGGTGATGGAGGGATCTTCTTCCATCAAGCGAGCCAGGCCGGAGAAAACCTTGTCCTCTTCGCCTTGCTTGGCAGCATACACGGCCTTGCTCATGCACACCGGCGGGAAGGCAAGGGTGGGATACTGAATCGGTGCATTGTAGTCTGCCAGCGTGTCACCGGTAGAGGTGAACTGCAGCTTGGACAGGGCACCCAGGTCGCCGGCATGAAGCTGCTGCTTCGCAATTTGCTTCTTGCCCCGGAGGATGAAGATGCCGCCGGTCTTTTCCGTCTTATCCTTGTTTACGTTATAAAGGATGGTGGAGCTTGTCAGCATGCCGGAGAAAATCCGGAACAGGGACAGCTTGCCCACGAAGGGGTCGGCGATGGTCTTGTAAATGAAGGCGGAGAAAGGCTGATCGTCCTTGCAGATACGCACCTGAGCTTCACCGGTGCGGGGGTTGAAGCCTGCATGCTCAATGCCGTCATGGGCAGGGGAGGGCAGGTACTTGGCCATCAAGTCCATCATGCGGGCAATACCGACGCCGGTCAAGGCAGATACGGCACATACAGGAACGATGCTGCCATCTTTCATGCCCTTGCGGAAGCCCTTGAGGATTTCGTCATAATTCAATTCGCCCTCGTCCAGGTACTTCATCATCAGGTCATCATCAGCGGCGGCAGCCTGCTCGGTCAAATAATCAAAAGCCCGGTCTACCTTTTCCTTCATATTTTCAGGCATCGGCACTTCTACACTCTTCTTATAAGCGCCTTCGTAGGCCTTCTTTTCCAACACGTTTACAACGCCGCGGAAACTATCGCCGTCGCCAATGGGCATCAGCACAGGCACTACGCAGCTGCCGTGACGGTCACGCAGCTGTTGAGTCACCTTATCAAAGCTGGCGTGCTCACGATCCATCTGGTTCACAACAAACATACGGCCTACGCCGCTCTTCACGGCATACTTAAAGGCCTTCTCAGCGCCCACGTTAAACCCGGTCACGGCGCTGACAACGATGCAGGCAGTTTCAACAACGCGGAGGGGACCGGTGGTTTCACCGATAAAATCAAAATAGCCAGGAACGTCGATGATGTTGAGCATCTTGTCGTTCCAGTCAATAGGCGCACATGCGGCGCTGACAGAGCACTTCCGCTTGATTTCTTCAGGTTCGAAGTCCGTCGTCGTCGTTCCGTCTTCGACTTTGCCCTGACGATCAATAATACCGGCAGCGAAGAGCATTGCTTCCGTTAAAGTCGTCTTGCCCTCGCCGCCATGTCCCATGAGGGCGATGTTGCGAATGTTTGAGGTCAAATAATCAGCCATGATCCGTTTCCTCCTTGTTAGCATGGATTCCATCCATGGGGTATAGAATAAATCTTTGACTTTTATTCATCGACACCATGTTGTTGTGAGGATTATAGCATAAAAGTGCCCAAAAGAAAAGCTTTGAATTGCAGCAAAGCTTATCTTTGGCACTTTTGTATAATGTTCGATTGTTTTATTTGGTTTGTTACATGCCAGAAACTACAGATTGCTGCCTTGCAAGCACCAGCAACTCCGCCATGCAGGTATGATCCTCTTCTTTGGGGCTGCTGGTGAGCAGAACAACGCTGCCCTCTCCGCTGTTGCGAAGGAGCGCCTGCTTTTCCAGCACACGCCGCAGCTGCTTTGCTGTGCCGCTGTTGCCGTCCATGATTTGCACATGACTTGGCAAAAGCTCTTTCAACAGCGGACGCAGGAAAACATAATGAGTGCAGCCCAGTACCACAGCGTCCACTTGTGCCAAATCGTAAGCAGACAAAACCTGCTGCAAATACTGCTTTGCCTCAGGAAAGTTCTTTTGCTCCACCAGTTCCATTAAACCGGGGCAGGGCAGAGGAATGGCGCCTTCGCCGTAACGCTCCATCAGGGATTGGAATTTCGGCAGGCTCAGGGTGACGGGGGTCGCCAGCACAAGAATGGCACCTTCCTGCCGAATTTGGGACGCAGGCTTCAGGGCAGGTTCCATGCCAATGATTGGCAGCGTCATCTCCTGCCGCAGGGTGGCCGCCGCTACGCTGGTTGCCGTATTGCAGGCAATCACGACTGCCTTTACATTCCTTGCCATCAGCTCGTTCATGACCTGGCGAACGCAAACCATAACTTCCTCAGGCGTCTTTGTGCCATAAGGAGCGTGGAGGGTATCCCCATAATACACGAAATGCTCGTGAGGCAGTTCACGCTCCAATTCAGCCAAGACGCTGATGCCGCCTACACCGCTGTCAAAAACGCCGATGGGACTTTCTGCGTTCATTTCGTAAAGCTCCTTTTGCAAAAATGGATAGCCACATTATAAGACCTTCCAAGGGGAAAAGCAAGCACCCGCATGGCGGCTTGTTTTTAAGTAATATTTGGTAAAATATCCTAGTGGCATTCAAAATGAAAGTATGGTAAAATACATTCGGTGCGGTTAAACATTGATGTGGCAGGAGGGAAGACGATATGGCGGACATCACCATCCTGCCGGATGAACGAGTGGACGAGCTTCAATTAGCTGGCATGCATATTTTGCAGAAGCAGCGAGGTTTCCGCTTTGGCATGGATGCTGTGCTGCTGGCAGATTTCGCACGGATTGATGCAAAAGCCACGGTGGCCGACTTTGGCACAGGCACAGGGATTCTGCCCATGCTGCTGTACGGACGGGGTAAAGGCTGCCAATTTGATGCGTTTGAGTGCCAAAACGATATGGCTGACATGGCGTCCCGTTCCGTGAAGATGAATCAGTTGGAGCATGTCATCCGCATTCATGCCATGGATGTAGCTGCCGCTGCCGATGTGATCCCCCCGGGCACCTTGGATGCAGTAATCTGCAATCCTCCCTATGGCATCAGCGGTACCACCATCCCCAACCCGGATGACACCCGCTGTGTTGCACGGCACCAAAGGGAGGAAGGCCTCATGGGCTGGTACCGCATGGCCCATCGGCTGCTGAAGGGCAAAGGAAAGTTTGCCATGGTATACCCTGCTCCCCAAATGCTGCAAGCCATGAAAGAGCTGGAAGCAGCCCACCTGGCTCCCAAGCGGTTCCGCCTTATTTATCCCCGGGCAGATAAGCCGGCCAACTTGGTGCTGATTGAAGCACTGAAGGATGCACGCCCCATGCTGCACCCGGAACCACCGCTGATTGTCTATGAACGGGACAATCAAATGACTGCTGAGCTGCGCCGAATCTATCATATTGAACAAGCCTGATCCTTGTAAAACGTAACCCTTGGAGGACTGCTGTGAACAAGCATACCTTTGCCATTTGCGCCTATCAGGAAAGTCCCTATTTGGAAGCATGCATTCAATCCGTCCTTCCTCAGCGTGGAGAAAGTGATGCGATTGTGTGCACCTCCACGCCCAATGAAAGCATCCGCAGTTTGTGTACCCGGTATGATTTGCCCCTGTATGTGAACCCGGCTGCAAGCTCCATCCACGGAGATTGGAACTTCGCCATGTCCCAGGCGGACAGCGAGTATGTTACGCTGTGCCATCAGGATGATGTATACGAACCGGGTTACGCAGCTGCCATGAAAAAGGCAATGGATAACGGCGGGTTTGAACTGTTCTTCACGGACTATTATGAACTCCGTGGTACGGAAAAGACGACCAAAGGCAAGCTGCTGCTGATTAAGCGCATACTGCAATGGCCCCTTCGCTTTCACTGCCTGCAAACCCGCCCCTTTGCCAAGCGTTGGAGCCTTCGCTTTGGCAACGGCATTTGCTGTCCATCGGTCACCTATCACAAGGCAGTGCTGCCCATGCCTCTGTTCCAAGCTGGGCTGAAAAGCAACCTTGACTGGCAAACCTGGGAGCGACTTTCCCACGGCAGGGAACGATTCTGTTATTGTCCCCAGCCGCTCATGTGCCACCGCATTCACGATGACTCGGAAACAAGCCGGGTCATTGGGGCATCTCTTCGCACAGGGGAGGATGAGCAGATGTTTCGCCTCTTCTGGCCGATGGGCATTGCCAAAGTCTTGGCGAAATGCTACAGCACCAGTGAAAAGAGCAACGACCTTTCTGCAACGTAAGAGGAGTATTGCATGAAATTGATGCTTTTGATTCCGGCTTACAACGAGGAAGCCAATATTGAGCGGGTTGTCCGTGAAATCATTGATCATTATCCTCAGTATGATTATGTGGTGGTCAACGACGGTTCCAAGGATCGCACGGCGGATATTTGCCGGAGCAATCGTTTCAACCTGTTGGATCTTCCGGTTAACCTTGGCTTATCCGGCGCTTTTCAGGCTGGCATGCGCTATGCCTGGGAGCAGGGATATGATGCGGTGCTTCAGTTCGATGGGGATGGTCAGCACGATGCAGCGTTTATCGGTGCCATGGAAAAGGCCATGGTACAGGAAGACTGCGACATCGTTATCGGCTCCCGCTTTGTGTCCAAGCCGAAGCCTATGACCAGTCGGATGCTGGGCAGCAGGCTCCTGTCCCACGGGATGAAATTAACCACCGGCATGAAATTGACAGATCCCACCAGCGGTATGCGCTTATTCAGCCGCAAAATGATTCGGCAATTTGCCATGGGCATGAACTATGGCCCGGAACCTGATACCATCGCCTACCTGATCCGTGGAGGGGCAAAGGTAACGGAAGTTCAGGTGGAAATGCACGAACGCATTGCAGGTACCAGCTACCTGAACCTGTCACGGTCTGTGCTTTATATGCTGAACATGCTGTGCTCCATTTTTGTCTTCCAGTTTGCACGAAAGAAGGAGGGCTGATTCCATGTCCGTAACCCTTCGCATTATTCTGCTTGCCGCCTCGGTGCTGACCTTTATTTGGGTGCTGAAGAAGATTCGCAATGCGCAGGTCGCCTTACAGGATGCCGTTTTCTGGCTGCTGTCCTCCTTGCTGCTGGTCATCATGGGTGCTTTCCCGGATTTGGTGATTGGTGCAGCGAATCTGGTGGGTGTTGCGTCTCCTGTAAACTTTGTGTTCCTGTGCATTATTTTTGTGCTGCTGGTGAAGGTGTTTTTGATGAGCATTAAGCTGTCGCAGCTGGAATACAAGCTCCAGCGCCTTGTGCAGCACGACGCCATTGCAGAAAAAAAGCTTGAGGACAAGGAGTACCATGGCACAGAACATTAAGCGGCAATCCTTGGAAAAGAACATGCTCTTTAACTCCGTCGGTTCCATGTTCTATTTGGTATGTCAGTGGCTGATTTCCGTTTTGGCAGTGCGCCTGGCTTCCTACGAAGTAGGCGGCATGCTGACCTTGGCCATTTCCATTACCAATCTTTTTTATGTGATTGCCACCTTTTCATTGCGGGTTTTTCAGGTGTCTGATACGGCGTGCAAATACCCGGCAGGGCGTTACTTTTCAACTCGATTATTCACCTGCCTCCTTGGTTTTGCTGGCTGCGTTGTGTTTGCCCTGATCAATCGTCCGTACACATCCATGCAGCGACTGTGTATCGTCATGTATATGGTCTTCAAGCTAAGCGAGGCCTTGGTGGATACCTTGGCAGCAGAGCAGCAAAAGGCCTGGCGGATGGACTACAGCTGCCACTCCTTCCTGATGCGGGGCGCTGCGACACTGGTGCTGTTCATCGTCACCATGCTGCTGTGGCACAATCTGTTCCTGACCCTTGCGTTGATGGCTGGCGCAGCATTGCTTATTGTTCTATGTTATGATTTGCCGGTCACCCTTCGCATCGTACCCATTGAGCTGAACCTTTCCTGGAAACAGTGCCTCCCCTTATTGCAAGAAGCTTGGCCCATGATGTTGAATGGTGCGCTCATGGTGCTGCTGGCCTCCATTCCACGCTACTTGTTGGAAATGTATGAAGGAAGCAGCACCCTCGGCATCTATAGTTCCATCGCCATGCCGGCGGTGATTATTCAAACCGGCAGCAGTTTTATTTACAGTCCTTTGGTCGCACCTTTATCGGAAAAATGGCTGGCAGGGGATATGAAAACCTTCCGGAAGGATGTGTTCAAAACCCTGTGCGCCATTCTGATTATGGCGTTGGTCGTGATCCTTGGCGGTGCTGTGCTGGGAGATTGGGGACTGCAGTTGATTTACGGTGAAAGCATTGCGCCCTACACCTGGCAGCTGCCGATTGTTTTGCTTTCTACCCTGAGCCTTGCCTTGCTGTATTTCTTTGAAGTGCCTCTGACCATTATGCGGCGGCTGAAGATCATGTCCGTCATGCATGGGGCAGGGGTCGCCATTGTCATTGCGGCATCCATGCTCCTTATTCCCCGCATGGGTATGCTGGGCGTAAGCTTTGCCATGATCATCGCTGCCGGCATGGATGCAATCGCCATGGGCATTACCACCTTTGTGCTCACAGGGAAGATGCTGCCCAAGGATCATGATGCTGTGGCATAAGTGCCACAAACACAGGGAAGCCCTTGAAAACGAAGGAAGGAGCGCCGGATGCCGCTGCGCATCTGCATCATTGCCATGAACCTGCTTCGCTTTATGCTGATGAAATTCGCTGTGCCTGTGCCGGATATTACGAAGTATCACCGATTCCTCTTCATCGGCCCTCATCCCGATGACATTGAAATCGGCGCCGGTGCTACCGCTGCAAGGCTTGCCACAGAAGGGAAGTCCGTCTGCTTCCTCATCTGCACAGACGGACGCTATGGCGATGGCTTCACGGAGCTCCGTGGGGATGCACTGGTGGCATGTCGGAAGCAGGAGTCCATTGCAAGTGCAGCAACGCTGGGCGTAAAAGACGTGCGCTTTTTGAACCTGAGCGATGGCGGCTTTTATGAAATGGATGCATTGATCCATGGCATTGCCGGCGTTGTGGGGGACTTTCAGCCGGAGGTCATTTTTGCCCCTGACCCCAGCGTTACCAGCGAGTGTCATCAGGATCACCTGAACGTAGGCTTGGCTGCTCGAAGAATCGCCTGCTTCGCTCCTTATGCCCACATTATGGAGCACTATGACGCTTGTAATGCCGATGTGCAGGCACTGGCCTATTATTTCACCGCAAAGGGTAACTGCTTCGTCGGCACAAAGGGCTACAAAGATAAACAGTTGGCATCCATTTTCGCCTGTCATCAAAGTCAATTTCCCGAAAATGGCAAAGAGGGAAAGTCGATTGGGCTTTACCTGAAGCTGCGCTCCATTTATTACGGGATCAAGAGCTTTCGAGGCAGTGCCGAAGCCTTCCGTGTGCTCGGGCAAACCCACATGCATTGTTTTCCTGAAGGCGGAAACTGAAATCTTTCATCACAAATCAAAAGCCGGGAACGACGCCATGAGTTGGACATCGTTCCCGGCTTTGTTGATTTGCTTAATTAGTTCGTGCCTTCCAGGGCAGTTCCGTTAACATAAAGGGTATAGCCGTTGGCAATAATCTGAGAAGCATCACCGGTGAAGGACGTAATGTAGCTGTCAGCAGTCAGCGTCCAGGTACTGGTGCTGTCCAGGGTTACATTCACTTCGCCAACTTCGGTGGATACCGTTTCGCCCCGGCTGTTGGAGATTTCACCCGACACGCTGCCGGTCAGGGAGGAACCATCCGTCAGCGTCAGGTTCAGGGTGGAATTGCTGCCAACCAGCACGGTGCCCGTCAGCACCTGATTGGCTGCATTGAACTCAGCCTGATTGCTGGCGCCATTCCAACCGTCATCACATACGGACAGGAGAACGTTGGCGGCGTCATTGTTGGTAATGGCAACACCGTTCAGCGTAATCACTGCATGGGTATTGGTAACGTGGAACACGTGGCCGCTGTTGCTGGTCAGGCTTCCGCCAACCATGGTAAAGGAGGAAGTACCCGAATCAGCATCGCCGGACATGGACTGGTAGATCATGATGGAATCCAGGAAGGTTGCGTTGCCGTTGCATTGGGTGTTGGTCACCGTCAGGTCACAATCCGTCAGGGAGATGCTGTTCTTGCCTTCAATGCACACGCCTTCGGACAGGTTGGAGGTAAGCGCAGCGTCGGATACGGTAATGTCAGCTGTGGAATAAATGGCAGGAGAACCAAGACCGTTGGTGGTGTAGCTGCCGCCTTCCACGATCACCGTTCCGCCGCCACGATCCGTGCGAATTGCTGCGGAAGAACGTCCGCTGGTTTCGATGGTCAGGTTGTTGGCATAGGTTACGCCGCCGCCTGCGGTCATGATGCCGCCGGAGCCGTCGCCCGTGGTGGTAATGGTGGTGTCTGCAATGGTAACGGTGGTGCCGTCACCTGCTGCACCGTTGGTGCCGCCGTTGCCGCCGTAGGAGAATACGCCGTTGGCACCATTGGCACTAGAGGAAATGGTACTGTTGGTAATGGTCAGCTGTGCACCGTCCTTTGCAAGCACAGCAGCATTCAGCCCGTAGAAATTGCAATTATCGCCGCCGTCTGAGTCGCCCGTCTTGGTGACGGTTGCCTGATCTACGGTGACTTCTTCCGCCGTGTCCACAATCAGGGCACTTTCATCCGCCGTGGTGGAGGCGTAGGTTTCGCCGCTGGTTTCGGATGCGGCGGAAATGGTTGCTGCTGCCGTATAGGTTACATTGCCGGAAGCACCCATGCCGCCAAAGCCGCTGCCGCTGGGGGGATTGCCGCCGGGAGCGGTCATGTTCTGGCTGGATTCACTGAGCCAATCGGAAATGGCTTCATACTCATCCTGGGTGATGATACCGTTGCTCAGCAATGCTTCCAACTGAGTCTGAGAAAGCATCATGCCCATTGGCTGGCCGCCGTCGGGCATTTCCGGTGCACTGCCGCCTGTGCCGGACTGGTCACCCTCAGGCTTAGCCGGTGGATTGCCGGAAGGCTGATCGGTGCTGGATTGGTCGCCATTCGGCATGGCGGGTGGATTGCCGGAAGGCTGTTCGGTGCCGGATTGATCACCATCAGGCTTGGCGGGGGGATTATCAGAAGATTGTCCATTGCCGCCGCCGGGCTGCTCGCCTTCCGGCATGGACGGAGGATTGCCAGCAGACTGGTCGCCGGTGGTTCCACTGGGCATTTCGGGCTGATTGGCTGCAAGGTAGGCATTGATGGCATCCAGGGTTTCCTGACTGATGATGCCCTTTTCTACCAGCTCCTGCAGACCAGTTGCCATGCTGGCACTTTCGGTAACCGATTCGGTGGGAACGGAAGTGGTGCTTTCTTCCGCTATGGCACCGCTCATGCAGCTTAGCGAAAGCGCCAAGGTGATTGCTAACATACGCTTCATATGGGTAAACCTCCTATCAAATAACAAGTCGTGTTTGTCAAGGAGCTTTGTTTCACTTGACAGTTTGTATGTTAGCAACGCCTTTTGAAGAAAAAATGTTATCAAAGTGAACAATGCATGAAAAAGCATCTGAACGCCGCCTCACGCCTTACAATGAACGCCGGGGAGGGGATGGCATGGAATACGGCTACGTGCGAGTATCCACCAAAGGGCAGAACGAGCAGCGGCAGATATTAGCACTGACGCAATTCGGACTCTTGCAGGAAAACATCTATGTGGACAAGCAATCCGGCAAGGACTATGAACGGCTGCAATAGCAGCGGCTCATGGGCAGGTTGAAAAGCAACGATCTGCTGGTGATCAAGAGCATTGACCGCCTGGGCAGAAACTATGCAGAAATTCTGGAGCAGTGGCGTGTGATGACCAAAGAAAAGCATATAGCCATTGTGGTACCGGACATGCCCTTGCTGGATACAAGAAAGAACAATGACCTGACCAACGAGCTGATTGCGGACATCGTTTTGCAGCTGCTGAGCTACGTGGCGCAGACAGAACGTGAATTCATCCGCCAACGGCAAGCGGAAGGCATTGCTGTCGCCAAGGCACGAGGGGTTCGCTTTGGCAGAAAACCCAAGGAAAAGCCGTCGGAGTTTCAAATGGTGCTGAACAATGGCGTGCGGGCAAATTATCTGCACGCAAAGCAGCTACACGGCTTGGTGTGGCATGCAGAACGTTTTTGAAATGGACGAGTGAGTATGAAAGTATACGTTTGTAAACACAATGATCGGCATGTGGTTCGGTGTATTTGATGAACAGAATAAAAACCAATTGGAGATGGTGTGCAAAGAGCTGATTTTTGACGCAGTTGCTTACCTGAACGATGACGGCATCAACAGTGCATAGGCCAACCATTTCGGCGTTTCTTACAGTAGCTTAAATTCATCTTTCCTACGGAGTTCAATGATCGGAGGATTGGAAAGTATGTGGTTCGCATATTTGCTTATTATTGTGGTAGCACTCTGCCTCAATGGATTGCTTGCAAGCATGGCAAGTGACATTGCCCAAGAAAAGGGGTACGAAAAAAGAACATGGTTCCACATGTCAGACCATCAACAAACCCTAGGTGGTGTTGGAGGGCTCGCAAGCCCTTCAACTCTAGATCGAAAATCGGCGAGCCCCTTCGGGGCGTTCAAACGGGGCGAAGCCCCTGTGCGGCGATTTTTGCGCTCTTTCGCCAGAAAAAGCTTCATTACACGAATGAACGGCCGGGAGAACGGTGAAACCGTTCGACCAGTGAGTGAGTGCAAAACTCGACAAAGTGGCCTTGCCACTTTGTCAATGCCTTCAACATGGTTCCACATGTGCTTCTGGCTTTGCCCTATCTCTTATGTTATCGTTGCGGCCATGCCGGATCGCATAATGCAAGAGAAAGTCGTTACCACCAACAAACTGCATGAAAAACTAATCGATGGTCAGAACGCAGTACCTGAAATAGGCACGCTTGTTGCTGATGAGCCTGGGGACGCTAATACGGTGGTTTACAACCATGTAAAATTCGGCACTTACCAGCAAAACACATCCGGCGAAGACAGCACGCCAATCGAATGGCTGGTGCTTGCATGTGATAGCAATAAGGCACTACTCATTAGCTGTTATGGACTGGATGTACAGCCGCTTTACAAGAGTCACCTGGGAAACATGCACCATGCGTACCTGGCTGAACAGCACCTTCATGAACAAGGCCTTTACCGAGGAAGAGAAGAAAGCTATTTTGACCACAATGGTGGACAACAGTAGCAGTCAATGCTACAGCGGATGTAGCACCAACGGCGGCAACAACACCCAGGATCAGATTTTTCTACTGAGTTATGCGGAAGCACGCAAGTACTTCGGCGTGAAATACTGGCTAGACGACAGTGGAGCAGTTCAAAACATGAAAGCACAAGTAACCCCGACAGCCCATGCATCAGCTCAGGGAGCTTATACAAGCAATGATAACAAGACAGTAGAAGGAGACAATAGTGGGTGGTGATGGCTCTGCTCGCCCGGCAACGATCAGAGCTTTGGTTTGACCGTGAGTACTGACGGATCATTTTACAACGGTCGTGTTACCTTCGGCAATGTTTGTGTTCGTCCCGCTTTGTGGGTTGATCTGGATGCGGATGCTTTTACGCCTTAACAACAGCAGAATGTGAAACTTTTTCATCCCCCTTGCATTTTAACAGAAAAAGGGGTATGATGGTTGCAACGAAAGAGGAGGAGGTTCACGCCATGGTTAGTAGCTGCTTTGGTTACTACTATTATTACGTGCTGTACCGTTCGTGCAGGGCGTGATTTGGCGTGGCATCTTCCGTCGCCCTGCAGCGTGTGCTGTGGGGCGCTTTTGTTTGGTACCCAAATTGTAGGACGGAGGGACGGTAACCATGATCGTTATTTTGAAGCAGGAAGCACGGCAGGAGCAGATTGAGAAGCTGCAACATTTCTTCACGGGTCTGGGGCTGAAGATTCATATGTCCCAGGGGGAAAGTTGCACCATCATGGGTCTAGTAGGGGATACGACGCAGGTTGATGAGGATATGATCACCTCGCTGGATGCAGTAGAAGCTGTGCGGCGTGTGCAGGAACCTTATAAGAAGGCCAATCGAAAATTCCATCCGGCGGATACGGTGGTAGACGTGGGTGGCGTGAAGATCGGCGGCGGGAACTTCCAAATTATCGCCGGTCCCTGCTCTGTTGAAAATGAGGCGCAGATTATTTCTGTCGCTCAATCGGTTAAGGCGGTAGGAGCGACCCTGCTGCGTGGCGGCGCATTCAAGCCCCGGACTTCGCCCTATGCCTTTCAGGGTTTGCACGATGAAGGCCTGCGCCTGCTGCTGAAGGCAAAGGAAGCAACGGGGTTGCCCATCGTAACGGAAATCATGGATGCGGCAGATTTGCCCTTGTTTGAGCATGTGGATATGATTCAGGTGGGTGCCCGAAATATGCAGAACTTCGAGCTGCTGAAGAAACTGGGCAAGGTGAACAAGCCTGTTTTGCTGAAGCGTGGTCTTGCCAACACCATTCAGGAGCTGCTGATGAGCGCCGAATACATCATGGCTGGCGGCAATGAGCAGGTGGTGCTGTGCGAGCGAGGCATCCGCACCTTTGAAACGGCCACCCGGAACACGCTGGATTTGAGCGCTATTCCTGTGCTGCACGAAAAAACCCACCTGCCGGTGATTGTCGATCCCAGTCACGCAACGGGGGTTAGTCGCTTGGTGAAGCCCATGGCCGTTGCAGCGGCAGCCTGTGGAGCAGATGGTTTGATCATCGAGGTGCACAACGATCCCAAGCATGCACTGTGCGATGGTGCCCAATCCCTGACGCCGGAAGAATTCCAGGATGTGGCCAACAGGGTTTTTGCCGTGCGGGAAATCATGGCGTAACTTGCCGTAATGGCAGGATTGCCTTGTATCCAATTCCTGTGCATATCGTTGACATCCGGTTTTCTTCATGATATGATGCAAACGAATTGAATCACCATGCTGCAATTTTATGCAAGCGGCTCGGTGGGCAGACAGTTCGGATGAAGGAGTGACGGTCAGTTGGAGAAACAGTATCGTGTAGGCATTGTTGGTGCAACTGGTATGGTCGGTCAACGCTTTATTTCTCTTTTGCAGGGGCATCCCTGGTTCCACATCACGGCATTGGCAGCTTCTGCCCGCAGCGCAGGGAAAACCTATGCAGAGGCCGTAGGAAACCGTTGGGCCTTCGATTGGGACATTCCGGAAGGCGTCCGTGATATGACGGTGCTGGATGCGCAGGATGTCGAAGCTATGGGCAAGCTGGTGGACTTCGTGTTCTGTGCAGTGGATATGAAGAAGGACGAAATCCGTGCGTTGGAAGAAAATTATGCCAAGCACGAAATTCCTGTGGTCAGCAACAACAGTGCCTGCCGTGGCTTGCCGGATGTGCCCATGGTGGTGCCGGAAATCAATGCCGATCATATTGAAGTGATTGCAACCCAGCGCAAGCGGCTTGGATGCAAGCGGGGCTTTATTGCCGTGAAGCCTAATTGCTCCATTCAGAGCTATGTGCCCGCCCTTACGCCCTTGATGGATTTTGAACCTGAAAAGGTCAGTGTATGCACCTATCAGGCAATCAGCGGCGCAGGGAAAACCTTTAAGACCTGGCCTGAAATGGTGGACAACGTGATTCCCTATATTGGCGGCGAGGATGAAAAGAGCGAAAAGGAGCCCCTCAAGTTGTGGGGCAAGGTGGTAGACGGCGAGATCGTCAATGCCGCCAAGCCTGTCATCAGCGCCCAGTGCCTGCGTGTAGCCGCCTCTGACGGTCACATGGCGGCTGTGTCTGTGTCCTTTGCCCATAAGCCCACCATGGAGCAGATTCTGGAGCGGTGGAACAACTGGGAGACGGAAGCCCAGCGGCTGGAGCTTCCCAGTGCGCCCAAGCCTTTCCTGCAATACTTCGATGATCCTGCCCGTCCCCAGACCCGGTTGGATCGGGATTTCCAGCACGGCTTTGGCGTATCCATCGGTCGGCTTCGTCCGGATGTGCTGTTTGATTACAAGTTTGTCTGCCTGAGCCATAACACGGTTCGTGGTGCTGCCGGCGGCGGCATCTTAACGGCAGAATTGCTGTGCCGGAAGGGATACATTGAACCTCGTGAGTGAGGATAACAAGTTAATGACACAAGGAAAGGACGGTTCAACGCCGCCCTTTCTTTTTGTAGGTTCAACGCCGCCCTTTCTTTTTTGCTTGCAATTCCTCCTGAATGGCTGTACAATGTTCAGGAACCTGATTCGGATCAGGCAGAGTAGCCCTAGGTGCGTTAAGTGTTCATGGACGGGGAGTTGCCATGAAACGAAATCGACTGTTGTCGATGCGGTACCTGGGGCGCATCCCGCTGCTGATGCTGCCTCCTGCGAACAGGAAATATCGACAGGAGGTCGGTTTCTTTGCGTACCAAATTTCGCTTGACAACCAAAACCCTTTGCATGCTTGCCATCCTGACGGCCATCAAGATCATTCTTGAGCGGCTGGTCTCGGTCAGTATCGGCAGCTATGTACGCATTAGCTTCAGCTTTATTCCCGTAGCCGTTTCCGGCATGCTGCTTGGACCGATTGGGTCTACACTGGTTGCAACGGTGGCAGACGTCCTTGGCGAACTGCTTGTTGGCGGTGTGCCCTTCCCGGGACTCACGGCTGTAGCGGCTCTTACCGGGTTCCTCTACGGCATTTTTCTTTACCATCAGGAATTAACGTGGAAGCGTGCTGCATGCTGCATGCTGACCATTTCTGTGGTGTGCAGTATTGTTTTGAACAGCCTTGTTTTATACTGGATGGGATACCTTCCGCACGCCCATGATGCGCTAATGGCCAGCATGGCAACACGAATCATCCGAAGCGTTGTGCAGTACCCGATCAACGTGGCCATTTTGGTCGGCATCGGCAAGCTGATGAAGCGAATTCCATCCTCCATGTATCAGCTTTGTTGAAAGGAGCGTTCTCCTGTGCCCAATGCAAATCAGAAAGCCATTCTTGCCGAACTGAAGCGGTTATACCCGGATGCAAAGCCGGAACTGAATTTTTCGAATCCCTATGAAACCTTGGTGGCCACCATCCTTTCCGCACAGTGCACGGATAAGCAGGTCAACAAGGTGACGCCGGCAGTATTCGCCCGGTATCCGGATGTGGCCAGCATGGCAGGGGCTTCCGTGGAGGATTTATATCCCATGGTGAAAAGCTGTGGCTTCAAGAGCAAGGCAGGGCATATCATTGATGCCTGCCGAATCATCATGGCGCAATACGGCGGCGAAGTGCCCTCCACCCTGGAAGAACTGGTGAAGCTGCCCGGCGTGGGGAGAAAGACTGCCAATGTGGTGCTTGCCTTTGCCTTTAACATTCCTGCTTTGCCGGTGGATACTCACGTCTTCCGTGTAAGCAACCGGTTAGGCTTAGCAGATGCTTCCACGGCAGAAGAAACTGAACGGCAGCTGAAGCAGGTGATTCCCATGAAGGACTGGCAGGAAGGGCACCACTGGCTGATTTTTCACGGCAGACGGGTCTGTAAGGCACAGCACCCCCTGTGCGAGGTATGCACCCTGCACGATCGGTGCAAGCACATCAAGCAGCACGGTTCGGTTTGAATCGTGCTGCCTTTTTTTATCGGCATACGATGAAAACTTCAAATGACGCATTATGTTTGCTTATGGCGAACTAACTTCATCCTAAGTTGACAATATTAGGTCAAGAGACTATAATGGTTCCGTTCCTTAAAAGGCAAAAGCATTGGATTTGATGCAATGGGATTCGATTTTTATGGAGGATCATAATGGATTTCATCAGTGTTATTCTTCCTGTTTATAATCAGGAAAAGAGCATTGAACAGGCAATCTACAGCGTTTTACATCAGTCCTGGAAGAATCTCGAACTGATTGTGGTGGACGATGGTTCCACAGACCGTACGGCAGAAAAAATCAAACAGGTAAAGGACAGCAGAGTTCGCTATTTTTATCAGCAGCACCAAGGCCTGGCAGCGGCGAGAAATCGGGGCATTGATGAAAGCTTGGGCGAATACATTGCTTTTCAGTGCGGGGATGGCAGTTGGCATCCGCAGAAGTTGGAAAAGCAAATGGCCTATTTGGAAGAGACGAAGGCCGATGCAGTGCAGTGTGCCTGCTTGTGCAAGAAGCGCATCCCTGCTGATGAGGATAAGCCAGACGGCTTGCTTCAGATCATGGACATCCTTACGGAAGAAGCACTTCCGCTGGAGGCCATGCTGATCCGCATTCGGTGCCTGATCTGTGACCGGCCGGATGCAGCAACGGACAACTATCAGGATGCGGAGCTGATCCTGCGCATTACACAGCAATGGCGAGTGGTGTTACTGAATCAGGTGCTTTGCCAAATGCAAAGCCGAGATGCATCTGCCACTCCGGCTGACAAGGTTGTTAGCCGGATGTTCGAAACCATGCGCACTGCCTGTAAAAAAGAACAGACTGCCATGGACGGAATTCGGCAGGAATATGGCGCACTCTACCAGAAATACGCTGCATTGCAGCAGCAGTGCCTGAATGCCGAACAGCGGTGCCTGGATGCAACCAATCAATTCAACAGTGCCATGGGCATGTATCAGTCGGTTATCACGTCGGACAGCTGGAAAATCACCAAGCCTGTTCGGAAGCTGTCTGATGCGCTCAGAGCCTGCTTCCGTGGAAGAGGGGAATCTTCGGTTGTTTTCCGTGGACTTCAATCCATCAAGAACAATGGTATCAAGACAACGATTCGTCTTGCCCACAATCATTTTCATCCGGCAGCTGTTCCAGAAACCACACAGCCGGCAGCACCGGTGGAGGAAGCAGCGCCCATCCTTCCATGCAAACCCAGCTCCGATTACGAGGAAAACGTGGACTTTACCGGCTATACAACGGACATCAAGACGCTGGCCTTGTACCTGCCCCAGTTCCATACCTTCCCTGAAAATGATGCGTGGTGGGGCAAGGGATTCACGGAATGGACTAATGTGCGCAAAGGGAGCCCCCGCTATGAAGGTCACGATCAGCCGAGAGTCCCCCATGATGATTTTGGTTACTATGACTTGAGCGATGTGGAAACCCTCAAGAAGCAGGTGCGGCTGGCCAAATCCCACGGAGTTTACGGTTTCGCCATTTACTATTACTGGTTCTCTGGACATCGGCTGCTGGAAAAGCCGTTGGATTTGCTTCTCGAACATAAGGAAATTGATATGCCCTTTATGGCCGTGTGGGCAAATGAAAACTGGACAAGAACTTGGGATGGACTGGAGAACGATATTCTCATTCAGCAGAACTATACAAAGAAGGATCCGAAGAACTTCATCAGCGACATCAAAAAGTATATAGACGACGAACGGTATATCCGGGTTGACGGCAAACCGGTGATCGGTTTGTATGCGCCGGATGCCATACCAGATGTGAAGCATGTGCTGAAACGCTGGCGGAAAGAAGCTCAGGCACAGGGGATTGGCGACATTCTGATTTGGGTATGCATGGGGGATTCTTCTGCTGCGACGATGGGCGTGGCGGAATGCGTAGATGCCCAGTATGAATTTCCTCCTCGTGGTAAGGGGCAGATGCCGAATTGGCCGGTGCCGGACAACGGCATCGTGTATGATTACAAGGCATTGGTGGAGGAAGAACATCGCTTTGCCACGACTGAACAATTGCCGACTTATCGCTGTACCATGCTGGATTGGGACAATTCTGCCCGCAGAGCCAGTCACTATAATGCATGGGTTTCCTTTACCCTGCACCGCTTTTATATGTGGATGCGACTGGCAGTACAGTATACACGGGAACACTTTGATGCAGATCGCCGGTTCCTCTTTGTCAATGCATGGAACGAATGGGGCGAAGGCACCTATTTGGAGCCTGACAGGAAAATGGGCTATGCCCGGATCAACACGCTGTCCAGAGCTGTCTTCGATTTGCCTTTCTCGGAGCATGAAAAGGTCGCCTACATCGGCACAAAGAGCACAGAGATGAAGAAAACATCCATGCGCATCGCCATTCAGGCACATGTCTTCTATCCGGAACTGATGGATCAGGTGCAGCAATATCTGAAAAATCTTGATTTGCCTTACGATCTGTACGTATCCACCACGACGACGGAAAAGAAAAAGGCCATTGAAGCCTATGCCCGCAACCGAATCCATGCCCGCAAATTGGTGGTGGAGGTATTTGACAACCGTGGACGGGATGTGGCACCTTTCCTTCTGCAAATGCACAAGCGTGCAGAGGAATATGACCTGATTTGTCATATCCACACAAAGCGTTCCCTCCACTCAACCATGGGGGATGACTGGCGAACTTACCTGCTGGATAATTTGCTTGGGAACAAGAACATCGTGCATGAAATCATCCATCGTTTTGAAGAGGATGACAAGCTGGGCATTGTTTTCCCGGAAAACTACGATGTAATTCGTCTCTTCACCGTGTGGGGCACGAACAAGCCCTTTGCCGAAGCGCTCCTTAAGCGAATGAACTGCCGAATCAGCTTGCCGGAGGATAATGACCTTCTCTTCCCTGCAGGCGATATGCTGTGGTTGCGGACGAAGGCTGTTGCAAAGCTCTTCCAACTGAACTGGAATGAAAAGGATTTCCCGCCGGAAGAAGGCCAGGTAGACGGCACCATCATGCATGCTGTGGAGCGCCTGTGGCTGTATATTGCGAAAGAAAGCGGCTACGGCTACCAAATGACCAGAAGTTTTACTGACCAGCGTCCTTTGGAACTGTGAGGGAGCAGTTGTTGATTCGCTGACATGCAAAGGAAAAGCATTGCCTAAGGATTGACGGAAAGATTGATTGGCTGTAAAATTTGGCTGGAAATTGATTCGATTCTCAAACGCCCTTCGGGAAATCGTTCATGCGGCAGTGCACAATGAATAGCGTACGTTAACATTTCAAATCGGTTGACAAAAAACTTGCCCCTTTCTATAATGGCATATCATACATGCAGAAAGGGGAGGATGTGCCATGGGAAAGGTGCTGAAGAGAGCTTTTCCATCCACAATCCCTGTCATGGCTGGTTACCTGTTCCTCAGCTTTGCCTACGGCATTTCCATGCGGGAAAGCGGCTTTGGCATTGGCTGGACGGCGGTAATCAGCCTGTTTGTTTATGCCGGCAGCATGCAGTTTGCCCTGATTGGTCTTTTGCTGTCGCCCTTTGCGCCGCTGACGGCGGTGCTCATGACCCTGATGGTGAATGCCCGTCACTTATTTTATGGCATCAGTATGCTGGAACCCTACGGTCAGGCAGGCAAGTACAAGCCCTACATGATTTTTTCCCTGACGGATGAAACCTACTCCCTGGTGGTCAGCGGTGCACCCAAGGATGTGGATGCAGCCCAGTGGTATACGGCCGTGTCTGGGTTGAATCAGTTTTACTGGGTACTGGGGTCTATCGTTGGGGTGATCATGGGCAACGTGATTCCTTTTGACCTGACAGGTATTGACTTTGCCATGACAGCGCTCTTCACGGTCATTGTCACCGAGCAGACTTCTGATGCTATTGCAGCGGTGAAGGCCAAGAAGATGCAGTGGCAGGAGGCGGCTTTGCCTCTGCTCCTGGGTGCAGGGGGAACGCTGCTGTGCCTGCTGCTGGTTGGGAAAAGCAGTTTTCTTCTTGCCTCCATGGCACTGATGCTCTTGTGCTTCTTTGGGCAATACCGTATGGAACAGGGAGGTCAAGCGGCATGACAACACTTGAAATCGGCATCACCGTTGCTTTGTCGGCATTGACCACGGCGGCCATTCGTTTTGCACCTTTTTTGCTTTTCCCGAATGGAAAGAAGGTACCTGCCTTCGTTCAGTGGCTGGGAAAGCAGCTGCCACGGGCCGTCATGGCCATGCTGGTGATTTATTGCCTGAAGGACGTTTCCTTTGCGGAAGCCTGCAATTGGCTCCCGGCACTGCTGGGTGTTGCTGTAACAGTCGGCGTGCATCTGTGGAAGAAACAGATGATCCTTTCCATTTCCGTAGGCACCGCAGTGTACATGGTGCTTCTGCGGGTGCTTGGCGGGTTCTGAATAATTGGATGTTCCAGCCTTCCATCTATCGTGAAAAACGTAAATTCCCAAAGTAAGTTCCACAGTGGAAAGCGACATGGGAGTTAGTATGAGAAATGCAGCAGGAATAAGTATGGGAAGAGCACAAAAGCAGCAGGAATAAGTACGGGAATGCAGCAAGGGAGCCAGAAGCAGAGAG
>CAVIWF010000009.1:0-62753 GCA_963646285.1 bacterium
CTCTCTGCTTCTGGCTCCCTTGCTGCATTCCCGTACTTATTCCTGCTGCTTTTGTGCTCTTCCCATACTTATTCCTGCTGCATTTCTCATACTAACTCCCATGTCGCTTTCCACTGTGGAACTTACTTTGGGAATTTACGGAAGTTTTCAGCGTGGGAAAGAAATGAGGGGGATTCAAGGTATGGTTTTGGTGCTTAAGGGTTCCGAAAAACGCTAAAGACAATGTTTCCAGAAAATTTTGAGTTTCTAAGTGAATTTATCGAGTTTCTAAGTGAATTTATCGAGTTTCTAAGTGAATTTATCCCATTTGCTTTTTTCCCTTCTCCATGGTATAATTAACATTGTTTATCCTGCAAGCGCCGAAAGAAGGAGTGATGGTACCGTGGATCAGCCTCCCTGTTGTCCTGACGCCTCGCACCGATCACCTTTATCGGCGCATGGCTGACTGACGAAAGGAAGATTTGTTTTCCATGAACCCAAGTATGTGGCTGCTGATAGCAATTCTGGTGCTATGCGTGTCGCTGTCCGCTTTTTTCTCTGCATCTGAAACTGCCTATATGGCACTGAACCGCGTGCGGGTGAAGAACATGGCGGCAGACGGGAAGCGGGGCGCACAGCGGGCGCTCGAACTCTCTGAGAAGTACGACCGCCTGTTGACCACCATCCTGATCGGCAACAACATTGTAAATACCCTGGCCGCCTCCATCGGCACAGTGCTTTTTACCGGACTGGTGGGCAATATGGGGCCCACTGTGTCCACCATTGTCATTACCCTGGTGGTATTGACCTTTGGCGAAATCACCCCCAAAACTTTGGCGAAGGATCATGCGGAGCGTATTGCCCTCGCCGTGGCGGAACCGCTGCGTGTGCTCATGATCCTTTTTACGCCCCTGGATAAAATCTTCTCCCTGCTGCGCAATAAGCTGATGAAGCGGTTTGCCCATGAAGAAGAAAGCAACATCGAAGATGAACTGATGACCATGGTGGACGAGGCACAGCATGAGGGTGATATGGACGCCCATGAAGGTGAATTGATCCGCTCCGCCATTGAGTTTAACGACCAAGATGCCCAGAGCATCCTGACCCCTCGAGTGGATATTACTGCCATTGAGGACACGGCTACCATGGAGGAGGCCGCCGAGGTGCTGCGGGAAAGCGGCTATTCACGTGTGCCTGTCTATCACGAAGATATGGATCATGTGGTGGGCATTCTGCATGAAAAGGATTTCTATGTGCAGAAACATGCCGGCTGCAATGATATTTGCCAAATCATGAAACCTCCCGTGTGGGCACCTTCCACCCTGAAAATTTCCAAATTGTTGAAACTGTTCCAGTCCTCCAAGACCCACATGGTGATTCTGCTGGATGAATTCGGCGGCACGGAAGGCCTTGTGACCATGGAAGATGTGCTGGAAGAGCTGGTCGGCGAGATTTACGATGAACATGATGATGTCAGCGAGGACATAGTTGCCCAGGCTGACGGTTCCTACAGCGTGGATGGTTCCATGCAGCTTAGCGACTTGCTGGAAAAATTCGATATTAAGGACGACTACGAGGCCGACACGGTAGGCGGCTTTGCGGCGGAAGTGCTTGGCCGTATTCCCAAAGTGGGGGATACCTTTGATGCGGAGCAGCTTCACTGCGAAGTGGTGGCCATGGATAAGCGCCGTGTGACTCGCCTGAATGTGATCTATCAGGGCGAAAACGGACAGAATGATGAAGAACAAAGGAGCTGATCCTATTGTCCAAAATGAAGAATAAGGCGGAGCGGAAGAAGACAGTGATCCGCATTGTCAGCCTGACGCTGGCTGGCTTGATGATCTTTTCCGTACTGGCGGCGGCCATTCTCTCGCAGGTGTTTTGATTGACCATGCCGTAGGCTGAAGGAGGTGAACGCCATGCGGAAGAAGAAGCATCGGGGAATTTCTTTCGGTACGGTTTTGATGCTGGCGCTCACCATTTGCGTCGCAGGTGCACTGGCTTTTGTACTGCCCCGATTGCAGGGAGAAACGGAACTGAACGTTGATGCCGGGGAAATGCTGAGTGCCCTGAAGCTTTCCGATTTACCGAAATTGGAAAAGAACGATATTCCTATTCAGGCGCAGGCAACGGCTGAACCTACGACAGCAGTTGCAACGGCAGCACCGACCCTTGCCCCAAAGGTGGCAGAAGCCACGGCAACTGTTGCTCCGACCTATGAAGCGACCCTTTGCTTCGGCGGCAGCGTGATGGTTCAGTCCAGCGTGCGAAAGTCGGCCTATTATAGCGATGCCAAGGATTATGACTTTACGGATATTTTTACCCTGCTGGCTTCGTCCATGCAGTCGGATTACACGGTGGTGACCCTGGAAAATCTCATTGTGCCCAGTGCCAAGGTTTCCGACACAGTGGCACCGGAGCAGGTTGTTCCCATGCTGACTGCATCCGGCGTGAATGCGGTTGTCCTCGGTTTCCCAGAGGTGTTTGACCAGGGGTCTGCCGGGGTTGCATCCACCATCAGTGCTTTGCAGGGCAAAGGACTGGCGGTCATCGGTGCTTATGCGTCAGCGGAAGAAGCGACCAGCGTTACCACCCTGACTCTTGGGGGCATGAAGGTGGCACTGCTCCACTACACCAGCGGGCTGACCAACACCGGCAAAAAGAAAATTAAGAATGAGTCTGCTGCCGATTTGATTCCCCTGATTGATACGGAGAAAATCGCTTCCGATATCAGCCAGGCGAAACAGCAGGGCGCACAGGCGGTGATTGTATCCCTGAACTGGGGCACGGACGGCAAAACTGCTGCCACCAAGGATCAGAAGACCATGGCGCAAGCCATTGCGGACAGCGGTGCAGACCTGATTATTGGTGCAGGCTCGGAAACGGTGCAGTCTGTGGAGTGGCTGAGCGCATCCGACGGCCGACAGGTGCTGTGCGCCTACTCTTTGGGCATGCTGCTGGGGGATTCCAGAAAGAATGCCAATGTGGCAGGGCTTCTGCTGAAGATTAAAATTGGCCTGGATGCGGATGGTACGCTGAGCATTCGTCAGGTTTCTGGGGTGCCCACCTACATTTGGCGCTATAAGCAGGAGGGACAGTACCATTACCGGGTACTTCCCAGCAATTCACTTGCCCCGGATGGTATGGACAGTGATCAGATCAGCGCCATGACCAAGGCACTGAAAACGGTGCAAACGGCTTTGGACGGTTCTCCTGTCAGTCTGGGCAACTGACCAATCGGCGGATGCTTGCTTCCCGGGGATGCAGCTCCGCTGATTTTTGCGTTGAAAGCTTGGGGTTTCGGTGGCGAAAAAAGGTTGACCCAAACCTTGAAAAATGATACATTACATGAGCATGACCATGGAAGGGAGCTGCTTTTTTGGACGAGAATAAGATTGAGCGGATGCTGGAAAAGGTGCAGAAGCCATCCAGATATACCGGCGGCGAAATGAATGCCGTACACAAGGATTTCGACAGCATGGAGCTTACCTTCGCTTTCTGCTTTCCGGATACATACGAGGTTGCCATGTCCCATCTGGGCATGAAAATCCTCTATGGCCTGATTAACCAGCGGGAAAAGATGCTGTGCGAACGGGTCTGCATGCCCTGGGTGGACATGATGGAGTTGATGCAGCAGGAGCAGGTGCCCCTTTTCTCTCTGGAAAGCCGGCACCCGGTGAGTGCATTTGATGTGGTGGGCTTTACCCTGCAATATGAAATGAGCTATACCAACATCCTTGCCATGCTGAACTTATCCGGCATTCCCCTTCGCAGTGCTGACCGCCGCCGGGAGGATCCCATTGTGGTGGCAGGCGGCCCCTGTGCCTTTAATCCGGAGCCTCTGGCAGGAGTCATTGACGCCTTCATGATCGGCGATGGGGAAGAGGTCATGCTGGAATTGTGCGATATCATTGCCGCATGGCGCAAGTCCGGGGAATCCAGGGAAAGCTGCCTGAAGCAGCTGGCAAAGCTGCAGGGTGTGTACGTGCCTTCCCTCTATGATGTGACCTACCACGAAGACGGCACCATTGCCTCTTTCACACCCAATTGCCCGGAAGCTCCGGCCAAGGTGCAGAAGCGGATTGTGGTGGATCTGAATACGGCCTACTACCCCAAGGATATTCCTGTACCCTACACGGAAATTATCCACGACCGCATTATGCTGGAAATCATGCGGGGATGCACCCGGGGCTGCCGCTTCTGCGAGGCGGGTATGCTGTACCGTCCCGTGCGGGAAAGGAGTCTGGAAAGACTGATGGAGCTGGGGCTCAGCCTTGAAAATGCTACCGGCTACGAGGAAATCAGCCTGTCCAGCCTGTCCAGCGGCGACTATACCTGTCTGGCAGAATTGATTCGGGAACTGATGAAGGCTTTCGAAAAGAAGCATGTGTCCGTCAGTCTGCCTTCCCTGCGCATTGACAGCGTGCTGAAGGAATCCCTTGAGGAAACCCAGAAGGTGCATAAATCCAGCCTGACCTTTGCGCCGGAGGCTGGCACCCAGCGGCTTCGGGACGTAATCAACAAGGGCGTCAGCGAAGCGGACTTGATGGAGAAGGTGAATGATGCCTTCCATGGCGGCTGGAATTCCGTCAAGCTGTATTTTATGATTGGCTTGCCTACGGAAACCACCGCAGACTTGGATGGCATTGGCGACTTGGCACAGAAATGCGTCAGCGCTTACTTTGCTGTGCCGAAAAATCAGCGGGCAAAGGGGCTGCGTGTTACCTGCAGTGCGTCCAGCTTCGTGCCCAAGCCTTTCACCCCCTTCCAGTGGGAACCCCAGGATACCCAGCAGCAAATCAAGGACAAGCAGGCCTATTTGCGCACGGTGCTGCACGGCATCAAAGGCGTTAACTTCAACTGGCACGAGCCGGAACTAAGCTATCTGGAAGCCTGCTTTGCCCGGGGCGACCGGCGCATGTGCGATGTGCTGCTGAAGGCCTTCGAAAAGGGCTGCATTCTGGATGGCTGGAGCGAACAGTTCAAGTTTGAACAGTGGATGGAAGCCTTTGAAGAATGCCATGTGGATCCGGCATTCTATGCCTATCGCCGCCGAACAAAAGAGGAAATGCTACCCTGGGACTTCATTGATGCAGGGGTAACGAAGCAGTTCCTGTGGCATGAAAAGGAAAAGGCAGAGCGGGCTGAAACAACCAAGGACTGCCGCAAGGGCTGCAACGGCTGCGGTATTCAGCGGTACAAGGGGGTGTGTTCTTTTGCGAATGATGGCTGTGTTTGAAAAGAGCAAACGCCTCCGCCATGTGGGGCACCTGGATATCATGCGCTCCATGCAGCGGGCTCTTCGCCGCTCCGGCCTGCCGGTGAGCTACAGCAACGGCTTTAATCCCCACATTCTGCTGACCTTTGCATCCCCTTTGTCCGTGGGGGCAATCGGCAAAAGAGAACTGATGGAAGTCACCTTGTATGAAGATGTAACGCCGGAAGCTTTCCTTACTGCCATGAATCAGGCACTGCCGCCGGAAATGCAGCTTTCCGAAGCCAAGGTGCTGGAAGACAAGCATCCGGCGCTGATGGCCATGGTGAAAGCTGCTCGATATGATATTTTGCCGGATGACCAGGAAGCGGCGGAGCACTGGTCTGTCTGCTTGACGGATTATCTGGCGCAGGAAAGCATCATGACCATGCGGAAAACCAAAAGCGGCATGAAGGAAACGGATATTCGCCCCCTGATTCATGAGCTTTCCTGCCAGGATGGTCATCTGCATGCGGTGCTGGCCTTAACCGAAACCGTTACCTGCAAGCCGGATATGCTCCTTTCCACCCTGTGCGACTTTGCATCCTGCCCTGTGCCTCGGGTTACATTGACCCGGGAAGGTTTGCTGGGACTGGATGAAGAGGGACACCTGGTTCCCCTGGAGACACTGTAATGCGGGAGATACGTGTCAAGGCCGGCCACATGCCGGAAATCGCCGTGGTGGAAGATGGACAGCTGGTGGAATACCTGCGAGACGATCGGGCAAACCACGATGCGGAAACCGTGTATCTGGGCAAGGTGGAGCGGATTGTGCCGGGGATGGATGCCGCCTTCGTCAACATTGGCCAGAAGAAGAACGGTTTTCTTCCGCTAAAGGAAAAAAGTCAAACCTTCCATGATGCAGAACTTCGCTGCGGTGATCGGGTGCTGGTGCAGGTGAAGCGGGAAGCCCATGAGCAGAAGGGTGCCTTTCTGTCCCGGGACGTGACCCTGTGCGGACAATATGTGATTCTCATGCCCTGCGACCGCTACATTGGTGTTTCGGCCAAGATTGAGGGCGAAAAGCGGGAGACCCTGAAACAGCTGGGCAGTGCCTTGGCAGAGGATCGGTTCGGTCTGGTCATGCGCACAGCCGCCGCAGAGGCTTCGGAGGATGCCCTTACAGAAGAAACGGAAGCCCTGTGGGATAAGTGGCAGAGCATCAAGGGCAAAGCGGCTACCGCCCATGCCCCCTCCGTCATTCATGAGGAAGTGTCCCTGCTGGATGCCCTTTTGCGGGACTATGCGCCCCGGGGCATTGACTGCATCGTAACCAACGACCAACGTCTTCTCCGGCAGCTGGAAGGGACGTACCGGGTGGCATGGACGGACGAAAACCCCATGGACAAGGATCACCTGCTGCAGCAGCGTAATCAGGCGCTGAGTCGGCAAATTCCATTGCCCTGCGGCGGCAATCTGGTCATTGACGAGTGCGAAGCCCTGACCGTGATTGATGTTAACAGCGGCCGAGCCACCGGCACCAAAATGGCGGAAGAAAACATCCGCATGGTGAACAAACAAGCCTGCGAGGAAGCGGCACGGCAAATGCGGCTGAGGAATCTGGGGGGCATTGTGATCATTGACTTGATCGACATGCAGCCGGAATCCCGCCCCATGGTGGAAGAAGCACTGAAGCAGGCCTGCCTGAAGGATCGGGTGAAGGTCGTGGTTCATGGCTTCACCTCTTTGGGGCTGATGGAGCTGACACGGAAGCGGCAGCGCCGTACCCTTCGGAATGAATGGACAGAAACCTGCGCCCATTGCCAAGGCAGTGGACGAGCGCGGATCAAGGAGGAAAAACATGACTGACCGCAAGGTGCAGACAGTCAGTGGGGAGCAAATGGAAGAGCAGCGGCTGTATATGGAGCAGGTGCGCCATTTGCCGGATCGTCCCCGCACCTTTCATGTGGTGACGTATGGCTGCCAAATGAACGCCCACGACAGCGAATACCTGGCTGGTATGCTGAAGGAAATGGGCATGGAGGAAGCCGCTGACCGGGAGGAAGCGGATTTCGTCATTTTCAATACCTGCTGCGTTCGGGATAATGCAGAACGCCGGGCACTGGGCAATGTGAACTGGCTGCGGCAGGTGCAGAAGAAAAATCCCCGGCTGAAGATTGCCGTATGCGGCTGCATGGTGCAGCAGCCGGGCATGGCGGAAAAAATCCTGAAGCAGTACCGCTTTATTGACCTGGCCTTTGGCACGGCCAACCTGTACCGTATGCCGGAGATGCTCTACCAGGCATTGACGGAGGATCATGCGGTGGTGGAAGTGGATCAAAAGGACGTGGTGCCGGAAGATATGCCGGTGCAGCGTCTTCGTCAGGATGCGGCCTATATTACCATCATGTACGGGTGCGATAATTTCTGCTCCTACTGCGTGGTGCCTTATGTGCGGGGACGGGAGCGGAGCCGGGACATGGATGCCATCCTGCGTGAGGCGGAAGCGCTGCAGGCAGGGGGCGTGAAAGAGATCATGCTCCTGGGGCAAAATGTTAATTCCTACGGCAAGGGACTGGCAGAAGGGGCAACCTTTGCCAAGCTCCTGCACCGACTGGATGATATGGGCATTGAGCGGATTCGTTTCATGACGTCCCACCCCAAGGATTTGTCGGACGAATTGATTGAAGCCATGGGTTCCTGCAAGCATGTGCTGCCTCAGTTTCACCTGCCGGTACAGTCCGGCAATGATGAAATTCTGAAGCAGATGAACCGGCATTACGACCGTGCCCACTACCTGGATCGTCTGAATAAACTGCGTGCTACCGTGCCGGGCATTGGCATTACCACGGACATTATTGTAGCCTTCCCGGGAGAGACAGAAGCTCAGTTTCAGGACACCCTGTCTTTGGTGGAACAGGTGGAGTACGATTCGGCCTTTACCTTCGTTTATTCCCCCCGTTCCGGAACCCGGGCAGCCAAGATGGATTGCCAAATCCCGCCGGAGGTTGCCTCGGAACGGATTCAGCGGCTGATTGCCCTGCAGGAAGCTCATCAGCGTCACGCCATGGAGCGGTTCCTTAACACCCGGGAAGAGGTGCTGGTGGAGGGACTGAGCCGTCGGAGCGAAACAGCCGTATCCGGCAAGGGACGGCACGGCCTGTCCGTAACCCTGGAGGGAAGCGGAGAAGACGTGGGACAGATCATCCCCGTGCAGATTACGGGCATTAAAAACAATACGCTCATCGGTCAAAGACTGACGGATGCATAAAGGAGAAGACACCATGCAGCAGGTATTGGAACAGGCACAGAAGCTGGGCGAAGCCATTTTGAACAGCGATGTTTATCAGCGGATGCACAAGGCAGAGCTTCAGGTGACGGTTGATCCGGAGGCCAGCAAGGCCATTGCAGAGGTCATTGAGAAGCGGCAGCAGGTGGAAAAGATCCTGACGGAAGCCAATGCGGATAAGAACGCCTTGGCAGAGGCAGGGGCAGCCATGGAAGCGGCGGAGAAACACATGAACGAGGTTCCTCTGGTGAAGGAATTGCAGGAGTCCCGTGCGGAATTTACCCAGATGATGGACAATGTGAATCGGCTGCTGCGCCTGATCATCACCGGGGAAACCGGGGAAGAAGAAACTGGCGGATGCAGCGGATCCTGCTCCAGCTGCGGCGGCGGATGCGGCTGCGGTCACTGCTGAAAAACGGAATTTGCCATTGAAAACGGGAAAGCGCACAAGGAGGAACCTACATGGCCAACGTAACGCCCATGATGCAGCAATATTTGAATATGAAGGCCAAGTACAAGGACTGCATCCTGTTCTTCCGGCTGGGCGATTTCTATGAAATGTTTTTTGATGACGCCAAGCTTGTATCCCGTGAGCTGGAGCTGACCCTTACTGGCAAGGATTGCGGTCTGGAGGAACGTGCCCCCATGTGCGGCATTCCTTACCATGCAGCCAACACCTACGTGGAGAAGCTGATTGAAAAGGGCTACAAGGTTGCCATTTGTGAACAGTTGGAGGATCCAGCCCTGGCCAAGGGGCTGGTGCAGCGGGATGTGATCCGCATCATTACCCCCGGCACCGTCAATGACCCGGCCATGCTGGATGAGCGGGCGAATAACTTCCTGCTGTCCATCTATTTCACCGGGGATAAGGCAGGATTGGCCTTTGCAGATGTATCCACGGGCGAGTTTTTCGTTCATGAAGTGGAGCATGCGGAGCAAACCTTGGCAGATGAAGTGGCACGGATCAGCCCCATTGAAATCATTACCTCCGACTTGGTGAAGCTGCACGCCTGCCACCTGCGGGAGGATGTTTCTACCTCGGAGGAGAGCAGCAGCAGCTTCCAGTATCAGAATGCGTCGGAAGCCCTGTGCAGGCACTTTGCCCTGCAGGATCTCTCTCCTTTGGGACTGACGGAGGAATACCGTGCCGGTGCCTGTGCGGCAGGGGCACTGATGCATTACCTGAGCGATACCCAGAAAAACGCCTTGGAGCACATCACCACCCTGCGCATTTATCAGGGCACGGAAACCATGCTGCTGGATCGGAATACCAGGCGCAATCTGGAGCTGACGGAAAGCCTTCGCAGTCGCTCCAAGAAAGGTTCCCTGCTGTGGCTGATGGACAAAACCTCCACTGCCATGGGAGGCCGTCTGCTGCGGAGCTGGATTGAACAGCCCCTTGTAAACAAGCAGGCCATCAATCGGCGGCTGGATGCTGTGGAGGAATTCACCCACCAGCATGTATTGACCATGACCCTTGCCGAGGAACTGCAAGGGGTTTATGATGTGGAACGGCTGCTGAGCAAGGTGGCCTATAAGAGCATGAATGCCCGGGACTGTCTGGCACTGTGCGCATCCCTGCAAAAGGTGCCGGGGATTCGGGGCTTGCTGGAAAAGTCAGAAAGCGCAGCTGTGCGGGACATTCGGGATCATCTGGATCCCTTGGAGGATTTGACTTCTCTGCTTGCACGAGCCATCCACCCGGATGCACCCATTCTGATTACCGAAGGGGGCATCATTGCGGACGGCTATTCTTCCGTGCTGGATGATTACCGCCTGGCCTCCACCAACGGCAAGCAGTGGATTCTGGAATTGGAACAGCGGGAAAGAGAGCAGACAGGCATTAAGAACCTGCGTATTCAGTACAACAAGGTGTTCGGATACTACATTGAGGTAACCCGCTCCTATTACGAGCTGGTGCCGGATCGGTATCAGCGGAAGCAGACCCTGGCCAACTGTGAACGGTACATGACGCCGGAGCTGAAGGAAATTGAACAGAAGATCGTTGGGGCACAGGAACAGTCGGTTCGGCTGGAACTTCAGCTGTTTAACGAAATTCGGGAGCAGATTTCCGCACAGATTGGCCGGATCCAGCAGACCGCCATGGCACTGAAAACCCTGGATGCCATTTTGTCCTTAGCAAAACTGGCAGTCAGCAATCATTATGTGCGCCCGGAAATCACTGATGACGGCAGCCTGGATATTGTGGAAGGTCGTCACCCGGTGGTGGAGCAAACCATGCAGGATGGCTTTGTGCCCAATGATACCCACATGGATCAGCAGGCACAGCGGATGCTCATTATCACCGGCCCCAACATGGCAGGCAAAAGCACCTACATGCGGCAGGTGGCCTTGATTACCCTCATGGCGCATATTGGCTCCTTTGTGCCTGCCAAGGAAGCAAGGATCCCCATTGTGGATCGGATTTTTACCCGGGTAGGCGCATCTGATGACCTGGCCAGCGGACAGAGTACCTTCATGGTGGAAATGTCGGAAACGGCTTATATTCTCCGCAATGCAACGGCCAAGTCTTTGGTGATTCTGGACGAAATCGGCCGGGGCACATCCACCTTTGACGGCCTGTCCATTGCATGGGCAGTAGTAGAATATCTGTGCGACAAACAGAAGGTTGGGGCGAAGACGCTGTTCGCGACCCACTATCACGAACTGTCGGAGCTGGAAGGCCACATTGAAGGGGTGCAGAATTACTGCATCTCGGTCAAGGAACACGGGGAAGATGTGATTTTCCTGCGAAAAATCGTCCGTGGAGGGGCTGACAAGTCCTTCGGCATTCATGTGGCTCGGCTGGCAGGGGTTCCGCATCCGGTACTGGTACGTGCCCATGAGATTCAGGCAAGGCTGGAAGTCAGCGACATTAACCAGAACACCATCGGCCAGAATATTCTGGGCGAGGAAGTCAAGCGGGAAAACGAACAGGTTGATATGTTCGAGTTTGCCAAGACAGAGATTATCAACGAGCTGCAAAACATTGACGTCATGGCACTGACACCCATGGACGCCATTAACAAGCTGTTCCTGCTTCGGGAAATGGCACGGAAGCTCTAATCATCCGTGCCAGGGGGAGGTGGATTATGGCAGGTGCCATTCGTTTATTAACCCAGGAGGTCATCGGGAAAATTGCCGCCGGCGAGGTAGTGGAGCGTCCTTCTGCCGCTATTAAGGAGCTGGTGGAAAACAGCCTTGACGCTGGAGCAACGGCGGTGACGGTTGAAATTCGGGATGGGGGCATCAGCTATTTCCGCGTTACGGATAACGGCAGCGGTATTCGGCAAAGCGAAATTCGCATGGCCTTTGAGCGGCATGCCACCAGCAAAATCACTGCTTCGGACGATTTGAATGCCATCCAGACCCTGGGGTTCCGTGGTGAGGCCCTGGCCTCCATTGCGGCGGTCGCCAAGGTGACCTGCACAACCCGCACCCATGCAGACGATACAGGCATCAAGGTGCAGAATGAGGGCGGACAGATCACCTCCATGGAGGAAACGGCCTGCCCGGAGGGGACTACCTTTGTGGTGCGGGAATTGTTCTACAACACTCCCGTGCGGCTGAAATTCCTGAAAAAGCCTGTGACGGAGGCGGGGCTTGTTTCCGACCTGATGATGCGCCTGATCCTTTCCAGACCGGATGTATCCTTCCGCTATGTCAGCCAGGGGAAGACTTTGTATCATTCTGCCGGTGACGGACAGCTGGAATCTGCCGTGTTCAGCATTTACGGCACGGAAATGAAGCGCACCATGCGCCGGGTGCAGGGCTGCGAAGGCGGCGTGGTGGTTGACGGCTATGTGGGCATTGGAGAAGGGGCACGGAGCAACCGCAGCCATGAATCCTTCTTCATTAACGGCCGATACATGCGCAGCGGACTCCTTTCCTCTGCTGTGGAAAGTGGCGTGCGGGAGCGGGTCATGATCGGCAAATATCCAACCTGCGTCATTCACCTGACCATGCCCTATGAGCAGGTAGATGTAAACGTGCACCCCAACAAGCTGGAAGTACGCTTCCAAAACGAAGCTGCTGTGGCGCAGGCGGTGGAGAACATTATCCGGGACAGCATTACGGATCGGGATGCTCTGGAACGCCCTACCCCCATGCTGCTGACGGAGGAAGAACGTCCCCAGCTGCCGGTGCAGGTGACCAAAACGGTGCCCAACGCATCACAGACCCAGCCCTTGATGGTGAAGAGTCAAACCGTGCCTGCTATGACGGATGTGAAGACAAGCACAGAAACGGTGACTGCGCCTGTCATGCAGCGTGCGCCCATTCCGACATCTGCCGTTATGCGAAGCCCGGCATCTACGGTGCAGCGTTATTTGGCAGAGGAGGAAACACTGCCGCCCCCTTTGTCCTCTGTGCCGGAAACAGCGGCGCAAACGCCTATGACAGGGGAACAGGTGGAAAGCTTCCTGCCTGATGCACCCAAGCCCATGAAGCTGCTGGGCGTGGTATTCAACACCTTTATCCTTGTTGAGTACGAGGATCACCTGCTGATGATCGATCAGCATGCCGTGCATGAGCGGCTGCTGTTTGACAAGCTGTCCAAGGCTTATGATCAGCATGAGGCAGGGCAGGAATTACTGGTGCCGCTGGTGCTGCATGTATCCCGCAGGGAGCAGGAATTGCTGGAGGACAACAAAGCTGTGCTGGAAAGCATTGGCCTTTCTGTGGAATCCTTTGGCGATCAGGAGATTTCCGTGCGCTCGTTGCCTATGATTCTCGGCCAGCCTCAGGCAGCGGATTTCATCCGGGATATTCTGGATCAGCTGCAAAGCGAACGGGGACAGATTAACATGGACAAGCGCCGTGCATCCATCCTTCAGCTGGCCTGCAAGAAGGCGGTGAAGGGCGGCGATCCCCTCAGCGAGGATGAAATCCGTGACTTGGTCAGCCGCATGATTGACCAGCAGGTAACGCCTACCTGCCCCCATGGCCGGCCGCTGGTGGTGGCCATTAGCCATCGAGAGCTGGATAAGCGGTTCAAGCGCATCCAGTAGGGAGGGACTGCATTGACAGATCAACGAGCCTGCTGCTGGGTGCTGACAGGACCTACAGCCAGCGGCAAAACATCCCTGTCCATTCGTTTGGCCAAGGCGTTCCAGTGTGAAATCATCTGCATGGATTCCATGCAGATTTACCGGGGGATGGACATCGGCACAGCCAAGCCAACACGAGAGGAAATGGAAGACATTCCTCATCACATGCTGGATGTGGCAGGCCCCGGGGAAAACTACAGCGTTGCCCAGTATCAGCAGGCGGCAGAAAAGGTGGCTCAGGACATCCTCGACCGGGGCAGGCAGCCCCTTTTTGTTGGGGGCACTGGGCTGTATCTCCGTGCGCTTCGTCATCCTATGGGCATGGGGCAGGTGGCGGCGGATGATGCCCTGCGGGAAACCCTTCAGCAGGAAGCAGATGTGCCGGGGGGCAGAGAAGCCCTTCATCACAGGCTTGCCATGGTGGATCCGGATACGGCAGAGCGGCTGCCGGTGAACGACGTCCGCCGTGTAATCCGGGCATTGGAGGTTTATCAGCTGACCGGCGTGCCGTTTTCCAAGCAGCCCCGGGCGGAAGAAGAGGCAAAATTCCGCTACCGGGTGGCAACCTTGACCATGGAGCGGAGCTTGCTGTACGGACGTATCGAACAGCGGGTGGATGCCATGCTGGCACAGGGTTTGCTGGACGAAATCAAAGGCTTGCTGGAAGCAGGGGTGTCGGCGGATGCCCAGGCAATGAAGGCCATCGGCTATAAGGAACTGATTCCGGCGCTAAGGGGAGAAATCCCCTTGGACGAGGCGGTGAGCGCATTGAAGCAGAATACACGGCACTATGCCAAACGCCAGCTGACGTGGATGCGGCGGGAGGAAGATGTGTGCTGGGTGGACAGCTTATCCCCGGATGCTTACGAGCAATTAGCAAACTGGTATATGCAAGGAGCAGAGAATCATGACGATTGAGGAAAGAATCAGCCATGCAGAAGCAGGGCTGAAGGACGTATTTGCACGGATTGACCACATGGAGGAGATTGGCACGGCACGGGTGCTGGAGGCTTTCCGCACTCACGAAATTGCTTACCGCCATTTTGCTCCTACCACCGGCTACGGCTATGATGATGTAGGGCGGGATACCCTGGAAAAGGTCTTTGCTGACCTGTTTGGTACGGAAGCCGCCATTGTTCGTCCCCAGATTGCCAGCGGCACCCATGCCATTTCCCTTTGCCTGTTTGGTCTGCTGCTGCCGGGGGAGCATGTGCTCAGTGCCACTGGTAAGCCTTACGACACTTTAGAAGATATTATTGGCATGGGGGATGGCAAAGCGCCAGTAGGCTCCCTGAAGGAAATGGGAGTCGTCTACGATCAGGTGGAACTGACGGATGCAGGGGAAATCGACCTGGATGCTGTGGAGCGTGCCTTGACCCCCAAAACCACGCTGGTTATTGCCCAGCGCAGCCGGGGCTATGCCTGGCGGCCTTCGCTGATGCCGGAAAAGTTTGCTCCCCTGGCAGCCATGCTCCATGAGAAGCATCCCGGTGTTCGTTTGATGGTGGATAACTGCTACGGCGAGTTTGTGTGTGAAAAGGAGCCTACTCACTATGGCGCAGATGTGTGCGTGGGCAGCTTGATTAAGAATCCCGGCGGCGGACTGGCGCCTACCGGCGGCTATGTGGTGGGGCGGAAGGATGCCATCGAGCGCATTGCTTACCGGCTGACGGCTCCGGGCATTGGCTTGGAGGTGGGCTCTTATGCAGGCAGCTATCAGCCCTTCTATCAGGGGCTGTTCATGGCACCCCACACCGTTGCTCAGGCGATGAAAACAGCCTGTCTTGCGGCCCGTGTGTTCGAGGAATTGGGCATGACGACCACACCTCCGGCTGACGAACCCCGTGCGGATATTATTCAGGCCATTCAGATGGAAACCCCGGAACGGCTGGTGGCTTTCTGTCAGGGGATTCAAATGGCTTCCCCTGTGGACAGCATGGCTTTGCCGGAACCTTGGGATATGCCCGGCTACCGGGATCAGGTGGTGATGGCAGCAGGCACGTTCGTTGCCGGTGCTTCCGTGGAGCTTAGTGCTGATGCTCCCATGCGTGCTCCTTTCACGGCGTACATGCAGGGCGGACTTACCTACAGCCATGGACGCATTGCCTTGAAGACCGCACTGGAACGCATGGTGCAGCAGGGCGCCCTGCAGCTGGCGTAATGCAATAGTACGAATCATTTTGCTCTTTTGATGAAAATTGTTCGTTGACAAGTCGCTCTTGCTGCGCTATAATAAATCGTAAAAAGTGGGTTACCCATGAAACGGAAATAGAGGGATGCATGATGCTGACACATACGATGACCATTGCTGGCTGCGAACGGCATTTGCCGATTTGCCGGGTAACGGACGATCTGTACATTGGTGCTTTCGTCATCTTTGGTGACGTGGAACTGACGGTTGCCTGCGCTACGGAGCTGCTGAAGAAGGCACCGGCATATGACTATATGATTACGGCTGAGTCCAAGGGCATTCCCCTTGCGTACGAAATGGCTCGTCAGGCTGGGGACAGCAAGTGGTTCCTGGCTCGGAAAGCACCGAAGCTGTACATGCAGAACGTCTTCAGCGTGAAGGTGCGTTCCATCACCACCGCTGCAGAGCAGACCCTGTATCTGGACGGCGCAGATGCTGAAATGATGAAGGGCAAGCGGATTCTGATTGTGGACGACGTGATCTCCACGGGAGAATCTCTCCGTGCTATTGAAGAGTTGGTGCAGCAGGCAGGCGGTATCATTGCCGGCAAGATGGCCATTCTGGCTGAGGGCGACGCTCAAGACCGGGAAGACATTAAGTACCTGGAAAAGCTGCCCCTGTTTAACGCCAAGGGCGAAATCATCGGGTGAGCTGAAGCTATATATAAGGAGAAATCCCCTTCGAAGGCGGGTGCCTTTGAAGGGGATTTCGCTTGTTGTTGATCAAGTCATAGTTCTTTTTACACAAACGCCCCAATTTGCCCAGCAAATGATGCTTGCAATGCAGCTCTGTTCGCCTTATAATGCCAACCATGGGTTTTTACCGTGGCTGCGGCCAACGGAGCGAAATGGAGGAAACTGAGCAGATGAACGTCAAGGTGATTGCTGACAGCACATGCGATCTTTCCAAAGAACTGGTGGCAAAATATGATATTGAAATCACCCCCCTGTCTGTTGCGCTGGGGGACGACTATTTGAAGGACGGCGCAGAAATCAAGCCGGAGGATATTTACGATTATGTGGCCAAGTCCGGCAAGCTGCCCAAAACCAGTGCGGTGAATGTGGAGGAATATCGCCGGGTCTACAAGGAATGGACGGCAAAGGGCTATGCGGTGGTGCAGGTGTGCATCAGCAGTTTGTTTTCTGCCTGCTATGCCAATGCCTGCAAGGCGGCAGAGGGCATGGAGCAAGTCTTTGTGGTAGACAGCATGAATCTTTCCACTGGCCAGGGCCTGGTCACCCTTCATGCAGCAGAAATGGCGGCGGCGGGAAAGCCGGCAGAAGAAATCTATCTCAGCTGTAAGGACATGGTGCCCCGGGTTGAGGCCAGCTTCGTCATTGATACGTTGGAGTATCTTTACAAAGGCGGACGGTGCAATGCATTGTCCATGTTCGGCGCCAATCTGCTGCATTTAAAGCCCTGCATTGAGGTCAAGGATGGCGCAATGCTGCCGGGAGAAAAATTCCGTGGCCGCATCGGCAAGGTTATGCTGGACTACGTGGAGGATCGGCTGAGAAATCGGCAGGACATCGATACCCACCGAATTTTCATCACCCATACCAAGTGCAAGCCGGAGGATGTGGAAGCTGTGCGCTGCAAGATTCGGGAAATCGTGCCCGAATTTGAGGAGATCCTTGAAACAGATGCAGGTTCCACCGTCACCACCCACTGCGGTCCCGGAACGTTGGGCATTTTGTTTGTGCGGAAAGCATGATGGAAAGTGAATAAACAGTGCCCCGGCATTTTCCTTTTGCAGGAAATATGTCGGGGTGCTTTTACGGCTTGCACAGGAAAAATCATGCTGGATCGAAAAACTGCGGAAGACTTTGCAGGCTGTGACTTCCCGTTTCGTTTCAGTTGCCAAGCGGATGAAAATCTGCTATACTAGGGTGGAATCCCAAAAGGAGGTTTTGTTGAAATGGCTGCAAAGAAAGATAGCTTGCCCATGAACATGGAGCAGGATACGGAACCGACCAATAATATCACCTATGCCAATGAGGTGGTGTCCATCATTGCAGGTCTTGCTGCCGCCGAGGTAGAAGGTATCGCCGGCATGTGCAATGTTTCCGGCAGCATTCTGAGCAAGAATCGCAACATTACCAAGGGCGTCAAGGTGGAAATCGGCACGGAAGAAGCCAGTGTTGATTTGTACATCATTGTAGAATACGGTACGCCGATTCAGAAGGCGGCACAGGATGCACAGGAGAGCGTTCGCAAGGCCATTGAGTCCATGACCGGGCTCCACGTGGTGCGTGTGGATGTGCATGTGCAGGGCGTCAGCTTTGAAAAGGAGAATAAGACAGCGCTGGAAGCCGGTAAGGCTACGGCAGCCCTTGCTGCACCGGAAGCTCCCAAGGTAGAAGCAAAGGCGGAAGAACCGGAAGCACCCAAGGCTGAGGAAGCTCCGAAAGCTGAAGAAGCTTCTCAGGAAGCTGCAGATGTAGAGGAACCCCAGGTCTAAAGCCAGGGAACGATGCACCGCATGGTGAAGGGAGGCATCGCTGATGAAAATTCGAGTACTGGATCGATTGCTGGTGGCACTGGCAGGCCTTGTGCTGTTGGCACTCTGTGTGGGAATTGTTGCCCAGGTGTTTTGCAATGTGCCGGTTACGGAACTTGTGACGACTTGGGTTTCTGGAACGGAAACGACGGCGCTGATCATTTACGGGGCGGTTGCTTTTGCTCTGCTGCTGGTGGGCTTGTATTGCTTTTTCATGCTCTTCCGCCACAAGAAAGGTAAGCGGGGCTTTGTGACCCAGCAGACCGAGGGAGGCGAACTGAGCATTTCCCTCAAGGCCATGGAGGAGCTGACCCACCAGTGTGTGGAAAGCCATGCTGAAATGAAGCTGAACGCCATGCGCATCGAGCCTGAAAAGGACGGCGTAACGGTGAAGGTACATATTACCCTGGCCAGCGGCGTCAGCATCCCCTTGGCAGTGGGCGCACTGCAGAAGCAGATTCGCACCTATCTGACTTCCTGCTCCGGCGTGGATGTGAAGGAAGTGTGCGTGCAGGTGGATACCTCTGCCGATCAGGCAAAGGATTCTCCCTACGCTGTGCAGGGCGTGATTGCCCCTGCAACCTCTCCCTTGCTTCATGCCAGTGAGACGAAAAAAGAGGAAGCTTCTTCTGAAAAGGTAGAGAAGGCAGAAGCAGCTGCAGAGGAAGTCTCACCGGAAACCCATGAAGCAGAAACGAAGCAGACTGTAATAGCCGAGGAAAAGGCGGAAACCGAACTTCCTGCAGAAGTTGAAGCAGAGCAGGAAGAAAAGGCGGAAGCGGAATCGGAAGCGGCAGAGGCTGAGGAAGAAGCACAGAAAGCACGGGAGGCCGAAGATGAAGTCACTGAATGAAATCGTTCATGAAATGACCACCTGGGGCACTCCTGCCTGCGGCATTTTCTGCGGTGTCATCGGAGCTGTTGTGGCGGTGCTTCTGCTGACCATTGGCTTCTGGAAGACGGTGCTGGTTGCGCTCCTATGCGCAGCCGGTGCCTTTATCGGCGGCGTGAAGGATAAATCCACTTTCATGAAAAACGCAGTCAATAAGCTGTTTCCTCCCAAGGACAGCCTGTAAGCAACCTGGTTATTGGGAACCCTTTGATCCTTGAAAAGTACGATGGAAAGAATAAAACAAGAACGGAGCGCTTGACTTATGGCACGATCGACTGCACGGGCAGCAGCAATGCAGATGATTTTCGAACACATTTCCGGCGGTGAAGGCGGCGAAGAAACGCTGCAAATGATCTACGACGAGCTGCGGGAGGAAACTGCCGGCAACGCTGATCCTGTTGGACAAAATGAGCCTAACAAGGGAGATCGGGGCTACATTGAGGAAGTGCTCGGCGGCGTGATGGATCATCTGGATGAGTTGGATGAAAAAATCGCCGCTGCAAGCCGTGGCTGGACAACGGAGCGTATGCCTCGGGTGGACTTGACCATCCTTCGGCTGGCCTGCTGGGAGATCCTTTATAAGCAGGATGTACCCGGCAGTGTCGCCATTAACGAAGCGGTTGAACTGGCCAATCGGTATTCTGACCCGGATAACAGCAGCCGGTTCATCAACGGTGTGCTGGGCACGATCCTTCGGGATAAAGAGGCACAGGCATGATGGAGGGGGTAGTCATCGGACTGGATACCAGCTGCTACACAACCTCTGCCGCTGCAGTGACCGTGGATGGACAGGTGATTGCCTCCAGCCGGAAGCTGCTGCCTGTGCCGGAAGGACAGCGTGGCCTTCGGCAGAGTGAAATGGTGTTTATCCACACCAGGCAGCTGCCGGAGCAGATGCAGGAAGTGGCAGAGGCTGTCAAGGGGCGCAAAGTTGTGGCTGTGTGCGCCTCTCGGTATCCCAGAGATGATGAAAGTTCCTATATGCCTGCGTTTCAAGTTGGGGATGCGCAAGCACGCAGTTTGGCTGCGATGCTTGGCGTCCCTTGCTTTGCATGTAGCCATCAGCGTGGGCATATCCATGCGGCCATGGTGGACAGTGGCGTGAACACGCAAATGCCCATGCTGGCCGTGCACCTGTCCGGCGGCACCACTGAAGTGCTCAGCTACACCGACGATCAGCTGAAACTGCTGGGAGGCTCCCTGGATCTCCATGCGGGGCAGCTGGTAGACAGAACAGGTGTGGCGCTGGGATTGCCTTTCCCGGCAGGTCCTCATCTGGAAGCACTGGCATTGCAGGGGAAAAGCGAAGCATTACTGCCGACCAGTATGGATCCATCAGGGCTGTGGTGCCATCTTTCCGGGGCAGAAACCCAGGTGCAGCGGTGGATTTCCATGGGTACAATGCCACGGGAGAATATCGCCATGGAAGTGTATGATCTGCTGGCACGCACGGTAGCACGCCTGGTGCTTCAGGCAGGCAGGACGGCAGGCATTCGTCAGGTGCTGATTGCCGGCGGCGTGGCTTCTTCCAAATTGTTCCGGCCATTGGTAACGGAACGCATTCATAAGAAAGACATGGGTTTTCATGTCTGCTTTGGTAAGCCGGAGTATAGCGGTGATAATGCGGTAGGCGTGGCGTTGATTGGTGCGGCAGCGTACAGGCGCAGCATGAACAGTCTTCTATCCACTGCGGACAAATTGTAGGGCGGAGGGATCGAGTATGGCAGCACAGATTCTGGACGGCAAGGCTTTATCGGCAGAAATCTTGGAAAAGGTTGCAAAGCGAACAGCAGAATTGCTGAAGGATGGCATGGACGTTCGCTTGGGAGTTATTTTGGTAGGGGATGATCCTGCCAGCGAAATTTATGTGCGCAATAAGCAGAAAGCCTGCGATAAGGTTGATTTTTGTTCCAGAACCATCACCATGGACAAGAATACAAGCCAGGAAAACCTGGAAGCGGTCATTGAGGAAATGAATGAAGATGATTCCATTCATGGCATTCTGGTGCAGCTTCCTCTGCCTGCGCATCTGGATGAAAAGAGCGCCTTGGCAAAGATTCGCCCAGACAAGGACGTGGACGGTTTCCATATTGTGAATGCCGGTATGTTGTTTGCCGGACAAAAAAGGGTTGTTCCCTGCACCCCCAAGGGCATCATGGCCATGCTTCAGCACACCGGGATTGACTTGAACGGCAAAGAGGCTGTGGTGATTGGCCGCAGCAATATTGTGGGCAAGCCCATGGCCTTGCTTTTGCTGGAGAAGAACTGCACCGTTACCATTTGCCATAGCCATACGGCAGACTTAAAGGAGCATACCCGCCGTGCTGACATTCTGGTATCCGCAGTTGGTCAGCCGGGACTAATCACGGCGGACATGGTGAAGCCCGGGGCAGTGGTGATTGATGTGGGCATCAACCGGGTCAATGGCAAGGTGGTTGGGGATGTGGCCTTTGATGAAGTCAAGGAAGTTGCCTCCTGGATTACTCCTGTGCCCGGTGGCGTTGGTCCCATGACCATTGCCATGCTGATGGAAAATACACTGGAAGCGGCAGAAAGGTTTGAGTGCTGATGGATGATTTGATCCTTGAAGTTAGCGACTTAAACGACTATGCCCGCAGCGTTCTTGCTAACGACAGCCTCCTACGACATGTCAGACTTCGGGGAGAAATCAGTAACTTCAAGCGTCATTCGTCGGGACACTGGTATTTTACCCTGAAGGACGAACGTTGCCGCATTGCCTGCGTCATGTTCCGGCAGAACGCCATGAACATGAGCATCCGCCCGGAGGACGGCATGCGGGTGATTACCACAGGCAGTGTGAGCATTTATCCGGAGTCGGGCACGTATCAGCTGTATGCGGAAGCCATGCGCCCGGAAGGCAAGGGCACCCTGTTTCAGCAGTTTGAAGCATTGAAGGCCAAGCTTGCAGCTCAGGGACTGTTTGACCAGGCTCGGAAGCGGCCCCTGCCCCTTCGGCCAAAGAAGATCGCCATTGTAACCGCTCGAACGGGGGCTGTATTGCAGGATATCCGCCGTGTATCTGCGGCTCGGGATCCCGGCGTGCCACTGGTACTTCTTCCGGTGAAGGTGCAGGGGGAGGGCGCAGCGGACGAAATTGCCAAGGCCATCGCCAAGGCGGGAACACTGCCTCAGGTAGATGTGCTGATCATTGGGCGGGGCGGCGGCTCCATGGAAGACCTCTGGGCCTTTAATGAAGAAAAGGTTGCCCGAGCCATTGCGGCTTGTCCGGTTCCGGTCATCTCTGCCGTGGGGCATGAAACAGACTTTACCATCAGCGACTTTGTGGCAGATGCCCGTGCATCCACCCCTTCGAATGCGGCAGAAATGGCGGTGCCGGATCGTCGGGAGGTGCTGGAAGCCCTTCGTATGCAAAGGCAGCGGCTCCTGAAGCAAACGGAGAATGTCGTGCAGCGGAAACGGATCCAATTATTGAACCTTTCACGGCGTCTGGAAGGGCAGCAGCCGGAAAAGCGGATCAATCGCCTGGTGCAGCAGCTGGAAAACTGCCGGCAGCGATTGCAAAAAGGTCTGGAAGGCCAGATTACATCCTTTATGCCTGAAATCGCCCTGAAGAAGATTCGGCTGGATCATGCCATGGACAGCGCACTGCACCGCAAACAGGTGCGGCTTGAGCAGGCAAAAACCGGGCTCACCATGATGGATCCGGCACGGGTGATGAACCGTGGCTACGCCATAGCGGTGGACGCAAATGGCAGCCTGATCACCAGCGTGAAGGCAGTTGACCAACAGCCTTTTGCCCTGCGGTTCCGTGATGGCAGTGTCAATGTGAAACGAATTGAGGAGAATGTGTAACCATGGCAGCAAAGAAGAAGCCCTCTTTTGAAGATCAGCTGAACGCCTTGGAGCAGCTTATTTCCAGTATGGAAAAAGGGGAAATGCCCTTGGAAGAATCCCTCCGTGCCTATGAGGAAGGCATGAAAATGGCCTCCCAACTGGAGCAGGAACTTCAAAGCGCAACCCAGCGGCTAACCGTCCTTCGCACAGGAAAAGATGGCGAAGACGTTGAAGTACCCATTGAGGAGGACGAGGCATGAAATCCGCCGGAGAATATGCAGCCCTGGTGGAGCAGGCGCTTCCTCAGCAGCTGGCCAGTCTGGGAAACATGCCGGAAAAGCTGCTGGAAGCCATGGCTTACTCCCTTGAAGCAGGGGGCAAGCGGCTTCGGCCGGTGCTTCTGCTGGCTGTGTGCGATGCCATGGGCAAGGATCTTGCCTCCGTCATGCCCTATGCCTGTGCACTGGAAATGATTCACACCTATAGCCTGATTCACGACGATTTGCCGGCCATGGATAATGACAATCTTCGCAGAGGCAAGCCGACCAATCACGTGGTGTTCGGGGAAGGCATGGCCATTCTGGCAGGGGATGGTCTGCTGCATGGCGCCATGGAGCTGATGCTTCGCACAGCCTGCAAGGAGCATTCGCTGCAGGGACTCCATGCAGCGGAAGCCATTGCCCGCCGTGCCGGGGTGACTGGCATGGTGGCAGGTCAGGTAATGGACGTGACCCAGGAAGGCGGTCAGGTCACAGAAGAAAAGGTGACCTACATCCACGCCCATAAAACGGCGGATATGCTGATTGCTCCTGTGGAAGCCGGCCTGATCCTTTCGGATGCCGATCGGGAAAAAGTGGCAGCTGGCATTGCTTACGGGTATCATTTGGGCATGGCCTTTCAAATGGTGGATGATTTGCTGGACGTGATCGGCGATGAACAGGTCATGGGCAAGCAGACCGGCATGGATGCTCAACAGGGGAAAATGACCTGGGTCGCCCTGAAGGGCATTCAGGGCACAAAGGAGGATGCAGCAGCGCACATTCGCCTTGCCTGCGATGCGGCATGTCAATTTGACCATGGTGAATTATTTTTCAGGGAACTTGCGAAGAATACCCTCAACAGGGTACAATAAAGGTGAAATGAGGTGGTGGAGTTGAACTCCATACTGGATATGTTCACCAACCGTGTGCTCCTTTGTGCCGTATTGTCCTGGTTTATTGCCCAGGCACTGAAGGTTGTCATTCATGCGTTGGTGGAAAAGCACTGGAACTGGCGTCGGCTGGTTGGCTCCGGGGGAATGCCTTCCTCCCATACTTCTTTTGTGGTATCCCTTGCACTGATGGTGGGCATGACGGAAGGCTTTGGCAGCCCCATATTCGCAGCGTGCTTTACCCTGGCAGCTATTGTCATGTATGATGCCACCGGGGTTCGCCGGGAAACCGGCAAGCAGGGGCAGGTCATCAATGAAATCCTCCGCAATGTGTTCATTGATGGACAGCCGATTTCCGATGATAACCTGAAGGAACTGGTTGGCCATAAGCCCATTGAGGTGGCAGCGGGAGCGCTCATTGGTATCATTGTAGCACTTTGTTTCTCCGTCATGTAATTCCAAAAAATAAAGGGGGAATAACAATGGATCGCTTTACGGAGCAGGTAGTGGTTAAGCATCAGCGCACGGCAAATGAGGTGCTGTATTATTTGTCCCTGGCTGTGCTGGTTGTTTCCGGCCTGTATGCGCTGCTGCTGTTGCAGGTTCTTTTTGTCAGCTTTAGTGTGATGACCCTCGTTGAGCTGCTGGTGTTTGCGGCGGTTGCAGTGGTGCTGTTTCTATTCAGAGACCGGCTGCGGACGGAGTACGAGTACACCTTCACCAACGGAGATCTGGATTTTGCTCAGGTTTTCAATAACCAGAAGCGGAAGAATCTTGGCTCCTTGAAGGTGCGCAATGTGGATGCTTTCGGTCCGGTGAACAGCCAGAGCTTTAAGCGGTATGTGTCCATGAACGGCATCAAAACCAGCAACTGGTTCCTGAACCGTGGAGCGGAGCTGTATTATTTCTACTTCCAGAAGGAAGGAAATAAGCGGCTGATCATCATGGAGCCCAACGAAGAAATGGTGGACTATATCAAGCAGTATCTGCCTCACGGAGCGTTGCAGGACAAATGATGGAAGTATATTTGGATAACAGCGCCACCACCAAGCCTGCACCGGCTGTGGTGGAGGTGATGACCAGGGCACTGACGGAGGAATGGTACAATCCATCGGCTCTTTATCGCCCGGCCATGGAAGCAGAAAAGAAACTTTCTGCCGCCAGAGAAACCTGCCTGAAGGCGGCAGGCGCATCCGGTCAGCGGCTGATCTTCACCTCCTGCGGCACGGAAGCAGATAATATCGCCATTTGCGGCTATCTTCGCAGCTTGCACCAGCCCGGTCGGGTGCTGATCCTGAACGTGGAGCATCCTGCCGTGCTGAACTGCGCCCAGGAAGCGGAACGGCTGGGCTATTCCGTGGAGCACATTCCGGTGGATCGCCGTGGCGTGCTGGATCTGGCAAAGCTTGAAGCCATGCTGGGGGAAGATGTTCGCCTGATTTGCGTCATGCAGGTGAACAATGAAACGGGGGCTGTTCAGCCCATTGAGGACGTTGTTCGCCTGAAACAGCGGCTGTGCCCGAGGACTGCCGTCCATGTGGATGGGGTGCAGGGATTCCTGCGGGTGCCTTTCGATTTTAACAAGCTGGGCGTGGATTCCTACGCCTTTTCCGGGCACAAGATTCACGCCAGCAAGGGCGTGGGCGCATTGATCCTACGCAAAGGCCACAAAGTGAGCCCGGTCATCTTTGGCGGAGGTCAGGAGGACGGCTATCGTTCCGGCACGGAGAACATGCCGGGTATCCTGGGCATGGGGGAAGCGGTTGCTGTTTATCCGGCGGAAGCACCGGAAAAAATGGCGGCGCTGAAACGGCGGTTGTATGATGGCTTGATGAAGGCAATTCCTCAGGCTGTGCTGAACGGCCCTGAACTGGATGATCCGGCTGCTGCACCCCACATCCTGAACGTCAGCCTTCCGCCGGTAAGAAGCCAAACCATGCTGTTTGCGCTGGAGGGCGATGGTATCTATGTTAGTGCCGGGTCCGCATGTTCCAGTCACAAGCAGAAGGTGTCCTCTGTGCTGACAGCTATGGGACTGACCAATGCTATGGCGGATTGTGCGCTTCGCTTCAGCCTGTGTGCAGAAAACACCGAAGAGCAGATGGACTACGTGGTTGCCCGGGTAAAGGCCCACTATGATCTGCTGTCCAAGTATACGAGACGATAGGAGAAAAGGATACATGCGGGAATTGCTGCTGGTACGCTTTGGTGAAATTTTTCTGAAGGGACTGAATCGCCCCTATTTCCTGCGGGAATTGGTGAAGCGTGTCCGTCATGCGGTGAAGGATGTGGGTGGCCAGGTATGGCTCCATGACGGCCGTATTTTTGTCAGCGACTTTACGGACTTGGAAGAGTGCATCCGCCGGGTGACAAAGGTATTTGGCGTACACAGCGTGTGCCCTGCCGTTGAAATGCCCAAGGATGACTTTGATGCCATTGCGGCGCAGGCGGTCAAGATGATGGAGGGGCTGGAAGGTACCTTCAAGGTGGATGCCCGGCGCAGCGACAAGAAGTATCCCATGAGCTCCCCGGAAATCAACATGGAGCTGGGCGGACGCATTCTGGATGCCAGACCGGATCTGAAGGTGGTCATGAAGAATCCTCAGCATATGCTGAACGTGGAAATCCGTGAAATGTGCTACCTGTATGTACGGGTGGTAATGGCTGTGGGCGGTATGCCTGTGGGCACGAATGGCCGGGCAACCCTGCTGCTTTCCGGCGGCATTGACAGCCCTGTAGCCGGATGGATGATCGCCAAGCGGGGCGTGCAGATCAATGCGGTCCACTTCCACTCCTATCCCTACACCAGCGACCGCGCCAAGGAAAAGGTACTGACTCTGGCAAAAATTCTCAGTGAAAGCTGCTGCGGCATTCGGGTGCATATTGTGCCCTTCACCCATATTCAGATGGAAATCCACGATAAGTGCCCCGATGAGTATACCACGCTGATCATGCGCCGGTACATGATGCGCATTGCCGAACGGGTTGCTCAGCAGGAGAATTGTCAGGCACTGATCACCGGTGAAAGCATCGGTCAGGTGGCAAGCCAGACCATGCAGGCCTTGGGAACGACGGACAGTGTTGTGTCCATGCCGGTTTTCCGCCCGCTGATCGGCTTTGACAAGTCTGAAATTATCGATATTGCCAACAAGATTGGCACATTCGAGACTTCATCCTTGCCTTATGAGGATTGCTGCACTGTCTTTACTCCTCGCCATCCCGCAACTCACCCCAAGATGGAAAAAATCCTGTGGGGCGAGGAACGGCTGGACAGTGAAGCACTGATTCAGGAAGCCATGGACGGCATTGAAGTCGTCACGCTGTAATGAAGCTGGACAAACCTAATTGCTGAAGGCGGTTGGGCGGCATGGCAAGTATTCCGCAGGGGGACAAGTTTGTCTAAAAAATATCAATATTTTTTGAAAACCCTTGCCAATACTTGCGTTGTGTGCTATCATAGTGGGGACAACTGCACACGGGTGCAGGAGGTTGAGTTGCATGCCTTGAAAAAGGCATTTGCAATAGCGTATTGAACCATTTGTAACATGTTAAGGGAGTGTGTGTATCATGGCCAAGAAGACGATCGACGACATCCAGGTTGCCGGTAAGAAAGTTCTCGTTCGCTGCGATTTCAACGTTCCTATGGTGGATGGCAAGATTACCAGCGACAAGCGTATTGTGGCTGCTCTGCCTACGATCGAGAAGCTGATTGCCGACGGCGGCAAGGTGATTCTGTGCAGCCATATGGGCAAGCCGAAGAACGGACCGGAAGCAAAGTTCTCCCTGGCTCCTGTAGCACAGCGTTTGTCTGAGCTGCTGGGCAAGGACGTGGTTTTCGCTGATGACGACAACGTGGTAGGCGAGAAGGCCAAGGCTGCTGTTGCCGCCATGAAGGACGGGGACGTTGTGCTGCTGCAGAACACCCGGTTCCGCAAGGAAGAAACCAAGAATGAAGAAAGCTTCTCCAAGGAGCTGGCTTCTCTGGCTGATTGCTATGTGGATGATGCTTTCGGCTCCTGCCACCGTGCACACTGCTCTACCGAGGGTGTGACCAAGTTCCTGTCTCCCTGCGTGGCAGGCTACCTGATCGGCAAGGAACTGTCCGTTATGGGCAAGGCACTGGAAGATCCGGCTCGTCCCTTTGTGGCTGTGCTGGGCGGTGCTAAGGTGTCCGACAAGATCGGCGTTATCAACAACCTGCTGGAAAAGGTAGACACCCTGATCATCGGCGGCGGCATGAGCTACACCTTCCAGGTGGCTCTGGGCGGCCATGTGGGCAAGTCTCTGCTGGAGGCTGACAAGGTGGAACTGGCCAAGGAGCTGATGGAAAAGGCCAAGGCTCGCGGCGTGAAGTTCCTGCTGCCTGTGGATAACGAAGCCGGTGACAGCTTCTCCAACGACTGCATGCGCATTACCGTGCATTCCAAGGAAATCCCCGATAACTTCGAGGGCATGGACATCGGCCCCAAGACCCGGGTGATTTTCGCCAATGAAGTGGTGAATGCTGGCACCGTGGTTTGGAACGGACCTATGGGCGTGTTCGAGTTCGACAACTTCGCCGTTGGCACCCGTGCTATTGCCAAGGCCATGGCAGAGTGCCAGGGCGTGACCATCATCGGCGGCGGCGACAGCACTGCGGCTATCGAGCAGATGGGCTTTGCTGACAAGGTGACCCACGTGTCCACCGGCGGCGGCGCATCTCTGGAATTCCTGGAAGGCAAGACCCTGCCCGGCGTTGCCTGCCTGGATGAGAAATAATGAAATAGAGCTTTCGTCCCTGCGGCATCTTCGCCGTGGGGACGTTTGCCCATGAATTTGCTGATTGATACACATGAGGTGATAACAATGCGTAAGGCAATTATTGCTGGCAACTGGAAGATGAACAAGACCCCTGCAGAGGCTGCCGCACTGGTAACCGAGCTGAAGCCCCTGGTGGCTGACGCAGACTGTGACGTGGTTGTGTGCGTTCCTGCAGTGGACTTTGCCGCTGTCAGCGAAGCAGTGAAGGGAAGCAACATCCATCTGGGCGCACAGAACGTGCACTGGAAGGAATCCGGTGCTTACACCGGTGAACTGAGCGCAGACATGCTGAAGGCTTCCGGCGTGGAGTACGTGATCATCGGTCACAGCGAACGCCGCCAGTACTTTGGCGAAACTGACGCTACGGTGAACCAGCGGGTGCTGGCTGCTGTAAAGGCCGGCCTGAAGGTGATCCTCTGCGTTGGCGAAATGAAGGCTGACCGGGAAGCAGGCTACACGGACGCTCTGGTGGAGTATCAGACCCTGATCGCCCTCACCGGTCTGACCAAGGAAGAAGTGGCAGACGTGGTGGTTGCTTACGAACCTGTATGGGCCATTGGCACCGGCCTGACTGCTACGGATGAGCAGGCCAATGAAACCATCGGCGTGATCCGCAAGGCACTGGCTCGCAAGTATGGCCAGGATGTGGCGGATAAGGTTCGCATCCAGTATGGCGGAAGCATGAATCCCAAGAATGTGAAAGGTCTTATGGCTCAGCCTGAAATCGATGGCGGCCTGATCGGCGGTGCTTCTCTGAAGGCACCTGACTTCTCTCTGGTTGTGAATTACAACAAGTAATTGCTAAAAGCAAAGCGGTCGCTCCTTCTCTTCTGAATGAGAGAATGAGCGGCCTTTTGTGTATTTGCCTGCTTCCTACGCTTCATGACTTTGATGAAAGCAGCACTTGATTTTTTTGAAGCATTATCGTATCATGTTTCCATATTTCTCAGGAGGTAAGCTGGATGAACATGTGGCCGGAAACCATGCCGTGGGATGAAATTGATACCGTCGTTTTCGACGTGGGAAATGTACTGCTGCGGTGGAACCCACCGGAGCTGGCGGCTATGCTTTTCCCTGAGGATCAGGAGAAGCAGCGCATTGCAGTGGAGCGTGCGTATACGTCACCTCTTTGGCCGGAAATTGACCTGGGCAAGAAGCCTTTGGCACAGATTGAACAGGAAATGATCGGGGAGGATGCGGCCATCGCTCCTGTGATTCATCAGGCGATTTATGATTGGCCTACCAAACTGCCTGCCATTCCGTCAGGAGTAGCAGCTCTTCATGCCTGCAAGCAGCATGGAAAGAAAACCTGCGTCCTTTCCAACTATGGCGGAGATTTCTTCTATCAATCCGCTGCGGCGCATCCTTTCTTCAAACTCTTTGACGATATGGTCATTTCCGGCGTAGAAAAGGTTTGCAAGCCTGACCCTGCCATTTATCATCTGGTGGAGCAGAGAATGGGAAACATCCCGGAGCGGACCCTTTTCCTGGATGATACCCGTCGGAATGTGGAAGCGGCCGTTGCCCTGGGGTGGCGTTGCCTTCATGCAACGGATGATCAGCGTGTGGAAGCTTTTTTCGGCGTGCAGGGGTAAAATAACGGTTTTTCGGAAGAAAACCTGCTGAAAGCCTTGACACACAAGGATTTGTATGGTATTCTTTTTCGGTAAGCCGCTCGGGAGAGGTATGCCAAAATGTACTTCGGTACAACCTCAGGTCCCGGCGAGTATGTATCAGGAGGTGCTGTGCACCATGTATGCTATCATTGCAACGGGTGGCAAGCAATACCGGGTTTCCCAGGGTGATGTGATCTACATCGAAAAGATCGATCAGGATGTTGACTCTGCTGTTTCCTTCGATGTGCTGATGGTTGGTGGCGAGGATGCCGTGAAGATTGGCAACCCCGTTGTCGCAGGCGCAAAGGTGGAAGGCAAGGTGCTTGCTCAGGTGAAGGGTGAGAAGATCATCATTTACAAGTACAAGAGCAAGAAGAACTATCATCGCCGTGCCGGTCATCGCCAGCCTTACACCAAGGTGGAAATCACTGCGATTAACGCATAATGATTCGTGCCTTATTCAGCCGGGATGCCGAAGGTCGGCTGACCGGCTACTCCGCCAAAGGGCATGCAGGATATGCTGAGGCAGGCAGTGATATTGTCTGCGCCGCAGTATCCGTGCTGGGGGTTACCTGCATCAACAGTCTGGAGGCTGTGTGTGGGATCGTCAGCAACGTCGTGGCCAATGATGAAGGAATTCTTGTTTTTCAGCTTCCCCAGCAGATGACGGACATGCAGCAGCATGACGCTCAGGTGCTGATGGGAGCATTGGAACAGGGATTGAAGGATTTGGCGGAACAGTTTCCTCAAAACCTACGGATTGCATATCAGACAGGAGGAAAATGCAATGATTAAGCTTAATTTGCAGCAATTTGCTCACAAGAAAGGCATGGGCTCCACCCGCAATGGCCGCGACAGCGAATCCAAGCGTCTGGGACCGAAGCGTGCCGATGGTCAGTTCTCTCTGGCTGGCAACATCCTCGTGCGTCAGCGTGGCACCCACATCCATCCCGGCCTGAATGTTGGCAAGGGCAAGGATGATACCCTCTTCGCACTGGTTGACGGTGTTGTGCGTTTCGAGCGCCTGGGCCGTGACAAGAAGAAGGTTTCCGTGTACCCCGTGGAGACTGCTGCTAACTAATTCCATGGACTTGAAAGCGCCCGTTTTCCTTTGCGGATGATGGGCGCTTTTTCTGTTAGATTTTCGCAAAAGAGGCGTGAACAATGCTTGGTACGCTGATCAATGCAGGGGCGATTTTGCTTGGCACCCTGGTCGGAACGCTGCTCAGTAAGGGGATTCCTGCACGGATGCGGGAGTGCATGATGCAGGGCATGGGGCTGTGCATTATCCTGATTGGCATTCAGGGTGCCGTAAAAACGGCGGATACCCTTTGCGTGATTGTTTGCATTGCAGTAGGCGGCCTGATCGGCTGTGCCATTAACATTGAGCGGCAAATGGAACGGCTTGGACAATTTGCAGAGAAGAAGCTGTCCAGCAGCGGCGGCATTGCCAACGCTTTTGTTACCTCCGCACTGGTGTTTTGCGTGGGTGCCATGGCCATTGTCGGTGCCCTGGACAGTGGACTGAGAGGGGACAACAGCACCCTGATTGCCAAGGCATTGCTGGACGGGGTGATTGCTGTCTTCCTGTCCAGTTCTCTGGGGATTGGTGTTGCACTGTCCGCTGTGGCTGTGTTCATCTATCAGGGCGCCATTGCCATCATGTCCACCTGGCTGGCACCACTGCTGACTGATGCCATTATCAATGAAATGAGTGCCGTGGGGGGACTGCTGATTATCGGCATTGGGCTGAACATGATTTACGACAAGCACATTTGCGTGGGCAACCTGCTGCCAGCCATTTTCTTGCCCATTGCTTACCTGCCGCTGACGGCACTGTTTTGACCACAGGGGGACTTTTGCCGTCTTGCATAGGGGTATGAAATACGGTATAATTTTTATGCATCCCTGTGTGGAAATTTAACCCGGAGCGAGGCATGATATGTTCGGACGTCTGCAATGGTACATCAATTATCTGACCAGCGATCCCTTGGGATTCCTGCTGTATGTTTTGTATTTTTCGGTCACGGTGCTGCTGAGCCTGATCCTGCACGAAATTTCCCACGGCTATGTGGCATTCCGCTGCGGCGATCCTACAGCCAAGTGGATGGGGCGGCTGAGCCTTGATCCTCGGAAGCATCTGGATCCCATCGGCACAATATGCATGGTTTTCCTGGGTTTCGGCTGGGCAAAGCCGGTGCCCGTGAATCCGAGAAACTTCCATAATTATCGGCGGGATGATTTTCTGGTGTCCGTGGCTGGTATCTGCATGAATTTGTCCCTGTTCATCCTTTGCGCAGCACTCAGCGTGGGTGTCAATCGCCTGATGTGGACAGAGGAGTTCTACCAATACCTGAAAAGCACCTCCGGCAATATGCTCCTTGCACTGGATCCTTATCAGTACAGCATTGCCTATCGCTTGGAGTATGGCATGGTAACGACTGACATGGTCAGCTTCATGGCACGTCCCTGGCTGCAATATGTGCAGCGTTTCCTGCTGATGATGGGGCAGATCAACCTGTCTCTGGCTGTGTTTAACCTGATTCCGATGCCCCCGCTGGATGGCTACCATCTGGTGAACGACACCATCTTAAAGGGAAAACTTCAGCTGGATCGGAAGAAGTTCCAAATTGCACAGATTGTGCTGCTGGTGGTGTGCCTTTCCGGTGCCTTGACCAGTGTGCTGACCTGGGCTAACGAAACGGTTTACAGCGCCGTACTGCATTTATTTCTGCTCATGACGGGAGCAGCCTGAGGAGACTGAATCATCATGGTCATGACCTTTCGGCTCAAGGATTTTGACGGCCCCCTTGATTTGCTGCTGCACCTGATTACCAAGGCACAGGTGGATATCAAGGATATCTTTGTCAGCGAAATCACGGATCAGTACATTGAGTCTGTTCGAAATGCTGCCGATTTGGATATGGATGATGCCACGGAGTTTCTGGTCATGGCGGCCACCTTGCTGGAGATCAAAAGCCGGGCCATGTTCCCTCGTCCGCCCAGGCTGGAAGAGGATGAGGAAGATCCGGAGCAGGCGTTGATTCGCCGCTTGGAGGAATACAAGCGGTTCAAGGAAACAGCGGTGGCGATGCAGCAGTTTGAAGACGCTGCCAGAGAGCTGTTTACCAAACTGCCGGAGGAGTATCCTTTGCCGCCACAGGAAACGGAACTGACGGGGCTGACTTTGGAAGGACTGACGGAGGCTTTCCTCAGAATATGGCAGCGGAAACCGGCCAAGGACGAGCCGGAGGTTAACCACTATGCGCCCCGGGACATTCACCGGGATGAGCACAATGTGCAGGAGTGCATGCTGACCCTGATTCAGGGACTGAGAGCCAAGGGCAGTATGCGCTTTGACGAAGCGTTCAGCGAAGCCCCCACCAAGGAAGAAGTGGTGACCCTCTTCCTTGCCCTGCTGGAGCTGCTGAAGCTGGGAGAAATGCATATTCAGCAGGAAGATATTTACGGTGACATTTTGCTCTTGCCCGGGCGGGTTGAAAATCAGGAAGCAGAGGAGGAAACGCCATGACGGAAGGTGGAACGCTGGAAGGACGGGTGGAAGCCATTCTGTTCGTATCCGGCGAAGCAGTTCGTGTGGATGAACTGGCCAAGGCGCTGGGCGTTTCCATGCTGGAAATTGAATCGGCACTGAACACCCTGCGGGATGATTATGATTTCAATCAGCGAGGTTTTATGCTGCGGCGGTTTGGTCATCAGGTGCAGTTGGCCACCCGGGCACTGTATGCGGATGATGTGGTGCGGATGCTTCAGCCTGTGCAGAAACAGTCCCTCAGCCAGGCCGCCATGGAAACCCTGGCGGTTGTGGCCTACAAGCAGCCAGTCACAAAGGCAGAGATTGAGCAGATTCGTGGGGTCAAGTGCGATTACTCTGTTCAATCTCTGATGAATAAAAACCTGATTACCGAGGTGGGCAGAAAGGAAGCCCTTGGTCGCCCCATCCTTTATGGCACAACGGAGGAATTCCTGAGCCACTTCGGTATTTCATCCCTCAGCGAGCTGCCCCCCATGCCGGAGCAGGCTTCGGACGAGGAACTACGAGGAACAAGGGGATAGCGAGGAGTTGCACCCATAAAAAATCATTGCGAAATGTAGTAAAATCATGTATACTACTAGTGCCCCTGCCGGCATAGGGGGATTTTGCGTGGAATTTTTGCGTTTCATGTGATGCTCCCGGCAGAACCTACGCACAAGGAGGCTGTAAGTTGCTATGGAATGTAAGATAAAAAATGACATTGGCACCATCTACATCACGGAAGATGTTATGCTCAAGGTCGTTGGCTACGCTGCGTTGGAGTGCTATGGCATTGTGGCTATGTCTTCCCGCCGTGCCAAGGATGGCTTCGTTGAATGGCTGGGAAGGGAAAATCTGGCCAAGGGTGTACAGATTCGCAATGTTGGCGACATGCTGGATGTGGATCTGTTTATCATTGTTGAATACGGTATTTCGATTTCCGAGGTTTGCCGCACCATCGTGGAAACCGTGCGCTATAAGCTGGAAAGCATGACCGGCGTAAAGGTGCGTAAGGTGAACATTTCGGTGGAAGGCATTCGGGTCTAATCGGCGTCCGGCTGCCGGGTCAAAATAGCGGTGCGAATACCGGAAAAAGCTGTCCGGCACAACGCCCGATGATCGAACGGAGGAAGACATCCTTGATTCAATTCAAAACAATAGACGGACTTTTGCTGCGTGATATGGTTGTGGCCGGCGCAGCATTGCTGGAGAAGAATCGTGAAGCGGTGGATGCGCTGAACGTGTTCCCTGTGCCGGATGGCGACACGGGTACCAACATGTCCCTGACCATGCAGAGCGCCACCCGGGAAGTTTCCAGCAAGGAATATCTCCGGGCAGATGAGGCTGCTGCCGCACTGGCCAAGGGTGCTCTTCGGGGCGCCCGGGGCAACTCCGGCGTAATTACCAGCCAGCTTTACCGTGGCTTTGCCAAGGCACTGAACGGAGTGGAAAAGATTACTCCTGTGCAGTTCGCCGAGGCACTGAAGAAGGGTGCTGAGCTTGCCTATAAGGCTGTGATGAAGCCCAAGGAAGGCACCATCCTGACCGTGGCTCGTGTGGTGGCTGAGGATGCTGTGAAGCAGGCCAACGCTGCACCGGATGATTACGATGGACTGATCAACGTCATGCTGCGCAGTGGCGAAGCTATTTTGAAGCGCACCCCTGACATGTTGCCGGCACTGAAGCAGGCTGGTGTGGTGGACTCCGGCGGACGTGGCCTGCTGCTGATTTACATGGGCTATGCTGCGGTGCTTCGGGGCGAGGACATCAACGATCCTGCTCCCTGCATGGCGGAGGATGGCAATCAGGAAGCCACCAATGATCATACCCTGATGGGCGATCCCAAGTACCTGTACTGCACTTCCTTTGATATTCGCAACCTGCGGGACGATGTGTCCGAAGGGGATATCGATTCTTTCCGCCGCCGGCTGAACCGGATTGGCGACTGCGTGCAGGTCAGCGGCGATATGCAGCTGGTGAAGACCCATGTGCACACCAATAATCCCGGCAATGCCATTGAGTATGGCATTGAGCTGGGCGAGTTGGTGAACCTGAAGGTGGATAACCTGGATCAGCTGCGTCATGAGAAGGATCAGGAAGCAGGCACTGCTGAAGAAGCAACAGAGACAGCACCTGCCGAACCGGCCAAGGATTTCGGCATGGTGGCAGTGTCCTTGGGAGATGGCTTCTCCCAGATCTTCCGTGACTTGACGGTGGATGTAATCGTTGAGGGCGGGCAGACCATGAACCCCTCCATTGACGATATTCTCACGGCCATCAATCAGGTGAACGCCAAGTGCGTCTTCGTCTTCCCCAATAACGGCAATGTGGTGCTGGCTGCCCAGCAGGCGGCAGAGCTGTCCGAAAAGGAAGTTCACGTGATCCCCACCAAGAACGTGGCCATGGGCATTGCGGCAGCGGTTGCTTTCCAGCCGGAAGTTTCCGGCGATGAAAACGCTGTGCGCATGGAAGAAGCTGCCCAGCACGTGAAGACCGGCACCGTGACCTACGCTGTGCGGGACAGCGAGTACAATGGTGTGCAGATCAAGGAAGGGGATATCATCGGCCTGCATAACGGGCAGATTGAGTACTCCGGTCAGTCTCTTCACGATGTGGTGATGGAAATGATGAAGGCTATTATCACCGATGAGGATGAGCTGATTACCGTCTACTACGGTGCAGAGACCACGCAGGAAGATGCGGAAGCAGTTACAGCAGAGATTGCAGATGCTTATCCGAACTGTGACGTGGAGTGCCATCGTGGCGGTCAGCCCCTGTACTACTACCTGATTTCTGTGGAGTAAAGATGGAACTGTCCATGCTCAAGGGCATAGGTCCTACACGCTTGGAGAATTTGCGCGCAGCGGGCATTTGCTCACTGCGCGATCTTTTGTATCGGCTGCCTGTTCGCTACGAGGATATGACGGCCATTACGCCTTGCAGTGATTGCAAGCCCGGCATGACGGTGCTTGTACAATGCCGGGTGAAGGAAACACCGAAGCTGAACCGCTTCGGAGGCATCACCCGAGTGACTGCCTCTCTGTGGGATGAAAGCGGCAAATTGCCGGCAGTTTGGTATAATCAGCCTTGGATCTGTCAGCAGCTGACGGTGGATGAAGAGGTTCTCCTCTACGGCCGTGTGGGGGATAAGAACGGCAGGAGAGTGCTGCAAAACCCGCAAAAGGTGGCGGAGCAATGTATTCTGCCGGTGTACCGTGCCATCAAAGGTATCCCTGCCAAGTCCTATCGGGACATGATGAAGCGGGCGTTGGAAGAGGTGGATGACTGCTGCCCGGAAACCCTTCCGAGGGAGGTTCGGCTGCAGCATCACCTGTGCGAAACCAACTTTGCCATTCGTCAAGCCCATTTTCCGGATACGATGGAGAACTTGAAGCTGGCACGCCGCCGGTTCGCCTTTGAGCAGATGCTCATGTATCAGGCAGCCATTGGCTTGGTGGGAAATCGGCATCAGCCGGGGTTCCCTATGAGGATTGGCGCCGGTGCAGCAGATGCCTTCTGGAAGAGCCTGCCCTTTGCACCCACAGGGGCACAGGAAAAAGCTTTACAGGATATTGCAGAGGATTTGCGCAAGCCCACAGCTATGTCACGATTGGTGCAGGGAGATGTGGGTTGCGGCAAAACTGCCATTGCCTTTGGTGCCATTGCCCTTGCCTGCGGCTGTGGTTATCAGGCAGCCATGATGGCGCCAACGGAGATTCTTGCCAGGCAACATTATGAATCTGCTGTAGCCATGCTGGAACCCCTTGGCATTACCTGCGGCCTGCTGACGGGGACGCTGAAAGCCTCGGAAAAGCGAAAGGCTCATGAAGCATTAGCCACGGGCAAGTGGCAGGCGGTATTCGGTACCCATGCCCTGATCAGCGAAAAAGTCGTCTATCATGGCCTGGGGCTTGTCATTACGGACGAGCAGCACCGGTTCGGCGTGCAGCAGCGGTCTATATTGCAGGATAAGGGCAATGAACAGGAGAAAGCACCTCACGTGCTGGTCATGTCGGCCACGCCCATCCCGAGAACCTTGGCGCTGATTCTGTACGGCGACTTGGATATTACCGTGGTGGATGAGCTTCCGCCGGGACGGCAGCCGGTGAAAACACGGATTGTGCCGGAAGAGAAGCGCAGCAGCATGTACGAGTTCCTTCGAGGGGAAATCGGCAAAGGGCATCAAGCCTATGTTGTGTGCCCTCTGGTGGAAGACAGTGAAACCATGGACAACGTGCGCTCCGCCAAGGCCACCTATCAGGATCTAATGGATGCGGAACTGAAAGGGCTTCGGGTAGGGCTTACCTGGGGCGATCAGCGGCCGGAGGAAAAGGATCAGGTGCTGCATCAGTTTGCTGCTGGTGAACTGGATGTGCTTGTGTCTACCACGGTGATTGAGGTAGGGGTCAATGTACCCAATGCCACCGTGATGGTCATTGAAAACGCCGAGCGGTTCGGTCTTTCACAGCTGCATCAGCTGCGGGGACGTGTTGGCCGGGGAAGTGCCGAAAGCTGGTGTTTCCTGCTGGCAGGGGCAACGGAGCGGCTTCGCATCATGACACAAACCAATGATGGCTTTCTGGTGGCGCAAAAGGATCTGGAACTGCGGGGCCCCGGCGATCTCATGGGTACAAGACAGTCCGGCGAATCCATGGCGGATTTTCTGCTGGATGGGGATGTGCAGCTGCTGGAGGAAGCCTGTCAGTGCATGAAGCAGCTCCGGGATGATCCTGCACTCAGTCAGGCACGGCAGCAGGTGGAACAGGAAGCCGCAAAGCATTATACGCAAAGGATTGCGTTAAATTAAACATCATAATGGTAAAGGATGGGAGATAAACAATGAGGAAGCTTGCCCGGTTTTTGAAGCCATACAAGCTGCAAGTGATTCTGGGACCAATGTTCAAGCTGATTGAAGCAATCTTTGAACTGATTGTTCCCCTTGTAATGGCGGACATGATTGACGTTGGCGTGGCACAGCACGACGTATCCTACATTTGGCAGCGGGGCGGCCTGCTGGTGCTACTGGGCGTTGTAGGTCTTGCTTCCTCGCTTACCTGCCAGACCATGGCCTCCCGTGCTTCTCAGGGCGTGGGTACCGATCTGCGGCGTGAAGTGTTCCATCATATCAATACCCTTTCGTGGAAGGAACTGGATCGCTTTGGCACGCCTACGCTGATTACCCGCATGACCTCGGACATCAACCAGATGCAGACCGCCGTGGCCATGCTGATTCGTCTGGTGGTTCGTGCGCCTTTCCTGGTGATCGGTGCCGTGATTATGGCTATGCGCATTGACCTGACGCTGTCGCTGGTGTTCCTGGCTATTGTTCCGCTGGTAGCGCTGGTGCTGTATCTGGTCATGAGCAAGTCTGTTCCTTTTTTCAAGACCATTCAGAAAAAAACGGACCGTGTCAGCTTGATCACCCGTGAAAACCTTTCCGGTGCCCGTGTGGTGCGTGCTTTCCGCAAGCAGGAGGCAGAGCAGGAGCGGTTCGATGAAGCCTGCGACGACCTGGCACGAAATACCATCCACATTGGCAAGCTGAACGCCATTCTTGCCCCCTTCAGCTTCCTGATTCTGAATCTGGGCATTGTGGTGATCCTTTGGTTCGGCGGCGTTCGGGTCAACGCCGGCAGCATGACCCAGGGCGAAGTGGTTGCCTTCGTCAATTACATGAACCAGATTCTGCTGGCGCTGGTGGTAGTGGCCAACCTGGTGGTGATATTTACCAAGGCTGCTGCTTCCGCTGCACGGATCAACGAGGTCTTTGATACCAAGCCCAGCGTGGAGGACGGCAGCGAAGCACAGGTGAAGGATGTAGCCGGTGCGCCCAGAATCAGCTTCCGCAATGTGTCCTTCAATTATTATGAAGGTGCGGCTGAGGCACTGAAAAACATCGACTTTGATGTAACGACCGGGGAGAGCGTGGGCATTATCGGCGGTACCGGCAGCTCCAAGTCTACCCTAGTGCAGCTGATTCCCAGACTTTACGATGCAACCAGGGGAACCGTATTGGTGGATGGTGTGGATGTGAAGGATTATCCCCTTTGGCAGCTGCACCAGAAGATTGGCATGGTGCCCCAGGGGAATCTGCTGTTCTCCGGCACCATTCGAGAAAACTTGCAGTGGCGTATGCCGGGCGCAACGGATGAGCAGCTTTGGGCTGCACTGGAAACTGCCCAGGCTGCGGAGTTTGTGCGTCAGCTTCCCTTGGGGCTGAATGCGCCTGTATCCCAGGGAGGCGCTAACTTCTCCGGCGGACAAAAGCAGCGGCTGACCATCGCCCGGGCATTGGTTGGCCATCCTGAAATTCTGATTCTGGACGATTCCTCCAGTGCATTGGACTATGCAACGGATGCAGCCCTCCAGCGTGCCATTCACCACATGCAGCCCATGCCGACGGTCATCATTGTGTCCCAGCGGGTGTCTACGGTGAAGCGGTGCGACCGGATTCTGGTTATGGATGAAGGGGAAATCGTTGGGGACGGCAAGCATGATGCACTGCTGAAGGACTGCACCACCTATCAGGAAATTTGCTATTCTCAGATGAGCATGCAGGAGGCACAAGCATGAAAAACAGTGAAGTGTTCAAGCGACTCATGCGCTTTGTGAAGCCTTATTCCGGCTACCTGCTGCTGGCACTGGTGTGCGCCATCATTTATGTGGTGATGAGCCTTCTGTGCCCGGTACTGATTGGTAATGCAGTGGATCAGATCATCGGCAAGGATCAGGTGGATTTCACGGCCATTGGGCATACGGCGGTGCTGCTGTTGATTGTTATTGCAGTGGGCGCCGTGTTCCAGTGGATCATGAGCATGTGCACCAACACCGTCAGCTACAAGACGGTCAGCGACTTGCGGGTGAATGTGTTTTCCAAGCTGATTCGGGTGCCTCTGCGCTTTATTGATACCACGGCGCACGGCAACATCATTAACCGTGTGGTCAGCGATGTGGATGCTGTCAGCGACGGTCTTCTGCAAGGGTTTACCCAGCTGTTCACCGGCGTGGTGACCATTATCGGAACCCTTGGTTTCATGATTTCCATTCATCCCCTCATTGCATTGGTGGTGGTGGCACTGACCCCTGTGTCCATGATCATTGCTACCTTGATTGCCCGGGGCACCCACAAAACCTTCATCAAGCAAAGCCAGATTCAGGGCGAACTGGGCGGTCACGTGGAGGAAATGGTGGCAGGTCAGAAGCTGGTCAAGCTCTTCGGCCACGAAAAGGAAAGCGAAGAAAAGCTGGGAGAAATCAATGACCGGCTGTACACCTGGGGCTACAAGGCGCAGATTTACCCGGCGTTTACCAACCCCCTGACCCGCTTTGTTAACGGTCTGGTGTATGCGGCGGTAGGCATTACCGGCGCACTGGCTGCCGTGAACGGAAGTATGACGGTAGGTCAGCTGTCCTGCTTCCTCAGCTATGCCAACCAGTACACCAAGCCTTTCAACGAAGTGACCGGCATTATGGCGCAGCTGCAAACGGCCATGGCCTCTGCACGGCGGCTCATGGAGCTGATGGATGAGCCTACGGAAAAGGAATGTGAACATCCCAAGAAGGTGCCGGATCGTGCAGTGATTGCTTTCGAGGATGTGTCCTTCCAGTATGTGCCGGATCGCCCTTTGATTGAGCACTTCAACCTGACGGTGCAGCCCGGTCAACGGATTGCGGTTGTGGGTCCCACGGGCTGCGGTAAAACCACGCTGATCAACCTGCTGATGCGCTTCTATGACGTGACGGATGGCAGGATCACCCTGGGCGGCGTGGATGTGCGTGACATGACCCGTGACGATCTGCGTGCCCATTTCGGTATGGTGCTGCAGGATACCTGGCTGACCCAGGCCACCGTGGCAGAGAATATTGCCTACGGAAAGCCGGGCGCTACCAGAGAAGAAATCGTTGCCGCTGCCAAGGCTGCCCATGCGGACGGCTTTATCCGCCGCTTGGCAGATGGCTACGATACCGTGCTTACCGAGCAGGGTGACAACCTGTCCCAGGGACAAAAGCAGCTGCTGTGCATTGCCCGGGTCATGCTGATGGATCCGCCTATGCTGATTCTGGACGAGGCAACCAGCAACATTGATACCCGTACCGAACTAAACGTCCAGCGTGCCTTTGCAGCCATGGTCAAGGGCAGAACCAGCTTTGTGGTGGCTCACCGCCTTTCCACGATTAAGGAAAGCGACGTGATCCTCGTCATGCGGGACGGTCACGTGATTGAACAGGGCAATCATGAGGAACTGCTGGCCAAGGGCGGCTTCTACAAGCAGCTGTATGAAAGCCAGTTTGCCCACATTGAATAAGGCTTCCATATCTAAAGGCGCTGTCTGTCATGTGCAGGCGGCGCCTTTGCTGTTGGATGCTTGCATTTCCGTTTGTACCCTGTTGCCACGCTTTTCATTTTCTGCAGGATGTGTTATCATGCAGAAGACGCTGCACCCGGCAACGGGACAGCGGTGCAGAAGTGATGATTGTTGTTTGATGATACGGAGGCCATATGAACAAGTTTGTATTAAAGGCGCCCTACAAGGCCAGCGGTGATCAGCCCCAAGCCATTGAAGCGCTGAGCCGTGGCGTTCAGGAAGGGATGCAGAGTCAGGTGCTGCTGGGCGTAACAGGTTCCGGCAAAACCTTTACCATGGCCTCTGTCATCGAAAGGGTGCAGAAGCCCACCTTAGTGATTGCCCACAATAAAACCCTTGCTGCTCAGCTGTGCAGCGAGTTAAAGGCCTTCTTCCCGGACAGCCGGGTGGAATACTTCGTCTCGTATTACGATTACTATCAGCCGGAGGCCTATATTGCCTCCTCGGATACCTACATTGAGAAGGACGCTTCCATCAATGAGGAAATCGACCGGCTTCGCCACAGCGCCACCGCAGCTCTCCGGGAGCGGAAAGACGTGATCATTGTGGCATCGGTAAGCTGCATTTACTCCATGGGCGACCCCAGTGAGTACGAAGGGCAGATGATTTCCCTTCGCCCCGGGATGACCATGAGCCGGGAAAAGCTGCTTCGCAACCTGATTGACATCCAATATGAACGGAACGATGTGGATTTCAGCCGCGGCACCTTCCGTGTCCGGGGGGATACGGTGGAAATTATCCCTGCCGGGGAGCATGAGCACGCCTTGCGGATTGAATTCTTCGGCGATGAAATCGACCGCATCAGCGAAATTGATGTTGTCAGCGGTCATGTGCTGTCCGTGCTGGAACACGCCAGCGTTTTCCCTGCAACTCATTATGCGACGGATCGCAGCCACCTGGAAGAAAACTTGGCGGTCATTGAGGCGGATCTGCAAAAGCGGATTGCCGAATTTGAAAAAGATGGCAAACTGCTGGAAGCCCAGCGCATTGCCCAGCGTACCAATTACGACATGGAAATGATGCGGGAAATCGGCTACTGTCAGGGTATTGAAAACTATTCCCGGTACTTTGATGGACGTAAACCGGGGGATGCACCCTATTCACTGCTGGACTATTTTCCCAAGGATTTCCTCTGCTTTATTGATGAAAGCCATGTGACGGTGCCGCAGATTCGTGCCATGTACAATGGGGATCGAGCCAGAAAAACCACGCTGATTGACTACGGCTTCCGTCTGCCCTCTGCATACGATAATCGTCCTTTGCTTTTTCAGGAGTTTGAGCAAAGAATTCATCAGACCATTTATGTTTCGGCAACGCCGGGACCTTACGAATTAGGGAAGGCTGAACAGGTGGTGGAGCAGATTATTCGCCCCACCGGTCTGCTGGATCCGGAAATTCTGCTGAAGAAGGCTACTGGTCAGGTGGATGATCTGGTCGGTGAAATTCGCAAAGTAGTCGCCAAAGGAGAACGGGTGCTGGTCACCACCTTGACCAAGCGCATGGCGGAAAGCCTGACCGATTACCTCAAGGAACTGGAAATTCGAGTCCGCTATTTACACAGCGATATACAGACCATGGAGCGGATGCAGCTGATTCGTGATCTGCGGCTGGGCGAGTATGACGTGCTGGTAGGGATCAACCTGCTCCGTGAAGGCTTAGACCTGCCGGAAGTTTCTTTGGTGGCCATTCTGGATGCGGATAAGGAAGGATTCCTGCGCAGTGAAACTTCGCTGGTGCAGACCATTGGCCGTGCGGCACGCAATGTGGACGGCCGAGTCATCATGTATGGGGACATCATGACGGAAAGCATGGAGAAGGCTATCACCGAAACCAACCGCCGCCGTGCCATTCAGCAGGCGTACAACGAAGCCCACGGCATTACCCCGGAAACGGTGCGGAATGCCATCCGGGATGTGCTGGAGATTACCAGGCAGGTAGAAACAACGGCTGCCAAGCCCCTGAATGAGGATGAAAGAGCGGCTCTGATGCGTCAAATTGAGGAGCAGATGCTGTCTGCTGCTCAAAATCTGGAATTTGAACAGGCGGCGAAACTGCGGGATCAGCTGCTGGCACTGCGGGGAGAAGCACCGATGAAGCCGGATGTACAGCAACGCCGTTCCAGAGCGCCGAGAAGCCGCAAAAGCACCCACTGACGACAGGGCTTGCTCCTTGCAAAGCAGGGAAAAACATGGAGAAATCCGGCGTTTTCCTTGCGAAACAGCGATGGATGTCGTATAATCATTCTGGAACATTATGCATAAGGTAATGATGGAGGGAATACTGTGCCGCTGAAGCCGATTTATGGAAAAACTCCCTTAACTGAAATGAAAGCCCTGCCCCTGTATCCCGGGCAGGTTCACGTGAAGAATGAACATGTAATGGCTGTGAATACCCTGCTGAAGGGCGTTGCAGAGGAAGATAAGACCCTGTGGGCAAGTGCCCTGAAGCTTGCCTATGCCCTGCGGGATGTTACCGGGCAAACCAAACTTGCTGCACGGATCCGTGCTGCACTGGCGGAACAGAAGGAAAATGGGGAACTGCCCATGTCCCTGACCGATGCCTTGCAGGTAATGAACGCTGCATGGGTGCTGTACGAAGTAAAGCCTGATAAGCAGCTGCTGGAGAGCCTGATGCGCTGGTGCGCCTATCTGGCTGCCAATTGGGAGCAGGTGGAGGCTTGCACGGCCATTCGCACCGGCACGGCAGATCTGATGGCACTGCTGTGCAATCTGTATCGAGTCACCGGGCGGAAAGGATTGACGACCCTGTGCGAAAAGCTGCGGCAGATGAGCATTGACTGGAGCGGCGCACTGCATACTTTCTCTGTTCAGCGTCCCATGAAGAAAATTATGGATCGGAAGACGCTGGATGAAGGCATGGCAGCAGAAGAAGGCAACGGCGCAGGCTTTTATACCCGCCAGTACCTGCTGTGCCATGGGGAAACCTTGGCAGACGGCGCACGTACCTGCCTGGAAAGTTCTGTTTACAGCGGCAACGGCCCTGAAAGCCGGGCAGCCAAGGTGGGCTGGGAAAAGATCAGCCGCTGGCACGGTGCTGTATGCGGCGGCGTAACGGCGGACGAAACCTTGGCTGGATTGTCTGCCTCTGCTGGGGTGGATGCAGCAAGCCTTGGCGCATGGGCAGAGACCTTTGCCAAGCAGCTGGAGATTGACCCGGACAGTGCCTGGGCAGCCACGGAGCTGGAAAAACTGCTGGAGAATGGTATGCCTGCAGCTGTCCTGGGGGACAAGGTGATCGCCTTCCAGCGGTGCAACAGCCTGGCTGCGGACTGCGGCACAAAAGACTTGTACCGGGTAGGCCATGCAAGCCTGCAAAAGCCTCGTGCTCTGGCAAGGCTGGCAAGAGGATGGGCAGCAGCTGTAGAGCATGCTGTGATGGTGACCCCTGACGGTGCAAGGATCAACCTGTATCTGCAGGGCAGCTACAGCATGAAGCTGAACGGCCAGATGGTGAAGCTTCTCCTTGAAGGAGAGGATGGCCATTATACCATCACCTTGGAAATGAAAGAAGACGTGAAGGCTTCGCTGGCCTTGATGATCCCCGCATGGACAAAGGATGCCTGCGTGCAGGTGAATGACGAAGGCGGCGATGAAGGTCATCCGGGTACCTATCTGATGCTGGAACGCACTTGGAAGAATGGTGACTGCATCCATGCCTCCTATGAGCCGGCCTTGTTTGTGACGGAAAGCTATCACCAGTCTGCTGTGGTTCACTATGGCGCCAAGGTGATGACCTATGTCCCGGAAGATGACCGGTGGGCGGTTGCACTGAAAGATGCACCTGCATTGAAGGACGGCAAGGTCGTGGCGCAGCTGGTGCCCGTGCAGGGTTGGAAGGCTGCAAACGCCGTGCCCGGTGACGTGCCTGTGCGCCCGGCGGCAGAGGGGGAAGCGTTTGAAGTGGAGCTGGTTTCCTATGGGGAAACGGCTGCCCGGTTGGCTATGCTGCCGCAGGTTGGCAAGGCATGAAGACCATTCGTCTGGCACCTCTTGCAGGGGTAACGGATTGGCCTTTTCGTGTGCTCTGCTTTGAGCAGGGGTGCGACTGTGCCTATACAGAAATGGTCAGTGCCATGGGTTATCTTTGTGCTCCCAAGGGGCAACCGGCAACGGAAAACCTGTTGATTCGGGATGCGAGAGAGCCCAAGCTGATTCTTCAGCTGTTTGGCAAAGAGCCGGAAATCATGGCCAAGGCAGCAGCGGAGCTTTCACGCAGCGGCAAGTATGATGGCATTGACATCAACATGGGCTGCCCGGCGCATAAGGTAGCCTGTGCCGGCGAAGGCAGCGGATTGATGCGCACGCCGGAGATTGCCTCGGCAATCATGGAGCAGGTGGTGAAAGCCAGCGCCCTGCCTGTCAGCGTAAAACTGCGCCTTGGATGGGATAGCGATGCCATCAACGTGCTGGAAATGGCACGGCGTGCAGAAGATGCGGGCGTGCAGGAAATTGCTGTTCATGGCCGCACACGGCAGCAGCAATACAGCGGAGAAGCAGACTGGGACATGATCGGCCGTGTGAAGCAGACGGTGCACGTTCCGGTGATCGGCAACGGCGACATCTTCACGGCTCAGGATGCCATCCGCCGCATGGAAGAAACGGGCGTGGACGGCGTTATGATTGCCCGGGGCTCCATGGGCAATCCGTGGATATTCCGGCAGATCAAAGCTTGCATGGCGGGCCTTGCGGCGCCCATGCCCACAAGCGAAGAGCGGCTGGAAATGATTCTGCGGCATTATCACATGCTCCTTGCGTGGAAGGAAGAGTATGTGGCCGTGCGGGAGATGCGCAAGCACATTGCCTGGTATCTCCATGGGCTGCGTGGAGCAGCCCAGATGCGCACCAAAATCAATACCTTGACAAAGCCGGAGGAAGTATTCGAGGCATTGCGTGACTTCTGCTTAAGTAAGCCGGAAGTCCTGTAACGCTGATTCGGTTGAACGGGGCAAAAGGGAGGATACGACGTATGAAATGGCTCAAATGGTTGCTGTGCCTGACCATGCTGCTGGCAATGATTTGCTCGCTGGCACAGGCAGAGGTGTCGCTGCTGCCTCAGGTGAGTTCCTGGCAGCTGGAAAAACAGCCCCTCAGCGTAACCCTGACAGCGAATGTAAACGCCTGGATGCCCTTGGACGATACCCGTACCGGCTGGCTGAATGACCTGCTGAAGCACATGACGCTGAAGCTTGGCTATCAGCAGCTGGAAGGGGAAAGCTGGAGCAGCGTGGATGTACTGGTGGATGGCACGTCGGCACTGACCCTGAAGCAGCGGGACGGGGACAGTGAATCCCAACTGCTTCTTTCTGCCGTTTCGGGAAAGAACTATGTTGCAGCAACGGGCACGGATATTGCCGGACTGGTGCTTGGAGACAGCACAGAGATTTCCTTCGCCGGGGTGGATGACACCGAGCTTGCCTGGCTGACAGATGCCTATGATCTGGCTTGCGGGCTGGATGTGGCTTTGAAGGACTATGCGGAAGAAAAGGTCATCAAAACGGCTATCGGCAAGATGGGCACGGCACGGAAGAAAGTAACTTATACCGTGCCCAAAGAAAGTGCAGAAACACTGGCAGCCTCCCTCAGCGGCTTTTGCGTGGCAGGGGAAGTGCAGAACCTGATCAGCAGCCTTGTATTCAGCGGAAAGCAGCAGTTCACCGCATATTACACCGAGGATGGCGCACTGATCAAGGTAAGCTACAGCGGGGAGTGCGGCGTGGATGAGGAGCATCTCCGCAAGGTAACACTCAATTGGAGCATGAAGCGCACGGAAACCGAAGTACGGGATGATTTTACCATGAAATCTCCTGCGGTAACCGGCAAAGATCACAACACCATTACCTTCACCCGCTTGACCAAAGAAAAGACTGACGGCAGCGTTACACTGGAAAGTACCCTGAAGATGGATACAAAGCTGGACGGCGTGAAAAATGTGCTGACCATTGATGCTGATTTGAAAGCGGAGTCCGAGGATGACGGTACGACCATGCTGACCGGTACGCTCAGCATCAAGAATGCGCCGGAGGAAGACGAGGACAAGACTCAACTGGTTTTGACGCCTACGCTTAGTTTCGCTGATGCCGCTGCTACGGATCGCTACGTGGATGGCGCTGTAACGGTGGAAAAGAAAGCCGGCGAAAATCTGAAGCGTGTGGAGCAAAGCGGAACCATTCACATCAGCGTGAAGCGTGGTTCCTACTTTGACTGGGAATTGAACGACACGGTGGTGGATCTGTCCGCTATAGATGAAACCCAACTGACTGCCGTGCAGACAGAAGTGCAGAGCGCCGTTGCCACAGCACTGGTGCGGCCGCTGGTACTGCTGCCTGCGGAAGATACCAACTACCTGTCTGCTGACTTGGACGAAGCTGTTTGGCAGTCCATTGTGGATGCGGCCAAAGCCGCCATGGAAAAGGAGGCTGCTCAATGAAGAAGTTTCTTTGCCTGCTGCTGTGCCTGTGCATGTTGCCCGTTGCTTCCTTGGCGGCAGAGTACACGCTGACGGAAAAACTGATGCGGCAGCTGGACTTCGGCAGTGGCTTAAAGGGAAGCGTCACCATGTCCGTGACTGGCGATGCCGCATGGACGCAGCTTTTGTCGCCCTTGAATGGTGCGGATATCCAACTGCGAGCCATTCACACAGATGGCACCATGCAGCTTCAGCTGTATATGCTGGATGGGGAAGAACAGCAGGGTCTGACGGAAGTCTATGCTGATGAGCAGGCTATGGGCATTCGGAGTGCGTTGCTGGGTGATAAGGTGCTGACCATGCCGGTGGCAGGGGATGTGCTGAATGCCCTGATCGGCATGCAGGATACCCAAAATCCGTCCCTGTACTCCGCTGCACTGAACTTCCTTTCTATCTCCTCAGATGCATGGGAAACAAGCTGGACGCCTGCTCTGGAACCTTACTACAAAAAGTTGGAAGTATGGTTCAGCAGCTTTGGCGCTGCGCCCAGCATTCAAAAGGACGCTCAGGGCGGAACCACCATGGTGATTCGCTACGAAGTGCCGGTGAGCGAAACCAAGGAAGAACTGCTGTTGCTGTGGGCTGATTTGCTTGGGGATGACACCTTGCAGGGTCTGCTGCGGGGTCAGCTGTCTCAGGCACAGCAGGATGCTTATTTGAACCCCAACCTGATGTATTACTACACCGCTATGGTGCGGGCACTGAAGCTTGATGGTACCCTGGTGCTCGAGCGGCAGCTGACCACCTTGGGCGAAAATATCCGCACGGAGATTACCCTTCCTCTGCCGGAAAATGAGCAGGGGTATACTCAGCTCCACCTGAAGCAGGAAAGCGGTGAAACGGCATTCACCCTAACGGGCACTGTGCAGACCCTTCGCCTGGTCAGCAAGGAATCGGCAGTCACAGAGGACAGCGGTACCTGGCAGGGCACCGTGCAGGTGATTCCCAACGACTTGAGCGAGGATAACAAGGCCTGGTCCGTTGGATTCACGCTGAAGATGCTGCATTCCAATTCCATTGACAGCGATGCTCGTGAGCATGACGTTACCACTTGGGACGTGGCAGTGCAGCCGGATCTCAGCCATTTGGAGGCTGATGATGCAAGCCGTGCCTATTGTCAGGACTTTGCGCCTATCACCGGCAAGGTTCGCATTCACTTCCACAGCAAAAATGCTCAGTCCAGCCCCACCACCATGGAGGTGGAGGCAAATCTTGACTTTGGCGATGCAACCCTGTCCCTGCAGACGACCATGAAGAGCACCTCCCCCTGGGTGGTTCAGCCTATCAACATGACGGGCGCACTGAATTTGGCAGCGATGACCGATGAGCAGAAGGCGGAGCTGCTGAATGAGTATTGGGCTAGTGCCTTGACCTTGGCAGCCCAGATTACATCTGCAAACCAGCCGGAAGAACTGCCTCTGCCGGAAGCTACGGCTACAGATTTGGCAACAACCACAGACACCGCCACCAACACCGATTTGCCTTAAGGAGGACATCCATATGCGGAAGCTGATGGCTTGGGTGCTGACCATTGTGATGATGTGCCTGCCCTTAACGACGCTGGCGGAGAGCCGTGCAATCGACCTGCGCTTCACCTTTGTTGATGTAGCGGCATATTTGGACGTTTTCCAAGAGGAACTCTTTGGTGAAGAAGATGAGGCCTTCCTGAGCTTGGTTCGCAAGGGCGGCGAGCTGGCAGCAGACGTGCTGAAGGCAAGCACCCTTCGGCTCCAGTGGCAGGAGGATGGATGCCGCCTGTCCCTGCTCCTTGACGAGAAGGAAGCAGTATCTGCTGCTATCATGGAAACCAAAGAAGGACTGGTGTTTTCCTCTTCCCTTTTGCCGGGGTATGGCCTGACCATGCCTGCCACCACGGTTGATGTCGGCCTTGACCGAATCGACTGGGAAGACTTGGCCGAAGACCTTGTGGAAGAATGCTTCGATTGGAGCACTTCGATTGCTGGCCAAGAGGTAGTAGGAAGCTTTTCTGGCACTACCTATGCCGGTGGAACGAAAGCCACTTACGTGACCATCACCGATCAGGATGTTGCCCTGCTGCTGGACAGCCTGCTCCTATGTCTGGAAGATGATGACGACTTGATGGCGTGGCTGGAAAACAGCCAAGGGGAAAGCGGTAGTCAGCTGCTGTATCAGGCTCGTCGGAGCATACTGGATGCAGGAGTGTCCAGCACCTATTCGTATCAGCTTGCCATGGTGGAGGATGATACCGGGGCGGTTATCGGGTTGGATTGGGAAACCTATCAGGAAGATGTCCTGGCATGGACGCTTTCCGTTGGCAACAATGCTTCGGGGGTTTTGGCACTGCTGACCATTCCACTTAATGACAGCAACTGCTATCTGGCATTGCAGGCGGATGCAGAAGGAATGACCTTCACGGCCTACCAGTGTGAGGAGGACGTATCCTATCAGGAAGCGACGCAAACGAACCAATGGAAGACCTTTTCTGCCCGCTGGACAGCCAATGTGACAGAACAGGACGATGACTATACAGGCAGTGCCTCTCAGCATGTAGAAGCCGTATTTGAAGACGGGATAGCATCAATGCTGTCGGATACAAGTTTGTCGGGCAATATAGCAAAGGATTTCTCTGCGGGTGAAATCACCTTGACGGAAAAAATCAACGGAACAAAAGTGATTTCCATGGTGGCATCGCTTCAATCGGCTGATCCTTTTGAACAGGCAGAAGGGCTAACGCTGGTGGACGTTACTGCTGCTACGGACGAGGAATGGTCGAAGGTTGCAGATGCCTTGGAACAGGGGGAGGAAGACGCCCTGATTGCCCTGTTCAAGATGCTGCCTGCCAAACTGCTGCGGAAGCTGGTAGAGTTTCAGCAGGAACTGACCAATCTGACCACACCTGCCAATTGAATATAGTGTGAATGAAAGAACCCCTCACCGGAAAACATCCGTTGAGGGGTTTACATTTGCCCATAGGAAAAGAGGAGGAGCACTGTGCATCCTCCTCTTCTGTGATTAGTGTTTCTTTTCCTCGGCAACAACCACCGGGTTCGGCTCTTCCTTGGCAGGTTCCTCTACCTTGGGAAGGGGAACTTCTCCAAGCAACCCACGATACAGTTCAATGTACCGCTTGGAGGAATGATCCCAGCTGTAGTCGCCGCTCATGCCACGATGCTGGAGCTTCGTCCACACATCCTTGTGCCCGGTGTAATAGTCCACTGCACGCTCGATGGTGTGGAGCATATCATGGGCGTTGTAGTTGAAGAAGGAGAAGCCGTTGCCATCCCCTGTGTACTCATTGTAGCTGAGCACAGTGTCACGCAGGCCGCCGGTTTCACGCACAATGGGCACTGTGCCGTACCGCAGAGCGATCAACTGACTCAGGCCGCAAGGCTCAAACTGGCTGGGCATCAGGAACATGTCCACACCGGCGTAAATCTGATGTGCCAAAGCGTGATCCATGGTGAAGCGGGCGGCAACACGTCCCTTGTATTCGCCCTCTGCCCAGCTGAACAGATTCACATACCGGCTGTCGCCCATGCCGAGCACAACCAGCTGCACATCCTTGCGCATAATGTCCGCAATCACGTAATCCACCAAGTCGAGACCCTTCTGATTGCTCAGGCGGCCTACCATGCCGATGATGGGCACGTTGGGATCCACATTCAGTCCCAGACTTTCCTGCAGTGCCTTCTTGCAGGCTGCTTTGCCGCTTAGGTCATCTGCCGTATAGGTGGCAGCAATGCGCTTGTCCGTGGCGGGGTTGTAATCCACCATGTCGATGCCGTTCAGCACGCCGAAGACGCTGGCCTTCCGGGCACGAATCAGCCCATCCAGACGTTCGCCGTAGTAGGCCGTCTGAATCTCTTCCGCATAAGAAGGACTGACGGTGGTGATCACATCGGCATACACCAGAGCAGCCTTCAGGTAGTTGGCACAGCCGAAGCATTCCAGCTTGTCATCCGTCCACAGGCTGTCGCCCAAGCCCAGCACATCCTGCACTTCACGAATGCCGAAAATGCCCTGATACTGCAGGTTATGGATGGTGAACATGGTCTTCATCTTGGCAAAGAAGGGGAGGTGCGCATACTGAATCTTCAGCAGGGCAGGCACCATACCGCTTTGCCAATCGTGTGCGTGGATAACGTCAGGCTGGAAGTTCAGCAGGGGCAGAGCGTTCAGGGCGCCACGGCAGAAGAAGCCGAACCGCTCGTACTCGTCGCCGCCAAGACCGTAGATATAGGGGCGACCAAAATAGTACTTGTTGTCCATGAAGTACCAGGTCACGCCGTCCTTTTCCAGCTTTTCAATGCCGCAGTACTGACGGCGCCAGCCCAGCTGCACCTCAAAGTCGCACACGTGGGTCATTTTTTCCGTCCACTGGGCAGGAATGGCGGAGTACAGGGGCAGTATCACCCGCACATCATGCCCCTGTGCAGCCAGCACGGGAGCCAGTGCGCCTACAACGTCTGCCAATCCGCCGGTTTTGACAAAGGGGACACATTCGCTTGCCGTAAACAGGATCTTCATTTTCTTATACCTCCAATTCTGAGGATGCTCAGATCACAACGTTCTTGGCAATCACAATGGGGTAAGCTTCCGGACCGATGAGCCGTGCGTTGCGCTTAATGACGGCCTGCTTGTCCAGAATGCAGTTTTCAATGTAGGCGCCGGAATGCACCTGACCATCCTGCATAATGACGCAGTTCTTCACATGGGCATCGGGAGCAATGCGCACACCACGGGACAGTACCGAGTTTTCTACCGTGCCTTCCACGATGCAGCCGTCTGCTACCAAAGAATTGCTGACCTGAGCATGGTCGCCGTACCGGGCAGGCATTTCGTCACGAACCTTGGTGTAGACGGGGTTGCCGTCACTGAAGAGCAGATGACGGGTCTCCGTATCCAGAATGTCCATGTTGAAGCGGAAATAGCTCTGCACAGAGTCAATGCGCCAGCAGGGGCCCGTGTACTCGTAGCTGCCCACACGGAGGGAATGCTCGTTCATCAGCCGCATGACCACATCCCGGGTAAAGTCGTGATAGCCATGGGCAACGCCCTTGTCCACCAGGGTACGGAGCAGCTCACGCTTGAGGATGAAAACATCCATACTGGTGCAGTCCAGGTTGGGATGGGTAGGCTCCACTTCAATATCCGTTACGCTGCCATCCGCATCCACAGCCAGATAGCTGCCGTATTCATCCCGCTTCATGTCGGGATTGCGGGTGTACATGAGGGTAATGTCTGCGCCGCTTTCCACATGGTGACGGGCAAAGGCATCCATGTCACAGGTGAAAATGGTATCAGCCCGGCACAGAATGACCCATTCCTGCTTGGAACGGCTCAAAAAGCTGCTGTTGGAGCGCAGAGCATCCAGTGCACCGGAGTATACGCCCACGTTTTCACGGGTGAGGAAGGGGGGCAGCACATACAGGCCGTCGTTCTTGCCGTGCAGATCCCATTCCTTGCCACTGCCCAGATGATCCATCAGACTGTGGTAGTTCTTCTGCATGATGACACCGACCTTTTTCATGCCGCTGTTCACCATGGAACTCATCAAAAAGTCAATCACACGATAGCGACCGGCAACAGGCAGTGCAGCGATAGCGCGGGTCATCGTCAATTCCCGCAGGCGGGCGTCACTGCCACCCGTATAGATAACACCCATAACGTCTTTCATTGTGTTCAATCCTTTCCCTGCTATGATGAAGATCCGAGCTTGATCAGAAAGTGGTGGTTTCGTCTACCTGTACACCGGCAGCAACGGATACGCCGGCGGGGATGGTAACGTTCTGACCGACCACGGCAATGTTGCCTTCACTTTCGCCAACAAAAGCGCCTGCGCTGACCACAGCACCTTCAGCCACGATGGCACGGCGGATGACTGCGCCCCGGTGAATAACGGCACCGGGCATCACAACGCTGTCCGTAACGCTGGCACCTTCTTCTACCTTCACGCCTGCGAAAAGCACAGAGTGGGAAACGTTGCCATGGACTTCACAGCCTTCGGTAATCAGGCTGTCGCTGACCACGGCACCCTTGGCAATGTAGTGGGGCGGCATGGCGGGGTTTCTGGCGAAAATGCGCCACTTCTTGTCATGCAGATCGATGGGCATGGGGGTGGACAGCAGGTCCATGTTGGCTTCCCACAGGGACTCGATGGTGCCTACGTCCTTCCAGTAGCCCTCGAAATTATAGGCCACCATGACCTGCTTATCATTAAGCATGGTCGGAATGATGTTCTTGCCGAAGTCGTTGCTGCTCTTCTTGTCGGCTTCATCACGGGTCAGATACTGGCGCAGCTTCTCCCAGGTGAAGATGTAAATGCCCATGGAAGCCTTGTTGCTCTTGGGGTTCTTGGGCTTTTCCTCAAACTCGGTGATGTTGTCGTCCGCATCTGTGTTCATGATGCCGAAGCGGCTGGCCTCTTCCCACGGCACTTCACGGACGGCAATGGTGGCATCTGCACCATGACGGATGTGGAAATCCAGCATGGCGTTGTAATCCATCTTGTAGATATGGTCACCGGAAAGAATAAGAACATAGTCGGGGTGGTACTGCTCAATGAATGCCATGTTCTGATAAATAGCATTGGCCGTACCGCGGTACCACTCACCGCTCTTTCCCTTCTGATAAGGGGGCAGCACGAAAACGCCGCCGTTGGAAAGATCCAGATCCCAGGGAGCACCGGAGCCGATGTAAGCATTCAGCTCAAGGGGCTGGTACTGGGTCAGAACACCAACGGTATCAATGCCGCTGTTGGTGCAGTTGCTCAGCGGAAAGTCAATGATACGGTACTTGCCGCCATAGGGCACAGCAGGCTTGGCCACATTCTTGGTCAGCACGCCCAGACGACTTCCCTGGCCACCAGCCAGAAGCATGGCAACGCAAGTCTTTTTTCTCATCATGGGGAGAACACACTCCTTTTAATGTGATAGCAGACAAATATGGATGCAATATGCAAAGGCTTTTCAGCCGTTTTGCCGCTGTGGGGTAACGCTCTGTGCAGGAGCAGCCGGGCGATTGGGTGCAGTCAGTACATCCGTAACCGGCAGGTGTTCCAGCAGGGAATCAGGCAGCTTGTCGTACCGGAAATAGACGGTGGACAGGGGAGGAACGCAAATCTCCGTGGAGAAGGGGAAACTGTTCCACTTTTCTGCAGTTGCCTTGCACGTCCAGGCATTGTACTGATTGGAGCCGCCGTATTCCTTGCGATCGGTGTTGAAAATCTCCGTCAGCGTGCCGTTGTGGGGCAAACCGATGCGGTACACTGGATGGAAAGTGGGGGTAAAGTTGGTCACGCACAGCACCGCCTTGCCGCTTCGGTCTGTCCGCAGGAAGGCCACCACGCTGTTGTCGCAGTCGTTAACGGTGATCCACTGGAAGCCGTCCCAGCTGTCATCAATCTGATACAGCGCCGGCGTGGACTTGTACAGCTGATTCATGGCACGGACGCAGGCTTGCAGCTGGGGATGCCGGTCGTACATCAGCAGGAACCAGTCAAGCTGATCGCCGAACTTCCATTCAATAAACTGACCAAACTCGCTGCCCATGAACAGCAGCTTTTTGCCGGGATGGGCCATGGTGTACCCATACAGGGCACGAAGACTTGCAAACTTCTGCCAAATGTCCCCGGGCTGCTTATCCAGCATGGAATGCTTGCCGTGCACCACTTCGTCATGGGAGAAGGGAAGAATGTAGTTCTCCGAAAAGGCGTAGTAGAGGGAGAAGGTCAGCTTGTCATGGTGCCACTTGCGGTAAATGGGATCCAGCTTGATGTAGCTGAGAATGTCATTCATCCAGCCCATGTTCCACTTGAAGCCAAAACCCAGTCCGCCCACGGAAGCAGGCTTTGTGACCATGGGGAAGGCGGTGGATTCCTCAGCAATGGTCATGGCGCCGGGGAAATCCCGGTAAATGACGGTGTTCATCTGCTGCAGGAAAGCAATAGCCTCCAGGTTTTCTCTTCCGCCGTTTTTGTTGGGGAGCCATTGACCGGCTTCACGGCAGAAGTCGTGGTACAGCATGGCAGATACCGCATCCACTCGAAGACCGTCGGCATGGTACCATTCCAGCCAGAAGCAGGCATTGCTCAGCAGGAAGGAACAAGCTTCGCCACGGGCAAAGTCGAACATGCAGGTTCCCCACTGCGCCATTTCACCACGCCGGGGATCGGGATGCTCATAGCAGGCAGTGCCGTCGAACTGACGCAGGCCGATTTCGTCCCGGGGGAAGTGGGCGGGCACCCAGTCCAGAATAACGCCGATCCCTGCCTGATGGCAGCGATCAATGAAGGCCATCAGTCCTTTAGGCGTGCCGTAACGGCTGGTGGCGGCATAGTACCCCGTGACCTGGTATCCCCAGGACATATCCAGGGGGTGCTCCATTACCGGCAGCAGCTCCACATGGGTATAGCCCATTTCCTGCACATAGGGAATCAGCTGGTCGGCAATTTCTTCATAGGTCAGCATTTTCCCGGCTTCGCCGCTTTCGCTGCCTGCGCCGCCGGTGCCGGTTTTGCCGCTGCCGGCACGCTTCCAGGAGCCTAAATGCACTTCATATACATTCATGGGACTGTGATAAGCATCCCATGCTGCACGCTGTTTCATCCATGCAGCATCTTTCCATGTATACCCGGAAAGATCACACAGCATGGAGGCTGTGTCAGGCCGAAGCTGCATTTGAAAGCCATAAGGATCGGCCTTCTCATGCCAGCTGCCATCCGAGCCTTGAATTGCATATTTATACGTCCGCAGCTTTTCTGCTGCATGTTCATATTGATAACGCTGAGGATCAGATGCTACAGTAAACTTTTCTGCCGGAACACGAACTTCCCAAATGCCGTCATATTGTTTCGTCATGGGGCAGGCGATTTTGTCCCACTGACAAAACTCACCTACCAGGGAAACTTGCTTTGCATTGGGAGCCCACACGGCAAAGTGCCAATAAGATTTTCCGTCCTGCTCTACAGGGTGTGCACCGAGCATTTCATAAGCACGCCGGTTGCGACCTTGGTGGAAGCCTTCTCTGACTTCCCCGGTAGGAGCGACATAACGCATGGCTGCACCCACTTTCAAATTCATGGAAGCATTCACCCATTGAAGGGATTTTCTTTCATGCTTATTGTATACGATTTTATGCATTTTCGTCAAGGGAGTTACGTAAATTTAGCAAAAACCTTTCAAAAAACAAATCTTTTTTGTTGCTTTTTACGTTGCAATCTGGGAAGATATTTTCACACCCTGTACAAATCAGCCCTGCACAGTGGAAACCAGCAGGGTGCGGTCAGGACTGTATACAAAAAACGAACTTCATGCATAAGTACGTTAAAAAGATAACAATATGATTCGAACACAAGACTTTCCCGTTCGCTGTACAAACAAAACCGGCAGGCACCTGTATCGGATGTCTGCCGGTTCTTCGGTTAGCTTTTACTCGTAATCCACCACGTCAGCCCAGCGGAGGAGGATTTCCTTCTCTTCCGGCTTGCCCTTAACGGACTGGCTGGCAGCAACGATGGGGATCCACTTCTGCACATACTGCTTGGCAGTATCGCTCTTCTTGCAGAACAGGTTCAGGTACTTTTCTGCACCCTCCGTATTGCCTGCAAGCCAGAACAGCAGGTAGGTACGTGCTGCATCGGCGGAAGCGTTGCCCTGGGTGGCATGGCTCCAGTCAATGATGTATGCCTTGTCTTCCGGGGTGATGATAATATTGGAAGGGTTAAAGTCGCCGTGACACACCTTGTGGTGCACAGGCATGGCGGCCAACCGGGTATGCAGCTCATACCGTGCCGTTGCATCCAATGCAGACTGGCTGATCTTTTTCTGCATCTTTTCCGTCAGGGTGTTCAGCATGGGGCAGGTGTGACGATGCACCTCCAGCTGAAGATCCACAAAGCGCTCCAAATACTCATCGAACTTATCGGGATTTTCATCCATCAGCTGCTGAAGGGTTTTGCCGGGGATGTAGTCCGTTACAATGGCCCACTGACCGTCGAACTTGGTGACTTCCTCCAGCCGGGGGATGTTCAGCCCCGTCTCTTCTACACGCGCCTGATTCAGCGCCTCGTTCAGGATGTCCGCCTTTTTCCCATCATGGAAGACCTTGATGACCAGGTCTCCATCACGGTAAATGGTCTTATTGTTGCGCAGGGCAATGACTCGATCCAGTTTCATGACTCTTCCTCCTTATGAGATGTACATAAACGATGTTATCTATCGTATTCATTCGTTCAAGGTTATGGGTTTTCCTGCTTTTTCTCCTCACCATAGTAGGCATGCAGGTACATTTCCTTGATTTCACTCATCAGGGGATAACGGGGATTGGCACCGGTGCACTGGTCGTCGAAGGCCTGCTCGGTCATTTCATCCAGCGTGGCAAGGAACTTCTCCTCATCCACACCATACTCACGGATGGTATCCTTGATGCCGATTTGATGCTTCAATTCGTGGATGGCTGCAATCAGGCTGTCCAGCTTTTCCTGATCCGTCTTACCGGGCAGGTGCAGCGCTTCCGCCACTTCGGCATACCGGCGCAGGGTGTGGGGATGATCGTACTGGGGGAAGGTACCCATCTTTGTGGGCACTTCGGCAGCGTTGAAGCGAAGCACCTCTTCCAGCAGCAGTGCGTTGGCAATGCCGTGAGGCAGGTGATGGAATGCGCCCAGCTTGTGTGCCATGGAGTGGCACACGCCCAAGAAGGCGTTGGCGAAGGCCATACCAGCCATGGTGGCGGCGTTGGCCATCTTTTCACGGGCAACAGGATCATGAGGACCGTCATTGTACGCCCGGGGCAGATACTCGAAAATGGTCTGGCTGGCCTTAATGGCAAGACCATCGGTGAATTCCGTTGCCATCATGGATGCATAGGCTTCCAGAGCATGCACCAGGGCATCAATGCCGGAGGCACTGGTCAACCCCTTGGGGGCATTCATCATCAGGTCTGCATCCACAATGGCCATGGTGGGCATCAGCTCATAGTCAGCCAGCGGATACTTGACGCCGGTGGTTTCATCGGTGATCACGGCGAAGGGGGTCACTTCGGAACCGGTACCGGCGGAAGTAGGCACTGCAATGAAGCAAGCCTTTTCGCCCATCTTGGGGAAGGTGTAGATACGCTTGCGAATATCGCAGAAGCGCATGGCCATATCCAGGAAGTCTACTTCGGGGTGCTCATACATCACCCACATAATCTTGCCGGCGTCCATGGCGGAACCGCCGCCCAGGGCGATGATGCAGTCCGGCTGGAAGGCAACCATGGCCTTGGTGCCCTCTTTGGCGCAGGCCAAGGTAGGATCGGGGGCAACATCGAAGAAGGTGGTGTGCTGAATGCCCATTTCATCCAGCTTATCGGTAATGGTCTTGGTGTAGCCGTTATGGTACAGGAAGGAGTCCGTTACAATGAAGCAGCGCTTCTTGCCCATCACATGCTTCAACTCATCCAGTGCCACCGGCAGGCAGCCCTTCTTGAGATAAACCTTTTGCGGTGCACGGAACCAGAGCATGTTCTCCCTCCTCTGGGCAACGGTCTTGATGTTCAGCAGATGCTTCACGGACACGTTCTCACTCACGGAGTTGCCGCCCCAGGAACCGCAGCCCAGGGTCAGGGAAGGCGTGAGCTTGAAGTTGTACAGATCGCCGATACCGCCCTGAGAGGAAGGGGTGTTCACCAGAATGCGGCAGGTCTTCATCCGTGCAGCAAAGCGATCCACCAGATCCTGACGGTTGACCGCATCCAGATAAATGGAGGAGGTGTGGCCGTAGCCGCCGTCGGCAATCAGCTTCTCCGCCTTGTCGAAGGCATCGTCAATGTCCTTGGCACGGTACATGGCCAGCACGGGGGAAAGCTTCTCGTGAGCAAACTCTTCGCTCAAGTCCACGCTGGAAACCTCACCAATCAGAATCTTGGTGTCCTCCGGCACATCCACGCCAGCCAGCTTGGCAATGGTTGCAGCCTTCTGACCGACGATCTTGGCGTTCAGTGCGCCGTTGATCAGGATGGTCTTGCGAACCTTATTCAGCTCATCCTTCTTCAGGAAGTGGCAGCCACGGGCGGCAAATTCCTTCTTGACCTTGTCGTACACCTTGTCCAGCACGATGGTAGACTGTTCGGAGGCACAAATCATGCCGTTATCGAAGGTCTTGGAGTGGATGATGCTGTTGACGGCCAGCAGCACATCGGCACTTTCGTCAATGATGGCAGGGGTATTGCCGGCACCAACACCCACGGCAGGCTTGCCGGAGGAATAAGCGGCCTTCACCATGCCGGGACCGCCGGTGGCCAGGATGATGTCAGCTTCCTTCATGGCCATGTTGGTCAGCTCCAGGCTGGGCACATCGATCCAGCCGATGATGCCTTCAGGAGCGCCGGCAGCAACGGCAGCTTCCAGCACCACCTTGGCAGCGGCAATGGTGCAACCCTTGGCACGGGGATGGGGGCTGATGATGATGCCGTTGCGGGTTTTCAGGGCAAGCAAGGTCTTGAAAATCGCCGTAGAGGTGGGGTTGGTGGTAGGAATAACAGCCGCCACCACGCCGATAGGCTCGGCAATCTTCTCGATACCGTAGCTGTCATCTTTCTCAATGACGCCGCAGGTCTTGGTAAAACGGTAAGCGTTGTAAATGTACTCGGAAGCAAAGTGATTCTTGATCACCTTGTCTTCCACCACGCCCATGCCGGTTTCTTCCACGGCCAGCTTGGCCAGGGGGATCCGCATCTTATTGGCGGCAATGGCTGCTGCCTGGAAGATCTTGTCGACCTGCTCCTGTGTATAAACAGCGTACTGCTTCTGCGCTGCACGCACCTTTGCCAGAACTTTTTCGAAGGATTCGACACTGTCCACAATAGGATAAGTGGTAGCCATGTTGCACTCTCCTTACACGTCGTGCCGGATGAAACATCCGACGGTTTCCATCAGGCTTCTCCTGAATTCGATAATAGTTTAACAAAATGAATTCTTATTGTCAACACTTTAACGATATTTTTTTAACAAAAAGAAATGGCGCAATAATCAGGCGCTTTTACCAAAAAGAAAAATCACTGACTGAACAATCTGCTCAGTCAGATGGGGGGGTGTTAAGGTGGAAAGCATATTTCGGCATGATTGTTTGAGTGTTTACTGATACAGCTGTATTCCTGCCAGGAACATCTTATTGATTTCGTCATTGATCTGCGCCAACGACAGGTCGATTTCGCTTTTCAGGTACATGGTATACAGCTCAATCAGGCCGTTGGCGAGGACGTGAACGAACACCAAAAAGCCGTATTTGTCCCGGATAGGTTCGTCATTGATGTTGACAATCAGGCGGTCGATGAACAGCTTTTTCAGCTTTTCCAGAAAGATCGGATAATTCTGGGTGTGCACCAGCTTCCGGCATTCTTCCTCGTCGCTGAGAATAAACTGCTCGAAACGCTTGAGCAGCGGCAGCGGATGATCCAGCTTCTGACTGAACAGTGCCTGATCCAGATAGAGGTTGAACTTCTGGATGAATTCGTTTTCGATTTCCTCTGCAATGGCGTTCACGTCCGAGTAATGGGCATAAAAGGTGTTGCGGCTCAAATCGGCACGGTTGATCACGTCCACCACAGTGATCTTCGACGCATCCTTTTCCGTGGACAGCTCGATATACGCCTTGCGCAGCATATTCTTGGAGCGCAGCACGCTTCGATTGGGCTTGGGCATGACGATTCCTCCAATTATTTTTGTAAAATCAGGACACTTTCCTGCATATCTGTACTTTCTTGCGCATTTTACGGGAAATTGACCATTGTGTTTCCGATCATTGAGTCATTATAATCAAACCATCCTCCGAAGTCAAGGGAAGGAAAATGATAGCCACGGAAATCAATTTTCAAAAACTCCCAGATGAGACCTTTTCAAGCGACGAAAAATATGATATAACACAAGCAT
>CAVIWF010000010.1:0-62496 GCA_963646285.1 bacterium
GATCATCTATCGCTAATTCATACGGCCGCCTGTACTTTACTGGGTGCAGGCGGCTGTTTTCTACTCAGAAGTTAGAGGGAATCTATGATCATCGACGTACACGCACACATTTACCCTGACAAGATTGCCGCAAAGGCGGTTCGCTCCATCGGTGAATTCTATCAATGGTCCAACATGGAAATGGACGGCACGGTGGAGGGACTGCTTGCTTCCAGCAAGGAAGCCGGGATTGATCTTTCCATCGTCCATTCTGCCGCCGTAAGCCCGGCACGGGTGCAAAGCGTCAACGACTTTATTGCTGCAACTGTTGCCGCTCACCCTGACCGGCTGCTGGGATTCGGTTCCATGCATCCGGATTATCCGGACATCGGTGCAGAGCTGGATCGGATGATGCAGCTGGGTCTGCGGGGCATTAAGCTCCACCCGGACACCCAGCAGTTTCTTTTCGACAGCCCTGCTGCCATCAAAATGCTGGAAGCCATGGAAGAACGCCGGCTGCCGGTGCTGATTCACACCGGGGATACCCGGTACCCCTTCAGCAACCCGGAGCGTGTCGCCCGGGCGTTGGATCATGTGCCCAATCTGGTGGCCATCTGCGCTCACTTGGGTGGCTGGTCCATGTGGAGCGACGGATGGAAGATTCTTGCCGGTCGGGAAGATGTGTATGTGGATTGCTCCTCCAGCCTGTACGCCATTACCCCCGAGGAGGCCGTGAAGGTGATTCACCGCTACGGCGCCAAGCGGGTATTCTTTGGCACGGATCACCCCATGTGGAACCCGGTAGGCGAAATTGCCCGCTTCAACGCTCTGCCCCTGACTGTGGAAGAGCGGGAGATGATTCTGCACAGGAATATTGAGCATTTATTGAACCTCTGAAGACCGCAAAAGCCACGCATATCAAAGCGTGGCTTTTGTCGTGGAACTCCCACGTCAATACTGTTTTTGAATAATGAAGCACTCCGGTGCTCCTGCCCCGGCATTCAGGAAATGCTGATGGAGTACGTTGAACTCCTGGGGGCGAAGGGAGGACAGCAGGGTCATCAATGCCTGCCGTTCCACATCCCCTGCTGCATGCCCCGGATAAGAGCAGATGGTCAAAACGCCGCCGGGCACAAGCAGCTTCAGGCAGGCTTCCACCGCCTGCCTGGTGGTAGGCCACAGGGTGGTAATGGTTTTGTTCCCTCCGGGCAGCCACCCCAAATTGAAGGTAGCTGTTCTCACCGGGGACTGTACCACTTCCCCAATATGCTCATGTCCCATGCAGTGCAGTTCGCACCGATCCAGCAGTCCTGCCTCTTCCAAGGCTGCACGGGTATGTGCTACCGCATCCGCCTGCACGTCAAAGGCAATCACATGACCGGAAGCACCCACCAGCTCCGCCAGCATGGCTGTATCATGACCGTTACCCATGGTGGCGTCAATGACCGTATCCCCGGGCTGAATCACCTGACGCAGGCAATCCGCCGCCAGATACCGGGCAGAACGAAGCTCATATGCCATTGGCTCACAACTCCTTCAGGCGATGGATTTCTTCATCCGTCAGGTGCCGCCACTGTCCACGGGGCAGATCGCCCAAGAGGATCGGGCCAAAGCCCACCCGCTTGAGCATCAGGGTCTGATGACCAATGGCTTCAATCATCCGGCGAACCTGACGGTTTCTGCCCTCATGGATGGTAATAGTCATCACCGTGTCGAAGGCCTCCTGCCGAACAATCCGCACCTTGGCCGGGGAAGTCATGCGGCCATCATCCAGCTTCACGCCTGCGCTCAGCCGATGAGCTTCCTCCTGGGTCACGGTGTTGCTTACCTTCACCAGATAAACTTTGCCCACCTCGTGGCTGGGATGCAGCAGGGCGTTCATCATATCCCCATCGTTGGTCAGCAGAATCAGGCCTTCGCTTTCATAATCCAGCCGTCCTACCGTATACAGCCGAACCGGATAATCCTTGAACTTGTCCATCACCGTTGCCCGGCCTTCCGGGTCGGAAGCGGTGCACATTTCCCCCACCGGCTTATGGTAGGCAATGTAGTGCTTCTCTTCCTGAATGGCCGCCGGCTTGCCGTCCACCGTCACCCGGTCGCCGGGCTGAACCTGAACACCCATTTCGGTCACCACCTGACCGTTCACCGCTACGTGACCTTCACTGATCAGCTTTTCCGACGCACGGCGGGAAGCAACGCCGCTGAGAGCAAGATATTTCTGCAAGCGCATTGGCATGAATCCATCATCAACCTTTCTTCAGCACATGGTAAAAAAACAGGGCGCAGGCACGGCGCATCATGGGCTTCTGCCTCTCTTCCGGGGTCATGGTCAATGCCAGGCGATCCATGCCGCCAATGGTATAACCACGCTTCTCCAGAAATCGGCACAGAATGGGATGCTGGTCGCTGACCTCCACCCGTATGCCCCATGCCCCCTGATGCAAAGCAAACTGTTCCGCCGTTTCCAGCAAAGCCGTAGCAATGCCGTGCCGGCGGTACAGCACATCCACTCGAATATCCTCCAGCTGCATCCATGCATCCCAAGGGCGAAGGGCGGCACAGCCCACATAGCAATCGTCCTCATAAGCAAGGAAAAGCGCGGCCTGCTGATCCGCGCACAAAGCTGAAGGTGTATAGGCCTCCTTGGGCGGGAAGATCCGCCATGCTGCCCTTTCGACCGGCGCATAAGCAAGGGAAAATCCGCTTCTGCTGACCCTGAGCAGGGTTTCTTCCCCAATAAGGCACTCCGCATGAATAGGCGTGGACGGTATGTCTTTCTCCGACAAACACCGGCGAATGGTCAGCATACCCTTCCATCTCCTCCCCCTGCAATGGCTTAAGTATAGCAGATTCCACGATTGATGACAAGGGAGCACTGGCAGAACGGGCGAAAATGTGATACACTACCCATGCTATGTTTTTCATCAACGAGGTGAGGGAAATGAATCGAAAAGATCTTTCTGAAATCAAGCGCCGCCTGAACCCTGACAAGCGTTACCCCTCCGTGCTTCGGGGGTGCTATCTGGGGGCGGACGGCCATGTCATTGCCGAGTTTGCCAAGTCTGTAGGGGCACTGGCGCAAGAGGAATGCGAGAAGTTCATGGCCATCTTCCGCAAGTGTCTTTCCGGCACAGAGGGGCAGAACCTGCTGAATCTGGACTTTACCCCGGAGCAAATGGAGGCCGACACCCATCATCTGCTGACCAGCCTGTGCGATACCGGCCTGCAGGATGTGCAGATTGTGGAGGATTTCTTCCGCCGTGCCATTGCCTGGCGACAGGAGGAGTTCGTCCACTTGCAGTCCGTGGACGATCAGCAGGCAGCAGATAACTATCTGGTGCTGCTGCTCCACGACGGCTACGATGTGCCCTACCGGGATGATAACGGTGAGCTGGACAGAGAACGCTCCGAGTCGGTGCTGAATTACATCCTGTGCGCCGTGTGCCCTGTGAAGCAGCTGAAGCCCGCCCTTCGCTATTTCGAGGGGGACAGTGAATTCCACGCCGGTGCTTCCGATCAGGTGGTGGGCATGCCGGAAATGGGCTTCATGTTCCCTGCCTTTGAGGAGCGGAGTGCCAACATTCATCGTGCCCTGTACTACACCAAGGACACGGGGGATCTGCACGCATCCTTTATTGAGGAAATGCTGAACGCCGATGTGCAGATGACCGCTCAGGAGCAGAAGGAAACCTTCCAATCCATTCTGACGGAAACCCTGGCGGAAGAATGCAGCATGGATCTGATGCAGAACGTGCACGAAACCATCAGCACCATGATTGAGGAACAGAAAGCAGACAAGACCGCCGAAGCCCTCTGCATGGATAAGCAGGATGTGAAGCGGGTGCTGGAGGAATGCGGCGTTTCCGAGGAAAAAACCGAGGCCTTTGCTGCCCGATATGAGGAATCCTTCGGCGAGCAGGCAGCTATTCCCGCTGTCAACATGATCGCCCCCAAGCAATTTAAGGTGGATACCCCCAGTGTTACCATCCGGGTGGATCCCCAGCATTCCGACCTGATTCAGACCCGCATACTGGATGGAAAAAGCTACATCGTCATCCTTGCCGATGGGGATGTGGAAGTGAACGGTGTGAAAATCACCTGCTAAGGAACAGGAGGTTCTGTCATGCAACGACGCTTGTTATGTCTTCTTCTCTGCCTGATGCTGGTATGCCCCACTGCCTTGGCAGAGAAAACCGTTCGAATGACCTTCACCGGGGATGTTACCCTGGGCAGTGAGGAATCCAAGAAGAATCAGTCCACTTCCTTCGTGACCAAAGCAACGGAGGAGGGGTATGCTTACTTCTTTGCCAAGGTGAAATCGCTGTTTGAACAGGATGACCTGACTGTGGTGAATCTGGAAGGTCCCCTGACGGACAAGAGTACCCAGGAGAACACGAAAAAATATTATCGTTTCCGTGGACCGGCGGACTATGTGAACATTCTGCTGAAAGGCAGCGTGGAGGCCTGCAACCTGGCCAACAATCACACCTACGACTTTGGGAAGCAGGGCTACGAATCCACCCAAGCCACCCTGGATGCTGCGGGTATTGGCTACTTCGGTCAGCAGACCACCTACATCTACGAGAAGGACGGGGTGAAAATTGCCTTCTTCGGCCTGAACTCCACCCAATTTAACGGCAACCGCAACTGGGCACGGGACGAAATCGCCCGCCTGAAGGCTGACGAAGGGGTAAGTGCTGTGGTGTTCGTGTTCCATGGCGGACAGGAGTACGGCAAGAAGCACAACAAGAATCAGGAAACCTATGCCCACTTCGCCATTGACGCAGGAGCAGACCTGGTGATTATGCATCATCCCCACGTGGTGCAGGGCATTGAGATTTACAACAACCGCACCATTTGCTACTCTCTGGGCAATTTCTGCTTCGGTGGCAACAAGGACGTGCGGGCTTTGGAGACCCTGGTTGCCGGCGTAACCATGACCTTCTCCGACAGCGGCGAATATCTGGGCCAGCAAATTGATCTGTACCCTGCCAACATTTCCGGCACCAACCCGTCCAACAACTTCCAGCCCCTCTTTGTTACAGGGGAAGCGGCGCAGGCCGTCATGGCCTTGGTACAGAAGGACACAAAGTTTGACCTGCCTGAAGTGGATGACGTAACCGGCTGCGCTGCCTTGCCTTACCTGGCAGCCACGGCCACGGATTTGACCGAATAACCAAGTCATCACATGGAATGGAAAAGAGCGAAGCCGCTTGCATGGGCTTCGCTCTTTTCTTCATGTCAAAATCAAATTTCAATAGTGCCTTCAAAATCCGTCTGGGCATCACCAGTGAGCCATACTCTGCCGTTTTGCTCGTAGCGAACCACCAGCATACCGCCGGGCAGGCGCATATCCAGATCCACCCCACGGGTGCACAGGCCGTTTTCCACTGCTGCAACTGCCGCAGCGCAGGCGCCTGTGCCGCAGGCAGCGGTTTCCCCAATGCCCCGCTCCCAGGTGCGCATCTTAATGCTGCTGGAATCCAGCACCTGAGCAAAGGACACCGTAACACGCTGGGGGAACAGGGGATCCTGCTCAATGGAAGGACCAATCCGCTTCAGATCAATACGATCCACATCCTGCACGAAGATAACCACGTGAGGGTTGCCCATGGAGACGCAGCTGATTTCCCGATCCTCCCCTGCCAGCAGCACCTTCCGCATCATGACCCGGTCGCCGTCCAGTTTGACGGGAATCTTGGCCGGTGCAAACTCCGGCGTGCCCATGTCAACCAGCACAGAGAACACCGTATCTTCACGGATGAACAGCTCCGCACTCTTAATGCCGGTCATCAGCTCCAGGGTCATGTGTTCCTTCCGGGTGCGGCCGGATTCGTAGAGATACTTTGCTACGCAGCGAATAGCATTGCCGGACACCTGACCTTCACTGCCGTCCGCATTGAACATGCGCATTTTCGCATCTGCCCGGGTGCTGGGCAGAATCAGCACAATGCCGTCTGCGCCTACCGAACGGCGGCGGTCGCTTAGGCGAACTGCCAGGGATTCCGGGCTTTCCACCGTCTGTTCAAAGCAGTCAAAGTACAGGTAATCGTTGCCGGTACCCCGCATCTTCACAAAGGACAGCTTCTTCCGCTTCACCCGCATGTCGTTAATGTCGACCAGTTCCACGTTTTGCAGGGAGTACCGGGAAGTCAGGGCCTGAGCAAGGGCATTGGCTGTATCCAAGCTGGTAAACAGCGGAATGCCCCGCTCCACCGCCTTCCGGCGCATGCGGACGGAATCCAGCCGGGGATTGCGTCCCTTGGCGGAGGTGGAAATCACGTACTGCACATGATCCATCTCCAGCATTTTCTCCATGGCCTCGTGCTTCACCGTGGCGGCATACAACCCATGGGCTGCCAGCGCCTTGGCTGTGCCCGGGGTTGCGAAGAGATTGAAGCCCAGCTCTGCAAAGCGTCTTGCACAGGCAACGGCTTCCGTTTTGTCCACATCCCGGACGGAAACCAGCACACCGCCACTGTGGCTCATTTTGTAGCCAGCGGCAACCAATCCCTTGTACACTGCTTCCTGCAGGTTGGTGCCAATACCCAGCACCTCGCCGGTGGACTTCATTTCCGGTCCCAGGTGGGTATCCACATCCGCCAGCTTTTCAAAGGAGAAGCAAGGCACCTTCACCGCAAAGTACGGGCTCTGCCGATAAAGACCCGTGCCGTAGCCCATGTCCTTCAGCTTTTCTCCCAGCATGGCACGGACAGCCAGATCCACCATGGGAACCCCCGTCACCTTGCTGATGTAAGGCACGGTACGGCTTGCCCGGGGATTGGCCTCAATGACGTACACTTCATTGCGGTACACGATGTACTGGATGTTAATCAGACCCACCGTGCCAAGCTCCAAGGCAATGTTCCTTGTTACGTCAATCAGCCGCTTGGTGATGGTGCCCGTCAGGTTCCAGGCAGGATACACGGCAATGGAGTCGCCGGAGTGGACGCCGGAGCGCTCCACATGCTCCATGATGCCGGGGATCAGTACATCCTCCCCATCGCAAATGGCATCAGCTTCCGCTTCAATGCCCATCAGGTACTGGTCAATCAGAATCGGGTTTTCGATGCCCTGTGCCAGAATGATCTTCATGTACTCGACAATATCGCTGTCCTGATAGGCGATGATCATATTCTGACCGCCAAGCACGTAGCTGGGACGAACCAGCACAGGATACCCCAGCGTGTTGGCCGCCTGCAGGGCTTCCTCCGTGGTCATGACCGTGCAGCCCTGAGGCCGTTTGATGCCGTACTTTTCCATGGCCGCATCGAAGCGTTCCCGATCCTCCGCTGCATCAATAGCATCGGCAGAGGTGCCCAGAATGCGCACACCGGCTTCGCTGAGAGCGTGAGTCAGCTTAATGGCCGTCTGTCCGCCGAAGGCCGCCACCACGCCCACCGGCTTTTCCGTGGCAATAACGCCCATCACGTCTTCCACCGTCAGAGGTTCAAAGTACAGGCGATCCGCCGTGTCAAAGTCCGTGGAGACCGTTTCCGGATTATTGTTGATCATCACCACGTCGTAGCCGGCTTTTTTCAGCATCCATACGCAGTGCACGGACGCATAGTCAAATTCGATGCCCTGACCGATTCGAATGGGACCTGAACCAAGCACCACCACGCAGGGCTTCTTGGGACGCTCTGCCAGGAATTCCGCCGCTTCGTTTTCCTCATCGTAGGTAGCATAGAAATAGGGGGTTTCGGCCGCAAATTCGGCGGCGCAGGTATCCACCATTTTGTATACAGGCATCCGATGGGCAGGAACCTTTTCCCCGGACAGCCGCTCGATGGCCTGATCCGGGTAGCCCATCTTCTTCGCCTTCAGGTAGGTGGCCTCATCCACTTTCCCCTGCTTCAGCCGCTGTTCCATCAGGTACAGGTTCAGGTACTTATTCAGGAAGAAATAGTCGATTTTCGTAATCTCATGGAGCTTTTCCAGCGTCACGCCCCGGCTGATGGCTTCATACATGGCGAACATCCGCTGGTCGGTACACTGAGCAATCAATTCCAACAGCTCCTCGGTGCTCTTCTCCGCCATGCTCTTCATGTGCAGGGTATCGCAGCCGATTTCCGCCCCCCGGACAGCCTTCATCAGCGCCTGTTCCACATTCACGCCAATGGCCATGACTTCGCCGGTGGCCTTCATCTGGGTGCCCAGATTCCGCTTGCCGTATACAAACTTGTCAAAGGGCCACTTGGGCAGCTTGGCCACAATATAGTCCAGCGCAGGCTCGAAGCAGGCGCAGGTTTTGCCGGTAACGGCGTTCTTCATTTCATCCAAGGTGTAGCCAATGGCAATCTGTGCGGCGCACTTGGCAATGGGATACCCGGTGGCCTTGCTGGCCAAGGCAGAAGAACGGCTTACCCGGGGATTCACCTCAATGACCGCATACTCGAAGGAATCAGGATTCAGAGCAAACTGGCAGTTGCAGCCGCCTTCTACGCCGAGGGCGGTGATGATGTCCAGTGCCGCCCGGCGAAGCATCTGATACTCTTTATCTGCCAAGGTCAGGGCAGGAGCAACCACGATGGAGTCGCCGGTATGCACGCCCACCGGGTCAATGTTTTCCATGGAGCAGACAGCCACCACATTGCCGAGGCTGTCCCGCATGACCTCGAACTCAATTTCCTTCCAGCCGGAGATGCACTTCTCCACAAGGATCTGGGTAATGGGAGAAAGGCGAAGACCATTTTCTGCCGTTTCCCGCAGCTCCTCCACATTGTGGCAGATGCCGCCGCCGCTGCCGCCCAAGGTGTAAGCCGGGCGAACAATGACCGGATAGCCGATCTTTTCCGCCACGGTCAGGGCATCCGGCAGTGTCTCCACGATTTCGCTGGGGATCACCGGCTGATGGATGCTCTGCATGGTTTCCTTAAACAGCAGCCGATCCTCTGCCTTTTCGATGGTTTCGCACTTGGCACCCAGCAGCTTCACCCCATGCTGCTCCAGGAAACCTTCCTTGGCCAGCTGCATGGAAAGGGTCAGACCGCTTTGACCGCCCAAAGTAGACAGCAGGCTGTCCGGCTTTTCCTTCAGGATAATGCGGCGCAAGGTTTCCAGCGTCAGGGGTTCGATGTAGATTTTATCCGCAGAAGCATGGTCGGTCATGATGGTGGCCGGGTTAGGGTTCACCAGCGCCACTTCCAGCCCTGCATCCTTCAGGGCACGGCAGGCCTGAGAGCCGGCATAGTCGAACTCGGCAGCCTGACCGATCACAATAGGGCCGGAACCGATAATCATCACGCGATGCAATTCAGGATTCAGCGGCATACTTTATTTCCTCCCATCAGTGCAATGAAGCGATCGAACAAGAAGCGGGTATCCAAAGGTCCGCCGGCAGCTTCCGGGTGAAACTGGACGGAGAAGGCCGGCATGTCCGTGTAGTCCACACCCTCACAGGTGCCGTCGTTGCCGTTAACAAAGCGAAGGGAAGCGTTGGCCGGCAGGGTTGCGCTGTCCACGGCATAACCGTGGTTCTGGCTGGTCATGTAGCTAAGGCCTGTTTTTACATCCTTGGCGGGCTGGTTAGCACCCCGGTGACCATACTTCAGCTTGCTGGTGGTGACACCCTGGCTCAGTGCCAGCAGCTGATGTCCCAGACAGATGCCGAAGGTAGGAATCCGGTGAGTACACAACGTCCGCAGCTGCTCAATAATGCCCACATTGTCTGCCGGGTCGCCGGGGCCGTTGGAAAGCATGATACCATCCGGCTTCAGGGAAAGAATTCCCTCACAGGTGGCATCTGCAGGAACAGTGGTCACATGGCAGCCCCGCTTTTCCAATTCCCGGCGAATATTCGCCTTGGCGCCGAAGTCCCACAGCACCACATGATAGGACCCCTCCACGCCATCCTCCATGGTTTCCTTGCAGCTTACATCCTGCACGGCAGGGTGGAAAGGCAGCTGTTTGAGCTGCTCCACCATGGCAGGAATATCCGCAGGCTTTTCCGTCAGGATGGCCGCATTCATCACGCCTGCCGAGCGAATCTTTCTCGTCAGGGCACGGGTGTCCACCCCGGTGAGGCAGGGAATGTCATGAGCCTTCAGGAAATCTTCCAGCTTGCCTTCGCAGCGGAAGTTGCTGGGTGCATCGCAGATTTCCCTGGCAATGTAGCCGCTGAGCCAGGGCTTGCCGCTTTCAAAGTCCTCAGGAATCACGCCATAATTGCCGATGGTGGGAAAGGTTTGAATCACGATTTCACCCTCGTAGCTGGGGTCTGTCAAGGTTTCCAGATAGCCCACCATAGCGGTGGTGAACACCAATTCCGCCATGACGTTCTTTTCTGCGCCCCGCATTTCCCCCTCAAACAGCTGACCATCCGCCAACAAGAGATACCCTTTTCTGCTCATACTCGCTTCCTCCTCTTATGCCTGCTTTGCAATTTCCACTGCCTGCATCGGCGTATCGATCACGTACACTGCTCCGGCTTCCCGCAGTTCTTTTTCATCCCGGAAGCCCCACTTCACCCCGACGGAACACATGCCTGCATTGGCGGCGCATTCCATGTCCACCGCCGTATCCCCCAGGTACAGAAAGTCCTTCGGAGCAATGCCAAGGCTTTCTGCAATGGCCAGTGCTCCTGCCGGATCCGGCTTCACGGGCACCCCTTCCATTTGCCCTCGAACCTGGGCAAAGTCCACATCCGGGAAGTAATGGGCAACCACATGGCAGGTATCCGCATGGGGCTTGTTGGACAGCACGCACAGCTTCAGCCCCATTTGGGACAGGGCATGCAGCATTTCCGGCACACCCTCATAGGGTTGGGTGGTCACCTGATTGTGGGTTTCGTAATAGGCCTGATAATCCTGCCGCACCTTTTCCGTCAGTTCCGGATGATCGCCTACCGCCCGCCGGGCCAGGATCTTCGCACCGTTGCCCACCAGATAGCGGTAGGTATCCGTGGGATACTCCGGCAAGCCGTTCATGCGCAGAGCACGATTCATGGCTGTCGCAATATCCTCCAAGGTATTGGTCAGTGTCCCGTCCAGGTCAAAGAGCACCGCCTTCATGGCCTTCCTCCTTGTATTTCAGAAAGAAGGGAAGGACACCGCCCATTGTGCAGTGCCTTCCCTTCCAACTATTTGCTTTGTGTAAACTCATAAATACCAATAGCGGCAGCAATGGAAAGATTCAGCGAATCAATCTTTTCATTGCTGGGAATACGAACAGGCTGGCCTACCCCGGCGAAGGATGCCGGAAGACCACTGCCTTCATTGCCAAAGATCAACGTCCACTTTTCCGGCACGCCCCCTGCCAACACCTCCGGCAGGCTTCGGGAACCATCCAGCATGAAAGGATACATCATCCGCTGACCGGCCTCCTGAGCGTACGCCTCAAAGTCATCATACACGTGGATCCGCAGGGAGAAAATGCTGCCCATGCTGGCACGCACCACGTGGGGGTCGAATACATCCACGCAAGGACGAACCAGTGCCACATCCTCCACGCCAAAGCCCAAGGCTGTGCGGAGAATGGTGCCCACATTGCCCCGATCCGAAGGCTGATGCAGCAGTACATGAGGCTTATCCTGTGCCAAGGTATCGGAAAATTTATGGAACACCGCCGCTGCGAAACAATTATCCTTCCCGGAAATACGGCTCAGTGCCTTATCGGCTTCTTCCACGCGAATATGAAGCTGATCTGCCAAAGCCATCAGCTTCTGGGCCCCCTCCGTATCCGCTGCCTTGCTGTGCAGCAGCACACGGCTGGCACACTGGGGACGATGCAGAAGGCACTCCATGGACGGGAAAAAGCCCGGCGCATAGCCGTAATCCAAGTCAGCACGATAGGTCATAAGCGACGGCATACCCTTCCTCCTTGTCAGAACAATGCTTCTACGAAATCCTTGGCAGAGAAGGGCTGAAGATCATCAATCCCTTCACCTACGCCAATGTACCACACCGGCACTTCCAGCTCCTGCCGAATGGCAAGGGCAATGCCGCCCTTGGCCGTGCCGTCCAGCTTGGTCAGGATAATGCCGCCGATTTCGGCAAACTCCTTGAAGGCCTTGGCCTGTGCCAAACCGTTTTGCCCGGTGGTGGCATCCAGCACCAGAATGCAGCGGACATCCGCTTCCGGATACTCCCGGTCAATGACCCGGCGCATCTTGTTCAGCTCGTCCATCAGGTTTTTCTTATTGTGCAGCCGTCCTGCCGTGTCCACAATCAGCAGGTCAGCCTGTTGTGCCTTGGCGGCTTTCACGCCATCAAACACCACGGCGGCAGGGTCTGCGCCTTCCTCATGCTTGATAATGGGCACACGGGCACGCTCTGCCCACACGCTCAGCTGTTCTGCTGCAGCGGCACGGAAGGTATCGCCTGCGCACAGCATCACCCGCCGGCCGATGGACTGGAAGCGAAGTGCCAGCTTGCCGATGGTGGTGGTTTTGCCCACGCCGTTCACACCGACCACCAGCATGACCATGGGCCACTTCAGTGGCGGACGGGGAATGTCCATCTGCTCCACCATGATTTGCTTCAGGGCTGCACGAGCCTCGCCGGCATCCTTCAAGTTCTCCCGCTTGACCCTGTCACGGAGTTCATCCAGGATAGCCGTGGTGGCTTTAACCCCGCAGTCAGCCAAGAGGAGGATGTCTTCCAGCTCTTCATAAAAGTCTTCATCTATTTTACGATTTTCTTTAACAAGATCATCAACTTTATCGGTAAGGTTGCCACGGGTTCTGCTCAGGCCTTCCTTCAGCCGGGCGAAGAGCCCCTTTTTCTTGTGTTCGCTCATCACCAAACCTCCTTATCCTTTACACTATATCATATTTCTTCGTTTCAGGCAACCGGAGATTTCATCGTCTTTTTACAAACGTTTGCATCATCCAGCCTCATAGCAGAGCGAAAGCTCAGGCCAGCAAAAGCGCCTGAGCTTCCTTTAGATTGTGCACGGTGTAGGTGGGCAAGGGACTTTCTGCACCCTTTGCAGCAAGCCAAATGCTGTCAATGCCTGCATTCCTTGCAGCGGCAATGTCGGCAGTCAGACTATCTCCCAGCAGCACAGCCTGAGCAGGGTCGGTACAGTGGAGTGCATCCAATGCGGCGTACACCATACCGGGATCCGGTTTGGTGTGCCCCACTTCTTCCGAAATGATAACAGCATCCAGCAAAGGGGTGAAGGGGCACCGAGCCAAGCGATTCCGTTGAATGGCACTGATCCCGTTGCTGACCAGGGCGATTTTCATCTTTCCGGTCACTGCCTGCATCAGTGCCATGGCACCGGGCAACAGTTCTGCATGGGTGCCGAGACGCTCTTCATAGCATTGACTAAGCTCCTCCGCCATGGCCGTATCCCGGTGCAGGTATGCCAGCAGCTGCTGAAAGCGAGCCACCCGCAAGGTTTCCCGATCCGTTTTCCCCTGTTCCAGTGCAAGCCACTGGGCATGATTCATTTCTGCATAAGCGGCTGCCGTTGCATCATCCTCCGGCAGGTGAAACTGATGCATGGCTTCCTTCAGGGCAGCATGTTCGGCAGCGCCAAAGTCCATCAGTGTGCCGTCATTATCCACCAGAAGATAATGATATTTCATGTCATTCCTCCTGCAAGCCCAAATCGTCTACCACCCAAATGTGGCCATCCGTACGCAGGCGCAGGGTATGCCGATAGGTGCTGAGGGTAGGTACATTTTTCTTGTCCATATAGTCAAAGGCATCCTCGGCACGGAACTGTGCCGCCGTGATGATGGTCAGCTCCGGGTCAATGGCATTGAAGAAATCTTCCCTCAGCTTTGCGTGACCATGGTGGGGATACTTCATAATATCCGCATGGAGGCCGCAGGCAGGCGGGTCTTCTGCCAGCATGGATTGGGCACGGTTCTCCACATCTCCGAAGCTGATGAAGGAGCAATCGCCGTACACAAGCTTCAGCACGCCGGAGCGATCATTCCCTGTCAGGTCAGGACGCTGACGCTGAATCACCGTCAAGGTTGCATCCCCCAAGGTCAGCACGTCCCCATCCTGCACCTGCTCCACCGGCACGCCCAGGCTTTCCATAACACGGACAGTGCGGCGAATCACGTAGTTTTCATCCAGCGGAGAGGAAACCAGCAGCTTGCCGATGGTGGCAGTGCCGTCCAAGTACTCAAAGCCAGTCAAGTGATCATCATGAGGGTGAGAATTGAAGGCGATATCCACATGGGTGATACCCAGCCGACGAAGGGTGGGCACTACCGACGACCGGCTTTGGTCATCGGTAGCGCAGTCGATCATCATAACCTGATCGCCCATGCGGAGGATGCAGGCATCCGCCCCCTGGAGGGGAGGATACACGATTTCCAGAATCTCTGCACCTTCCTCAAAGAACCAGTCAGCATCCGGGTTTTCCATCAGGTTGACCACCTTGCCCTCGCCCAAGGCAAGCACAGGCAGCAGACACAATAGCATCAGCAGGCATAGCAGTCGCTTCATGCATTTTGCTCCTTCACCGTATTCAGCAGACCGCCTGCCAGCAGCATGCCCCGCTGGCGTTCCGTGATTTTCAGCCGGGTCACGAAGGTTTTGCCCGTGGTATCGTTATGCACAAGGATCTCTTCCTTGCCGGAAGCTACCTGAGCACGAATATCCTGCAGGGTCAGCACATCCATTTGGGTGATGGCATCGTAGTCCTTTTCTTCTGCAAATTCCAGCGGGAGGATACCGTTGTTGATCAGGTTATCCCGGTGAATGCGGGCAAAAGACTTGGCCACAATGGCACGAATGCCCAGATAGAGGGGCACCAGTGCCGCATGCTCCCGGCTGGAACCCTGACCATAGTTGGCACCTGCCACCAGCACGCCGCCCTTTTCTTCCTTTGCCCGTGCCGGGAAGGTTTCATCCACGGGGGTCAGGCAGTAGTCGCTCAGATGGGGAATATTGCTGCGGTAGGGCAGCAGCTTGGCGTTGGAGGGCATGATATGGTCGGTGGTAATGTTGTCCTCCATCTTCAGCAGCACCTTGCCGGAAATGGCGTCCTCCAAGGCATGGCCAATGGGGAAGGGCTGAATGTTGGGACCACGCACCACCTGCACCGTGTCTTCCTCTCCGGCAGCGACAGGCGGCAGCACCAGATTATCATTGATGTCAAAATGCTCCGGTGCAGGAATGGTCAGGTCCACATCCAGACAGCGAGGATCAGTCAGCACGCCGGTCAAGGCAGACACAGCAGCCGTTTCGCAGCTGGTCAGATAAATGCCGGCAGAAGCCGTTCCGCTGCGGGCGTAGAAGTTCCGGTTGTTGGTGCGAATGGACACAGCGCCGGTTCTGGGGCTTTGTCCCATGCCGATGCAGGGACCGCAGGCCGTTTCCAGAATGCGGGCACCGGCAGCGATCATATCCGCCAAGGCACCGTTTCTTGCCAGCATGGTCAGCACCTGACGGCTGCCGGGGCCAATCACCAGACTGACTTCCGGGTGGACAGTCTTCCCCTTCAGGATGCGAGCCACACGCATCATATCCTGATAGCTGGAATTGGTGCAGGAACCGATGAATACCTGATCCACCTTAATGGGACCCACATGCTCCACCGTATCCACCCGGTCAGGCATATGGGGGCAGGCCACCAGAGGCTGCAGGGTATTCAGGTCAATTTCCAGTGTTTCGTCATAAGCGGCGTCCTCGTCCGGGGCAAGGGGGGTAAAATCCTGCTCCCGTCCCTGAGCACGGAGGAACTGCCGGGTTACTTCATCACTGGGAAAAACCGAGGTGGTTGCACCCAGCTCTGCACCCATGTTGGCAATGGTGGCACGCTCCGGCACTGTCAGGGTTGCCACACCGTCGCCGGTGTATTCCATTACCTTGCCTACGCCGCCCTTTACGGACAGGCGGCGCAGCACTTCCAGAATAATGTCCTTGGCAGCTACGCAGGGCTGCAGCTTCCCCGTCAGGTGCACATTCACCACCTTGGGGCAGGTCATATAATAGGCACCGCCGCCCATGGCCACAGCCACGTCCAAGCCGCCTGCGCCGATGGCAATCATGCCGATGCCGCCGCCAGTGGGGGTGTGGCTGTCCGATCCCAACAGGGTCATGCCGGGCACGCCGAACCGTTCCAGATTCACCTGATGGCAAATGCCGTTGCCCGGCTTGGAGCACCAGATGCCGTGCTTGCGGGTCACGGTCTGGATGTACATGTGGTCGTCAGCGTTTTCAAAGCCGGTCTGCAGGGTATTGTGATCGATATAAGCCACAGACTTCTTCGTGCGTACGCGTTCCACGCCCAGGGCTTCAAACTGCAGATAGGCCATGGTGCCGGTAGAATCCTGAGTCAGCGTCTGATCAATGCGGATGGAAATTTCCTCCCCCGGCACCAGTCGGCCGGTGACCAAATGCGCAGACAGGATCTTCTGTGTTAAATTCATGGATCTGTCCTCCAAAAAAATCTTCTTTGTGCGGACATCATCGTCCGTTCCGTTTTTCCTTCACCATCATAGCGGGTCAACATGGTGCTGTCAATCAGTGAACACGAAAAGAACAGAAGCCTTGTCCATTTTCCAACCTTCCGCTATAATAACCGGCGGAGGTGCGCCCATGCGTGTATTGGATATTGATCTGGATTTCTTTTTGAATGATTGCTGCCCCTTGGCTGAAAAAGGTCATCGTCCCCCTCTGACAGGCTGTGAGCCTTGGAATGAGGAAGCTGTCCGCAGCTTTTTGGAGGAACAATGCGGGCTAAGGAAAGAAACTCCTTTGCCCGGACGAATTTTCGAAACCCACGATCAGGCGCTGCTGTTTTGGGAGGAGATGATTGCCGCCGGGCGGTTGTCCTCCCCTTTCCATGTGACCCATGTGGATGCTCACAGCGACTTGGGCATTGGTTTCCCCGGACCCAACTATGTGCTGTTCAATGTGCTGTCCATGCCGGTGGAGAAGCGGAGAAACCCTGCCTTGTTCTACGCCCAGCACAAGCTGGATGAAGCCAACTATCTGCTGTTCGCCTTGGCCATGCGCCGGGTTTCTTCCTTGGATAACGTGCGCAATCCCCGCTCCCGGCAGGATATTCCCTCCGTCCTCTACCACGGGGCAGATGCTTTTCAGCTTACCTCCATTGCCGCCCAGCTCTTTGCAGCGCAAAACGGTGCCGAGCCTGTGATTCCTTTCCACAATTACGAGGATTACCGTACTTTCCATGCCGATGTGCCCTACGACTTCATCACCCTGGCCATGTCGCCCCGGTATGCACCCCGGGAGGCAGACGCCCTGCGAGAGATCATTGCGCCCTATATTGCAGAAGAATGATAGATAATTCACATAAAAAACAGGAAAGAGGGTTGACAGCAGCGGGAGAATCGTTTACATTATAGCAGGTTAGAGTATTCTAACTAAGTTAGCCCATTCTAACAAAAGGAGTGTATCCCATGTATTTAGAAATCGTAGATGTGAAGGGTCGAGAGATTCTGGATTCCCGGGGCAATCCCACTGTTGAAGCTGAAGTAACCTTGGACGACGGCACCATTGGCCGGGGCATGGCACCCAGCGGTGCATCCACCGGCGAATTTGAAGCACTGGAGCTTCGTGACGGCGACAAGAGCCGCTATCTTGGTAAGGGCGTAACCAAGGCTGTGGAAAACATCAACACCACCATCTGCGAAGTGCTGTGCGGCATGGATGCTTCCGACATTTATGCAGTGGATGCTGCCATGCTGGCTGCTGACGGCACCAAGGACAAGAGCAAGCTGGGTGCAAACGCCATTCTGGCCGTATCCATTGCCTGCGCCCGTGCTGCTGCCGCTTCTCTGGATGTTCCGCTGTACCGCTTCCTGGGCGGCATTTCCGGCAACCGGCTGCCTGTACCCATGATGAACATTCTCAACGGCGGTGCCCATGCCACCAACACCGTGGACACCCAGGAATTCATGATTATGCCTGTGGGTGCTCCCTCCTTTAAGGAAGCCCTGCGCTGGTGCGCAGAAGTCTTCCATGCCCTGGCTTCCATCCTGAAGAGCCGCGGTCTGGCCACCTCCGTGGGCGATGAGGGCGGCTTTGCCCCCAACCTGTCCAGCGATGACGAGACTATCGAAACCATTCTGGAAGCCGTGAAGAAGGCTGGCTACGAACCCGGCCGTGACTTCATGATCGCCATGGACGCTGCTTCCTCCGAGTGGAAGAGTGAAAAGGGCAAGGGCTACTACAAGCTGCCCAAGGCCGGCACGGAATACACCAGCGATGAGCTGATTGCCCACTGGAAGAGCCTGGTGGAAAAGTATCCCATCATTTCTATCGAAGATGCTTTGGATGAGGAAGACTGGGAAGGCTGGCAGAAGCTGACCCGTGAGCTGGGCGACAAGGTGCAGCTGGTAGGCGACGACCTGTTTGTTACTAACACCGAACGGCTGAGCAAGGGCATCAAGCTGGGCTGCGGCAACGCCATCCTGATCAAGCTGAACCAGATCGGTTCTGTATCTGAAACCCTGGAAGCCATCAAAATGGCTCACAAAGCTGGCTACACCGCCGTTACCTCCCACCGCAGCGGTGAAACCGAGGACACCACCATTGCTGACCTGGCCGTGGCACTGAACACCTGTCAGATCAAGACCGGTGCTCCCAGCCGTACCGAGCGGGTGGCCAAGTACAATCAGCTCCTCCGCATTGAAGAAGAACTGGGCGCCTCCGCCGTGTATCCGGGCATGGGTGCTTTCAATGTAAAGCGGTAAGAATTTCTGCTTGACATACAGCCATAAGTTTTTTATGATTCCAAAAGGCACGCTTCCGCAGCTCAGCGTCTGCGGAAGCTGTGCCGAATGATCCCCGACCAGATCGTCATGCCCGTGGCGGTTTGCATTTATTATCCCTAACGACCATCCGCAAAAGGAGAGTGCACATGGTTCACTATGATCAGTGGGAAGGCTTCGACGGCCGCATTTGGCGGGAAGAAGTCAATGTACGGGACTTTATTCAGAAGAACTACAAGCCTTATGACGGAGACGAAAGTTTCCTGGTAGGTCCGACCGACGCAACCAGCAAGCTCTGGGACGCTCTGCAGAAGCTGCAGAAGGAAGAGCGTGCCAAGGGCGGCGTGCTGGACATGGAAACACACGTGGTTTCCGGCCTGACCGCTTATGGACCCGGCTATATCAGCGAAGAATACAAGGATCTGGAGCAGGTTGTCGGTCTGCAGACTGACAAACCCCTGAAGCGTGCCTTTATGCCCTACGGCGGCATTAAGATGGCCGAGGAAGCCTGCAAGAACTACGGCTATGAGCCCGACCCTGAGCTGCACAAGATCTTCACCGAATACGCTCCCACCCACAACGACGGCGTGTTCATGGCTTATACCCCCGAGATGAAGAAGGTGCGCCACAACAAGATCATCACCGGCCTGCCTGACACCTACGGCCGTGGCCGTATCGTGGGCGACTATCGCCGTGTGGCACTGTACGGCATTGATTTTCTGATTGAGGAAAAGGCCAAGGATCTTGCCAACTGCGGCGACGGCACCATGACCGACGACGTGATCCGCCTGCGTGAAGAAATCTCCAAGCAGATCAAGGCTTTGAAGGGCATGAAGGCCATGGCTGCCAGCTACGGCTATGACATCAGCAAGCCTGCCTCCAATGCCAAGGAAGCCTGCCAGTGGCTGTACTTCGGCTACCTGGCTGCCATTAAGACCCAGAACGGCGCTGCCATGTCTGTTGGCCGCATCTCCACCTTCCTGGACATTTACATGGAGCGGGATCTGGAGAAGGGCATCCTCACCGAGGAGCAGGCTCAGGAACTGATCGACCACATGGTGATGAAGTTCCGCATGGTCAAGTTCGCCCGTATCCCCAGCTACAACCAGCTCTTCTCCGGCGACCCTGTGTGGGCAACCCTGGAAGTGGGCGGCATCGGCGTAGACGGCCGTTCCATGGTGACCAAGAACGACTACCGTTTCCTGCACACCCTGGAAAACATGGGTCCTTCTCCTGAACCCAACATGACCGTGCTCTACTCCGAAGATCTGCCCATGAACTTCAAGCACTATGCTGCAAAGATCTCCGTGCTGACCAGCTCCGTGCAGTATGAGAACGACGACGTTATGAAGCCTGTGTGGGGCGACGACTACTCCATCTGCTGCTGCGTATCCGCTACCCAAACCGGTAAGGAAATGCAGTTCTTCGGTGCCCGTGCCAACCTGGCCAAGTGCCTGCTGTACGCACTGAACGGCGGCGTGGACATGAAAACCCGTGAGCAGGTAGGCCCCGCCTATCGTCCCATCACCAGCGAAGTGCTGGATTATGATGAGGTTATCGAGGCCTATGATCGGATGATGGACTGGTTGGCAGGGCTGTATGTGAACACCCTGAACCTGATCCAGTACATGCACGACAAGTACTACTATGAAGCTGCAGAAATGGCACTGATCGATACCGATGTGCGCCGCACCTTCGCTACCGGCATTGCAGGTTTCTCCCACGTGGTGGACAGCCTGAGCGCCATCAAGTATGCCAAGGTTACGCCCATCCGTGACGAAACCGGTCTGATTCTGGACTTCAAGACCGAGGGCGACTTCCCCCGCTACGGCAACGACGACGACCGTGCAGACGACATCGCCGTTTGGCTGCTGGGCAAGTTCCTGGAGAAGATCAAGAAGCGTCACACCTATCGCAACTCCGAGCCCACCACCTCCATCCTGACCATTACCTCCAACGTGGTGTATGGCAAGGCTACCGGCAGCATGCCTGACGGACGCAAGGCCGGCGAGCCCCTGTCCCCCGGTGCAAACCCCAGCTACGGTGCTGAGAAGAACGGCCTGCTGGCTTCTCTGAACTCCACCGCCAAGCTGCCTTATCACTGGGCACTGGACGGCATCTCCAACACCCAGACCATTAACCCCGGTGCACTGGGTCACGACGATGAAGAGCGTGCCAACAACCTGGTACAGGTCATGGACGGCTACTTCACCCAGGGTGCTCACCACCTGAACGTGAACGTCTTCGGCACCGAAAAGCTGATTGACGCCATGGAGCATCCGGAAAAGGAAGAGTATGCTAACTTCACCATCCGTGTTTCCGGCTATGCTGTGAAGTTCATCGACCTGACCCGTGAGCAGCAGCTGGACGTTATTGCCCGTACCTGCCATGACCGCATGTAAGGTCCTTGGCCGAGTGCACTCGGTGGAAAGCTTCGGCTTGGTAGACGGCCCCGGCGTGCGCTATGTGATTTTCCTGCAGGGATGCGCTCTTCGGTGCCAGTTCTGCCACAACCCCGACACGTGGGATTTGCACAATCCCAGTGCCGGGGAGTCGGAGGCTGCCGACCTGCTGGTGCAGGCACTGCGGTACAAAAAATACTGGGGCAAGAACGGCAAAAACGGCGGCATTACCGTCAGCGGCGGCGAGCCCATGCTGCAGCTGCCCTTTGTCTCCGAACTGTTTGCCTTGGCGCACCAAAAAGGGGTGCATACCACCCTGGATACCGCCGGGCAGCCTTACCGGGAGGATGCGGACTATCAGCCAGGCTTTGAAGGGCTGATGGAACACACCGATCTGGTTATGCTGGACTTGAAGGCCATGGACAAGGATCTGCACAAGCGTGTCACCGGCATGGGGAACGACAACATTCTCGCCTTGGCACGCCGCCTTAGCGACATGGGTAAGCCTACGTGGATCCGCCACGTGCTGGTACCCGGGCTGACCGATGATGCGAATGATCTCCGCCGAATGGCTGACTTCATTCACACCCTGAAAACGGTGGAAAAGGTGGAGATTCTCCCCTATCACACCTTGGGGCTTTCCAAGTGGAAGAAGCTCGGTTTTGCCTATCCCCTTGAGGGTGTGCCTACCCCCACCAAGGAGCAGGTGCAGCAGGCTGAAAGCCTTTTAGGCATTCATAAATAATCCCAGGAGCGACGTTCGATTCTATCGACGTCGCTCCTGTTCTGTTCAAAAATCGATATACTTCCATAAAAAGCGAACACATGGTACCTTTTCAAAAAAATCGAATTTTATTTTGTTTTTCAGCAGGAATATTCCCCTTTCGTATAGAATCTCAAGTCTGTTAAACGGGTCATCTGCATTGTGATGTTGAAGTCCGTGGATGTTTTTTGCCTTCACGGGGTCAAAGTTATGCCCAAGCATGCGGAGGTTATGAAATGGAAATTACCCTCAAGAATCTGACGAAGAAATTCGATGATTATGTGGCTGTTGACAACCTGAACCTGACCTTTCAGGATGGGGAACTGACCGGCCTGCTGGGACCCAGCGGCTGCGGCAAATCTACCACCCTGTACATGCTGGCCGGTTTGGAAAATGTGACCGACGGCGAAATTTGGTTTGGGGATCAGAACGTTACCGCAGCCACCCCTGAGGAGCGGAACATCGGTCTGGTATTCCAGAATTATGCCCTATACCCCCACATGACAGTGGCAGACAATATTGCCTTCCCCCTGACCAACATTAAGAATCCCAAGACGGGCAAGCGTTTCTCCCGGCAGGAAATCCGGGAAGAAGTTATGAAAGCCGCCAAGCTGGTGCAGATTGACGAATACATGAATCGGAAGCCCGGTCAGCTTTCCGGCGGTCAGCAGCAGCGTGTTGCCATTGCCCGTGCACTGGTGAAGAAGCCCAAGGTGCTGCTGCTGGACGAGCCCCTTTCCAACCTGGACGCCCGGCTGCGGATGGAAATGCGGCAGGAGATTCGCCGTATCCAGCAGGAAACGAAGATTACCACCGTGTTCGTGACCCATGACCAGGAAGAGGCCATGAGCATTACCGACCGGATTGTGCTGATGAAGCGGGGCGTGGTGCAGCAGATTGCCCCTGCCCACGAAATGTACATGGATCCCTGCAACGAGTTTGTTGCTTCCTTCCTGGGTAACCCGGTGATTTCCTATGTGGATGTGACCGTACACGGCGGCAAGGTTGCCATGCAGAATGGTCAGCTGCTGCCTTTGACTGCTTCCCTGCCTGACGGCAGCTATCACTTGGGCATCCGTCCGGAAGCCTGGATTCACGGGGATGGCTTGACCGTTACCCTGAACACAGTGGAACAGCGCGGACAGGATCAGGTGGTGGAATTCGAGCTGGATGGCCGCCGCATCAAGGCCCTGGTAGACGCTGCCTCCGTCCTGAATGCCGGAGACAGGGTTTCCTTCAGCCTGCGGAATAACCGCTGCTGCTTCTTCGATGCTGAGACAGGAGTGCGGGTCAAATGATGAAGAAAAAGAAGAAGGGCTACAAGCTGACCACCGGCCCCAACCGGGAACTGCTGGTCAAAAGCCCCAAGGCCTGGCTGTACATTCTGCCGCCCTTGATCGTTTTCGTGCTGTTTGTCTTCTATCCTATGCTGGCAGTGCTGCGCACGGCTTTCTATGAAAAGTATGTGTACATCACCTCCACCGGCAAGGGATTCGGTCTGGCTTCCTTCCAGCATGTGCTGAAGGACAAGACCTTCTGGCTGGCCTGCAAGAATACGGGCATTTTGATTCTGGTTGCCCTGCCGGTCACGGTGATCCTGTCCCTGTCCATTGCGCTGAAGATTAACTCCATCAAGCGTTTGCAGGGATTTTTCCAGACCCTGTTCTTCACCCCCTATGTGACCTCCACCGTGGCTATTGGTACGGTGTTCTATACCCTGTTCCACAGCCAGCACGGCTACATCAACTATTTCCTCAGCCTGTTCGGCGTGGATACCATCAACTGGCTGACGGACAGCAACAAGGTGGTTTGGGCGCTGTGCATCTTCTGCATTTGGAACGGCCTGGCCTTTAAGATTGTGCTGTTCCTTGCCGGGCTGCAAAAGATCGATAAGCAGGTGTACAAGGCTGCGAAGATCGACTGTGCCAAACCCAGCAAGACCCTGTTCAAGATTACCCTGCCCTTGCTTTCCCCCACCATGTGGATGGTGGTCATCGTTTCCGTCATCTATGTGGCAAGAACCTACAACGAAGTGTTTGCCCTGTTTACTTCCGTAAACTCCCAGACGGCTGGCCCCGGCAACTCTGCCATTACTGTTGCCTACTATATTTACTATTACTTCTTTGTGCGCCATGAAGTCAACTATGCTGCCGCCGCTGCCGTGCTGTTCCTGCTGGTCATTATGGGGCTGACCATTCTCCAGCGTGTGATTTCCCGCAAGTTCGTCCACTACTATTGATGGAGGCAGAGGAATGAAAATTAAAGACACACGGGCGACTGTGCTGACCATCATTCGTTATTTGCTGCTGTGCATCGGTGCATTCATTATGCTGTTTCCCTTCATCTACATGGTGCTTTCTTCCCTGAAAACAGCCTATGAATCCACCGCCATTCCCCCGGTATGGTTCCCTTCTTCTCCTCAGTGGAGCAACTACGAGTACGCCTGGAACCTGAAGCCCTTCCTGATTTATTATCGGAACACGCTGATCGTGTGCGCCATTTCCGTTACAGGAACGCTGCTGTTTTCCATCCTGGGAGCTTTTGCATTCACCATTTACGACTTCCCCTGCAAGAATGTGCTGTTCATCCTCTTCATGCTGACCATGATGGTGCCGGAAGAGATGCTGATCATTCAAAACTACGAAACCGTGGCCGATTTGGGCTTGCTGAATACCTTCCTGGGTATTGCCCTGCCTTCCCTGGCCAACGGCTTCTACATCTTCATGCTGCGGGAATACTTTACGCAGGTACCTGCTTCCCTGTTTAAGTCTGCGAAGGTGGACTGCTGCTCTGACTTCAAGTACCTGTGGAAAGTCATGATCCCCATGAACAAGAATGCCATTTTCACCATTGCCATTCTTGCCTTCATCGGCCAGTGGAACGCTTACATGTGGCCGAACATGGTCACCCAGACCGATGATCACATGGTGATTACCTCCGGTTTGATGACCTTCCGTTCCATGGCATCCGCCAACTATCATTACCTGATGGCGGCTGCCTGCATTACCGTGCTGCCGATGATCGTCTTCTATGCGCTGTTCCACAAGAAGATTATTGCCGGTGTTGCCAGCGGAGGCATTAAAGGCTGACGCTCTGCGCTGCCTTTTATGTAATATACAACGTGTTTTGGAGGAGGAAACAATCATGAAGAAGTTCCTGACCCTGTTCCTGGCACTGTTGATGGTTATGATGACGGCTGTAAGCTATGCCGAAGTCACCACCGACGTGATCAAGGAGCCCATCACCATCACCTTCTGGGAAATGCTGGACAACGAAACCTATGACGCTGACCTTCAGAAAGTGGTTGACACCTTCAATGCCGGTATCGGCGCTGAATATGGCATCACCGTGGACATGCAGGTCATTTCCGGCGGCAGCGAAACCATGGAAACCAAGCTGGTTGCTGCCATCCGTGCAGGTGCCGGCGTGCCCAACGTGGTTATGACCGAAGCCACCTATGTGCCGGACTATCTGCTGGCTGACGCTATTGTGGATCTGACCCCCTACATTCAGTCCGCTGAGTATGGTCTGGATCTGAGCGACTACTATGACTTCTTCGTGAACCTGGGTTCTTCCTATACGGAAGAAGGCACCTACACCCTGCCCGGCTATGTATCCGGCGAAGTGATGTACTACAACAAGACCTTCTTCGAAGAAAACGGCCTGACCGTGCCCACCACCTGGGATGAAATGGTAGAGACCTGCACCAAGATCACCGAGATCACCGGCCGTCCTGCTTTCGGCTGGGATGACCCCTTCAAGACCTTCACCACCCTGGTGACCCAGGCTGGCGCTGGCTACACCGATGCTCAGGGCAACATCCTCTTCGGCGGTGACAACCTGCAGATTGCCATTGACGCCATCCAGTGGTACAAGGATCAGATCGATGCTGGTATCTTCCGCACCGCTGGTGAGGACTACTACTTCTCCGGTCCCTTCGGCCGCGGCGACGTGCAGCTGTACATCGGCTCCGGCAACGAGGCTCAGTGGATCCAGTACAAGATTCCTGACGGTGTGACCATGGACTGGGCCTGCGCTGCCATTCCTCAGGGCAAGGAAGGCTGGGCAAACGTGCCTGCCGACTACTCCGAGAACTTCGTGTATGCCATCATGGACACCAACAATGACGAAGCTGCCCGCATGGCTTCCTGGCTCTTCCTCCGCTATCTGGAGCAGCCTGAAAACGTGTACGCCACCACCACTTCCGACGCCTTCATGCCTTACCTGAAGTCCGTTGCCGAGTCTGAAGCATGGCTGTCCGTGGCAGGCACCGCTCAGAAGGCTGAGAGCGTACAGGCCGATTCCTTCTACACCTATGCAGGCTTCGATGGTGCTTCCGCCCTGCGTGCTGACGCTACCACCGCCATCCAGGACATTCTGGTGAACGGCGCAGACGTGACCGAAACCCTGACCAACCTGGCCAATCGCTGACACGAGCATAAAATGAGGGGAAGGCAGCGATGCTTTCCCCTTTTTTATGGAATACAGAACAAAAGCAAAAGGAGTACCAAACCATGGCTGAGTATTATGATCCGTGGGCTTATACCAAAACCAAGCACGGCCTGAGCGCCGACCTGGTGATTTCCGCACTGCAGAAGTGCATCCGCCGGGGCGATGAGCAGACCGCTATGCGCATGGCTTACGAGCTGTATGTCACCTCCCCTTTCCACGAAGACAAGATGTGGACCCGGCTGATGGTGATCCCCATCGAGGACATCGGCTTCGGCGATCCCAATGCCTGCGTGATTGTGAAGACCTGCAACGAGCTGCGGAAGGAATATCCCTATGGAGACGGCGACCGTCCCATCTTCTTCCTGTATGCTATCCGCTATCTGTGCCGGTGCAAGAAGGAACGCTCCACCGACCAGATCAAGAACATCATCATGAAGGAAAACGAAAAGGGCATTGTGCCTGAAGTGCCTGAATGGACCATCGACATGCACACCAACAAGGGGCGCTTCGAGCTGGGCCGGGATGTGTTCTACTTCATGAATGAAGCCTCCAAGGTTGAACCCCTGTGGGAAGGCTACGATGACCAGTACTGGAAGCAGCTGTACAAGATCTACGAAGAGGAAGCTGCAGAAGCAAAGAAGAACGAGGAAAAGAAGTAATCCTCCCTTTCCCCGTTATTATGCAACAGCCCTGCACAGGAGTGTATCTCCCGTGCAGGGCTGTTTTCTTATTTGCTCAGCAGTGTGTCCAGCAGGTCAAGGGCTGTCTGGTGCGCCTTTTCTGCCATGGTCTTGCCAAAGGCGGTCGTCTGGGCGGGATCAAGGGTTTCGAAACCTTCATTGATTTCCGCCTGCAGGGCTGCCAAGGCTGCCGCCGTTTCCTGCTTTGCCTCCTCGGATACAGGGGTGCCTGTCAGCTCCTCCGCATAAAGGATGTAGCCCCCCAGGCCTTCAAAGGCAAAGTAATAGGAATCCCGCCAGTTTTCCGGATAGGCCACATAGTAGGTGTCCCCTGTCCGACGATTGGTGGCGTAGGTATAGAAGCCTTCCGGCGCACCGTCCGCTGTCAGGGTCTTGGTTACCGTGGAGGTGGACACTTGATAGCCTGCATACACATCCTCCAGCAAAAGGGGATAATAGGGCACAAACACGTTATAGGCCATGTTGCCTACGCCTACCCAGCCAACGGTGCCGGTTTCGACAGGATTGTCCGCAAAGAGCTGGAAGATTTCGATTTCCTGGTTGCTGGGCTTGCCTACGCTGGACAGCTTATAGAAGCCAAACACATCGTCCTTGGTCAGCTTTCTGTCAGCCGCAATGTTGGTATACATGGGCACAATATCGTTGCCCTTCACGTTGCTGATGGTGAACAGGGTATTGTCCTTGTACAGTTCTTCCGCCGTCAGCGTCACCTGAGCATTCAGGTAGGTAAGACCGTCCGTCATCCGAGGAGCGCCTACCCGAGGAGATTCCTCCGTACCAAGATTGGCATAGGATGCACGGTAATCAATGCGGTTTTCCTCCGCATCGCCTACGAATGTGCCTGCTTCCTGGGCTACTTCGATCAGCCGGGAAGACGCAATCACGTTTTCCGTGTCGTCCAAGTCAATCAAGCCGATGACCGACAGGTTGGGTTCCAGGAACATCATGTCATTGTTCAGCTTAATGGCAATAAACTGGGTGCCGGAACAGTTTTCCACATACCATACTTCCTGCTGGTCGCAAATGAACAGGCCGGAATCAAAGTAAGCGCCGTAATCCGTATAAATCTCTGCCAGCAGCTCCACACCCTCCCGGGCAGAAGCAGACTCAGCCAGCAGAATGGTGGGTATGTCCGTCTCCTCAATGCCAACCTTGCCGTCTACCTTGGTCTGCACATTGGGATCCACAGCCTTGACCTGTTCGTTGCCGGAAATGGTCTCCGTGGCGGAAACGGAAACCCCCATTTCATTGGTGCCAAACTCCGTATAAGAGAAGTGGGTAGGGTTTTCTTCTCCGCACTCCGGGCAGGCACCATTGTAAATATCATTGGTGAAATAAGTAAAACGGTAGCTGTCACGGCGGAAGGTCCACTCAAATTCCCCATATTCCGGGCAGCCCCGCCATTGATCCCCTGCCTTGAATGCCCCTGCCTCAGAAATGAACCACAGCTTGTTCATATCCGATCCGTAATCTTCTGTGCGGGCAACAAAGGGCGTGCCCTCCTCCGTAAGATTGCCGCCTACATACAGCGTTGTGCAGGCGGATGCCGTTGCAGCCGAGCCCATCATCATGCAGGCCAGTGCAGCAGCTGCCAGCTTTTTGATTCCTTTCATCAAACCATGCCTCCCATTCCCGATTGAAAGTATTTCTGCTAACAATTCGCTTGCTTCTGCACGTCATTGCTTTAGCATAGTAAATTGTTGAACTTATCATAATCACTTTTACCTTCATTGTCAACACTTTTTTTCATAACTTTGCGTTCAAGTGCTTGTCATAAAGATAACAATTTGATATAATGATGATTATAGAAGTTTTTTCTTCTCAATATGGAAAGGGTGGTACAATCATGAAAAAGCGTTTGGTTTCTCTGCTGCTGGTTCTTGCCCTGTTGATCCCCATGGCTGCCTTTGCTGAAGAGGATGCTGTTTCCTCTGCCTCCGTGGCCAATTTCTATGGCGACTATGCCCTCACCGGCGACGACCTGATGAATGCGGTAAACTCCTTCTCCGGCTTCTATCTGGTCAGCACCGTAAACCCTGACGGCACTGCTAACTCTGCCTACTTCATCTTCGCCATCACCAAGTACGAGGACAAGTACTATCTGCGTCTGGGTCTGGCCGAGAACCAGTCCAAGATCAACCTGGAAGCAAACGGCTGCGGCGTGGCTGTGTATGCTGCTACCCCCTCCAATGAGGAAGGTGCAAAGCCCTATGCTGTGTCCGGTGCTCGCATGACCTTCTCCAAGGTAACGGATACCGCCGTGGAAGAAGCACTGGTGAAGGAATCCGGCAGCGATACCGCCATGTTCTTCGAAATCACCAACGTTGCTCCTCTGGGCTAATCAATTTACCGAATGTAAATCAAAAGGGGATGTCCTCCCGCAACAGCGAGGGCATCCCCTTTCGCTATTTGGGCAGCTCCACACTCACCCGGAAATCATGGTCATCCGGATAAGTGATGGTCAGCTGTCCGCCATGCATCTGCACAATGCGTTCCACAGCAGACAGGCCAATGCCTGCACCGCCGGCACTTTGGGTGCGTGCCGTGCTGCCTCTGGCAAAGCGTGCTGTCAGCGTTTGGGGTGACTGGGCAGGCAAATGTTCCACCGTGTTATCCATGCGAAGGAAGATTCTTCTCCCCTTCGCTTCTGCGCTGAGGGAAAGGGTACCGCCTTCATTGACATACTGAACCCCATTATCCATCAGCAGTGCCAGCATTTGTTCCAAAGGGTTTTCCCATCCCCGAAGGGTCAATCCATCCTGTACCATCAGGGAGGGAAGCAAGTTTCTTTGGGTCATGGCAGGGGCATAGTTTTCCCATTGGCGGCGAATCAGTGCAGACAGATCCACCTCTGCCTTGCTTCTGCCAGTTTCACATTCTTCCAGCCGAGCCATCATCAGCAGTTGGCCAATGAGCTTTTCCAACCGATCCACCTGACAGCGAATATTGCTGCTCCACTTGCTTTTGCTTTCCAGCAGCTCCATGGTATCCAAATTGGCACGAATAATGGCCACAGGGGTTTTCAACTCATGGCTGGCATCAGTCATGAACCGCTTCTGTGCCTCCCCATTACGGACAAAGGCATCTGCCACCTTGGAGGACACCGGCAGCAGGATCAGGAACAGCAGCACCATCAGCGCCGCTACCACCATGGCTGCACTGCGCATCATGTGGTACAATCCCTGAAGCTGAATGGAAATATCCAGCAGAATCATGTGCACTGTGCCATCGTCGTTGCGCACCATGGCATATTTATAGGAACCAACCTTGCCGCTGTCCTTGCTGCTTTTGACCGCCTGCTGCACATATTGCTGAACGCTGACCACCGCATCCTCTGCAATGCCCCGCTGCTCAATGGTCAGCACATTCCCGTCATCATCCATGGTAATATCATAGAAGCCAGACGGAACGCTGCGGTCATTGGGGGTATAGCCGAACATGGGGGGCGGCGCCGGTTGGGAAAAGCTTTGCCGCTCCTCCCCTGTGGAAAGCATGGCTTGAAGAAAGTCGGTTGACTCCTGTTCAATCTGCCGATAGCTGAAATAGAAAATGCCTGCCACTGCAAAGGCCATCACAATCAGGAAAGCCAGCATGGCACCGCAAATAATACGGCTGCGATAATATTGCTTCATGATGTTTTCACCAGCGCATAGCCAACGCCCCGGCGGGAATGGATGGTGGCCGTGGCTCCCAGCTCCTCCAGCTTTTTGCGCAGGTAGGAGATGTGCGACCACACCGTGCCCTGCCCCACCTGGGCATCCATGCCCCAGATGCGATCCAGCAAGGTATCCGCTGAAAAGAACACACCGGGATTGCGCATTAGCAGTTCCATCAGCTGATATTCCCTGTGGCTCAGGGCACTGTCCCGGCTGCCGTTGGACAGGATGCACCGCCCTGACTCCAACGTGACCCCGGCGAAGGTCAGTGCATCGGCTCGATAGCTTCCTCCACGGCGGAGCATGGCCCGCACCCGCACCAGAAGCTCCGGCAGGGCAAAGGGCTTGGGTAAATAATCGTCTGCTCCTGCCTCAAAGCCGGCCACTTTATCCTCCAATTCGCCCTTGGCGGTTAAAAGGAGCACCGGCGTGCGGCTGCCTGCTTCCCGCATCTTTTTGACCACGGTGATGCCATCCATTCCCGGCATCATGATATCCAGAATGCAGCCGTCAAAGGCGGTCTCTTTCGCCCGTTCCAGTGCTTCACTGCCGTTGGATACCCACTCTACGGCATACTGATGATAGCGCAGAAATTCCACCACAGCCTCCGCCATGGCCGGTTCATCCTCTGCAAGCAAAAGCAGCATATGCCTCACCTCTCCAAAGGGAAGCATAGCAGGAAAAAGTGACCAGACCGTGAACAGAATAAGAACAAGGAGTTCACCGAAGCAAATCAGTGAACTCCTTGCCCTCATTGTGTTTTGTTACAGCATGGACTTAATGGTACGCACCAAAGTATCAATGGTATCGGCGGAAATCAGGAGCGTCTTTTCGCCGTCTACCTGTGCCTGATAGCTATCGGCGCTGTATTCACGAATGACCACCGTGATGGTTCGTCCTGCATCGTCCTGGGCGGTGATGGTCAGCACCGTGTCGCCATCCGTTGCTTCACTCAGGCGATCTGTGGCGGTGAGTGCGGTGACCTTGCTCCACAGGGTTTCATCGGCTTCCGAATCATCCGTGGTTTCTTCCGTATCGGTAGCGGTGGTTTCCGTTTCTTCTGCTGCCTTGACGATGGTGTAGGTGCCTTTGCCCGTTTCCAGCGTAGCGGTTTTCAAAGCACTCCAAGGCAGAGGCACAAGGGCAGAAATCCACATATCGTCGCTGTTGGCGCTCAGCAGGCTGCTGACGTCATCTGCCTCCACCGTGTAGACCATGGAGGAGCCGGGCAGGCGGGCGTAGCGATTGCCTGCCCCATCCTCGCCGCCGATCAGGAGGGTCATGGATGCGTCCTCATCCCCCGTCAGGGTGATGATGGTTGCATTGGCTTCATCCAGCTGATAGCCGGTCAATTCATCCTCCGTAGCCACAGCGGTGACCAGTTCATCCCATGCAATGGCCTTGGCAGCAGAAACCAGTGCTTCCACCTTGGAGGCCGTCAAGGGCGCATCGGTGGCAGCGTCATACCACAGCTGATCCGGGTTCACGGTGATGCTTTCCGACTTCTTCACCGCCGCAAAGGTCGTGCCAACGGTGATGGACGAAGCCTCGCTGATTGTCGGAATCTCCTCCATAGCCACCAGATCCTTTTGGGTCTTGTTAAAGGTGGTGGACAAGGATGTGGCAATGGTATAGATCACATTGTCCTGGGTGCTCAGCTTCAGGTAATAGCCATCTGCAAAGGGGGTTGCATCACCCATGGTGTAGGTGGTGGTGCTTGCATCCTTCCACGTCGCCGTTACGGTGATGGTAGGGGCATCCAAGCCGTAATCTGCCAAGCTGGTCACGTCTTCCAGTTTACGGGTACCTTGCAGTGCCAGCAGCTTGTCTGCCAAGGTCTGCACAGCGGACTGATCCACCGGCCAAGCCGGGGTATCCGTGGTTTCCCATTCGCCTGCCTCATTCAGGGTAAAGGACAGGGTCGTATCCTCCGTGGTCCAGCTGATGCCGGTCAGGTCATCCGCCGTTTTTGCCGTCAGGTCAAAGGTGCCGGATGTTTCCGAAACGGAGGTGGTTTTGTTGGACTGCTGCACAGCATAATAACCGCCCAGCATCACCGCCAGCACAATCAACAGTGCCAGCATTTTCTTTCCTCTATTCACCGATGCTTCCTCCTCACGTAGATGAAGATACCTACGGCAATGAGCAGCGCAGGCAGAATGCCGATCATCATCACACTCCAGAAATTATAGGAAGCGGAAGGAACGGTCAAGGTTGCCTCGTCCATGGACTTGGAACGGATGGAGATGCTTTCTTCCTGATCGCCCATCCAGTTCAGGGCATTCAGCAGCAGATTGCTGTTGGCACCGCCTACCGTGTAGTCCACATTGCTGTTCAGCATATTAGCGGAGGAGAACCACACCAGCTTGCCCCCGTTTTCCGATGCAACACCTACGTTGAAGGGACCGGATGTATCGCCGTCTTCCTTCGTTGTGGTGGTCATGGACTTGCCTGCCTGCTTTGCATAAGCGGAATCCGAGGTGGTCAACAGCCAGGTGATGCTGGCATCCGTGCCCTCCACCTCCACGAGGGGCTGGGCAATGGGCATCAGGATGTAATAACCGCCATCTGCCAGGGCATCCGTAATATCGTGGGAGGCAATGTTGGGCAGAATGTAGTGGGGGTACCGGTTCAGGCAGCGGGTGTTGTCCCCTTCAATGATAATGCCGGAATCCACCGTAACGCCCATGGCAGCCGTTACCTTCAGCAGGTTGGTCATCTTGCCGGACTCAATATAGTCCGTCATCAGCACCACATTGCCGCCATTTTGCAGGTAAGTAATCAGGACTTCTGTTTCATCGTCCCCCAGGTCTGCGGTGGGAGCATTGATCAGCACGGCACTGGCATCCTCCGGCACGCTGTCCAAGCTGAGCAGAGACAGGCTTTCATAGGTCATGTTGTCCTGCTCAATCATTTCCGTCACATCGTCGGACAGTTCGCTTTCCCCGTGACCTGTCAGCACGTACACCTTGGGCAGGTTGTCGCTGGTCACATAGTGGATGGCGTTGGTCAGCACATTTTCGCCGTTAAAGCTGGTGCTGGTGTTGTAGCTGTAAGAGGAATAATCCATGGAATAGCTGGTGACGTAAATATCCTCATACCCTACCAGACGATAGCGTCCGTTGCTATCCACAATCACGCTGTTCTGGTACAGGCGGGAGGTTTCCAGATCATATCCATCCAGGAAGGTGGGCTGCAGGTTCGGATCCACCGTTTCCACCTTGATATGGTCGGACAGGGCTGCATACCGATCCAGCAGGCGGGTAATGGTGCTATCCTCATTGCCCGTCACCGCCAGCAGGTACAGGGTTACATCCTGATTCAGGGAAGAAACGATCCGCTTGGTCTGCTCCGACAGGGAATACAGGGCATTGGTCGTCAGGTCAATTTCCGTTGCAGTGCTGGGCAGACTGCTGACCAGCATGTTGGCCACGATGGCGATCACAATCACCACCACTGCCGCTAAGGTGGACCAGCTGCCGGCCACAAAGCGCTTGCCGAAGAGCTTCTTCAGCCCCGGCTTTTTCTGTGCATTGCTCATTCGTTCCACCTCCGCTTCTCCATGGACTGCACCGTCAGGAACAGGAACACGCAGATAATGGAGATGTAGTATACCACGGCCGTCAGGTCAAACACGCCGTCCACAAAGGTATCAAAGCGTTCGAATACGCTGATGGATTCCATCATGTCCGAGAAAAGGCCGGCGAAGGCCGAGGAGTCTGCGCTGTACCACAGGTACAGTCCCCCCATGCCCAGCACGCCTACGCCCACGGACACAATAGGATTCTTCGCCATGAGCTGAAGCACAAGAGCAAAGAGCACCACCAGCACCATCAGGGCAATCAGGGATGCAGAGGCATCCGTGGATACATAACTGGCCAAGGCATTCATGAAGTACAGCAGCAGCATGACCACCAAGGTGATCACGGCGGAGGCTACCTGGCTTTCCGTTACGGAAGAAATAAACAGACCGATGGAAAGCAGGCAGGCGCCCAGCAGGAAGAAGGCGAACAGGGCCGCATAAGCCGGCGCATACTCCACGGTGCCGTACTGGGACAGAATCAAGGGATACAGAGCAATAACCAGAATCGGCATCAGCAGCACGGTCAGCATGCCCAGATACTTGCCCAGCACCACATCCGACAGGCGAATGGGCAGGGCATACAGCAGCTGATCCGTTTTCTGCCGCTTTTCTTCTGCCAGTGCCCGCATGGAAATAATGGGCACGGCAATCAGGTAAATAAAGGAACACCCGGACAGCACATAAGCAAACTTGGCCGTGTAGCCGCTCAGGTTATAGGCCATGCAGTAAATACCGGCAAAGATCAGCAGGAAGGCGCCCAGCAGCCAGCCGGTTACGCTTTTGTAATAGGCGCTGATCTCCCGTTTCCATACGGCGATCATTGTACTTCCTCCTCTCCCGTTTCTTCGTTGGCTTCAGGGGCTTGCGGTGCAGCTTCGCTTTGAGCGGCGGCATCGTTCTGGGTCAGCTCCAGGAACACATCCTCCAGATCCGCATGGACAGTAGCCATTTCCAGCAGGGCAATCTTTTCCTTGGCAAAGGCCTTGAAGACCTGTGCCCGGATGTCCTTTTCCGCTTCTGCCTTAACCAGCAGCACGGTGTTCTCCTTCTCTTCCGGCTTTACCTCCACAGTGGCAATGCCTTCCACATGGTCGAGCACCTTGCGCATGGTCTGCTCATCCGCCTCTGCTTCCAGGCGAAGGGTTTGGGTACCGGCAAAGCGCCGGGTCAGGTTTTCCGTGGTGTCGCTGGCCACCAGCTTGCCCCCGGAAATGATCATGATGGAGTCACACACCGCCTGTACTTCGCTCAGAATGTGGCTGGAAAGCACAATGGTATGCTCCTTGCCCAATTCCCGAATCAGGTCACGGATTTCGATGATCTGCGCCGGGTCAAGTCCTACGGTAGGCTCATCCAGAATGATGACCTCCGGCTTACCCAGCAGTGCCTGGGCAATGCCCACCCGCTGGCGGTAGCCCTTGGACAGGTTGCGAATCAGCCGGTGGCTTACCTGAGTAATGCCGGTTTTCTCCATGATGGCGGCAATCTGCTCCCCCTGCTCCTTTCTGCCTACGCCCTTGGCTTCTGCCACAAAACGAAGGTACTCTTCCGGGGTCATGTCCGTGTACAGCGGGGGCAGTTCCGGCAGGTAGCCAATCCGCTTCTTGGCCTCCATGGGTTCTTCGCTTACGGAATGACCGTCTACCAGCACCTCTCCTTCCGTTGCGCCCAGGCAGCCGGTGATGATATTCATGGTGGTGGACTTACCTGCGCCGTTGGGCCCAAGAAAGCCGTAAATGACCCCTTTGTCAATTTCAAAGGACAGGTCAGATACGGCAGTATGTCCGCCATACCGCTTTGTCAGGTGTTTGACCTCGATCAATGCTTCTTCCTCCTTTGTTATCAAACGTCAGCAAGCGTTCCGCTCAAGCAGACCGCCTGACGCCTCACGCTGGAGGAGAGTATAACCCACGAACCTTATGTGAACCTTAAGAGATGGGTCGAAAAGTGTGAACAGTGTATGAATGATGCAGCCCAGAATACAAAAAGAGGCGAGCCTTGCGACTCGCCTCAGATAAAATCTGCTTTTTACTCGTACACGGCTCTGCTGCCGCCAATATATGGCAGGCGAGCATAAGCCATGACCAGATGAGCTTGTCCCAGATGGTCGTGCTTGCTGCGCAGGGGCACTGCCACCGGGCGGATATGCATGCCTACCAGGGTATCCCCCACGTCAATGGCAGCGTCTGCCTGAATATGCATGGCCAAGGCAGGATGCTGCATATGCTTCCATGCGGCAGCAGGCACAGAACCTCCTGCCTTCGGCTGAGGAATGGCTCGCACCTGGGTCAGTCCCAGTGCCCGCAGCGTTTCCTGTTCCACCACAATGGCACGGTTCAGGTGCTCACAGCACTGGAAGGCAGCATGCAGTTCATGCTCGGCACACACCTGCAGCATGGCCTTGGCAAGGATTTTCCCCACTTCCGGTGCACTGGCCTTGCCGATTTTACCGCCCATGACCTCACTGGTGGAGCAGCCAAGCACCACCACACCGCCAGCAGGGATCTGCCCTGCGGTTATCAGCTCTTCCACACAGTCATTCAGCACGGTATAGGCTTCTTTGCAAATTGTTTCCATATCCATTACTGTTGCTCCTCCGCTGCCTTTTCCTGCACATAGGCATCCATGGCGGCAGCAGCGGTCTTTCCTGCACCCATGGCAAGAATCACCGTTGCTGCACCGGTGACGGCATCGCCGCCGGCGTACACGCCTTCACGGGAGGTTGCGCCCGTATCCTCCTGCACCACAATGCCGCCCCACTTCTGGGTTTCCAAACCTTCCGTGGTGGACTTGATCAGGGGATTCGGCGAAGTGCCCAGTGCCATAATCACGCAGTCCACCGGCAGATCCTGTTCACTGCCTTCCACCGCCACAGGACGGCGGCGGCCGGAAGCATCCGGCTCACCCAGCTCCATCTGCTGGCACCGAATGCTGCTGACCCAGCCCTTGTCATCCCCCAGCACGGACACCGGGTTGGTCAGGAAACGGAACTGGATCCCTTCCTCCTGGGCATGCTCCACTTCTTCTTTCCGGGCAGGCAGTTCTGCAGCTGTGCGGCGATAAATCACCGTTACCTCTGCCCCCAGACGGCGAGCACAGCGGGCGGCATCCATGGCCACATTACCGCCGCCCACCACAGCCACCTTGCAGCCGTGCTGAATGGGGGTGGCGCTGTCCGGCTTGTAGGCTTTCATCAGGTTGATCCGGGTGAGAAACTCATTGGCGGAATATACGCCCTTGAAGTTTTCCCCGGGAATGTTCATGAACTTGGGCAAGCCTGCACCAGAACCGATGAACACGGCTTCAAAGCCCTGCTCCTGCATCAGCTCATCAATGGTCAGGGTGCGGCCAATGACCACGTTGGTTTCCACCTTCACGCCCAGTGCCTTCAGGGTCTCAATTTCCCGTGCCACAATGGCCTTGGGCAGGCGGAACTCCGGGATACCGTACACCAGCACGCCGCCGGGCAGGTGCAGTGCTTCGAACACGGTGACGTCATAGCCCTTTTTCGCCAAATCTCCGGCGCAGCTCAGTCCAGAAGGGCCACTGCCCACCACAGCCACCTTGTGTCCGTTGGACACAGGCCTTTCCGGGGCTTCTAAGGCATGGGCGGCATGCCAGTCCGCCACAAAGCGTTCCAAGCGGCCAATGGCCACTGCTTCCCCCTTCATGCCCCGTACGCACTTTTGCTCACACTGGCTTTCCTGGGGGCAAACCCGGCCGCATACAGCAGGCAGGCTGCTGGTCAGGCTGATGATGCGATAGGCTTCTTCAAAGTCGCCCTCGCTGACGGCATGGATAAATTCCGGAATGTGAATGTGCACAGGGCACCCAGTCATGCAGGGCTTATGCTTGCAGTTCAGGCAGCGCTTGGCCTCGTCCACGGCAGTGGCTTCGTCATAGCCCAGGGCAACCTCCTGAAAGTTGCTCTTCCGCTCCTCTGCCGCCTGATGGGGCATGGGATGCTTGGTCGGCATCATGTTAGGCATGGTCACTGCACCTCCTTGGCAAGCAAATTGCAGGTTTCTTCATAGGCATGGCGTTCAAAATCCCGATAGGTTGCCCCCCGTGCCATGGCCTCGTCAAAGTCAATTTCATGGCCGTCGAACTCCGGGCCATCCACGCAGGCAAAGCGAGTCTTGCCGCCTACCGTCAGCCGGCATCCACCGCACATGCCTGTGCCGTCAATCATGATGGGGTTCATGCTGGCAACCGTCTTCACGCCAAATTCCTTGGTCAGCTTGCAGACAAACTTCATCATGGGCAGGGGGCCAATGGTGATGACCTCATCATAGTTTTCGCCGCTTTCAATCAGCTTGCGGAGAGCGTCCGTCACCAGCCCTTTTTCGCCCCAGGAGCCATCATCGCTCATGCGGACAAGACGATTGGTGTGCGCCGCAAATTCCTCTTCAAGAATCACCAGATCTTTGGTGCGGAAGCCCACAATGGCATGCACCTCGCAGCCCTGCTCGTGGAGCTTCTTCGCCACAGGGAAGGCAATGGCACAGCCCACGCCGCCGCCTACCACAGCTACCTTGCGTAGCCCCTCCGTATGGGTGGCACGCCCCAAGGGACCCACAAAGTCATGGATAGCGTCCCCCTCACGCAGATGGTTCAGCTTGGCCGTGGTTGCCCCAACGATTTGAAAAATAATCGTAACACTGCCTGCAGCCCGGTCATAATCTGCCACGGTCAGGGGAATCCGTTCCCCGTCTTCATCCACCCGCAGGATAATAAATTGCCCCGGTTCTGCCTTCCGAGCCACCAGCGGTGCGTCTATGCGCATGAGCGTCACCGTAGGGTTCAGCGACTTCTTTTCCAGAATTTTATACACAGATGTTCCCCCTTCAGCAAGGTTTCCTTTGCATTGTAGCACACTCAATAAGTCGTGGAAAGATGTTTTGCCACTTTTTAGTCGTTCTGCGTTAATTTCTTTTGCAGGCGACCATAAAAGCCTTCATCGTCCGTGCGGACAAAGCGCACCCGCTGAGAAGCGACAGCGCACACAACCTGATCCCCGCTCTTCACCGGAATGCGGCGAATGCCGTCGATGACCAGCTGGGGCTGCTCGCCGTCCCGTACCCGCTCGTTCATGGTTACAGCCACCGTCACCGTTTCATTGCCTGAGACCACCAAGGGCGCACACAGGGCAGCGTGGGGGCAGATGGGCGTCACCACCGCCTGCACGGCTTCCGGCAGCAGAATGGGTCCCCCGGCGGAAAGGTTGTAGGCCGTAGACCCCGTAGGCGTGCTGACCATAATGCCATCCCCCGCCAGCTTGACCACCGGCATGCCGTCAATCAGCAGCTGCATTTTCAGGGTATGGCTGAAGGCACTGCGGTAAATGACCACTTCATTCAGGGCAAAAAAGGGCGTTTCTTCCCCTTGGGAAAGAAGCTTGCCTTCCAGCATCACCCTGTTTTCCATGTGATACTTGCCTGCCAGAATACGTTCCAGTGCCTGTTCTGCCCCCTGGGGTTCGCAATCCGTCAAGTAACCCAGATGGCCACAATTCACCGCCCAAATGGGCATATCCGACAGGGGATGCAGATCCCGCACGGCACGCAGCACCGTGCCGTCCCCGCCGACAGCCACTGCCAATTCCGCCGATGTCAGCCAGGCTTCATCTGCCTGACTGCGAAGCATGGCCTCATGCCCGGCACGGCGGATACTTGCCATCAATGCTTCCGCACAGGCCTGCGCCTGGGGATTCGTGGTGTTGGGAATCATCAGGAATCGCACACGCCCGCCTCCTTCTTCATAGACACAATGGGAGAGCCCGTAGGACTCCCCCATTGGTCACTTGTGTTTACAGTTGATCCTGGTTTTGATTCTTCATCTCTTCGCTGCTGGCCTGGGTTCTGCGGCGGCGAGGCGTGTAGGAAGTGCTTGTTCCTTCCTCGGTGGGACGGTAGCTGGCCGTGTACTGCTGCGTAGATTCGCCACTGTCACTCTGCCGATAGCTGCCGCTGTAGGGTCGGCTGCTGTTGCCTCCGGCGTTGCCAACACTTCCGGTGTTGCCGGTGCTTCCAGTGCTGCCGGTATAGTTCTGGCTGCTGCCGGTGCCAGTCATGCCTTGCGGCCGGGTGGCACCGCTGTAGGTCTGGCTGCCGTTTCCTCCGGCGTTGCCGGTATACCGCTGCTGGCTTCCCTGACCATAGGTCGTGGACTGGGTTCTCGGCTGCTGGGCACTGCCTTCACCAGTTGTGCTGCTGCGCATGCCCGTCACGTCCGGTGCCGCCTTGACCTCCGGCCGACGATAGGTAGAGGAGGAAGCGTTAGGTCTGGTTGCCTGAGCGTTTCTTGCATAGGGGTTTTGCGCCTGGGTGGCTGTGCCCCGCTGCTGGCTTCCCTGGGGATAGCCCGGCCGGGACTGCTGACCCTGGGGTGCATTGCCACGCTGGGCTGCTGCCCGCTTGGCTACTGCACGCTGCTGTGCCACACGCTTCTTGTTGCGGCTGTAAATCACATAGCCGTATGCGCCGCCGCCAATGCAGGCCACTGCCAGCACACCGCCAATGATCCAGCCGATGGAAGAACCGGAATTCGTATCATCAGGATCATTGATTTCAATGGTAGCCACAGGTTCTTCCGTGGTGGCCACGGGTTCCGGCAGGTCGCTGACCGTAGGCGACACCGTAGCCGATGCAGTCGGTGCTGCCGTGGTTGCCAAGGGTTCAGGGGTGGAGAAGGGATTGAAGGGCTCGTAGCTGACGTTCATGCTGCTGTTGCTCTTCCATTCATCCACGGTGCTGTCCTCTGCAGGCTTCACCGTGGTGCTGGAAGAAGAACTGGAACTGGAGCTGGAACCGCTGGTGTTGTTGGAGATGCCCTTCTTGTACTCATCACTGCTGAGGAAGGTTTGCACCTCGTTGATGGTCATCTGCTTGAAGTAGTTGCCCATGATGTAGCCGGTGGTGCCATTGTAGGAAACACGATACCAGGTAACGCCGTTCACCTGCTCCGTGCCCAGAATCAGGCAGAAAGCATACTGCTTCAGGGTGCCCACCTTCTTGGAGCTGGTAGAAGCACTCTGGCGGAAGTTAACGGAAGAGGTGGTTACATAGCCGTAGCTGGACAGGGAGGTATCGTCATAGGGCTGAGGCGTGGAGCTGGGCACAGGGGTAGGCGTGCCCTTCTTCAGGTTTTCGGTGTAGTCGATAACTTCCTGCGCCGTCATCATGCGGAGCATGTCTGCCCGAATGTAGCCGTAAACGCCATTGTAGTTAACAATGTGCCAAGCCACGTTGTCAGCATCGTACACCTGACCCATGACCAGCATGGGAATGTTCTGAGACAGCACGTTGATGATCTGGCTCTGCACACTGGCCTGACTGCGGAAGTACACGCCATCACCCACCGTGTAGGCATAGCCTACAACCTGAGGCGGTTCGGACGTGGTGGCAGGGGTGGGGGTAGGCGTTGCCGTTTCATCATTCCACTTGCGGATGTAGTACTCCGCTTCCTGAGCGTTAATGTGACGCAGCATGCTGTCCGGCACATAGCCCTGCTGGTTTGCCAAGGTGGTGCCACGGCTCCACACGCTGCCGGAGGTGCTGTCCGTTGCCTGAGCGGTTACGTTAATGAGGGTTTCCGCAGGCAGGGTGGTAATGATGCTGGCATCTGCCGTGCTGATTTCCGTACGGAGTGCCACTGTGCCGGTAGTAACTGCATAGCCGGTATAGGGAGTTTGGGTCACCACAGGGGTTTCCGTCACCACAGGGTTCTTGGTGTAGGTGAACACCACAGGATTCTGATCCGGGGTGCCGGAAGCGTCCACCGTTACGATTTTTGCACTGCTGTCCGGGGTGTAGCCCTCGATGGCTGCTGCATAAACGTAGGTCTGCATGCCAGTGGAGCAGGTGGCACGGGTCTCGCCCAGCAAGGTACCTTCCGTGCTGATGAACTGTACCGTTACGCTGACCTCACCCGGCACAACCGTGGGCGTATCACTGGGTGCCGGAGCGGTAGGCGTCGGTGTAATTTCAGGGGTAGCAGTAGGTTCTTCCGTAATCACAGGTTCACGGGGCACGGGGGTTTCACACTCGTCAGCCTCGTACTGCCGGCTTTCCGCTTCGGTCATCACGGTCAGGTATTTGCTCATGATGTAGCCGCTGGTACCATTGTAAATAACGCTGGTCCAGTTTTCACCTGCATCGGTAACCTGTTCTTTCACCATCCATACCTTGGTGCCCTTGCTCAGGGTTGCCAGAACGGTTTTGCTGCTGGCCATGGAAGGCTCGGAGCGGAACTTGACCTGCACGTCATTCACCGTGCCGAAACGGTTGATGGTTTCGCCTACGGGGATGGGGGTCTCGATGACTTCTTCTTCGTAAAGGAAGGTGACGCTGTCACGGTCTGCCACGCCCTCTGCGCTGACCGTAACGGATACAGGATCCGCCTGATAGGCTTTGTAGCCTGCCGGCACATGATCCGCCTGAGGGGCAACAACGGAGGTTTTGCCTGCCTCCAGGGTCACCGTTTCAGGAGAAGCAATTTCCTTGCCGGTTGTATCCTGATAGTACACCGTTACCACGGCAGGAGCCACAGGAGCAGGAACGTCAGTCACAACGGGAACGGCACGGTAGTAGAACACCACTTCCGCAGGATCAGCCACGCCGCCGGCCACATCCACCATGGTGTTGGGCTCGCTGACAATGCTGTAGCCATCGGCCAGGTCAGCAGGAGCGGCGGTAATATTGTTGGGACCTTCCGCCAGCACATCGCTGGTCTGGGCAGAAGCCACGTCGTGCATGTCGCTTTCATCCACATAGCGGATGGTGACACGGACTTCCGTTGCGGGCACTTCGGTCACAGGTGCCTCGGTCACAGGTGCCTCAGTCACAGGGACTTCCGTCTCGGGAACAATCGCCGTGTAGGTAAACACCAGCACCGCAGGATCTGCCACGCCGGTTTCGGATACAGTCAGGGTCTGGGTGCCGGTTGTGGCGGTGTAGCCATCCAGAATAGGAGCCTCCACCGGCATGCTTTCGCCGGTCAGGCAGGACACCTGGGTGGTGTAGATCATCAGGCCGCCGTCGGTCACGCACTGCACATCCACCGTAACAGATTCCGGAACGGGCACAGGGGTTTCAGCTGTCGTGTAGGTAAAGATCACCGGGTTCTGATCCGGGTTGCCGGCAGCATCCACGGTCACATACTTCTCATAAGCATCAGGATTGTAGCCTTCAAAGCTTGCTGCGCCGATGGCGGTGGTCTGCTCCACAGGCACCATCACGCTGGTGCTGCCCAGGTTGCCGCCGTCCAGCGTGTTGTAAATGACGATGATTTCCGCTTCCGTAGGCGCAGGCGTAGGAGTTTCTACTGCCGTGTAGGTGAAGATGATGGGATTCATGGACGGATTGCCAGAGGCATCCACATACACGTCCTGCTGATAGGTTTGAGGCGTATAGCCATCCATGTCGGCGGCATACACCGTGTTGTTGGCATTGGTGTTCAGGGTTGCCGTGGTTTCGCCCAGATAGGCACCGTCACTGCCCTGATAAATCACCTGCACATCCACCGTAGCAGGGGCAGGCACAGGGGTTTCCGTGGGCACTTCGGTCGGCACTTCCGTAGGTACTTCGGTAGGTGCTTCCGTAGGCGCTACAACAGGCGCCATCTGGGTGGATACATACAGGGTGTACATATCCGCCATGGTCACCCCGTCCGCCTGATAAGCCATAAGGGTGATGGCCTTGGTTGCATCCATCTCAGCCCCAGTGTCCATGGCAGCAATGATTGTGCCATCTGCCGGGTTAAACACATAATCCATATGATCGGGGTGATAGACATTCAGTGTCAGTCCGCTGAAAACATCCGGCGTGGTCACCGTCGCCCAGAAGGTCTGATCAGATCCCTCCACAGGCGTTGCCGTAACGGACATATAATTCCCGCTGATGTCCGTCCAGCTCAGGGTAACGACCAGTGCCGTCCAGTCCTCCTGCGCCATGGCAGGCACAGCGAAGCTGCCCAGCAGCATCATTACGCCAAGGAACAGGGACAACATCCGCTTTTTCCATTGGGCACCATATTTCATCGTTGCATTCCTCCTTGCAGCGCATATAACGATTGACCCTCGTTTATTGTATCGCCAACCATCGTCCTTGTCAATTCGAACCCCAGAAGCAGTCCATCTTTTCGCCCCATGCAGGAATCCGCCCTTCACCGTCGAATGTGAAAAAGGAAACTTTCTGACAGAATGTGAGGCATCCCCATGCATGATTCTGAACTGCGTGAAAAGGTAATTTCCCGGGAGGTCATTTACCCCGGCAAGGTGATCCATGTGGAAAAGTGGCAGGTAACCCTGCCGGACGGCGGTCAGGCGCCCAGGGAGATTGTGCTCCACCGGGGTGCATCCGCCGTGGTCGCCCTGGATGAAGACAAGAACATCATCCTTGTCCGCCAGCACCGGGTAGCCATTGACCGCATCACCCTGGAAATTCCCGCCGGCAAGCTGGACACCGCCGATGAAGATCCCTTCCTGTGCGCCAAGCGGGAGCTGGAAGAAGAAACCGGCCTCCATGCAGACCATTGGGAAAAGCTGCTGGTGCTGGACACCACCCCCGGCTTCTGCAACGAGCACATTCACCTGTACCTGGCCACCGGCCTTCATGTCGGCGAAAAGCACCCGGATGCAGATGAATTCATTGCCGCCCAGCGCATGCCCTTAACCGAAGCCCTGCAAAAGGTGCTTTGCGGAGAGTTCCACGATGGCAAAACCGTGGTGGGTATCCTGATGACGGCACAGCGGATGGGGCTTTCATCCATTTGACGAATGACATCGCCTTTTCGTTCCCATTTTTCAAAAATCTTTTCATTCTGAATTTGACTGAAAGGCTGCGGCAGATTTTGCTGCCGACGAACGCCGTCATGAGTGAGCAGCGAGGTTTCTTTCGCAAAATCATCAGCCCTCTTCCCCAGCATCCGGCAGATCCCTACGAGGTGTTCGCCCATTTGCCTGTTTTAACCACCCAGCGGCTGATCCTCCGTCCCATGCGGATGAGCGATGCGCCGGATGTTTTCGCCTATTCCCGTGACCCGGAGGTAGCCCGGCACGTGCTGTGGGAAGCGCACCGTTCTCTGGCGGATTCCCGGGCATACCTGCGCTTTATCCACAAGCAGTACCGGGATGGAGCGCCTTCCAGCTACGGCATTGTGCTGAAGGAAACAGGGCACTTGGTGGGCACCATCGGCTTTATGTGGTACAGCCCGGAGAATCAATCTGCCGAGGTAGGCTACAGCCTTGCCCGGTGGCTTTGGGGGCAGGGATTGATGCCCGAAGCCCTTCAGGCGGTGCTGGACATGAGCTTTTCCACCCTGCGCCTCCACCGGGTGGAAGCCATGCATGAAACCTCCAACCCTGCCAGCGGCCGGGTTATGGTGAAGTGCGGCATGCAGCATGAGGGCACCCTGCGGGAGCGGGTGCTGAACAAGGGCAAGTACACCGATGTGGATTTGTACGCCATTCTGCTGCAGGATTGGCAGGCCACGCAGCAGCCTTCCCTTGCTGACAGGCGGTGATGGATACGACGTATGAACTGATTCGCAGCAATCGGAAGACCCTGGCCATTCAAATCAAAGAGGGTCAAGTCATTGTCCGTGCTCCCCTTTCCACCTCCGATGCTGCCATTCGTGCCTTCCTGTCGAAAAATGAGGCATGGATTCAAAAGCATCTGGCACAGGCTGTATCCCGGCAGCAGGCAATAGCTTCCGTGAAGAAGCTGACCCCGGAGGATATTTGTCAGCTTGCTCAGCAGGCGGTGCAGGTCATTCCGGGCAGAGTGGCGCATTATGCCCGGCTTATTGGCGTTACCTACGGGCGCATCACCATCCGCAATCAACGTTCCAAGTGGGGCAGCTGCAGCAACCTGGGCAATTTGAATTTCAACTGTCTGCTGATGCTTGCGCCAATGGAAGTGCTGGACAGTATCATTGTGCATGAGCTGTGCCACCGAAAGGAAATGAATCATTCTGAACGGTTCTATGCCGAGGTATTGAAGGTGTACCCGGAATACAGGCGATGGAACCAATGGCTGAAGGATAACGGTGCTATGCTGATGGCCAGAATGCCATGAACAAGATGCATTCCGGCTCTTTCCATCGTGGTTCAAACAGTAAAAGAGACCACAGTCGGGTTTTGTGCCCTCACTGTGGTCTCTTCTTGTTTCATGGTAGCTTACCCTGTTGCGATTCAGTCATTCCCTACCGTTGTTTCCCTTCAGAAACAGTGGCAGGATGTGCTGCTTACTGACCTACGTAGTTAGGACTTCTGATTTCCGCCGTAGGCTGCTTGCTGGACTGAATGTTGCGGCTGTAACCATCTTCCGTGCGATAGCCGGTCAGGTTCATCACAACCTTGCCGATTTCCACAACCGGCTGCACATAGTTGTCGAAGTTGAAGCGGCCGTGCTGGGTGATTTCGCCCTCGCCCAGTGCAAGGCGGTAAGAGCAGTTCATCACATAGTTGCCATCGGAGGTTACAGGCAGCGGATTGCCATACACATCGTAGCAGGTCAGGGTGAAGTAGAACCGGGTAATGTTCATATTGCTGTCGTTGCGAACGTTCAGCTTGATTTTGTTATCCTGCAGGTACAGGTCAACAATCTTCAGTGCCTTATCATAATTTCCTACCAGGATGGTTGCGGTGGTGGTGTAGCCACCATCTTCCGTAACGCCGGTAATGGTGGTTTCGCCCCAGCGTACGCCGGTCACAGTAGGCCGGTTCTGCTTGCCCTTTACCGTTGCAATGGAAGGATCAGCACTGGTCCAGGTCATGTTCAGGTTGCTGGCATCGGTGGGTTCCAGCACGGCACGGCCGGTGACGCTTTCCCGTACATCCACACGGAGGGTGTCGCTGTACATATGCACGCCGGTTACCGGCTGAAGCACAGACACCTTGATGGTGCCGCTGCGGTTGCTGCCGTCCGTAGCTGTGGCTGTAATGGTCACCGTACCCCGCTTGATGCCGTGCACCGTACCATCGGCATCCACCGTGGCAATGTTGCCATTGGAAGTCTTATAGGTTACGCTCTGATTTGTGGCGTTGGTGGGGGTAATCTGAGGAACCAGCGTAATGGCGCTGCCCACATTCACCGTCACGTCCTTCACAGAGAAGGCCACTTTTTCCACCAGCTGATTGACCGTTACCTTGCAGGTGGTATACACGCTGGGGAAATTGGTGCTGCGGCAGGTGATGGTTACTTCGCCCACAGAGACAGGGGTGATCCGGCCATCGCTGTTCACCGTGGCAATGGAAGTGTCGCTGCTCTCCCAGGTGACTTTCTTGTCATCTGCATTGGCGGGAGCAACCGTGGCACGCAGGTTCTGTGCCCGGCCCATGTTGACCACAAGTTCCGTATTGTTCAGGGTAATGGCCGTAGGCTGCTGCTTTACCCGAACCGTCACATTGCCCATGCGGCCGCTGCCATCAACAGCGGTGGCAACAATGTAGGCAGAACCCTTGCTCACAGCGGTCACAACACCGTTGGCATCCACCGTAGCAACGCTTTCGTTGCGGCTGGTCCAGGTCACATCCGTGATGCTGGCATCTGCCGGGGTAATGGCTGCGGTGGCCTGGGTGGTTTCCCCAACCCACAAGGTTTCTTCTGCCAGGGCAGGCTTCACAACCCGTGCAGGGGTAACCACCAGCACATGATAGGTGGCTGTCACTTCAGGGTTCTGCTTGCTGCTGACGGTCAGTTCGCACTCGCCTGCCTTCACAGGGGTCAAGCTGTGTCCCTGCACCCGCAGCACGTTGGAATCGCTGCTTTCCAGCACCGCCGTGCGATCGTTCGCCGTGGTAGGCTCCACCAAGGTAGGCGCAGACATGGTCTGCCCCATAGGCACCAGCAGCACCCGGTTGGTGGTGGACTGGGTCAGCAGAGAAGCAATGGCAGCTTCCGTTGCATCGTGGAGGGTGACCTTGGTCTCGTCCAGAGAAACCTTCTCCACACGCTGCTTAATCGTCAGGGTGATATTCGCCCGGAAAGAGCGACCGTTGTTTTCCAGGGTTGCGGTAATGGTCGTCTGTCCTTTTTTCAGGCCGGTCACCGTGCCGTTTTCATCCACGGTGGCGTTCTGGGTGGCAGAGGACTTAAAGGTCACCGTGCCATCTGCCGCATTGCCTGCCCGATCCATCGTCAGCGTCAGCGTATCACCGATAAACAGTTCCGTCACGCTGCGGTCGAAGACGAACCGATCTCCTTCTGCCAGTGCAAAACTGGCGAAGGATGTTACCATGATTGCCAGTACCATCAGGAAAGCCAGCATCTTTTTCATGGTCATAACCTCCAATTGGTTTTTCCAACTATACTAACGATTTGCCCATAGATTTTCTTCCTGCAAAATGAAAATAATCTTGCAAAGTTCACTTCATTTACTGCCATGGGCAGCGGGAACGATCCGCCCCTTCCCGACCAGATACATACCGGGCGTTGAACTCTGCATTGATCTGCCTTAGTTCTTTCTTTCCGTCAATATAATCCTGATACATTTCCGCAAGGCCGGCACTGCATCCGTCACAGGCCGCTTCCATGGCGCCTAAGGATTCTGCTACAATGGCTTCACGCTGTTCCCGTGTGGTATCCTGAATGAGATAGCTGTCTACCTTCTCCATGTTTTTCCCTTCCTTTGTTTTTTCGTATTCGACACAAGTTATTGTAGCGCATTTCCGGCAAAAGGAAAAGAAGAATTCGGCCTGTTTTGCGTTTTCTTCTTGCTCTTCCTCCATGGCTGCTGGTATAATAAGGGCAATGAACGTGATATGACAGCACATAAGGAGGCATGCCCTGTGAGTACGCCCGTTGAACGATTGCAGCAGTTGGTGGATGAAAGCCGCCGCATGGTCTTTTTCGGCGGTGCCGGTGTCAGCACGGAAAGCGGCATTCCTGATTTTCGCAGTGTGGACGGGCTTTACCATCAGCATTTTGCCTATCCGCCGGAAGAAATCCTCAGCCGCACTTTCTTTCAGGAACATCCTGATGAATTCTACCGCTTCTATCGTGCGAAAATGCTGCCCCTCAACGCCAAACCCAATGCTGCCCACAGGAAGCTTGCCCAGCTGGAACAGTCCGGCCGCCTACAAGCCATTATCACCCAGAACATTGATGGGCTGCACCAGAAGGCAGGCAGCAAATGTGTGCTGGAATTGCACGGCAGCATTTGGCGGAACCACTGCATGGCCTGCGGCAAAAGCTTCTCGCCGGAGGAAATTCGGGATGATCCCCGCCCTGTGCCCCTTTGCAGCTGCGGCGGCATCATCAAGCCGGATGTGGTGCTGTATGAAGAGGAACTGGACGGCGACACCCTGTCTGCCGCCATGCATGTTTTGCGAAAGGCCGACCTGCTCATTGTGGCAGGCACCAGCCTTACCGTGTATCCGGCTGCCGGGCTGCTGCGGTACTTCCGTGGACAGCATCTGGTGCTGATCAACCGGGATGCTACGCCCATGGATGGTGCCGCCGAGTTGGTCATTCATCAGCGTGTCGGTCAGGTCCTTGACCGGCTTACCGTTACGCCCTTGGAGGATGCGCCATGAACACGTTAGAAACCCTCTTTTCGCCGCCCCGGCGAAAGCTTCTATTTGATGCCATCCCTGTTCGCTATGCCTGCCGCAGCTTTGGGGATTCCTTGAGCATTGCCGACTGGGCAGGGATCAGCTACCTTGCCGGTCGCTATGCACTGCCCGGTGCACGGCTTGCCCTGCTCCATGTGACGGAGGATTTGTTTACCGGCACCCTGCTGAACATGGGACGTGTCACCGGCTGCACCACCGTAGCGGCGGTTATTGCAGACACCGCTGTGCCCTACGCTGTGATTCATGCAGGGATCCTTGGAGAGGCACTGTGTCTGGAAGCCACTGCCGCCGGATTTGGCAGCTGCTGGATTGCTTCCACCTACCGGAAAAAACAGCTCTCCGTGCCCCTGCGCCCCGGAGAGCAGGTGCAGGCGATCATTGTCCTGGGGCATCCTGCCGGGCGTGGGCAGCCTCAGCGGAAGCGGAAGAATGTGGAGCGTTTCTGCAAAGGGGATCCCTCCCTGTGGCCGGAGGAGCTTCGCCGAGTCGCAGACGCCGTGCGTCTTGCCCCCTCCGATCAAAATAGCCAGCCAGTCACCATGCACATGGGCAACTATCGCTTCTCCTTTGATGCGCCAGCACAGTCCATGCTGGATCTGGGTATTGCCCTGTGTCATGCGGAATTAGCCCTGACATCCCCCCATTGCTGGCGAACCCGTCAAAGCGTCAACGACCCGATGGTCTGGATGGAACTGCGCAAATAGGGAAAAAAAGTCCTTGTCATCAGCGATGGTTTCTGTTAACGACCAACACCGTCACCATCACGGTGGAGGAAAACCAAACCGCCAATGTCACGCTCAAGGACGTGAACATCGACGTAAGCGGCAACAAAACAGCCGCCGTATCCACCTCGGGTGAAAGCAACGTGACCATTGAGCCGGAGTGAGAGAACACGATCAAAAGCGGCTATCATCATGCTGATTTGGAGAAGAACAACGGCGGCACAAATGGCGCAGACATTGGCGGCGGCATATAGGACGACGCCGTGGACGCTGATTTTGCCGTGCTGACGGAAAATCTTAGCCGCATCATTCCCCTGAAGGCCCAGGGCGTGGAGAAGATCGTGTTCGTCACCAATGGTGCGACTTCCACCTTTGCCCTTGCCGCTCTGCTGGGAAAGGGCAGCTGCATCAAAGCGTACAAGCTCACCCACGACGGCAAGACCGTCACCTTCACCCTCGGCACAAAGATGACCGACGTGCGTGACATTTTTGAAAGAACGTAACACATTGGATCATTCAATCCGGCAGGGGCTGTCTCACAAAAGGAAGCCCATGTAAATGCAAAAGGGGCTGTCTCCACATGATTCTACAGCATCATATGAGGCAGCCCCTTCTCAGATATTCGAATTTTCTATCTTTCCAGCAGGCGCACCTTGCAGCCTGCTTTTGATTGCTCATCAATACTCGTAAACGATGATGACGCCGCCCATGTTATCCAGGGACACCGTATAGTCCGATGCACGGCTCATGGTAGGCACCGTGAAGCTTTCCGCATCGTCCCCGACGTACTGGCGGTAAATTTCATACCGAAGAGTACCATCTTCAAACACGGCAATGTGAGGATGTTCCTGCAGGTACTCAATGTACTCTTCCATGCAGTAGTCCAGCACATGCATCACCGCTGCATTGCCCTTGCCCACGTAGCGGTACAGGTTCAGCTGGGCGGTAATGCCCGTCTTGTAGCTCTTGTCTGCCGTGCCCTTCAGCGGGAAGTCAGACAGGGGGAAGCGGAACACCAAGCCATACTTCCAGCAGTTTTCACTCATCCACTGGCCGGCTTCTGTGGTGGAATAGGCAGGCTTGCCCACGGAAGCATCCGTCCGGCTGTACAGCCGCAGGGTGAAAGCAAGGCCGCTGTTGAATTCGCTGGTGCCAGGATAGTTCACGTCCTTCTTGGCACGCTCAATGAGCGCATCACCGGAATAGCTGTCCTTCAGCCGATCCAGTGCCTTCTGGAACAGGGTGTTCTGGTCATCCCAGCTGCGGTAGCCTTCCGATACCATGTAGTAGGTATAGCCAGCCTCAGCGGCGGCACTCACTGCATCCTGCAAGGCAGAAATGGCCACAGGGAACAGCTTGATATTGTAATTCGCCACGCCGATTTTGCCGCCGGTGTAGCTGCCCACGCTGGTCACGCCGGAATCATCAAAATCATCAGGGCGGGAATGCCACTGATTCACCAGCAGCATGCCGCTGTACATGGTATCCTGACGGGTCATGGTGATGGAGCCGGGGTTCTCCAGAGGATAGTTGGTCAGGTCAATAATGTCCCATCCCTCGGTCTTCTGGGCAGGCCAAGCCAGATTGGCACCGCTGGCAGAGGCACGCTCGAACTCCGCCAAATCCACCGCATACTGGCGATCCCGTTCCTCGTTAATCTCCTGGGCTTCACTCTGCTTGGTTGCCAGCAGATTCTTCCGATAAGCCGTAATGCCGGAGCCCACAAGGGACGCCGCCACTGCCACCACAATCAGGATGATCGTCCACCGAACAACAACCTTCATGGGGTCACGTTTCTGCTTCCGCATGAAATACACACCTGCCTTTTGCAAGGTAATCGACAACAGATAAAATGATTTCCCTTCCCTGCGCACACAGCTTGCAGAGAAACAAAATCAACCGTCTTCTATTGTATGTGATTCGCCGTGAAATTGCAAGTTCCTTCTTTGGGTTTCCAACAAATGTTGCAAAAATGTTGCAAATTGTTGCAAAAAATCGGAGCCTCCTGAAAGAAGCTCCGATTCGTTTGCATAGCACGTTATCTGCTGCCTTTATCGTAGGGGATACCTTCCGCCTTCGGGGCGTGAACCCGCTTGCTGGTTAGAGCCAGCACCACCAAGGAAATGATGTAGGGCAGCATGTTATACACCGTACCCGGCAGGTTCAGCTGCTGCAGCAGGTCAAAGCCCATGTACACGTTGCTCAGGCTGCGGAACAGGCCAAAGAGCAGGGCTGCCAGGGCAATGCGCAGGGGCTTCCATTGACCGAAAATCATCACAGCCAGGGCAAGGAAGCCGAAACCAGCCACGCCGTTTTCGAATTTCCATTCGCTGACGCCTGCAGTGATGTACACCAGACCGCCAATGCCGCCCAGCACGCCGGAAATCAGCACACCGGCATAGCGCATCTTGTACACGTTAATGCCCACGGAATCCGCCGCCTGAGGATGTTCGCCGCAGGCCTGTAGGCGAAGACCAAACCGGGTCTTGTACAGCAGCACATAGGAGATCAGCAGCAGGGCAAAGGCCAGCGCCATAAACCAGTTGAACTCAAAGTCGCCAATGTTCACCAGGAAGGCCTTTTTCGCCTGCACGTACTGAATGGTGGAGGACACATTGTCCGGGTTTTCAGCGGTGTTGATGGCCTTCACAATCACAGTGGCAGCAGCCGTGCCCAGCAGGTTCATGGCCGTGCCCACCAGCGTCTGATCCGCCTTGAAATTGATAGCAGCCACACCCAGCAGCAGGGAGAACAGCATACCGAAGACCATTGCCGCCAATACGGACAGAAGGATCACCCACACGGCTGCCGTTCCATCCGGCAGGTAACGCATCACCAGTGCGCCGCCCAGTGCGCCGAACACCATGATGCCTTCCAAGCCGATGTTGATCACGCCGGAATGCTCGGAGAAGCAGCCGCCCAGTGCCACCAGAAGCAGCACGGACGCAAAAATCAACATGTACTGAATCAGCAGGATCATGCAGCTTCGCCTCCCTTCGTCAGCTGAAGGCTTCTTTCAATGCGGCGATTGCGAATGCGCTGCGCATTCTGCTTGATGAAGAGTACAAAGCCGCAGCTGTAAATAATCACAGCAGAGATAAAGTCGGAAATCTGGGAACAATACATGGTCTTATCCACATAGGCGCCGCCGCTGGTAATATGCTGGATGAAGAAAGCGGAGAAAATGGATCCTATGGGATGCAGGCCGCCCAGGAAAGCTGCCGCAATGCCGTTAAAGCCCATGGCAGGCACGGAAGCCTGGGTGCAGCTCCACTCTTCATAGCCCGTCAGGTACAGCATGCCTGCGCCGATGCCAGCCAGGGCACCAGCAATGGCCATGGTCAGAATGATGTTCCGCTTTTCCCGCATACCGCAATACTTGGCGGCATTCTTGTTCAGACCCGTGGCCTTCAGTTCGTAGCCAAACTTGGTCTTGCTCAGCACCACCCACACCAGCACGGCAAAGAGAATGGCCAGCGGGATGGCAAGGGTCACGTACTTGTTGCCCGGGAACAGCTTAGTCAGCCCAAGGCTGGGCAGCACGGAAGCTGCGGCATTTTCCTTGATCTTCAGAGTGTAAGGACTTGCCGGATCCTTCACCAAGGCCAGCAGACTGTTCACTGCATACAAGCCGATCCAGTTCAGCATGATGCAGGAAATCACCTCATTCACATGCCGATAAGCCTTCAGAATGCCGGAGATCGCACCCCACACAGCACCTGCTACGGCTGCTGCCAGCAGGCACACATACCAGGGAAGCTGAAGACCCAGTGCCAGGTACAGGCTTGCGCCTGCGCCCACCACGAACTGGCCTGCGGCACCGATGTTAAACAGACCCACCTTGTAGGCAAAGAGCACAGACAGGCTGCACATCAGCAGGGGCGCCGTCTTCACCAGGGTGTTGCCCAGGTTTTTCACCCGGCTGGCATGGTTGCTGAACTTGAAGAAGTTCTTGATAATGGCCATAATGGCTTCCCATGCGTAGAGGCTGCCGGTTTCCGGGTTGGTGCCCGGCTGAATGATCAGCAGCACGATGAAGCCCAGCACCAAGCCGAACAATACGCAGAAGAGCGAAGCCATCAGCGTTTGCACAGCAGGCTGCGCAAAAAACGGCGTGCGGTTTTTCTTTTTCGTTGCTTCCATACCCATCAATGCTCCTTCCTGCTGTCTCTCTTGGCGCCTGCCATGTACAGGCCAAGCTCCTCGGCTGTGGTCTTTTTCGGATCCAGCTCGCCGACGATTTCGCCTTCATACATGACCAGAATACGGTCGGACACGTCCAGCACCTCATCCATTTCCAGAGACACCAGCAGCACGGCCTTGCCCGCATTCCGCTGAGCTACGATCTGTTTATGGATGTACTCGATGGCACCCACGTCCAAGCCGCGGGTAGGCTGCACAGCAATCAACAGCTTGGGATCCTTGTCAATTTCCCGGGCAACAATGGCCTTTTGCTGGTTGCCGCCGGACATGCTGCGGGTATTGGTCAAGGGACCCTGACTGGAGCGGATGTCATACTGGTCAATCAGCCGCTCCGCATAGCTGCGAATGTTCTTGCGACGCAGGAAGCCGGAATGGGTGAACTCCTGCTCCCAGTACCGCTGAAGCACAATATTATCTTCCAAGGAATAGTCCAGCACCAGACCATGCTTGTGCCGGTCCTCAGGAATATGGCTCATGCCCATGGCGTTCCTTGCCCGAATGGGCATGCGGGTAATGTCCTTGCCTGCAAAGTTAATTTTGCCGGACACCAGCGGTTCCAGCCCCGTCAGGCCATAGACAAATTCCGTCTGTCCGTTGCCGTCAATGCCTGCAATGCAGACAATCTCTCCCCCACGCACCTTCAGGGATACATCCCGTACGGCGTTGTTCTTGTGCACCTTGGACGCTACGGTCATGTGCTCAATATCCAGAATCACGTTCCCCACCGGGCACTCTTCCTTGTGCACATGGAATTCCACATTGCGTCCCACCATCATGGCGGAAAGCTCGGCTTCGGTTGTATCCTTGGTTTCCACTGTGCCGATGCATTTGCCCTTACGAAGCACCGTGCACCGGTCGCTGACCGCCATGATTTCCTTCAGCTTATGGGAGATGAACAGAATGGACTTGCCCTCGGCTGCCAGGTTCCGCATGATTTCCATCAGGTCGTCAATTTCCTGAGGGGTCAGCACGGCAGTAGGCTCGTCAAAAATCAGGATTTCGTTATCCCGATAAAGCATCTTGAGGATTTCCGTACGCTGCTGCATGCCAACCGTAATGTCCTCTACAATGGCATCCGGATCCACCTGCAGGCCGTAGCGTTCGGACAGCTGAAGCACCTTTTCCCGGGCTTCCTTCTTCTTCAAAAAGCCCAGCTTACTGGTCGGCTCCACACCCATGATAATGTTATCCAGCACGGAGAAGCATTCCACCAGTTTGAAGTGCTGATGCACCATGCCAATGCCCAGCGCATTCGCATCGTTCGGATCCTTGATGGATACTTCTTTTCCATCCTTTTTGATGATGCCCTCTTCAGGCTGATACAGGCCGAAAAGCACGCTCATCAGCGTAGACTTGCCTGCGCCGTTTTCGCCAAGCAGAGCATGAATTTCGCCCTTGCGCAGCTGCAAGGTAATGTTGTCATTGGCCACAATGCCCGGGAATTTCTTTGTGATATGGAGCATTTCAATGGCGTACTGGTTTTCCAAAAAGCATACCTCCCAACTGGTGATCCGCTGCAGCGGTTTTCGGGCTTCTCCCTGCCCTTGCGAAGGATCAGCCCCCAATGGAGCCGGATACATTTTTCTGACAAGAGCCCCCGCTTCCGTAGGGGAAACAGGGGCTCTTGTCAAAAGCCCCGAGAGGAAGGCGAACCTTCCCCCCGGAGAAATCATGGTTTACTTGATGTTGCCCAGGTCGTTCACAGTGATGGCGGACACAGCAGGCATAGCGGTGGTGTCGTTGGACACGGTCACAGTGCCGTTGAACATGTCAGCAACCAGCTTGTTGTAGTCTTCCTGCGTGAAGGTATCGCACCATGCGGTGGTCTCAGGCAGGCCAACATAGTTCAGGCTTGCATCGTCAGCAGAAACCAGACCCAGGGTCTCAACCTTGCCGCCGTAGTTGGCGAAGTTGCCAGCCAGGGTTTCAGCCAGCAGCTTGTTCACGGTTGCGCCCAAGCCCTTCATAGCGCTGGTCACGGTCATGCCTGCGCCATAGGTGCCGTCGATCTGAGCGGACTGGTCAACGTCAACGCCGATAACCTTTGCGCCTTCTACCTTAGCGGCAGCTTCAGCAGCAGAGGTGTAGATGCCGCCGCCGCAGGCGAACACAACATCCACGCCCAAGGTCTGATACCAGGTATCCATCACAGCGGTCACGTCAGCGTCGCCATAGAACTGGTTGCCGTAGCCGTATTCCACAACCACGTCGGTCAGACCCAGTTCAGCAGCAGCAGCGTCAACGCCCTGCACGAAGCCGTAGCCGTAACGGATTACAGCGGGAACAGCCATGCCGCCCAGGAAGCCGGGATGACGATAGCCCATCTTCACAGCAGCGTAGCCAGCCATGTAACCGCACAGTTCTTCCTGATACACAGCGCAGTACACGTTGCTGCTCAGGGTCACGCCCTCGCCCAGGTCGCCCTCGCTCACGTCCAGAGCGATGAAGCTTACTTCAGGATACAGATCCTGCACTTCAGCGATGGTGCCGCCGAAAGCATAGCCGGGCATGACGATGACATTGTAGCCATCTTCCACGGCAGTTTCTACCATGGCAACACGCTCAGCAGTGGAGTCGCCATTGGGCTTGTAATACTTGAAGTCAACACCGTTGGCCTCAGCAAAAGCCTTGCAGGCTTCATAGGTGGTCTGGTTGAAGGACTGGTCAGTGATGTCGCCATAGTCAGTGATCATTGCGACACGGTAGGTGGTCTCATCGGCAGCAGCAAAAGAAATTGCGCACAGTGCCATAGAGACAACAAGCAGCAACGAGATGAGCTTCTTCATATTCTGGTCTCCTCTCTAATCTGAGCATTCCCTGCTCTTGCTTTATTATATCAATCTTTTCCGTATTTGAAAAGGGTTTTACGCAAAAAATATTCGCTTTTTGCAACGTCTTTTGTAAAAATGCGAACGATAGCATCTTTCAAAAGACATGTTTTTCGACAAAACCTCTTCTTTTATTGCTTTTTGATGATGAACGTTCGGATATTTTCACTCCTCTGCGGACAGCTTGGAGAAGCCTTCCCCCAAAGCCTCGTGAGCTTCGGTAATGAACATGAAAGCGTTTTCGTCCTCGGCATGAACGATTTCCTTCAGCCGGGGAATTTCCTGCCGGCTGAGCACACAAAGCACCACGGGGCGCTCCTGCTTGGAATAGCCGCCCCGGGCCCGCAGCTGGGTTACGCCCCGATCCATGTCCTTGATAATGCTCTCCGACACCTTTTCCCACGCTTCCGTCATGATGAAGCACGCCTTGTTGGAAGTAAGGCCTGCCAGCACCACGTCAATCACCTTACCGGAAACGTAAATGCAGATCAGCGCATACAAGCCTTCCCCGGAACCGATGATGAAGAAAGCCGCAATGACCACGCAGAAATCCAGCATGAACAGGAACATGCCCACGCTGAGGAAGGGCATCTTTCGGTGAACGATTTTGGCCAGCATGTCAGTGCCGCCAGTGGTGGCGCCACCCCGCATGATCAGCCCCAGACCAATGCCCATCATTACGCCGCCGAAAAGGGTACCCAGCAGGGGATCCGTTGTCAGTGGCTGAAACTGCAGCAGGTCAATGGACAAGGAAAACAAAACCGTCGCCCCCAGGGAGCGCAGGAAAAAAACCCGTCCCATGGTCTTAAAGCCCAGCAGGAACAGGGGGACGTTCATGATCAGGCTGACCAAACCTACCGGCCACCCTGCCAGAAAGTTCAGGATGGTAGCAATACCGGTCAATCCGCCCGGGGCGATGTTGTTGGGTACCAAGAAAAGTGAATAGGACGCACCGCCGATCAGGCATCCCAGGAGAATCTGCCCATAGGAAAGAATCATTTCACCCGTACGGTTCTTTAGCTTCAGCTTCTGCTTCAAATCCATTTAGCGGTGCCTCCACAATCAAACTATCCTCTTCATCAAAGAAGAACGCTGCTTCTATCTTGTCACAGCCACGGAAAACTGTCAACCCCTTGGGCAAAAGAAAAAGCAGCTCCAACGCCTGCGCATCGGAGCCGCTTCCTTATAACATCTTAATCCAGGAACTCTTCCTTAATCTTTACGCCGAAATCATGGGCGATGGCACGGAGGCCGTCGTCCGTAATCGTCTGACGAATGCCCTGTCCGCAGCTCATGGCCAGCACATAAATCTGCGCTGCCTTCTCAATGGTGTGCATGAGACCGAAGGTGGTATCAAAGTCAGGGCCGGAAACAAACAGGCCATGATGTGCCCACACAGCGGCATCGTATTCCTTCATCTTTTCGCAGGTGGCCATGGCGATTTCCGCACCGCCGGGTACCATCCACGGCACCACGCCTACGCCGCCGGGGAACACCACCGGGCACTCCGTTGCGCTCTGCCACAGCACACGGCTGAAATCCCGATCCGTCAGGGGCAGCACGTAGGTCAGGGCAATCAGGTTGGGGGTATGGGCATGGTAAATCACCCGGCATGCGCCATTGGTGGCGGCACAGCGGACAGAGTGATTCATGAAGTGGGTGGGGAATTCGCTGGTGGGACGGCCGCCGTTTACCAGACCCCACACGATCCGCCAGCTGTCGCCCTTGTCGTTGATTTCCACCACGCACAGGCTGTCTTCCGGGTCAATATCCACATTGCGGAAGAACTTGCCGCTGCCGGTGGCAATGAAGTACTCCCCTGCCAGGTTTGCGCCGGTGACGCCCATGTTCACCCATTCGCCGGGCTTATCATTGAAGAAGGTGCGCATGGAATCCACTTCGCTCTTGGTCAGGCGATAGGTCAGGTTACCGCCGTTCCGTTCATGCCATCCCTGATCCCAGCCATCACGGCAGGTGCGGATGTAGTGCTTCATAATGGGCAAATCAGTCATAGCCATAATGTTTCCTCCTCAAATGGTGCGCTTCTGTCAGGCTGTTACACCCGCTTCAGCTGCACATCCTTTTCATATTCGGTAACCTTGTCGAACCATGCGCCGTCTTCCGGCACATTGCAGCGGCGGCAGTATTCATTCCACACCTCGCCGAAAGGCATGGTCTTCAAGTCCTCCTGCCGCACCATCAATTCCGTAAAGCGGCCAGTGTCCTGCAGCTCCTTCATGGCATCCGTGGGCGTCAGCAGGGCCATAAGCAGTGCCTTCTGCACATTGCGGAAGCCTGTAACCCAGGCGCTGACACGGTTAATGGAGGCATCGAAGAAGTCCAGCGCCATGTGCACCCGGCCATCCAGTCCGCCGCAGCGCACGATTTCCTTGGCGATTTCCTTGGTTTCGTCATCCAGCAGCACCACATGGTCGCTGTCCCAGCGGACAGGGCGGGTGATGTGCAGTGCCAGCTCCGGGAAGAAGGTCAGCAGAGACGGAATCTTGTCGCTGACCATTTCCGTGGGATGATAATGGCCATTGTCCATCAAGGGGATGCACTTACCGGGGTTGGCGGCTGCATAGCTCAGGGCATACTCTGCGCTGCCAACGGTATAGGCTTCCACACCGATGCCGAACACCTTGGACTCCACGCAGGGCTTGACCTTGTTGAAGTCGAAAGGCTCGGACAGGATTTCGTCCATGCTTTCCTTATAGCGCATACGAGGACCCATCCGGTCGGCAGGAATGTCCTTGAAGCCATCCCCTGTCCAGATGTTCATGATGCAGGGCTGACCCAGTTCCTCTGCCAGATAGCTGCTGATGCGAATGCTGGCCTTGCCATGCTCGATCCAGAAGCGGCGGGTCTTCTCATTGGTGGATGCCAGGGTCAGCGGGTCGCACATGGGATGGGAGAAGAAGGTGGGATTGAAGTCGCAGCCCAGGCCACGCTCCTTGCAGTAGTCCACCCACTTTTTGAAGTGCTTGGGTTCCAGCTTATCCCGATCCACCCAGCCGCCATTTTCTTCATCAAAGATGGCGTAGGAAGCATGGAGGTTCATCTTCTTGGTGCCGGGGGTCAGGGAAAGCACCATGTCAATATCCGCCATCAGTTCTTCCGGCGTGCGGGCACGGCCGGGGTAGTTGCCGGTTGTCTGGATACCGCCGGTCAAGGGCTTTTCCGGGTCGGTATCAAAACCACGGACGTCATCGCCCTGCCAGCAGTGCAGGCTGACAGGTGCGTGGCGCAGTTTTTCCATGGCGGCTTCCACATCCACGCCGATGGCAGCATAACGTTCCTTTGCATAATCAAATTGGCTCATTGGGTTCATCCTTTCCATTCGTGATTTATAAAGACGGATCAGGTTCATACACTTGGATTGGGAACGAATCCGGCAGCAATTGGCGGAAGGCTTCCAGCGAAGGCAGCTCTCCGGCTGCAATCATCTGCGCTGCCAGGTTGCCCAGGGCAGTTCCCTCCGTAGGTCCTGCCAATACGGGAAGGCCGGTCAGCTGGGCTGTCAGCTTATTCAAGGTAACATTCTGGCTGCCGCCGCCTACAATATTGACCGCCGTAAAGCTGTGACCAATCAGCTGCGCCATCTCCGCAATGCTGTCCCGGTAGCAGGCTGCCAAGCCCAAGGTTACTGCCCGGTAGAGATCGCCCAGGGTTTCCGGCTTGGGTGCTCCCTGCTCATGAAGGGCAGTCAGCACTTCCTGTTTCATGCTTTCAGGGGCAAGGAAGCGGTTATCCGCCGCATCCACATAAGCTTCGTAGGTGCTTTCTGCCGCCATGGCCGCCATTTCCGCATAGGAGTAACGATCTCCTTCTTCATGGCGGAGGCATTGCAGCATCCACATGCCCATAATGTTTTTCAGGTACCGGGTCGTGTATGCCCAGCCGCCCTCGTTGGTGAATCCTGCAAGGCGGCTTGCATCCGACGTGCAGGGCTCGGTCAATTCTGTGCCCAGCAGGCTCCATGTGCCGCTGGAAAGAAAAGCCGAACGATCATCCTTCGCCGGCACAGACATATAAGCACTGCCGGTATCATGGGTGGCAGGCAGCACCACCGTAACATCAAAGCCTACCCGCTCCCGCACCTCCGGCAGCAGATTGCCCAGCAGTGTGCCGGGCAGTGCAATGGGCGTGCAGAAAATCTGCTCCGGCAGCTCTGCCGCCGTCAGCACTTCCGGCGCCCATGTGTGAGTTGCCGCATCCGCCAGTGCCGTGGTGGATACGTTGGTCCACTCGTGGAGCTTCCTGCCGGTCAGGAGATAATTTAAGTATTCCGGCACAAGGAGGAAGTCCTGCGCCTGCTGCCTGTATTCCGGATGCTCACGGAATACGGCCATCAGCTGATAAACCGTATTAAAAGGCTGCTTGGCAATACCTGTCAAACCATAATGCTCACCAAAAGGCAGGCGCCGCTCCAGCAGCGTATCCATGCCGTTTGTCCGCTCATCCCGGTAGGCAACCACAGGGCCAAGACGATGGCCGTCCTGATCCAGCAGTGCGAAATCCACCGCCCAGGTATCAATCCCCAGGGTTTCCGGTATGCAGCCGGCTTCACGACAGGCCTTCAGCCCCTCCACCACATGGTGAAACAGGCCATCGATATTCCAGCATAAGTGGCCATCCTGCATGGCGGCGCCATTTTCAAAGCGGTACACCTCTCGGGTGCGGATGCGGCCATCCTCCAACCAGCCAAGAATGTGCCTCCCACCGGATGCACCGATGTCAATCGCAAGGTGATAGTGCATGGCATCACGACCTTCTTTTTATCCTTAATGGACATTCTTCTACCATTATAGCATGGATTGCCCCCTGAGGAAAGGTTGTTTCGTCATGAAATTTTCCTTGCGTTTTTGTAACCAATCACGATTTCCGTTCACATTTCCTGAATATGGTCACGGAAATCAATTTTCAATTTTCAAGGATCAGAAAAAGGTGATCAGGTTCAAGGAGACAATCCAGCATC
>CAVIWF010000011.1:0-59146 GCA_963646285.1 bacterium
GAACGAACGGCCGGGAGAACGGTGAAACCGTTCGACCAGTGAGTGAGTGCAAAAACTCGACAAAGTGGCAAGGCCACTTTGTCGATGCCCTGGAGTGCAGCAGCTGATTAATCACCAGCTGCTGCACTTCTTTTGTCTGTTCTGTTTTATGCTTCCCACCCGGCGAAGGATTCTTCCTCCAGCAGGGTTTCGACTTTGCCATCCGTCACACGGGTCAGGGTTTCCAGCACCTGCTGAGCGTCCTTTTCACGCACCAGCAGGGTAAAGGTCACGGCGGTGGTAAACTCGCTGCCAAGCAATTGCACCGGCAGGCTTTTCAAGGCATACTGCACCTTATCCCACAAGGGATACCCCACCTCGCACAGGTACTGTTGGGAAGGTTCCATGACCACCACGCCGGAAGCCTTCAATGCTGCAACGCACCCTTGGGTGTATGCACGCACCAGGCCTCCTGCTCCCAGCAGGATACCGCCGAAGTACCGTGTCACCACCACGCAGCAGTTGACCACGCCCTGAGCCTTGAGCACTTCCATCATGGGCAGGCCTGCTGTGCCGCCGGGCTCCCCATCATCCGAGTAGCGCATAATGCCCGCATTGCGGCCGATTACGTAGGCATAGCAGTTATGGGTGGCATCCTTGTGCTTTTCCCGTATGCTCTTGAGGAAGGCCAGTGCTTCCTCCTCCGTTTGAGCAGGGGATCCGTAGCCGATAAAGCGGCTCTTGTTGATGATCAGCTCATCAGAGGCACTTTGCCGCAGGGTTTTATAGGGAGCGCTCACTTCAGGATCAGGCGGCAGAAGGTCTTCTTGCCCTTGCGCAGCATCAGACCATCTTCGCCAAACTGTTCGGGGGTAATGACGGCGTTCACATCCGTCACCTTTTCATCCGCCACCAGTACAGCCCCTGCTTCCACCTGCTTGCGGGCATCGCTCTTGCTGCGGCACATGCCTGCCAGCGCCAGCATGGTGGTCACCCGGCCATCCTCCTCCAGCATGGCACGAGTCACCTCGAAGGAAGGCACATTCTGCCCGTTAGCACCGCCGGCAAACAGTGCCTGTGCAGCATCGGCAGCCTTCTGTGCTTCTTCCTCGCCGTGCACCAGCTTGGTTACCTCGTAGGCCAGCACCTTCTTCGCCTCGTTAATGGCACTGCCCTCCAGCGCACCCAGGCGGCGCACCTCGTCCATGGGCAGGAAGGTCAGCAGACCCAGACACTTTTCCACGTCCTTGTCGTCCACGTTCCGCCAGTACTGGTAGAAATCGAAGGGGCTGGTCTTGTTGGGATCAAGCCACAGAGCGCCCTTTTCCGTTTTGCCCATCTTCCGGCCGTCATGGGTCAGCAGCAGCTGGAAGGTGCAGGCATAGGCACGCTCATTGTCCTTGCGGCGCACCAGATCCGCACCGCCTAGCATGTTGCTCCACTGATCGTTGCCGCCCATTTCCAGCCGGCAGCCATAGCGGTGGAACAGTTCCAGGAAGTCGTAGCTCTGCATGAGCATGTAGGTGAATTCCAGGAAACTGAGACCATTTTCCGAAGCCATGCGAGCCTTGTAGCACTCGGCAGTCAGCATCTTGTTGACAGAGAACATGGTGCCGATGTCCCGCATGAAGTCAATAAAGTTCATGTGGCGCAGCCAGTCGCCGTTGTTAACGATCAGTGCCTTGCCATCGGAGAAGTCCAGGAAGCGGCCCATCTGCTCCTTGATGTGAGCCACGTTGTTGTCGATGGTCTCCACGGTCATCATCTTCCGCATGTCCGTTTTACCGGAAGGATCACCCACCATGGCCGTGCCGCCGCCCATCAGGGCAATGGGGCGATGGCCTGCCTTCTGCATGTGCGCCATGGCCATAATCGGAATATAGTGGCCAATGTGCAGGGAATCCGCCGTGGGGTCAAAGCCTACATAAAAGGTGGTAGGCTCCTCCAGCTGCTTGTACAGCTCATCCTCAAAGGTCATCTGTGCCAGGAATCCACGCTCCCGAAGGGTATCAAGTACGTTTGCCATTGTATTTCCTCTCACTTTCTATGACATGCTTCTTCCACAAGGGTGCGAAGGGTTTGCATACCGGTATGGATTTGATCAATGGAGCTGTTGGAGAAGTTGAGCCGCAGGGTGTTTTCATGCCCCCCGTTGGCAAAGAAGTGGGTGCCGGGCACATAAGCCACGTGCTGTGCCACTGCCTTTTCCAGCATATCTTTTGCGTTCAAGCCTTCCGGCAGCTCCACCCACACGAACAGGCCGCCTTCCGGCCTGGTATATCGGGTACCTTCCGGGAAGCGATCCAGCTCCTCCAGCATGGCGTTCAGCTGCTCACGGTAGCTTGTGCAAATCTCTGCAATATGCTCCGGCAGCAGATTTTGCCGCAGGAACTGATCCACAATGGCCTGATTCAGGTTGGCGGTATGCACATCGGTGGACTGCTTGCCCATGGTGCATTTGCGGATAATGGCTGCATCTCCTGCCATAAAGCCTACCCGCAGGCCGGGGGAAATGATCTTGCTGAAGGAACCCAGGAACACCACCCAGCCTTCCTTGTCGAAGGACTTGATGGAAGGTCCTCCCACCCCGGCGTAGCGCAGATCCCGGTAAGGGTCATCCTCTGCAACCACTACCCCATACTTGGCCGCCATTTCGGCAATGGGCTGCCGCCGGTCATAAGCCAGGGTTTTGCCGGTCGGGTTCTGGAAGGTGGGAATAACGTAGAGCATCTTGGGATGATAAGTGGCCATGGCCTCTTCCAGCTTGTCCAGCAGGAGACCGTTTTCATCGCTTTCCACCGGCACGATCTTGGCCTGATAGAACTTCATGCACTGAAGATTCCCCAGGAAGGACGGATTCTCCACAAGGATCACATCCCCCGGGTCAATCATGGCCTTGCAAAGCAGGTCCATGGCCTGGGTGGAGCCGGTCACCGGCAGCACCGCCGGCACCTGACAGCCAATTTCCTGCTCCACATAGGTCTTCAGGCTTTCCAGGAAGGGCGCATATCCTTCCGTAGCGCCGTATTGCAGAATAGCCTTTCCATCCTGCCTGAGCACCTGATGGGCAATGCGATCCACCGTTTCATCCGGCAGTGCCGCCGGAGAGGGATTGCCCCCTGCAAAGGAAATCATGCCGGGCTGTGCGATCATTTTGAAAATTTCACGGATTGCGCTGCCCGAGATACCATCGAACCGATGAGCGAACCGAAGCCGTTCCATGTCCATACACGTCACCCTTTCCAATAAAAAACCTTCCCAAACCCTCATGGTTTGGGAAGGTGAACATTGTCACGGTACCACTTCCGCATTCAGCTGCTGTGCAGCCCTCACAGGGAACCCTTGATTCCCCTGCGCGATAACCGGCGCACCGGAAACTGCCTACTGTCACTTCAGCAGCTGACTCAGGGATGTACTTCACCTTGCCGAATCGCCTTCTTGCACCGACCGAAGGCTCTCTTCAGATCCATTGGCTTGGCTACTCTTCCCATCATGGTCGTGGTGGTATGATAACACATCCCCGGAAGGTTGTCAAGCTAACGCTGCCAAAGAAGCGAAAAGGGAATCATTTCCTTCTTAGGACAATTCGATTGATTTCCGGCGGACAGCAAAAGCGGAATCGCAGGATGAAATTTCCCGATGCGCCTAGCCCTGCGGAAGTATACTGCGGAATTTGCTGAATGTACTGCAAACCTCGAACGTCCTTCTGGTTAGGAAAATATCCTCCTCTGGGTGAGGAAACCACCGGAATATACACAGCACCAATCAGAGGCAGACAAATCTGCCCGCCGTGGGTATGGCCGCAAATCATCAAATCGTAGGGTAAATGTCTCTCGAAGCTCCATGTCCCTTCCGACAGATAACTTTGCTCCGGGTAGTGATCCACAGCGATCAACGTCATTTCTTCATGGTTCAGTGCTTGATACCACGCCACCTGCCGGGCATGGTATGCTTCCACGGCACTGCGCAAATCCTCATCAATGGCTGACAAATCAAGACATTCATAGCTATCCTTCAGTTTCATCCACGACAGCTTTCCAGTAAAGTAAATCGTGCTGCCATCTTTCTCGATTTTAATGGGTTCTGTCAGGATCTCAACCCCTTTGGCTGTTATCACTTCCCCCATTTCCGTTAATCTTCCCGTTGGCCAAATATAGTTTTCAACCGTGAAGGGACCGCAGTTTCCGTCAACCCAGAGCATCCTTTCTCCTTGCAAGCCATCAAGGAGATCCAGAATTGCCTGCGATGATGCCATGTCACTTTCTGTGCCCAGGTTCATGTCACCGGTAAACAGAATGATGTCATGGGGTACAGACACTATCGTTTCAACCAGTTTTTCTTGTCCGCTGCCGAAATACTTGCCATGCAGGTCGCTGATCTGCAGGATGGCATAGCCATCGAACGCTTCCGGCAGCTGGTCGATCATCACCTCCTGTGTCCTCACGATGATCCTTTGGTTGTCCCAATAGGTATAGGCCACAAGACACGCAATGACTGCCACCATGATGATGCATATGGATTGCTGCTTTTTCATTGGCTTCTCCTAATTCTAGAGCAAAGCACTCCGCCAGCTGTCAGTACCAAGTCAATTACAAAAAACACTTTTGCATCTACGCTTGTAAATGACGGTGTTATTTGCCATTTGCATATAATTATCCATATCATATAGTCTAACATGCATATAGCACAGCCTTTGATAATTTGAGTAAAAATCGTTCCCGTTTTCTCTTTTTCTTCGCAATGCACAATGCAGACTATCCTCAAAGCAAAGATTATTAATGTAATTATTACTGTTAGGAGAACATTTTTCCTTATGCGAATCACATAAAGTGAGAATGCATCAACTCTCGCAAATTTAGGCACTGAAATGTTCATTTGTCCATAGTAGGAATCTATTTCACTTATTAACGACTCAAAAGTTTCTTCCTGTGTTGCCACCACAAAGCCCGACAAATATTGAAGATATAATGCCTTTGCCAGAAAAACATTTTGTTCTGTAATGTCTTCTTTTTTAAAGTGTATTGCTGGTATTAGAATATGTTCATCCTCGAAAGTAATTTCGTCACGAAAGGGAAATGCCGTTTCTTTTTCCAAAATACCTTTCACGCAAAACTGAACTTCCGTGCACATAAACGTTGCTGCAAAAACCATCCCGACAGGGTATTCTGATGCCAACTCATATCCCACAACAACAGGTATTAGTCGCCCTGCATCATAATGATAATCTTCTTCGCAAAAATATTTGCCATCCGCCATGTTGGGCGTAAACAAACGGCTAGTTATTTCATTGACTTCATAGGACAACAGGGGATCTTTTCTATCTTTACAATATACATATTGTTCTCCATATATACAATAGTCAAATGTCTTAGTATTTTCCATCTTATCTATGCAGGAAATGACATTCTCTATTTGATACTCATTGGAAAAGTAGTATTGTTCGTCTCCAGCAGATAGATTATCAATCATCCAATAAGTTTTTAAGTCCTGCGGTAAACCAGCAAAATTAACAGTTTGCACCATCCACCGTGTTGAAAAAAAAGTAAATGCCAGCAATGCGCAGGCAAAACAAGTAAGCAGAATGCCACATTTACTTAAAAAAATCCTATTAGTAGGTTTTATTTGCTCTTTATGTTTCATTCTCTATCTCCATTTTTATAGTAATTAATAGCATATTGCACTTATCTGCCCTTTTGATAATGAATCTCTAGGGCAGATAAGTGCATTGAATTAATAAACCCCACCCCACCAACCGTAACCGCCGTAAATTGCTGCATTCTGTGCTTGACAATTAGCATATGATGTCAAACTCGAGCTGCTGCACCATTGCCTTCCCGATGAAGCAATCGTCGTACCATAGCGACTTTCCTTGTTTATTGTCGCTGTTGAATAGTGGCGCTTATATGCACCAGTTTCGCTATGCCAAACTGCTGCTGAAGCAGAGCAAAAGCAAAGAGCCTCACGACGAGTAAAGCTGCACCCGTCCTCCACATAGTACCCATTAGACGTTAAAATCTTCCCGTAGGCAAAGGCAGTCAAGCTAACCATCACCAGACCTATCGCCAGTATTCCAGCAATTAACCTTTTCATTTACTTTCTCCTTTCTTTCCACACGTACAAGCTTCCACTTCCATTCATCATTTTTTCTGCTACATCCTTCCTCCAAGGGTTTGTTAACACTCAGACGGCATTCTACAATGCAAAAGCATTTTTGTTCCTCCTTTTCTCATTCCATTTACAGTGTAAAACTGTTAATGTATTCTTGCCGATCGAGTATTGTTCTTTTTTTGTCAATCTTCATGCGCCCATTATATACTTTTTATAATTCGTTGTCAATAGCATTTATGTAAAATAGGTGCAGAGTTATTGAATAGAAGGAAATAGCAAAAGAAAGATCATAAAACAAGCCTAACGCTATGAAAAGAAAAGCAATTACTGAAAATTCTTATTTTTAAGGGGGTATTAGGGAGATAAATGAGTAAAAAATTATTATGTTTGAAGAAGCGTTTTTTGCTAAGACATAGATGGTTGTTGAAAGAAAAAACGAGATCTAGGTATACAAGGATTTTTGCCTTTACAAGTGTATCGATATATTTTTCGCTGTCATACTCATTGTGGCGAAGTCGTGAAATACTTCAGCACTGTCATTTCCTAAGTAACCGTGAAGGCCCTGTTTTCTCCTGCTGTGCCGCCTGCATGGCCTCATACTTGTCCTGCAGATACACCCACCGTTCCATGGCTGCATCCAGCTTGGCCTGGGTTTCCTCCTGCTGGGCCATCAGTTCCGTTACCTTGGTATAGTCGGCACTGTTGGCATCCAGTTCCCTGCCCAGCTGCTCCATCTTTTCTTCCAAACCAGCAATCGTTTCCTCGATGGTATCAAAATCCCGCTGTTCCTTAAAGGTAAACTTCAGTGCAGGCTGATTCATCCGCCTTGGTGCCTGCGCCAGCGGAGCACTTTCTTCCTTGGGCTTGGCCTGCACGGCCTCGCTCTTCATCTTTGCCAGATAGCTTTCACAGCCGTCCATATAGGGCACCATTTGCTTGTGCTCAATGGCAAACAGATGGGTCGTCACCCGATCCAGAAAATAGCGATCATGACTGACAGCAATCACAGCCCCCTGGAAGGCGTCCAGATAATCTTCCAGCACGTTCAGCGTTTCAATATCCAGGTCGTTGGTAGGTTCATCCAGCACCAGCACGTTAGGTGCCGCCATCAGAATGCGCAGCAGATACAGCCGGCGCATTTCTCCGCCGGAAAGGCTGGCTACCTTCTGGTACTGCATGCCGGAGGGGAAAAGAAAGGTTTCCGCCATTTGGGAGGCGGACAAATCCCCATCCGGTGTGTACACGTGCACCGCCACATCCCGCACGGCATCAATGATGCGTGTATCCGGATCCAGCGGCGGACAATGCTGGGCAAAATAGCCGATTTTCACCGTTTCGCCCCGCTCAATGACACCGCCGGCCGGAGGCAAATCCCCCACCAGGGTGCGCAGCAGGGTGGTCTTGCCTGCACCGTTGCCGCCTACAATACCCAGCCGATCATCTCTCAGAAGGGTATAGGAGAAGTCCTTGATTAGGTTCTCCCCTTCCACAGAAACGTCCAGATGATCCCAGCTGAGAATTTTCTTGCCCAGTCGGCTGGCGACGCTCTTCATGTTCAGGGTCTGTTCAGGCGGTGCTTCCCGAATGCTGTCTGTCAGCTGATCAAAGCGTTCAATCCGCCCCTTGGCCTTGGTGCTGCGTGCCTGTGCCCCCCGGCGGATCCATGCCAGTTCCTTGCGGTAAAGGGATTTATTCTTCCTGAGGGTTGCCTCCGCCATTTCCTCCCGCTGGGCACGCTCCTCCAAATAGCCGGCATAGTCGCACTGGTAACTGTCCACCCGGCCGCCGCCCACATGGAGGATGCGGTTAAAGGCACGCTCCAGCAGATAGCGGTCGTGGGTCACCACCAGCAGGGTGCCACGGAAGGTCATCAGGCGATCTTCCAGCCACTGGGACATGTCAATGTCAATGTGATTGGTAGGCTCGTCCAGCAGCAGCACATCACAGGGACGGCAAAGCACCCCTGCCAGTGCCACCCGCATTTTCTGACCGCCGGAGAGGGTGGCCACCTTCACAGACGTATCCGCAAAGCCCAGCTGGGTCAGAATGGTCTGCGCCTCATAAGCGGCATTTTCCACATTTTCTCCCGGTCTGGCAGGCAGATAGTGGAGTGCTGCCTTAGTGATGGTATCCTCCGGGTGGAGTTCCGGCGTTTGGGGCAGATAGGCAACGGTGAGCCCGCGGCGGCGGGCGATTTCCCCCTGATCCGCTTCCTCCTGCCCTGCCAAAAGCCGCAGCAGGGTGGACTTTCCTGCACCGTTCCGGCCCACAATGCCTACACGATCCCCATCGGAAATGGTGAGTTCCACGTGATCCAGCAGGTGCTTTTCCCCATAGCGAAGGGTTACGTCTTTCGCCGAAAATGCGCAGGCCATTGCTTGTCCTCCCTCTCAATTCCGCTTTAATAATGAAAAAGACCCTCAGTCAAGGACTGAAGGTCTTTTGCTAACGTGCGGGAAACAGGACTTGAACCTGCATGAAGTTAGCCCTCACTAGAACCTGAATCTAGCGCGTCTGCCAATTCCGCCATTCCCGCATGTTGGTGGATGGGGGTGGATTCGAACCACCGAAGCTATCGCGACAGATTTACAGTCTGTTCCCTTTGGCCACTCGGGAACCCATCCATATGAAATTGATTTTCTTCCTTAACCCAAGAAGATGGAGCTGGCGATGGGACTTGAACCCGCAACCCCCTGATTACAAATCAGGTGCTCTGCCAATTGAGCTACGCCAGCACGAAGCTCCTCAGTCCCAAGAAAGAAAGTGGCGACCCGGAAGGGGCTCGAACCCTCGACCTCCAACGTGACAGGCTGGCGCTCTAACCAACTGAGCTACCGGGCCACAATTCGGCTGTGGGCCTTCAGGGACTTGAACCCCGGACCAACCGGTTATGAGCCGGCCGCTCTAACCAACTGAGCTAAAGGCCCATAACAGCAAGTGAGAAGAGAAGGAGTGACCCCGTCGGGATTCGAACCCGAGTAGCCGCCGTGAAAGGGCGGTGTCTTAGGCCTCTTGACCACGGGGCCACGTTGATGAGGTGTCATCTGGTCGGGGTGAAGGGATTCGAACCCCCGGCCCCATGCTCCCAAAGCACGTGCGCTACCAGACTGCGCTACACCCCGTCTTTCTCATCTCCTTTGGTCTGTCCCGCAGGCGACGTTGATAATGATACACCCTTTTCGGCTTTTTGTCAACCCCTTTTTGAAAAAAAGATTGACAGTTTGCGATGAAATGCAAACTGCCTTAAAAAATGCCGTGATGCTCATGCCTTGATGTCCCCTGTGATGTGGTAGTTTCGCTTCAAATAGCCATGCAGGTTGCCATACTCGCTGACGGTGATTTCCTGAATGTTCATCCGATCCATCACCGCCAGCAGGATGCAGATGCCATGCACCACAATGTCCGCCCGGTTGGGCTGAAGGCCGGGCAGCTGCAGCCGCTCTTCCATGCTCATGTCGGAAAGGTACCAGGCCTTTTCTTCGATTTCCCGCTTGGTAATGCGGGTGCCATGCATGTAGGTGCGATCTGTCCAGCGAATGGCCTTGACCATGGCCGCCAGGGTGGTAAACGTACCCCCTACACCGATCCATTTTTCAGGAGAAGTCAGGGTAGGATGGGCACGCAGTTTTTCTTCCAAAATGTCGGCTGCCAGCTGCTTCACCGCAGGCAGATCCCCATGAGAGCGGATGGGCATCCTGCCAAACAGCCGCACAGCACCCATCTGGCAGGAGAATGCAGTAATCAGGTGTTCCCTCTGCCCGACAACAATTTCCGTGGAGCCCCCGCCAATGTCGATCACGCCACACAGATCCCCATCCGTAGCGCCAAGGAAGGAAAGGGCAGCCTCCTCTTCGCCGGAGCAAATCTCCATCTCCACGTGAGCCGTCTCTTTCAGCCTTTTGCGCAGCTCTTCCGCATTGGCAGCATCCCGAACGGCACTGGTGGCAAACAAGTCTACCTGTTCCGCCCCCAGGCACCGGGCTTTGATGGCCATGAGGCGCACGGCTTCCACGGTTTTTTCCATAGCGTCAGTACTCAGGTTGTGCTTGGCATCCAATCCGGCAAAAAGGCGGGTTCCTTCCCGATCCCGCAGAACCTGCTTGGCCTTACCCTCTTCCACATCTGCAACGAGCATCCTCACGGAGTTGGAACCGATACCGATGACGGCTGTACGCATGGTCATTCCCCTCTCTGAAATGAAAAGGAGGACCTTCTCGTCCTCCTTGAGCATTATTCACCCATGGCTTCTGCCAGAATGCGGGCTTCCTCATCGCTGTAGGCATACAGCTCCTCAGGATTGTCAAACTGGAAGCGCAGTTCGCCGGGCTTGATGAACTGATAGTCCGACCGGGCACGGGATTCCACGTAGCTGTCCGTACCTACCAGCGCAATCTGTGCCTCCAAAGAAACCTGTTCCTCATTCAGGTTGGCCTGCTGAATCCGCAGGGCAGTTTCTTCTTCACTGAGCTGCTTCTGTGCGCTTTGCAGCTGCCCACGAGCAATGAAGAAAACCGTCAGTACCAGTGCGCACACCAGCACAATTTTCCCCCAACGCATGGTATCCTGCATCCCACACACCTCCCTGCTTTCCATCATAGGAAGCAAAGTTGTTGTCGGATTTTATTCGTCACTGCATAGGGGATTTCCTGCCTCTGCAGAACTTTTTTCCGCCTCTTCTGCCTCTCGCCACACCCGAAGGCACTCCGCAAGAATGGCACTATATTTCTTCTCCCGGGCAGCATCCCACAGGAAGGCATCCGCCACGGCAGATTCCAAGGCGAAGAAGCCTTCGTAATCCTGCATTTTCAGGCAGTCCCTCAGCATATCCCCGGTGACCTGGCTGCGAATGGTCACTTCGTGGAGATTATCCATGCAGCTTTGCAGCAGGTCCCCCACGCTCTGCGCCCAATCTTCACGGGTCATGGCCTGCTGAATCTGCTTCAGCCGTGCCAGGGTTTCTTCCGGGGGCAGGCCGGCTTCATACTCATCAATCAGCCAGAACCAGCTTTCTGCCATGCGGTTCCAATCCTCATGCACCACGCCGTTGCTGAAGATCAATTCCCCCTTGTCCCCTGCAAAGCGTTCATCTGCCTGCAATACAAACAGGGGCAGCCGGTCGCACTGCATGTGCAGGCGCATCCAATCCTCCTGCTGAAAGCGGTCGCCGCTGCTGTAGGTAAACAGCGTTACCCACAGGTCATCGGATACCTGCACCTGCTCGCACCGGGCACCAGCTTCCACCCGCCCGAAGGAGGGCACCGCAATCATATTGTATAGGAAGGAATCCCCGCATTCCCACTTAGCATGTTCCTGAATCTGTGCAAACAGCTCCTCCACCTTATAAGGCGGACGGTCTTCCGGCTCGTGCAGCCAGCCTCCATTGGAAAGCAATGAACGGTTCAGCCGGAGCATATCCGCCTCATTGCCAACAGCTGCCACCCGAATTTTATGTAAACTGCCCACTTCCTGTCACCCTTTCCCCTCGTTTTCAGCCCTTGCATGAAAACTGTCAGATTTTATGCCGAAAAGGGCAAATTGTCAAGTGTTCAGTTTGATGCGGCATGCTTGCTTCCGTGAAGGGCTTGCGCCTGTGGTGGAAAAAGGATATAATGAAGCGATGAATTTGCAAAGGGTGAGTTTATGGATTGGGTGGAAATCACTGTACATACAACCACGGCAGGGACTGACCTTGTATCCGAACAGCTGATGCAGGAAGGTGCCACCGGCACCATGGTGGAGGATCGGGCAGATATTCCGGATCCCTCCAAGCCCAACGGCTATTGGGAAATGATTGATCAGAAGCTGATTGACGACATGCCGGAGGACGTGCTGGTGCACGCCTGGTTTGATCCCCAGGGCTTCGCAGATCGACTCCACGCCCTGCATACCCGCATGGAGGAAATCAAGGCGCTGAAGCTGGATTTCGACTTGGGCACGCTGGACATCACCACACAGAACGTGAAAGAAGAAGACTGGGCGGAGGTGTGGAAGCGTTTCTACAAGCCCTTCCGTGCGGGCAAGAGCCTGGTGGTCAAGCCGACCTGGGAGCATTATGAGCCTCAGGAAGGTGACAAGGTCATCGAGATCGACCCGGGCATGGCCTTCGGTTCCGGCACTCACGAGACCACCGGCATGTGCATGGAGCTGCTGGAGGAGACCCTCCACGGAGGCGAGCGGGTCATTGACGTGGGTACAGGCAGCGGCATTCTGGCCATCGGCGCAGCCATGCTGGGTGCGCAAAGCGTGCTGGCCATTGATATTGACCCTACCGCAGTGAAGGTGGCCAAGGAAAATATTGAGCACAATCATTTGACGGACAAGATTCGTGCTGTGGAAGGCAACCTGCTGGAAAAGACAGACGAGGCCTGCGACGTGTGCGTTGCCAACATTATTGCAGACGTGATCTGCTTCTTTGCCCAGCCCCTGACCCAGCACATTGTTGCCGGGGGACACTTCATCTGCTCCGGCATTATCAAAGAGCGGGAAGCAGATGTGCGGGAAGCCCTTGACAAGGCGGGCTACGCCATTGAGGAAGTACGGCATAAGGGCGAGTGGGTTGCCATCCGGGCACGGAGGGGCTGATCATGCATCGCTTTTATGCAGAGGGTGCTGTTCGTGATCATGTAGTCCTGCTCAGCGAAGAGGATGTCCGCCATGCCACCCGTGTCCTGCGGCTGCAGGAAGGGGATGCTGTAGAAATCTTCGCAGAAGGAAAACGTTTTGCCGGAGTGCTGATGACAACAGCACAGGGTTTGGCCTGCCGGGTTGAACGGGAACTGCCGGGCACGGAAGCGGCACTGCACGTAACCCTCTATCAGGGTCTGCCCAAAGCAGAAAAAATGGAGTGGATTGTGCAGAAGGCGGTGGAGCTGGGTGCAACCCGAGTTGTGCCTGTGGCCATGAACCGGTGCGTTGTACAGCTCAGCAGCAATGATGGGCTCCGCAAGCAGGAGCGGTGGCAGAAAATCGCCAGAGAAGCCAGCAAACAGTCCGGGCGCTGCATCACCACGGAAGTGGAAGCTCCCATCACAATGAAGGAAATGCTTCAGCGGCTGCCCTGCCATGAGACGGCTTTGGTGCCGTGGGAGGAAGCCAACGGCTACAGCCTGAACGCTTTCCATGCAGAGCATCCCGAATGCCGAGATGTGGCGGTGGTCATTGGCCCTGAAGGCGGCATGTCCGCAGAAGAGGTGCAGGCCATGACAGCGCAGGGATGTCGGGCTGTTACCCTGGGTCCCAGGATCCTGCGCACGGAAACGGCAGCCATCACATCCATTGCCATGCTGATGTGCCTTTTTGAACAGATGCAATAAAGGAAGCAGAGAGGAAGAAAAGTTTTTTGAATACCGTTGCCTTCCACACATTGGGCTGCAAGGTGAATCAGTATGATACCCAGGCCATGTTGGAAAAGTTTCGTGAAGCAGGGTACGCCATTGTACCCTGGAATGAAGATGCGGATGTGTATGTGGTCAACACCTGCACCGTAACAGGCACAGGGGACAAGAAGTCCATGCAGATTGCACGCCGTCTCCGCCGGGAGCATCCCCTAAGCGAGGTGGTGCTGTGCGGCTGCCTTGCCCAGCGGAAGGGTGCCGCCCTGCTGGATACCGGTGCCCGGCTGATTCTGGGCACCCAGCACCGGGGCGAGGTGGTGACGCTGCTGGAAAAGGCCGTGAAGGACGGTACGCAAATGTGCGCCGTGGATACCCTGACGGCTGAAACTCCTTTTGAAGAGCTGAACATCACCGATCAGGAAGACCATACCCGGGCCATTATGAAAATTCAGGAAGGCTGCAACAACCACTGCACCTACTGCATCATCCCCAGCGTGCGTGGTTCCATTCGTTCCCGCCCCCTGGCGGATGTGGTACAGGAGGCGCAGAAGCTGGCAGATGCCGGATATAAGGAACTGGTACTGACCGGCATTCACCTGACCAGCTACGGCCGGGATTTGCAGGAAGACGTGGGGCTCATTGACGCCATTGAGGCGGTGCAGGCCATTGACGGGGTGGAGCGGATTCGCCTGGGCAGTCTGGAACCCGGTGTGGCCACGGAAGATTTTGCCCGTCGCCTTGGCAAGTGCAGCAAGGTGTGCCCCCAGTTCCATCTGGCACTGCAATCCGGCAGTAATACGGTGCTGGCTCGCATGGCACGGCGATACAATACCACCATGTACCTGCGGTCTGCGGAGCATTTGCGCAGTGTGTTCCCCATGGCAGCCTTCACCACCGACGTGCTGACAGGCTTCCCCGGGGAAACGGAGGCAGAGTATCAGGAGACCTGTGCCTTTGTGGAGAAAATGGCCTATGCCCGGATTCACGTATTCCCCTACAGCCAGCGGGAAGGCACCAAGGCAGCCGTGATGCCCGGTCAATTGACCCGGGAAGAAAAGGAACGCCGTGCCCGGGGGCTGATTGCACTGGGCGACCGCCTTGCGGCAGCTTATCAGGAAAAGTGGCTGGGCAAGGAAAGCACCGTGCTGCTGGAGGAACAGCTGCCGGAAGGCTGGGTGGGCTACACCCCGGAGTACATTCGGGTGCAGGTAGCTTCCTGCCCCGCCTGCAGGCAGGGTGTTCAGCTGCCGGTTCGGCTCACCGCCATTGACGGCGATGGCATGAAGGGCGAGCTGATGGCATCCCGGTGCTGATTTCCTCAGAAATATTTTTCGAGTCGGGAAGAAAAAGCAGATTTCTAACGTTTATATCGAAGAGAGGAGCGATTGCAATGGCAGATTGTCTTTTCTGCAAGATTATCCATGGAGAAATTCCGTCCAGCAAGGTGTACGAGGATGACAAGGTGTATGCCTTCCGGGACATCAACCCTCAGGCGCCTGTGCATGTGCTGGTGATTCCCAAGGAGCACATTTCTTCCGTGGGTGCAGCAGAGGAAGCAGACGAGGCTACCTTGGCAGCTTGCCTGAAGGCCTGTGCAAAAGTAGCGAAGCTGGAAAACGTGGCGGAGACTGGCTTCCGTGTGGTTTCCAACTGCGGCGACGATGCCTGTCAGAGTGTCCACCACCTTCATTTCCACGTGCTTGGCGGCAAGAAAATGGCCGAAAATATGGCCTGATTGGCCACATTGGATGGAAATGAGGCATTTTGAAAGGAAAACTCGGCTGAAAATCGGCAGAAGAGCTTGACGGTTTGCGAGAAAGGCGGTATAATAATCGTACGGTTCGCTATCCGTCCGTCTTGCCGGGTTCAAGGCGAGATGAGCGAGAGGAGGGATAACAGTGTCCGAGGTACGCATCCGTGAGAACGAGTCCCTGGAAAGCGCTCTCAAGCGGTTTAAGCGGCAGTGCGCTCGTAGCGGAGTTCTCCAGGAGGTTCGCAAGCGCGAGCATTACGAGAAGCCCAGCGTGAAGCGCAAGAAGAAGGCAGAGGCCGCCCGCAAGCGCAAATACTGATTTTCGTTCCGCCGACCCTTTCTTTCAAATGAAGGAGAGGGTCTTTTTTCATGCCTGCAAAATTCCCATGATTTTTTGCGAAAGTTCTCTCCTTCGCCCTTGTTATGCATCAGGGGTTGTGTTATAATCCACGTCGGCTGTGACTAAGTGCAATGCACATCCGGCATCCATCGGCCCGCATGGCGATGCGGGATCACCAAAACACAAGGGAGTGTTATCATGGCCGACCATCGGCTGAATACCAACATGACGGAAGGCAGCTTGCCCAAGCAGATTCTGCTTTTCAGCCTGCCCCTCATGCTTTCCAACGTGCTGCAAGTGCTCTTCAACATGTCCGACGTGGCGGTTGTGGGGCGCTTTGCCGGCTCCCATGCGCTGGGGGCGGTAGGGTCAACCTCCATTCTGGTGTCCCTGTTGACCACCGTGCTTATCGGCGTAGGCAGCGGCGTCAATATTATGGTAGCCCGCTATTTGGGTGCAAGAAATGACCAGGAAGTGGTGGATGCTGTCCACAGTTCCTTCATTATTTGTTTGGTTGCAGGCTGCCTGCTCATGGTTGCCAGTCTCCTGGGTGCCAGACCCATTCTGGAGCTGCTGGGCACCAAGGAAGAGCTGATTGACGGAGCAGAAACCTATCTGCGCATCTATGCCTTCGGTCTGCCGGCAGCCGGTTTGTATAATTTCGGCAACGCCGTGCTGTCCGCCGCTGGAGATACACGCCGGCCTTTGTACATCCTGTCCGCTGCCGGTGTACTGAACGTGGTGCTGAACCTGTTTTTTGTCATCATTTGCGACATGGCAGAAGCAGGCGTGGCGTTGGCCAGCAGCATTTCCCAGTGGCTGAGTGCCTCCCTGGTGGTCGCACTGCTGGTTCGGTCTTCCACGGTATACGCATTGCATCCCAAGCTGATTCGCCTTAATCCCGAAATGATGAAGCGGATCCTGCCCCTGAGCTTGTCGGCAGCAGCCCAGAATGCCATTTTCGCTGTAGCCAATCTGTTCATCCAGTCTGGCGTGAACTCCTTTGACACGGTTATTGTGGAAGGCACGGCAGCAGCCACCAATGCAGACGCCCTTTGCTACGATGTGATGGCAGCCCTGTACACGGCCTGCTCCAGCTTCATGAGCCAGAACTACGGTGCCGGAAAGCGGAAGCGGGTGCTGCACAGCTATCTGATTGCCTTGGGCTATTCCTTCGGCATCGGTCTGGTTATTGGTTTGACCTTGGAATTCTTCGGTCAAGGCTTCCTGGCGCTGTTCACCAGCGATCCTGCGGTGACGGAGGCAGGCATGGTTCGCCTGCGGGTCATGGGCTATTCCTATGCCTTCAGCGCCTTTATGGACTGCACCATTGCCGCATCCCGCGGCCTTGGCAAGAGTGGTGTGCCCACGGTGATCGTGATCATGGGCTCCTGCGTGTTCCGCGTCATTTGGGTCTACACCGTGTTCGCCTACTTCCACACCATTCTTTCCCTGTATCTGCTGTATATCTTCTCTTGGAGCATTACAGCCATTGCAGAGATTATCTACTTCGTGTACATTTATCGGAAACTGGAAGGCAAGCTGGCCGCTGCCTGAATCTTTTCCCTGCCCCTTGGCAGGGATTTTTTGTGGGACAAAATTGAGATTTGTCTCTTGACCGTTTGCCTGCTCCTTTGGTATGCTCAAAACATGAAATGGTCAAGGAGGTCATGTCTTATGTACTGGATTGTAACAGATTCCACCACGGATCTGCCATTGACATACATCAACAAACAGGAAAACTTCAAAGTCGTCAGCATGTCCTACACCATGGATGGGCAGAGCCACATCCCTGACGGAACAGTGGAAAACAGCCGTGCTATTTACGCCGATCTACGTGCAGGCAAGGTGCTTACCACTGCCCAGATCAACGTGGAGGAGTGGAAGGAACAGATCAGCGAGCTCCTCGACAAGGGTCAGGACGTGCTGGTGATTGCCTTCTCCAGCGGTCTGAGCGGTACCTATGCCGCCGGTGTGCAGGCGGTGAAGGAACTGAAGGAAAAGTACCCTGAGCGGAAGCTGGCCATTGTGGACAGCCTGAGTGCCTCCATGGGCGAAGGTTTGCTGGTGCACTATGCCCTGCAAAAGCGGCAGGAAGGTCTGACTCTGGAAGAGAACGCCAAGTGGGTGGAAGAAAACCGGCTGAACATCGTGCACTGGTTCACGGTGGATGACCTGATGTTCCTCAAGCGGGGCGGCCGGGTATCTGCCACCAGTGCCTATCTGGGCTCCATTATCAAAATCAAGCCCATCCTGAACGTGGACGAAGCCGGTCACCTGATTCCCCGGGACAAGGTGCAGGGACGGAAGCGCAGCATTCGGGCGCTGTTCGAACGGACGGAAGCCAACGCCGTCAACATTGCCGACCAGACCGTGTTCATCAGCCATGGTGACTGCGAGGAAGAGGCCCAGTCTCTGGCCGATATGCTGCGGGAGAAGCTGGGTGTGAAGAACATCCTTATGGGATATATTGGACCCATCATCGGCAGTCATTCCGGCCCGGGCACCATTGCCGTGTTCTTTGTAGGCAATGGCCGGAAGGTGTAAAGAAAGCAAGGGGTTGCTGCAAATGCTGCGGCAATCCCTTTTTCCTATCAATGAATACCGGCAATCGGCTATAGGTCGATGCACGGAATGCGTCCCCTGCCCGTTTACCGTTTATTCACAAGAAAGTTCACCTGTGCGCTTGCGTTTTTTATGCATCCTGCGCTATAATAGTGCGAGTACCTATGGATATTATCAAGAACGGAGAGGAATTTTTCATGCACAAGAAGGCTTTGCTTGCGCTTCTGCTGGCAGTGACCATGCTGCTGAGCGGCTGCGCACTGATCGAAAAGGATGAAGCCGTGGATCGTGCCACGGAAATCATCAAGGTTGGCGACAATGTGCACACCAAGGGTGAAATTCAGGATCAGGTCAACTACCAGCTGAACTACATGTCCCTGATCTACAGCATGTATGGCATGAGCTATGACACCACCAGCGCTGACAATATTTCCAGCGTAACGGATTCTGTCATCGACTCCCTGATTGAAAACGATGTGAAGAACATGAAGATCAAGGAGCTGGGTCTGGATCAGCTGACGGAAGAAGAAATCGCCGAGCTGGAAAACGAAATTGCTGAAGCTTGGCAGTCCACCCGGGATCAGGTGCAGAGCTACTACCTGGCCGACACGGAGCTGACCGGCGAAGAGCTGGAAAAGGCCATCGACGAAACCTGCGAAGAATACGGCATCACCAAGGAAGATGTTGTGGAAAGCACCCAGGAAACCTACCTGCAGAACAAGCTGAAGACGGAAACGGTTAAGGACGTAACCGTTTCCGATGAAGAGCTGCAGGCCGAGCTGGACACTCGGGCAGAAAGTGCCAAGACCACCTACACCAGCTCCCCCGCCTCCTACGGCACGGCTGTGAACAACGGCACCACGGTTTATTATCGTCCTGCCGGTTATCGCATGGTAAAGCAGATTCTGGTGAAGTTCACCGACAACGATCAGGCCGTGATCGATGAGCTGACCACCCTGCACACCAATGCAGAAACTGCTGTGACCGAAGCCACCACCGCCCTTACAGATCTGGGTGTGGAAGATGCCGATGCCCTGGCCGCTCAGGTGACCGTGACGGTGGAAGCTGCCACTGAAGAAACCACCGAAGATGCTGCTACCACCACCGACCTGGTTGCTACGGAAACGGATCTGGTTGCTACCGTAACCGACCTGACCGTGAAGAACGCCAACGTAACGGATGTGACCACCGCCTTCACCGAAGAAGTGACGGACGAGGTTGCTGAGGCTGCCAAGACCCTGGCTCAGGCCAAGGCTGAAGAAGCTTTCTATGCAGATCAGCTGGCTGCTGCCAAGGTTCAGGCCTATGCCAACATTGCTGCAAAGGCTGATGAAATCCTGACCAAGATCCCCGGCGGCGATTGGGATGCCCTGATGGCTGAGTATACCGAGGATCCCGGCATGCAGGGCGATGCAGCCACTGCCAAGACCGGCTATGCCGTAAGCGAAGCCACCACCAACATGGATACCGCCTTCACCACCGCTGCCCTTGCGCTGGCAAACGTTGGGGATGTATCCGACAAGGTGGAAGGCATTTATGGCTACTACATCATCAAGTATGAATCCGACGTAACCGAAGGTGCCGTGTCCCTGGACGAAGTACGTGATACCCTGATGGAGAGCGTGCTGACCACCAAGCAGGACAACGCCTATGACGAAGCTGTTGAGCAGTGGGTCACCGACGCCAACGCCACCGTTGACCGGAACGCCCTGAACAACTGATTCAAGTCAACTTCATAACCAAAGGAGCTTTCCACCCGAATGGGCACGGAAAGCTCCTTTTCTGATGCCTGCAAGTTGCAGCTACCCCTGATTTCCTGCCCCGATGAGGGCAAAGGAAAAGGGCTCGTCCCCTGCACTGCGCAGGAAGTCAAGCCCTTTGTGTATCCAAAGAAAAGCCCGGCAACATGACTGCTGCCGGGCCTTTGTATTACGTTAACTGAAGATTTCCTTTACACGATCCATGAAGGACTTCCGAGTCTCGTACTCCTTGCCGGTGGAGGATTCCTCAAACTGCCGCAGCAGATCCTTCTGCTTGTCGCTCAGTTTGCGAGGAATTTCCACCCGGACCCGTACCAGCAGGTCGCCTTTGCCGGGCATGTTCAGCTGCTGAATGCCCTGTCCCTTCAGGCGGAACTCCGTATCATTCTGCGTACCTTCAGGAATGCGGTACTTCACCGTGCCGTTCAGGGTAGGCACATCCACCTCCCCGCCCAAGGCAGCCTGGGTAAAGCTGATGGGCAGGTCAAGCTTCAGGTTAAAGCCTTCCCGGCGGAACAGCTTGTGGGGCTTTACCAGCACGTTAATGTACAGGTCACCGTTAGGGCCGCCACGGACACCGGGTTCGCCCTGATTGCTCATCACAATGGTCTGGCCATTGTCAATGCCGGCAGGCACCTTCACCGTTGCCGTGCGGCGCTTCCGCACCCGGCCGGAGCCGCCGCAGGACGTGCACTTGTCTGCAATCACCGTGCCTGTGCCGCCGCAGTTGGGGCAAGTACGCACGGTGGTCATCCAACCGCCGCTCTGGCGAATCTGACCGGAACCGTGGCATGTGGGGCAAGTGGTGGGGCTGGTACCCGGCTTGGCGCCGGTACCATGACAGGTGTCGCAGTTTTCATTACGATAAAATTCGAAGGATTTTTCACAGCCGTTGGCCGCTTCCTCAAAGGTAATGCGCAGCTCGTACCGCAGGTCGTTGCCCTGCACAGGGCCGTTCCGCTGAGCGGAAGAGGCACCGCCATTGAAGAGCTGATCAAAGATGCTGTCGAAGCCGCCCATGCCGCTGAAATCGAAGCCGCCGGTACCGCCGAAGGGATTGCCGCCGCCCATGTTGGGGGTGTCAAAGCCGTAGCGGTCGTACTGCTCACGCTTCTTCGGATCACTCAGCACCTCGTTGGCTTCGTTCAGCTCCTTAAAGCGATCCATGGCTGTTTTATCATCAGGGTGCAGGTCGGGGTGGCATTCCTTTGCCTTTTTCCGGTAAGCGGACTTAATTTCATCCTGCGTTGCCGATTTGCTGACCCCCAGCACCTCATAATAGTCACGCTTGGTTGCCAATGTTTCCTCACCTCGCGAAATCACCGGCAGTTTTCACTGCCTGAATAAACCGGGAAAGCCCCGGACGCAGGCCGGTGGCACTTACGCCCGGGGATTGTGAATGACTTAGTGCACGTCGCCGTCAGCGTTCACGCTGCCGTCAGGATTGGTGGTGCCGCTCTGTGCACCGCCCATGTCGGGAGCGCTGCCTTCACCGCCCTGCTGCTGATACAGCTTGCCGAAGATGGCATACACCTTCTGGGTGAAGTTCTCCATGGCGGACTTGATTTCCTCGGCGTTGTTGCCCTCACGGGTCTTCTTGAAGGCGTCGATCTCGCTCTGGATGGCGTTCTTGTCTTCCTCAGACAGCTTCTCGCCATTTTCACGGAGCTGCTTCTCGGTCTCGTAGATCAGGCTGTCAGCACGGTTGAGGGTTTCCACCTCTTCCTTGCGCTTCTTATCCTGCTCAGCGAACTGCTCAGCTTCCTTCACACGCTGATTGATTTCTTCCTCGCTCAGGTTGGTGGAAGCGGTGATGGTGATCTTCTGCTCGTGACCGGTGGCCTTATCCTTGGCGCTGACATTCACAATGCCGTTGTTGTCAATGGAGAAGGTAACCTCGATCTGAGGCACGCCACGGGGAGCGGGAGCAATGCCGGTCAGCTGGAAGCGGCCCAGGGACTTATTGTCATAAGCCATCTGGCGCTCGCCCTGAAGCACGTTGATTTCCACGGTGGTCTGTCCGTCAGCGGCGGTGGAGAACACCTGGCTCTTGCTGGTAGGCACGGTGGTGTTCCGTTCAATCAGCTTGGTGAAAATGTGGCCTTCGGTTTCCAGACCCAGAGACAGGGGAGTTACGTCCAGCAGCAGCACGTCCTTCACGTCGCCAGCCAGCACGCCGCCCTGAATGGCAGCGCCGATGGCCACGCACTCGTCAGGGTTGATGCCCTTGAAGGGCTCCTTGCCGGTAAACTTCTGCACAGCGGCCTGCACAGCGGGGATACGGGTGGAACCGCCTACCAGAATGATCTTATCGATCTGATCCACGGTCAGGCCTGCGTCACGCAGGGCGTTCTTCATGGGGGTGATGGTGGCATCCACCAGGTCGGCGGTCAGCTCGTCGAACTTTGCCCGGGTCAGGGTCATGTCCAGGTGCTTAGGACCGTTAGCATCAGCGGTGATGAAGGGCAGGTTGATGTTGGTGGTGGTGGCACCGCTCAGCTCAATCTTGGCCTTTTCAGCAGCGTCCTTCAGGCGCTGTGCAGCGGTCTTGTCCTGCAGCAGGTCAATGCCTTCGCTTTTCTTGAAGCTGTCGGCAATGTAGTTGATAATGCGCTGGTCGAAGTCATCGCCGCCCAGGCGGGTGTTGCCGTTGGTGGCACGGACTTCAAACACGCTGTCGCCAATGTCCAGAATGCTTACGTCGAAGGTGCCGCCGCCCAGGTCGTACACCAGAATCTTCTGGCTGCCGTCCTTGTCCAGGCCATAGGCCAGTGCAGCAGCGGTAGGCTCGTTGATGATACGCTTTACATCCAAGCCGGCAATACGGCCTGCATCCTTGGTTGCCTGACGCTGGCTGTCGTTGAAGTAGGCAGGCACGGTGATAACGGCTTCCGTGACCTTTTCGCCCAGATAGGATTCAGCGGTTTCCTTCATCTTGGTCAGGATCATGGCGCTGATGTCCTGCGGGGTGTAGTCCTTGCCGTCGATGGTCACCTTGTAGCTGGTGCCCATTTCACGCTTAATGGAGATAACCGTACGGTCGGGGTTAATGACAGCCTTGTGCTTTGCAGTCTGGCCTACCAGACGCTCGCCGTCCTTGGTGAAGGACACAACAGAAGGGGTGGTGCGGCTGCCTTCCGCATTAGCGATGACAACCGGCTTGCCGCCTTCCATAACGGCGACGCAGCTATTCGTAGTACCCAAGTCAATACCAATGATCTTGCTCATGTTCTTTTCCTCCTAAATCAAACTGTTCGTTTGGTGATGTCATGTTGAAATCTATTTTATCAGGAAAAGCGCCTTGCGCTTGAACCTGTCCGGGAAAGGGGCGGTCAGTCTTCCGGCACAACTTTGACCATGGCGTGGCGGAGAACCGTTTTGCCCATCATGTAGCCCTTTTGCAGCACCTGGCAGACGGTGCCGGGCTCGCCATCATCCGCCGTGCCCTGCAGCACAGCGTTTTCCAGATGAGGATCGAAAGCTTCGCCCTGCCGGTCAATGGGCGTTACCTCCAGCTTGGTCAAGGCATCCCGCATCAGCCGAAGGGTCAATTCCACGCCGCTTTTCAGCGCATCCCCTTCTGCCGTATCGGCGGCTGCCACGGCACGCTCCAGATTATCCAGCACCGGCAGCATGGCAGCGGCCACATTCCGCTGACCCTCGCTGTAGGCATCCGCCCGGGCGCTTTCGTTTCTCCGGCGGAAGTTATCAAAGTCCGCCTGAACACGCTGCGCCATGGACAGATATTCATCTGCTTTGGCGGCAGCCTCTTCCAGCTGCTTGGTCAATGCAGCAGCGTCCTGCTCGGTGGCATTTTCAGCAGCATCCTGAGCGGGCGTTTCCTCCTGCACAGGAGCTTCTTCCGTCACTGCGGGCTTCTTTTCCTCTTCTGTCATTGCCTTAACTCCCTTTCTTTTCTTCATTTCGTGATTCCTTCTTTGTGTCCTTGTCAAGCCTGGGCTCCTGCCCTTCATTGCCGAAGAGCATGGACAGCTGATTGCCCATACTGCCCAGGATGGAAAGGACTCGGCTGTATTGCATTCGTGTGGGTCCAATGACACCAATGGTGCCCTGCTGCCCGTTTCTGGTGGAATAGGTGGCGGTCACAATGGAGCAGTCCGTCATTTCCGGCACGCCGGTTTCCGGTCCGATCCGTACGGTGAAGGCCATTTCTCCATGCTGGGCAACAATCTCCGCCAGCTTATCCCGTGTCTCCACAAGGCTTACGAAGTTCCGTGCTTTTTCCACATCGCTGTATTCAGGATAGGACAGCATGTTGCTGGCACCGCCTACTGCCACATGGCTCTTGCCGCCCTTGGCGTGATCCATGAAGGCGCTGATGCCTTCCAGCAGGTGTTCATTTTCCTGCATGTTCTGCGCCAGGTGGGGAAGAATCACGGTGGCTTCCGCCAAGGTATGCCCGGACAGCTGATTGGTCAGGGTGCGGGAGATGGTATACAGGGCGTCACTGTCCAGCTGCTCGCTGACACTGATCACCGTGTCCCGCACAATGCCTCCGTCGGTGACAATCACCACCAGCGCAGAGGTGTTGGTAACGGGCACCAACTGGATATTGCGGATCCTTGGCTGGGCTCCGGCAGGAGGCAGCACCACGGCGGTATAGTGGGTCAGTTCACTCAGCACCTGAGCCGCATGGTCGATCACATCTTCCATCTGGCGCATTCTGCCGATGAAGTGCTGCTGCACATCCCCCACATCATCGGAAGGAATCCGCTTCGTCCGCAGCAGCTGATCCACATACAGTCGATAGGCTTTGGCGGAGGGAATCCGTCCGGCGCTGACATGGGGCTGATCCAGATACCCCAGCTCCTCCAAGTCGCTCATTTCATTGCGGATGGTGGCGCTGGACAAACCCATATCGTATTTCTTGGAAATCGTCCGGGAGCCCACAGGCACGGCGGTCAGGATATAGTCGTCGATGATTGCCTGCAGAATACGGAACTTTCGCTCATCCATCATGCTCATGGTCTTGTGCGCTCCTTTCTTTTTGTTCTGTTAGCACTCACTTTGATTGAGTGCTAACTACATTGCATATAATAGCCCTCTTCCGTTTTTTTGTCAAGGGTTTTTCTTCTTTTCTTTCGGGTTTTTTCGGTTAGGCCGTGGGTCAATCCCAGGTTGGTCTTTCCATTCCCTTGCGTATTTGTGCCCTGCACGTTATAATAGGTAAGCAGGGTTGCCCTGCCAATTGAAAGTAGGATGGATCATATGATGAAACAAAGCGTACGCCGTCATCCCCTGTGGTGGCTGCTTCCTCTGGGGCTGGCACTGCCCTTTGCCGCCTGCACCGCCTGGGTCGTTCTGACTTATGGCAGTGAGGCGAAAGATTTGATGGATATTGTATTGAAGATGGTGGTGATTCCGTGAGCAGCCGTATTCCCGGTATGCCTGGCGGTGCTGCCCATACTGCCGCCGTGATTCTGTCCTTGATCATGACCTTGTGCCTCCTCCTGTCCGGCTGCACAGCCCTTGCCAACACCCTGATGAACGACACTGCCCTCCACGAAAGTGTGGCACTGTCCGATCAGGTGCAGGCTGCTCAGAAGGAAAAGATTTTCGCCAAGGTGAACACACTGGCCGAGAAGTATTCCTTTGACCCGGAAACAGTCAATGCATTTCTGACCGATGAAGCCATTGCGGACTACAATCGTCAGGTGATTGCCTGGTGGATGAGCCTGCTGGATACAGCCCCTTCTTTAACGGCTCCCTCTTTTTCCACCACGGACATGATCGAAGCCGTCATGGCCGATGAACAGTTTAAGGAGAACACATCCACCGGCCGCCGGAAGGCCATTGCCCGGGATGAGGTTGCCGCCGTCATTGCCCAAACCGTGCAGGAAACCGTGCTGCCCCTGCGCAGTGCACTGATTTCTCTGGGCATGTCTCAGGTGCTGCAGCGGGTCAACCTGGCCAAGTACACGGCCATTGTCCCCCATCTTCCGTGGATTTTCCTGGGCATCAGCGTTATGCTCATGTGCCTGACCGTGCTGGTGATGGCACGCCGCCCCCTGCGGGCACTGGCGTACATCGGCGGCAGCCTTTCTGCCGCCGGCATCCTTGACCTGGCCTTGATCCTGTGCCTGAAGCTGCTGGATCTGCCAAGCTGGGTCGGTCAGGTATCCGCCATGCTGTCCCTGCAGGTTTCTCTTTTGCAGGAGAAGCTGATGCCCCTGATGCTGATTGGCGGCGGCTGTGCACTGGCAATTGGCCTTGTGCTGATTGGTCTGCACCAGCATGGCATGCTGAAGATCCGCCGCAGCCTGGCCGCAAAGGGAGTTGCCGTATGAAGCCCCGGGTTCTTCGTCATTACACCATTGCTTCTAATAAGATTGCCCAGCCCCTTACCTTGGCAGTGCTGACAGACCTGCACAATGCACCCTTCGAGGATGTTTTGTCTCCCTTGCAGGGAGCAGACGCCATTTTGCTGGTGGGTGATCTGCTGAACAGGCATCACCGGGGCGCCGCTTATGCCGAGGCTTTTTTGACAGCCATGCCCGGCATTGCGCCCACCTTCTTCTCCAAGGGCAACCATGAGTGGAAGAGTCAGGACTGGCCTGCTTTCCGCCCCTTGCTGGAGAAGAGTGACGTGACCTTGCTGGATAATCGGTACATCCGCTTTCAAGGCATTGTGCTGGGAGGGCTCAGCTCAGCGCCTCAGGAGGAGATTCGCACCGGCTGGTTGGAAACCATGGCGCAGGAAAGCGGCTTTCGGCTGCTCATGTGTCATCAGCCAGAATGGTATGGCCGGTATGTGAAGCGGTATGCCCCGGATCTGACCCTGTCCGGTCATGCCCACGGCGGACAGATTTGTTTCCGTCAGCAGGGGATTTATGCCCCGGGACAGGGGCTGTTCCCCAAGCTGACCCACGGCCTGTATGACGGCGGTCATTTGCTGGTCTCTGCCGGCATGACCAACTCCAGCCACATGCCCCGGTGGGGCAATCCCTGTGAGATTCTGCTGCTTCACCTCGAAAAGGGAGAAACGCTCTTTCAGGCAAAAGCCGCAGAGTCCATTGGTGAATGAAAAGAGGGAATTCCATGGCCTGTAATGTGCAAATCCGTGCATATCGGGAAGATGACGTGCCTGCCATGGCTTCCATCTGGAATCAGGTGGTGGAGGACGGCGTTGCCTTTCCTCAATTGGAACCCCTGACAATGGAGGATGCCAGTCCCTTCTTCCGCCAGCAAACCTATTGCGCCGTGGCAGAAGATCAGGAAACCGGTCGGGTGCTGGGGCTGTACATTCTGCACCCCAATAATGTAGGTCGATGCGGTCATTTGGGCAATGCCAGCTATGCCGTGGACCGTCAGTGCCGTGGGGCGCACATCGGCGAAAAGCTGGTGCAGGACTGCATCCGTCAGGCAGGTGTCTGCGGATTTCGCATTCTGCAATTCAATGCGGTGGTGGCCAGCAACATCCACGCCCGGCACCTGTATGAGCGGCTTGGTTTCCATGCCCTCGGCACCATTCCCGGCGGCTTCCTCATGCCGGACGGACACTACGAGGACATCTGCCTGTATTACATCCAGGTTTGATGCGGCATTGACACTTGCCCCCGGTACAGGTATAATAACACCGACAAATGAACAGCCCTGCTGATGTGCAGCGATGCACGACGCTTATGCGCCATGGGAACCGGGTGCGAGTCCCGGACTATCCCAGTAACCGTAAAGCAGACGAGCTGACAGGCATTCCACGGAGAATGCAGCCACTGTCCGTACAGGATGGGAAGGTGTCAGCCTCGGATGAAGCCAAGTCGGGAGACCTGTCAGCAATGCGGCAAGTGAAGCTTCCTCTGGGGATGGGAAAGCGGCAAAACCACGATTCATGAACCGTCGTTGTTTGTGTGCGCTCTTTTTCCTGATGGAAAAGGAGCGTTTTTCACGCCCTCCGCTGCTTCATTTGTCTAAGTAAAAAGGAGGGTTCCTAATAATGAAGAAACTGTTCTCTCTCCTACTGGCCATGGTCATGCTGCTGGCCTGCACCGCCGTTAACGCCGACGGCACGGCTGTGGAAGTCACGGACATGACCCAGCGCACCGTTACTCTGGATGCGCCTGCCACCCGTGTGGTGGCCATTACCGCCGCCAACGTGGAAGTGCTCTATGCCCTTGGCGCAGGTGAAACCCTGGTAGGCCGCGGCGAATACTGCGACTATCCCACCGAAGCACTGGATGTGCCTTCCGTCAAGTCCGGCACGGACCTGAACGTGGAAGAGATCCTTGCCCTGGAGCCTGATGTGGTGCTCATGGACACCATGGGACAGACCACCGAGCAGGTGGAAGCACTGGAAAACGCCGGTGTCAAGGTTGTGATGACCAAGGAAGACGGCATTGAAGGCGTGTATACCGCCATCGAGCTCATCGGCAAGGTTGTGGGCAAGAATGACGAAGCAGCTGCACTGGTGACTGACATGAAGAACACCTTCGCCGAAGTCACTGCTGCTGCACAGCATGCGGACTTCGCCGGCAAGACTGTTTATTTCGAAATTTCTCCCCTGCAGTGGGGTCTGTGGACCGGCGGCAACGGCACCTTCATGGATGAAATCGGCCAGATGCTGGGGCTGACCAACATCTTCGCCGATGTGGACGGCTGGGCTTCCGTTTCCGAAGAGCAGGTGCTGGAGCGCAACCCTGACTACATTGTGACCACCTCTTCCTACTACGGCGAAGGTCCCACCCCCGTGGAAGAAATTGCACAGCGTGCCGGTTGGGAGAATGTGACCGCTGTTGCCAACGGCGACATTTTCAATGCGGACAGCAATTCCTTCACCCGTCCTGGTCCCCGTCTGGCAGATGCTGCCAAGGCACTGCTGGAGTTCCTGACCAACACCGCAGCAGAGGAAACCCCTGCTGCCTAAAGCCTATCAGCCTGCGGCTTGACCGCTTTGCTGATGCTTTGAGGGGCTGTCTCTCTTTGAGGCAGTCCCTTTTCTTCCATCGCTTTGATTTTCCTATTTGATCTTCTCTTTGCCGGAGGTTGCCTATGCGCCGCAAGCCCTTATCCTTTTTGCTGCTGTTTCTCATCACCTTGGGAGTGATGATGCTTTCCGTGTGCATCGGCAGCGTCAGCATTCCGCTGGGAGACACCATCCGTATTCTCCTTGGCAGGCAGACAGCCGCCACCACCATGGGCAGCATTTTGCTGAAGGTTCGCCTTCCCCGGGTGCTTTGCGTCGCCTTGGAAGGTGCATCCCTGTCCCTGTGCGGTGCAGCCATGCAGGGACTGCTGCGCAACCCTTTGGCAGACGGTTCCACGTTGGGGGTTTCCTCCGGTGCTTCCTTGGGGGCTGCCACAGCCATTCTGCTGGGATTCTCCCTGCCGGGCTTCAGCGGCAGCGGCACCATGGTCATGGCCATGATCTTCGCCTTCGCCTCTCTGGTGCTGATTTTGACCTTATCCTGGTGGCTGGATCACAGCATGTCCACCAACAGCATCATCCTGATTGGCGTGATTTTTTCCATGTTCGTGACCGCCATCATGAGTCTGCTGATCACCTTTTCAGGAGAAAAACTGCGCACCATCACCTTCTGGACCATGGGGTCACTGGCTTCCTCTACCTACGAAAATGCGCTGATTCTCCTCCTATTCCTGCTGGCCGGGTGGGCTGTGCTGATCAGCTGTGCCGGTGCGCTGAACGCCTTTTCCCTCGGGGAGGAGCAGGCGCAGCACTTGGGCGTTCCCGTCAAAGGAGTAAAGCTGACGGTGATGATTACCGTATCCGTGATCATCGGCGTATGCGTATCCATCGGCGGCGGCATCAGCTTCGTAGGATTGGTAACCCCTCATATCCTGCGGATGCTGCTGGGGCCGGATCATCACACCCTGCTCCCTGCCTCCATGTTCGGCGGTGCCATTTTCCTGCTGCTGTGCGACCTGATTGCCAGAACCCTGCTTTCCCCCATTGAGCTGCCCATTGGCGTGGTAACTTCCATGATCGGTGCGGTGGTTTTTGTGGTCATCTTCGCCCGCACAAGGAAAAGGAGGGAAGCCTGATGCTCACCGCAGAGAATTTGTCCGTTCAGCTTTCTGGCAAGCCCATCTTGTCCCATGTGTCTTTTACCCTGGAGGCAGGCCAGTGCCTCATGCTTTGCGGCCCCAATGGAGCAGGCAAGTCCACTCTGGTAAAGGCTATTTCCGGCACGATCCCCTACGAAGGGAAAATCACCTTACTGGGGAAAGATCTGCGTTCCTGTCGTCCCAGAGAGATTGCGAAACATATCGGGGTGCTGAGCCAATCCGTGTACCTGTCCGATGCTTTTACCGTTGCACAGGTGGTGGCCATGGGGCGATATGCCCACCGTTCCGGCTTTCTTGCCCCGGAGCCTGCCGATACTGCCCAGCGGGTGAAGGATGCGCTGGATATGGTGGGGCTGATGGATTTGGGTGACAGAACCATCACCTCCCTTTCCGGGGGCGAACAGCAGCGTGCCCTGCTGGCTCAGGTGCTCTGTCAGGATCCGGATCTATTGATACTGGACGAGCCTGCCAATCATCTGGATCTGCTGTATCAGAAGCAGCTTTTCGACCTGATGGCACAATGGCGCTGCCGACCGGGAAAGGCGGTCATTGCCGTGGTGCATGACTTGAATTTAGCACGGTACGGCGGCACCCATGCCCTGGTGCTGTCAGGCGGTCAGGTGGCTGCTGCCGGTTCTATTGACCAAGCCCTGCAGCGGGATGTTTTGCAGCAGGTGTGGCATATGGACGTGCGGCAATGGCTGGAAACTCTCCATGATGCATGGGACAGGGAATCTTCTTAAGATGCTTGACAGCCCTTCCTCCATATTTTATAATGTGATTGATACAAGTGCTTGCATTTTCTATGCAAAACACGGTATGAAAAATAATACGTTATAAGCCCTTTGCAGACAAGTATGGAGGTGTGTTCGATGCAAATCTGTCGTTTCTCCACAGCCGCTCAGGTTGGACAGGCCGCCGCTGCCCTCATCGCTGCACAGCTGCTGCGCAAGCCGGACAGTGTATTGGGTCTTGCCACCGGATCTTCTCCGATTCCTACCTATCAGGAATTGATCCGCCTGTATCAGGCCGGGGTGCTTGATTTCTCTCACATGGTTTCTTACAACCTGGATGAGTATGTGGGCATTCCTGTGGATCATGTGTGCAGCTACCACCGCTTTATGCAGGACAATCTTTTCAGCCACGTTAATGTGCGTCCGGAATGTACCCACGTGCCGGACGGCAACGCCGCTGATTTGACCGCCGCTGCTGCCGCCTATGATGCAGCCATCCGTGCTGCCGGGGGCATTGACGTGCAGGTGCTGGGCATTGGCCGGAACGGTCACATCGGCTTTAACGAGCCGGCAGATGCATTCACCTGCGGCTGCCATGTGGTGAACCTGACGGAAAGCACCATTGAAGCCAACACCCGCTTCTTCGCCTCTTCTGCCGATGTGCCCCGGCAGGCTGTGTCGCTGGGTGTTGGCGCCATCATGGATGCCCGGCAGGTACTGCTGATTGCCACCGGCAGTGACAAGGCTGACGCTGTAGCCGCCGCTGTGCATGGCGATATTGACCCCCATACTCCTGCCTCCATCCTGCAGGCTCATCATCAGGCCATTTTCCTGCTGGATGAAGCTGCCGCTGCCAAGCTGTAACAGCCATCGAATACAAAACGGACACCTGCATCAATGAGCGCAGGTGTCCGTTTTCTATGTACTTTTGCTTAGTCTTCCGCAGCCTTTTCCAAAGGGGTCAGGTCAATGCCCTGCACATGCTTCAGCACGCCCAGCAGGCTCTTCAGCATGATCTTCACGCCCCCGGGAATATCGCTTTCCACATTCAGGGGCAGCACCGGATCATGCACGGAAAGCCGCAGCAGGAACCAGCCGTTGTCCATGCCCCCGTCCAAGTCAAAGGAAATGCGCACGCCCTCCCGGTTGTCCGGGGCAATGTGCCAGTTTTCCGCCGCATTGGCATAGTCCAGCACGTAGGAAATGGCTTCCCGGCCGGTTTCCTGAAAGTCTTCATCGGTAATGGTCAGGCGGATTTCCGCACTTTCCGCGGGCTCCTTCAGGTCGGCAATCAGGCTGCCCAGGGTCTTTCCTTCCTGCTTCAGCTTCATGGCACGGACAATCAGCACCGTTACCAGATACATGCCATCATCCAGGAAATGATTTTCCTTCAGTGCAGCATGACCGCTGGTTTCGATGGCCAGAGGACATTCCACGCCTTCCGCATTCAGGCGAATGGCTTCGTCGATGACGTTCCGATAGCCCCGCTTGTAGCGGTAATGCTCACCGCCCCAATCATTGATGAAGGTTTTCAGCCCGGAGGACGTAACAGAGTCCGTCACAATGGTCTGACCGGGCTTTTCATCCAGCAAGATGGCGGAAATCAGCGCAATGAGCCGGTTCCGGTTAATCTCCCGGCCGTCCGCATCCACAATGGCGGCACGGTCGCAGTCGGCATCGAAAATCACGCCCAGGTCAGCCCCCACCTTCAGCACTGCCTGCCGAAGAGAAGCCATGGCCTCTGCATTTTCCGGGTTGGGGATATGGTTGGGGAAATGGCCGTCCGGCTCAAGGAACTGGCTGCCCTCCACCCATGCGCCCAGGTTTTCCAGCAGGGTAGCGTAGAACCCGCCTGCGCCGTTGCCTGCATCCACCACCACGTGAAGCCCCAGCAGGGGCTTGGCCATGTCGGTATTCAATCCCTTGCGGATCCGCTGGCTCAGCTGTTCCATGTAGGTGGGCAGGAAAGCTTTCTCTGTAATGCTGCCGCTGAAGGCCATGCCTTCAGGCTCCAAGGTGGACGCTGTGGTCAGCAGCTGCGCCACGTCTTTTCCTTCCAGTCCGCCCTCCGGCAGGAAAAACTTCAGTCCATTCTTATCCCAGGGGTGATGGCTGGCCGTGACCATAATGGCACCGTCCGGCGCAAAGGAAGGGGTAATAATGCTCATATACATGGCCGGGGTGGTGCACAGGCCGAAATCAATCACCGATGCTCCGGCACGGGAAACCCCTTCCGCCGCAGCCTTCAGCAGGGCAGGGCCGGATATGCGGCTGTCCCGGCCAATGGCAATGGTAATCTGCGTCACCGGCTTATTCAGCCGCTCCGCCGCAAACCGGGCAAAGGCCATGCCCAGGCACTGGGCCACATGGGGGGTAAGCACCGCATCCTCTCCCACGGCCACCCCTCTTACATCTGTTCCGCTTTTCAGTTTCATCCAATCCACTGCCGCTCTCCTCCTTACCCTTCCTGATTGATATCATCCTGCAAGCCCCGCATCAGCCGATAAAGGGGCGCCATTGCCTGAAAATCTCCCTGCACCCGTTCCGTGATGGCAGGCTCAAAGGCCCAAGCTACTTCCGGGAACACCTTGCCAATATACAATTCCCGTGCTGCATACCAGGGCTTCAGCCCCTCCGGCAGCTTCGGCGGATAGGTGATCCGCTTAAAGGACGTTCCGCTTACCGCCAGGTGCCTTTCCGGCAGGCTGCATTGATCGATAATGCCTAAAATCTGCTCCGGCCGGGCTTCCATCTTGCGGCGAAGGGCATCCATCACCGGACGGTTCTCTCCCCAGAAGCCCAAGCCCCATCCAATCCGCCCCGGTCCCAGTTCAAACCAGTAGTTGACCGACTTTTCCCGAGGCTCCCCTGCCCGGCGGAAGAGCAGCCACAAATGATCCCGATAGGGACTCTTATCCTTGGTAAAGCGGGTATCCCGGTGAATCCGTGCCATGCATTTATAGGGGCGCACTTCCATCTGCGGATCAATGGCCAGCATGGCAGGGGTCAGCTCTTCAATAAACGCCGAAAAGGGTGCGACCACCTCCTGACGGTATCGCTCCCGATTTTCATCAAAATAAGCTGCGTTGTTGTGAAAACGAAGATCAAGAAAAAAACGGATGGTCTCCTCCGGAAATCCGGTAAACATGCGACACCTCCCACGGTTCTCCTTTATTATAGCCTGTTTCAGAGCGCTTTTCAAGGGGAATATGCTTCTCTTTTTTGACGTGCAAATTCCTTCGATTCTAATACGGAAATGTTGCAAAAGTATGACGCATATGCTATAATGCGTAACGAATCCTAGATGGAATGGGACTGCTATGCCTGTGGGCACATAAGGCGTAATGTTGTCCCATGGTTTAGACGGCAAAGTGAGGTATCGGCCATGGCGTCCGACAAGGAGACTACGCGCATAAGCACCGTGAAGCGCTACACTTTCAGGGGTCTCGGGGTGTTGGTGATTCTCTTCGCCCTGATTTACTGGATCGTTGCCCAGAGTTGGGCTGTTGTCACCACCACGGAAAGCAACACCGACATGCAGTATGTGCTGCCCAACCTGACCAGCGGCACCGTAGTAGAGCAGCGGCTCAGCAAAAACGGCACCCAGCTGGCAGAGCTGACCCTTTACCCCAGCATGCCCCAGGCCGTGCAGGGCACCATGACCGTGGAAGCGCTGGATGGCGACGCTGTAGTAGGCGCCGTATCCTTCTCCCTGGATACGCTGAAAAACATGGAAGGCGTCACTGCTTCCTTTCAGAATGCATCAGTCAGCTCCTCCGGCGATCTGGTTTTCCGCATTATGGTAGAACGTGAGGAGAACGACAGCTTCTTTTCCCTTTATTATTGGAAGACCATTGATACAGGCCGTTATCAGGTGGAAGCCTCCGACCTGGATAAGCTGACCGTCGGCGGCGAAGCGGTGGAAGGCCGCCTGTCCTATGATCTGTCCATGCTGCGGCCTACCAACGCCCTGCGGAACTACCTGATTGTGGCTGTTGTGATCATTGCCGCATACATGGCGCTGATGGTATGGACCCTTCGCTGCTGCAAGGCAGGAAAGAACAACGTGGTCATCGTCCTCTACGAGGAAGTGAAGCGGTACCGCTACCTGATTGAACGGCTTGTGTCCCGTGACTTTAACACCAAGTACCGGCAGTCCATTCTGGGTGTGCTGTGGAGCTTCCTGAATCCTCTGCTGACCATGCTGGTTTACTACATTGTGTTCTCCACCCTGTTTAAGAGTAATATCCCCAACTTCCCCGTGTACCTGCTGACCGGTATCGTCATGTTCAACTTCTTCAGCGAAGCCACCAGCATGTGCCTGGAATCCATTACCTGCAACGCATCCCTGATTACCAAGGTGTATGTGCCCAAGTACATTTATCCCCTGAGCCGGGTCATGTCTTCCCTGGTCAATCTGGTGATTTCCCTGATTCCCCTGCTGATCGTTACCCTGATTACCGGGCTGCGGTTCACCAAGTCCCTGCTGCTGCTGCCCATTCCCATCCTGTGTGAAGCAACTTTTGCCCTGGGTGTTGGCATGATTTTGGCCACCAGCAACGTTTTCTTCCGGGATACCAAATTCCTGTGGAGCGTGCTGATCATGATGTGGAACTTCCTGACCCCTGTGTTCTATCCGGAGTCCATCATCCCTGCCAAGCTGATCACCCTGTACCACATGAATCCCCTGTACCAGTTTGTGTACTTCCTCCGCTGTGTGCTGATCGATAACGTAACGCCGCAGCCCATTACCTATCTATACTGCATTCTGAGTGCCATCATTCCGCTGCTGCTGGGGCTGTATGTATTCCGCAAGCATCAGAATCGATTCGTGCTGTATCTGTGAGGTCGATAAAAAATGAGCGAGATCATGCTTTCGATTCAGGGTGTAGGCGTATGCTTCCGCATGGACGCCAACCGCACCACCAACCTGAAGGAATGGGTGGTACGGGGATTGAAGCGGCAAAACAAGGTGGAAGACTTCTGGGCCCTGCGCAATGTAAGCTTTAACGTGAACAAGGGCGAAGTGCTGGGACTCATCGGCCGCAACGGTGCCGGAAAAAGCACCCTGCTGAAGGTCATTTCCGGCATTATCAAGCCCCAGGAAGGCACGGTGGAGCGGGCAGCCCGCATCGTGCCCATGCTGGAGTTAGGCAGCGGCTTTGACATGGAGCTGACGGGCACGGAAAACATCTTCCTAAACGGTGCCATTCTGGGCTACACCAAGCAGTTTCTGGAGCAGCAGTATGACGGCATTGTGGCCTACTCCGAGCTGGGGAACTTCATCAACATGCCCCTGAAGACCTACTCCTCCGGTATGTTGGCACGCTTGGCTTTCTCCGTGGCCACCATGGTAAAGCCGGATGTGCTGATTGTGGATGAAATTCTTGCCGTGGGCGACGAGCACTTCCAGAAGAAGAGCCGTGAGCGGATGATGGAGCTGATGGGGGGCGGCACCACGGTGCTGTTCGTCAGCCACAACATTGCCCAGATTCGCTCCATGTGCCAGCACGTGGTGTGGCTGGAACACGGTCACGTGAAAATGATGGGGGAAGCCCCGGACATTTGCGACCAGTACGCAAGAGAGTAAGCGTTCAAGGAGGAAGGCACGGATGGAAAAAGTCAGCGTTGTCACCCCGACCCACAACGGCTTTTTAACCCTGCCGGAAACCGTTGCCTCCGTTCAGGCGCAAACCTACGGAAACATTGAGTTCATCATTGTGGACGATGCCTCCGATGATGAAGCATCCCTGCAATATTTGTCTTCTCTAGGCGATGATGTGCAGGTGATGCATCAGCCAAAGGCCGGCCCTGCCGCCGCACGGAACAAGGGCATTGCTGCTGCTACCGGCGCCTACATCCTGCTGCTGGACGATGATGACCTGATTGATCCCACCTACATTGAAAAAGCGGTGGCCATCCTCGACAAGAAGGAAGCCGATGTGGTGTACTGCATGGCGGATCGTTTCGGGGCTGTTACCTGCCCCTGGGATCTGCCTCCTTTCTCCCCCGTGACCATGCTGGTGGACAATGTGGTGTTCATCAGTGCCCTGTTTCCCCGGAAGCTTTGGCAGCAGGCAGGCGGCTTTGACGAGGGCATGACCAAAGGGCTGGAGGATTACGACTTCTGGCTGACCCTGCTGGAGCATGAAGCCAGGTTCTTCCGCATTCCGGAAGTGCTGTTCCATTGCCGGGTCAAGAACCAGTCCCACAATGTGCAGTCCGCCAGTACCGAGGAGCGGATGCGGGATAACTACAGCTACCTGTATCAGAAGCATCACGGCCTGTTTGAGCAATGTCATGAGGCCTACGCCGCCGCTCTTCGGGAAGACTGGATTCACCTCCGCTTCATCCTGAATACGCCCCCGGAAACACCGCCGCCCCCAACCCCAACCTTGAAAACCCGGTTGGGAAATGCCTACAGAAGTTTGTTTCCACCCAAGCAGAAGGGAGAGTAAGCCATGGCAAGGTTAGACCTGCGCCCCGGTCACGCCAATGATACCAAAACCTACTCCGATGGCAGCATTGAGCAGGAAATCCTGCGAGCTGTTTCTGCCGGTGGTGAAATGGACTGGTATGCAGATAAGCGCTGGCCCATTGTTTACCATTTTTCTCCCCTGCGCTCCAACATTTTTAACTGGTATCCCTTCAAAAAGGATGCCTCGGTGCTGGAAATCGGTGCAGGCTGCGGCGCCTTGACCGGATACCTGTGCGACCGGGTGGCTCACGTCACGTCGGTGGAAAAGTCCGCTCTCCGCTCGGATATTAACCTGAAACGGCATGCCGCAAAGGAAAATCTGGACATTGTGGTAGACGATTTTGCCACCATGGAACTGACAGACAAGTATGACTATGTGGTGGTCATCGGCGTGATGGAATACGCCGCCTGGACCTCCCCCGGCGAAAACCCTGCCGATGCCTTCCTCCGCAAGGCTGCCTCCTTCCTGAAGCCGGACGGAAAAATGCTGCTGGCCATTGAAAACCGGCTGGGCTTCAAGTATCTCTCCGGCGCAAGGGAAGATCATTTGGGACAGTTTTTTGCAGGCATTAACAATTATGTTGGGGAAAGCGTCCGCACCTACTCCCGGCAGGAGCTGATCGAGAAAATCGAAGGTGCCGGACTCCATGTCAATCGCTTCTTCTACCCCTACCCGGATTATAAATTCCCGGAAGAGATTTTCACGGACGAATCCGTAAACGAGCGGTTCCCCATTTCTGCAGATTACAGAATGGATGCCACCCGGGTTTCCCTGTTCTCCGTCAAGGATTTCTATCAGGGACTGATGACCGAAGGGTGCGCAGGCAATTTTGCCAATTCTTTCCTGGTGGAGATCACCTTGAATGAGGGCATTTCCCCCACCCCCTACAAGTACGTGAAGGTGTCCAACAACCGCAAGGCGGAAATGAGCATCTGCACCATCATTACGGATAGCGACCGGGTCATGAAGCGTTCCCTGTACGCCTGCGGCGAAGACCACATCCGCACCATCGCACAGCTGGGCGGTCATGCCTACACGGCGGAGATGCGGAACGTGGCCTGCACAGCGGTGGAAAAGGATGCTGTTGTCTTCCCCTTTGTGGATGGTGCCTCCCTGCAGGATCAAATCACTGCCGCCCCCCAGGCGGAGCGAAAGCCAATGGCCATGACCTGGTTCCACTGGCTGAAGGATGCCCTGTACAGCATCAGCGATGTGCATCCCCAAGGAGAAGGGGACAAAGCCTTCTGCAAGGTGGTGGGCGACCAAACCTGCAACGATCCCCTCCACTGGGTGCCCTGCGGCAATGTGGATATGATTCCTTCCAACATTTTCGGCACCATGGGGGATGTGACCCTCATTGACTACGAATGGGAGCTGGACATGCCGGTGCCGGCCGAATACAGCCTGTGGCGCTTCATGATCAGCCTGGTGTATGACAGCAATCTGCTGGAGCCTGCCGAAGCTTCGGATGAACACCTGACCAAGCTGCTGGGCTGCTCTGCTCAGACCCTTCGCTGCTTCGAGCAATGGAACTTCGCCTTTGCCAACAATTATGTGGGCATGAAAGGCATGGTAGCCTTGTCCCAGCCTGCCTATCCCGTGGATCTGGACGATGCCATCAACGCCCGTCGGCTGATTCGTGAACAGCATGCAGAACTGCTGCAAGTATACGGCGACAAGGGCGTGCTGACCCAGACCAATCAGTATTTGACCCAGACCAACCAGTATCTGACCAATGCACTGACGGAAGCAAAGCACGCCTTCACCGCTTCACAAAAGCAAGTGTCAGATTTGACGGACAAGCTGCGCCTCATTGAAGGCAGCAAGACTTGGCGGATACGGACAAAGCTCTGCCGGATGATCAGGAAATAAAGGAGACTGTCGGATGAATACGAATCCCATGGTGAGTGTCGTTATGCCCTGCTATAACGATGGCCGCTTCATTCAGGAAAGCATTGCGTCAGTTAAGGCGCAGACCTACCCTGAAATCGAACTGATTATCGTTGATGACGGTTCGGATGATGCGGAAACCATTGCCGCACTGGATGTCCTTGCAAAGGAGAAAAACATTCAGGTGCTGCACACGACCCACGTAGGCCCTTCCACGGCGCGGAACGCCGCCATTCGGGAAGCCCGGGGCAAGTACATCCTACCCTTGGACGCAGACGATACCATCGACCCCACCTACATTGCGAAGGCGGTTAAAATACTGGAAAACCACAAGGACACCGGCGTTGTGTACTGTGAGGCTGACCTGTTCGGTGCCCAAAGCGGCAAATGGGATCTGCCTGCCTACTCCTTTGAAACCATGCTGTTTGACAACATTGTGTTTGTCACTGCCCTGTTCAGCAAGGCTGACTGGGAAAAGGTCGGGGGCTTTAACGAAAACATGAAGGCCGGCATGGAAGACTACGACTTCTGGCTTTCCATCCTGGGCGAAGGGAAGAAGATCGAACAGATCCCGGAAGTGCTGTTCCACTACCGCATTAAGGATTCCTCCCGCACCACCCAGTTCCAGCAGGATCCCAGCCGCATCAAGGAAACCTATCATCAGCTGTTCGACAACCATCGTGCGTTTCTTCTTGCCCATGCGGATGTACTGATTCCCAACATGCGGGATGTGCTGATTGACCAGCTCTATCTGCGCCGTGTGGCCGAGCAGCAGGCAGCAGAATATCGGCAGCAGGCGCAAGCCATTGTGAAAATGCGGGAGATTCCCGTGCTGGGCAAGGTGCTGCAAAAAATCTATCACCTATTCGTCAAGTGATATTGACGCAATGATTCAGGAGGACGCAAACCATGATTATCTTCACCTCTGTGTGCAGCAATTATATCCACAAAGCACGGTGCTTGGCACAGTCGGTTAAGCAGCACATGCCCTATGCACGTTTCTTCGTATGCCTCACAGAGCGTGAAGTACCTGCCAACGCCCGCTGCAAGGAGTTTGATGAAATCGTACTGTCCAAGGATATGTGGCCGAGCAACTTCGATCACTTCATCTTCAAGCATGCCATTGTGGAAGCTTCCACGGCGGTGAAGGGAGAATTCTTCCGCTACCTGCTGAAGACCTACCCGAATGAAACGGAGTTTATCTACCTGGATCCTGACTGCTACGTATACGATGACATGCCCGAGCTGCGGGAGAAGCTGAAGACCCGCCCCATTGTGCTGTGCCCTCATTTGCTCAAGCCCGGCAACATTCTCATGGAGCTTTCCAGCACTGCCCACGGAGTCTACAATCTGGGCTTCCTGGCAGTGAATCATTCCGAGGAAGCAGTGAAGTTTATCAACTGGTGGGCAGACCGGCTGCAGCGGTACTGCTACGATGATATTCCCAACGGCATTTTCACCGATCAGAAGTGGATCGACCTGGCGCCTTGCTTCTTTGATACGGAGATTTTCAAGCACCACGGCTACGACTTTGCCACCTGGTCCCTGATGGATGCCGGCCTTAGTAAGAAGGGAGACCGCTATTTTGTGGAAGGGGATCCCCTGCGGTTCATCCACTATTCCGGCTATGACGGAAACGCCATTGACTGCTGCATGCGGGACTGGATGCCTGCCGACGAAACCATTTTCCATGGCCTGTATGCTGACTACAAAGCCCTGCATGAACGCAACGATGCCGACCACATTTCTAAGACTCCTTGGAGCTACAGCAATTATGCTTCCGGGGAAAAAATCGATAATGCGGTGCGCATCGCCTACCGGAACAATCTGGAACGGATGAGCGGTGTGGCTGATCCCTTCGCCCTGAGCAACGAGGAAATGAACAAGCTGCTCACCCCTCCCCCTGCGGAAGTGGCTCCCCTGGAGCCTCTCCCCAAGCGTGCCCTGAAGGTACTGCGGGATGAGGGCATCGGCACCTTCTGCCGGAAAATCGTCAATCACTTTGCCAATTAAAAGATGCATCCCGGTTCTCCTGTCATGAAGCAAGGAAACCGGGATGCACTTTTTGTTGTTTCTCAGCCAACGCCGGGGAGCCGTTGGGTCTTTGCCTTTTCTTCCGTATCGTCCGATTCGTCATAGCCATCGTATGGCGCATCCGGATTGCAAAGGCTGCGGTTAAAGGGCGAGCAAAAGCGATCTTTATGAGCAAAGGCAAATTCGAAATTGCTGGACCAGCCGGTGTGTCCGGTGATGAACATGGGCTGAAGCCCTCGCTTGAGTAGCTTCTCCTCCAAAGCTGCAAGGGAGTGCATGCCCAGCTCGTTATCTTCCGCCAAGCCATTGATGAAGCTGTATCCCCCGTCCTTGCCGAACCAAATGGTATCCCCGGTAAACAGGTAATGGTCATCAATAAGATACACCAAGTGCCCCCAGGTGTGGCCGGGCACAAGGAAGCACTCAATCTTGATATCCCCAATGGTAAAGACCTGACCATCCTTCAGGAGTACTTTCCGGTTGTTGATGGTCACCATGGGCAGCTTGTACAGATGGTAGCAGACCCTCCGCCGCACTTCCCCTGTCAGGTACCGGTTTTCCACCTCGCCGATGTACAGGGTCGCATGGCTGAACAGACCGGGGCTGTCCGCTTCCACAGCACCCACGTGATCCGTATCCTGATGGGTAATGAGGATGTGGTGAATGTCCTCCGTCCCAATGCCCAGCCAGCCCATTTTCTCCTGCAGGCGATCGTAATTGTAGCCCGCATCGATCATGATGGTGGTGCTTCCCTTGCGGTAGAAGTAGATATTGGCGATCCACTCCCGAACACAGGTCACATGATCATCAATCCATCCCGTATTCAGCGGGTTGAAGATTCCCTTGCCCCGATACATCCTGCCCATGGCCTTACGCTGGAATTCCGTTGCTTTCTTTGACATGGTCGTACTCCTTTCCTCACGTTTCAATCGTTAGTATATACTAACCTTTAATCACTAAAAAGACGATTTTCTTTCTCGTCAACTTCATTATAACACGCCTGAAAAAGTAAATCAATGACAAAAACCGTCTTGTTTTTTTGCTGAAACAGCCTTGACAGCCCCTATGGATAATGATACATTGATAATGAATGTCACCCCGGTGACAAAAGGTGAAAGGAAGAGATCAATCATGAAAAAATTGTCTGCCCTGGTACTGACTCTCCTGATGATTCTGTGCGTTGCCGTTGCTGCAAACGCCGAAACCACCACCCTGACTTATGAATCCCGCGGCGTACAGGTGCCCGCCACCCTGGTCACCCCTGACGGCGTGGACGCCTATCCCGTGGTCGTGCTGGCTCACGGTCATGGCGGAAGCCGTGAAGAAAACGTGGGCTTCGCCGCCATCGCCGATGCCCTTGCTGCACAGGGCATTGCTTCCATCCGCATGGACTTCCCCGGCTGCGGTGAAAGCACCGAGAGCTTCCAGAACAACACCCTGACCAACATGAAGGCCGACGTGCTGGCTGCCCTGGACTATGTGAAGACCAACCTGAACGTGACCAAGGTAGGCCTGTTCGGCTACAGCATGGGCGGCCGCATTACGCTGGAATTGGTTGCTGAAGGCACCGTACCCGATGCTGTGGCACTGCTGGCTCCTGCTGCCGACAACACTGACCTGAAGGGTCTGTTTGGCGGCGAAGAAGGCTTTGCCGAGCTGCGTGCAACTGCCGAAAAGGACGGCTATGCCGTATTCACCACCATTTATGGTCAGGTGCAGGAGCTGAGCAAGGCCTGGTTCGATGACTTTGATGTCCATGCTGACGTGAAGGCGGATGCTGCCGCTGCATGGCAAGGTCCTGCTCTGGTGGTTTGGGGACAGGATGACGAGGCTGTAAGCCCCGCTGTTTCCGCCTCCGTGGCTGAAGCGCTGAATGCTCAGACTGTGGACGCTACCGGCGAAGGTCACGGCTATGGCTTCTACAGCGAGGACGATACGGTTCGCAACACCGTTGCCAACGCCGTTGCTGATTTCTTTGCTGCTAACCTGAAGTAACCGTTTATGGATGTACAGCCCCCCAGGGCGATGCGCTGGGGGGCTGTGCTGTTTTCGTGGTGTTTTGATGGGTGACGGATGATTGATGATCGGCGATCACGAAAAACACCCAAAAAACAACCTTCCCTGTTGACAATCCCTCTGCCCTGTGCTATGATTGCTCCATTCCAATTCGAAGGAGGAAGGACGCATGGAACGCGCCGCTATGAACACCATGATGATGCGTATGGGCATGTGCATGTGCATGTGCTTTGTTTTCCCATGCGCCGCTTGCCGAATGTAATTCGGATCTTTCATGATGTACCGTGAAGGACAGCGCATGGCTGCCCTTCATTTTTTATGTCAGGAGGATGATTCGATGCAACATTCCGGCGGCGTGAGGGATCGAATGCCAGATCCCGCAATGCACGTAAAACCCACCTACGAAAACGAAAACGGATAAAGGAGATTGTTACCATGAAAGCTACGAAGAAGATTGTATCCCTGATTCTCAGCCTGTTGATTGTTTTCTCCTGCACGGCATTTGCTTCCGCTGAAACCCTGCAAATCGGCATCCCGGACGACGGCACCAACCTTTCCCGTGGTATTAAGCTGCTGGAAGCTGCCGGACTGCTGACCGTGGACCCCGCAGCTGGCTATACGCCCGAAATCGCTGACATCACCGGTTATCTGTACAATGTGGAAGTGGTGCCTGTGCAGGCCAACACCCTGCCCTCCACCCTGGGCGACTTCGCCGCTTCTACCATCAACGGCACCTATGCCATTCCCTTCGGCCTGGTTCCTTCCAAGGATGGCCTGATCATTGAGCAGCAGAGCGAAGAGGGCGACAACCCCTATGTAAACATCATCGTTGCCCGCACTGCTGATGCAGAAAACGAAACCTTCAAGACCATTGTGGATGCTTTCCACACCCAGCTGGTGGCTGAATTCCTGCTGGTAAACTACAAGGAAGCTTTCTTCCCCGCTTTCGACTATGACGCTGCTGCTGACTTCACCATCACCGAGGACAATGTGACCGACTACATCCGCTACACCTCCGACAAGGAAGGCAAGACCGTTGTAAAGGTTGGCGTGTGCGGTGCAAACAACGACCACTGGAAGGTTGTGCAGAAGGTGCTGGACGACGAAGGCGCCAACATCTACATCGAGCTGGTTGAGTTCGACGCTTACAACCTGCCCAACGAAGCACTGAACTCCGGTGAAATCGACCTGAACGCTTTCCAGCACAAGGCTTACCTGAACAACGATGCCAACGCCAACGGCTATGACCTGTCCGCCATTGCTGACACCCTGATCGCTCCCCTGACCCTGTACTCCCAGAAGTATGCTTCTCTGGACGAGCTGAAGGCAGCTGCCGGCGAAGTGAAGTAATTCTATAACCTGCACCGCACGGTTTCGGCGGCATGGCGACGTACATGGTTGCCCTGCCGCCACGTGCGGTTTTCCTGGTTATTCGCAAGGAAAGGATCAATGGCATGATCGAGATCAAGCATTTAAGCAAAACCTTCCACTTAAAGACCGGAGACGTTCACGCTGTGCAGGATGTGTCCCTGACCATTCAGGACGGCGAAATTTATGGCATTATCGGTTACTCCGGCGGTGGAAAATCCACCCTGGTGCGCTGCCTCAACCTGCTGGAAACGCCGGATGAAGGCACCCTGCAGGTAGGTCCCTCCGGGGTGCTGACCCCACGAAACGGGAAAATCTACCGGAATAACAAAGCCATGACCGCCAAGGAGCTGAATGCCATGCGCCGGGGCATTGGCATGATCTTTCAGCACTTCAACCTGCTGGATCGTTCCACGGTGTTTGAAAACATTGCCTACCCCCTCCGCTACACCGGCATGAAGGAAAAGGACATTCATCATCGGGTATGTGAACTGCTGGACATGGTGGGACTGCGGGACAAGATCGACGTGTATCCCTCCCAGCTTTCCGGCGGACAGAAGCAGCGTGTTGCCATCGCCCGTGCGCTGGCCAACAACCCCAAGGTGCTGCTTTCCGATGAAGCCACCAGCGCCCTTGACCCGGATGCTACGGAATCGATCCTGAACTTGCTGCAAGACCTGAACCGGAAGCTTGGCCTGACCATTGTGCTGATCACCCATGAAATGGCGGTGATCAAGGCAGTATGCGGCCGCCTGGCTGTGATGGAAAACGGTCGGGTGGTGGAGGAAGGCAGCGTGTATGACGTGTTTGCCCATCCTCAGGCAGAAATCACCCGCCGTTTTGTGGCTTCCTCCACGCCCCTGAGCAAGATAGACCGGCTCATGGGCGGCGACGATCCCCTGGTGCGGCTGAAGCCGGGAGAAAAGCTGGTGAAGCTGACCTTCCAGAAGGATTGCGTAGGCGAGCATGTGATTTCCTCTGCAACCAAGCAGTTCGGCATTGATGTGAACATTGTGCTGGCCAATGTGGATCTGCTGCAGGGCAATCCTTTGGGCAGCATGATTGTGGTGCTGGGCGGCGATGCAGACGGCATTGCCAAGGGCATGGCCTACCTGGCAGCAAATCATATTCAGATGGAGGTGCTGGCTGATGGAACTCATTGAACAGTTTGCCCCGAACCTGTATAATTACTTCGATAAGTTTGTCAGCAGCTGCCAGGCCACGGTGGAAATGTTCTTGAAGGCAGGGCTCATCGCCTTTGCGGTAGGCCTTCTTCTGGGCATTCTGCTGGTGGTGACCAAGAAAGGCGGCATTGCCCCCAACGCTGTCGTCTATCAGCTGACCAACATCATTGTGAACATTTTCCGTTCCATTCCCTTCCTGATTCTGCTGATCTTCCTCATCCCCCTGACCAGAGCTGTGGTGGGCACAGCCATCGGTGTGAAGGGTGCGATCCTTCCGCTGGTATTTGGTGCGGTGCCCTTCTACACCCGTCAGGTGGAAGTTGCCCTGTCCGGGGTGGATGCCGGCAAGGTGGAAGCTGCACGGAGCATGGGCAGCAGCGTGCTGGGGCTGATTTTTCGGGTGTATCTGCATGAGGCTGTGCCGGAACTGATCCGTGTTACCACGGTAACAGCCATCAGCCTGATTGGCCTGACCACCATGGCAGGCGCAGTAGGCGCAGGCGGCATCGGCAGCTTTGCCATCAACTATGGTCAGAACCAGAATCACCCGGACATTGTAAACGTTTGCGTGGTGGTGCTGCTGCTGGTGGTTTTCGCCTTGCAAAGCCTGGGCAACCTGCTGGCACGGCGCACCACCAATCGGGCATTGTTCGCCCATCGTCATGATAAAGGAGAGAAGAAAGCCCTATGAGCCGTCGTGATACGATCGTTGCCTATGCTGAGGAGCGGCTGAAGGATTATCAGCAGCTGGCATTGGATATTCATGCACATCCTGAAGTGAGCAATTATGAGTTTTTCGCCTGCGAGCACCTGAGCGACATGCTCCGCAAGGAAGGCTTTGATGTGAAGACGGATGTAGCAGGGCATCGGACAGGCTTCGACGCCCGCTATGTTTCCGGCAAGCCCGGCCCTGTGATTGTGTTCTTGGCCGAGTTTGACGCACTGGCAGGGCTGGGTCACGGATGCGGTCACAACCTGTTCGGCGCCACTTCCTCCCTGGCGGCAGCCTGCCTGAAGCAGGTGATTGACCAGGTTGGCGGCGAAGTCCGTGTCTACGGCACCCCCGGCGAGGAAGGTGGCGAAAACGGCAGCGCCAAGGGCAGCTTTGTTCGTGAAGGCTTCCTGAAGGACGTGGATGCAGCGCTGTGCGTCCATCCCGGCGCCGGTGTCCATACCCTGACAACCAAAACGCTGGGCTGCGCTCCTGTGGATATTGAGTTCTGGGGCAAGCCCGCCCATGCAGCCAACTGCCCGGAGGACGGCATTAACGCCCTCAACGCCCTGCTCATGACCTATCGGGGCATTGATGCCCTGCGCCAGCACTGCACGGACGATGTACGCATTCACGGCATTATCGTCAACGGCGGCACGGCGCCGAACATTGTGCCCGAGTACGCCAAGGGAAAGTTCTACCTTCGTGCGGCTACCGCCCCCATGATGAAGAAGATTTACGAACAGGTGGAGCACATTGTGGAAGGTGCCGCCCTGATGACCGGTGCCAAGGGACGGATGCAGCCTTACCAGAACATCGTGGAAAACACGGTGGTCACCCCCTCCTTCGATGCAGTGTATCAGAAACACCTGGAGGAGTTCGGGGAACATGTGCGTCCCATTGAGCCCCGGGACGAGATGGGCTCCAGCGACGTGGGCAACATTTCTCAGGTGGTGCCCACCATTCAGCCCCACATCACCATTTCCGAGCAGGTAGTGCCTGCGCACAGCGAGGAATTCAAGGCGGCAGCCAAGTCTCCCCTGGGGCTTGCCTCCATCGGACTGGGTGCCAAGGTCATGGCATTGACGGCGCTGGATCTGCTGGAAGATCCGGAACTGCTGGCAAAAATCAAGAAGGAACACGCAGAGGCCGTTAAGGCACAGTAAAATTGGATAGAAAAATTCCTCTCAGGCAGCATTGCTTGGGAGGTTTTTCTGTCAAAAATGACAAAACTGCTGCATTCTCTTGACGATTTTCTCCGTTCGTGCTATGCTACCTGACAGGTAAAACATCCTTTGAAACGCGCTAGGAGGATTGTATGATGATGACCAATATTCCTGTTGTAAAGCTTGGCTTGGTAGCCGTGTCCCGGGACTGCTTCCCCATTGCACTGAGTGAAAAGCGCCGTGCCGCCATTGCAGAAAAGTGCAGTCAGAAGCAGCTTGACGTGGTAGAAATCAAGACCACGGTAGAAAACGAAAAGGACATGCTGAAGGCTGTAGAAGAGCTGAAAGCTGCCCAGTGCAATGCTGCTGTTGTGTTCCTGGGCAACTTTGGCCCTGAAACTCCTGAAACCCTGATTGCCAAGAACTTTGACGGCCCCTGCATGTTTGTTGCCGCTGCCGAAGGCGACGGGGACATGATCAACGGCCGTGGCGATGCTTACTGCGGCATGCTGAACTGCTCCTATAATCTGGGCATGCGTCACCTGAACGGCTACATTCCGGAGTATCCCGTTGGCACTGCCGACGATATTGCAGAAATGATTGCCGACTTTATCCCCGTTGCCCGTGCCGTCATCGGCGTGAAGAATCTGAAGATCATCACCTTCGGACCCCGTCCTCAGGACTTCTTCGCCTGCAATGCGCCCATTAAGGGACTTTATGAATTGGGCGTTGAAATCGAGGAAAACAGCGAACTGGATCTGCTGATCAGCTATAAGGAGCACGCCAATGATCCCCGCATTCCCGACGTGTGCGCCGACATGGCCAAGGAAATGGGCGAAGGCCGCTATTATCCAGAACTCAGCGAGCGGATGGCACAGTTTGAACTGACCCTGCTGGACTGGGCAGAGAATCACAAGGGTGCACGGAAGTACGTGGCCTTTGCCGATAAGTGCTGGCCTGCCTTCCCCAGCCAGTTTGGCTTTGAACCCTGCTATGTGAACAGCCGCCTGGCTGCCCGCGGCATCCCCGTATCCTGCGAAGTGGACATTTACGGTGCCTTGAGCGAATATGTCGGTGCCTGCATCACCGGCGACGCCGTAACGCTGCTGGACATCAACAACTCTGTTCCCCAGTACATCTATGACGAAGATATCCGTGGCCGGTATGATTACAAGCTGACGGACACCTTCATGGGCTTCCACTGCGGCAACACGCCTTCCTGCAAGATGTGCGACAGCCGTGCTGTGAAGTATCAGCTGATTCAGCACCGTTTGCTGGAGCCTGCAGGCAGCGATCCCGACTTCACCCGCGGCACGCTGGAAGGCGACATTGCCCCCAGTGAGATCACCTTCTACCGCCTGCAGTGCGACTCCAATGGCGACCTGCGCAGCTACATCGCCCAGGGCGAAGTGCTGGATGTGCCCACCCGTTCCTTCGGCGGCATCGGTGTGTTCGCCATTCCCGAAATGGGACGCTTCTATCGCCACGTGCTGGTGCAGAAGCGGTATCCTCACCATGGTGCTGTCGCCTTTGCTCACTGCGCCAAGCAGCTGTTTGAGGTGTTCAAGTTCCTCGGCGTGAAGGATATTGCTTACAATCAGCCCAAGTCTCTGCCTTATCCCACGGAAAATCCCTGGGCGTAAGACCTATCAATGCTCATCAAGGGCACTGCCTGTTTCCTTTAGGCAGTGCCCTTTCGCATGTAAAACATTGTCTTTCTTTGTTCGCCTTGACATCATGGCGGAAGTCGCTATAATGAGCAGGAACTTATCCATTGCATATCAAAAAGGGGGCAATCTGATGAAGTATGTTTCCATCAGCGGCGCTGTAGCCGCAGGAAAGAGTACCTTGTTGGCCAGGCTTTTGGCTCGTCTGGGCGACCGTGCCGCCGCCCACAAGGAATGCCCGGAAAACAACCCCTTTATTCTCCCCTACTATGAGGATCCGCCCCGCTGGTCCTTTCACAGCCAAATCGCCTTTCTTTCCCTCTACTTCGACGATGATCGGCCAAAAGAGGAGAAAGATTTCTATTTTTACGACCGCTGTCTGATTGAAAATCTGGTCATTGCCCGGTATCGGCTGGAAGAGGGGGACTTAACTCAGGCCGAGTACGATATCATCGAAAAAATGGCCAAAGGCATTGAAAAGCTCATGCCGCCCATTGAGAAATACGTTTACCTTCGCTGCTCTGCCGAGCTGCTGGTGCAGCGTCTGCGGGAGCGGGATCGCAGCTATGAAAGCGACTTAGGGCTGGCTTATGCAACCAAGCAGAAAGCCCTCTACGATGCCTGGGCAGAGACCCTTCCCCCGGAACAGGTGCTCATTGTGGATGAGGATGAAGGGGTGGATTTGGATAGGATTATTCAATTTTTGGAATCATAAAATGAATGGTGAAAAACGTCAGCCCTTACAGCGCATCATCAAGGTACCGGCAACGGGCAACTGAATGGGTATTGTGTCAAGATGGTCACCCACATGGAAATAAGCATGAAAATCACCTATCGTGGAACTAAGTTGCAGGAAAGAAGAAAGGCACGGGGACTAAAACCGGAATTGGTATAATATACCTTGACGACAGAGCTGGATAATCAGTGGCATCGAGAAGCAAAACATGCTCTGCAAGAAATGATGAAGAGGCTGAAGGGATATGGCTGAATCACAACGGATTGATATGGACCTTTGCGTCAGTCAGCATTGTACCATTGAAGATATCAAGAGGTCATACATAAAGATGATCGAGCCGCTCAAGGAGCGAATGGGCCATGTTGAAAATGGACTTACTGGCATGCCGCTGATGAAGGGCAGGCATTTTGCCGGCAATATGTATCAGGGAAAACCGCTTCGCATTCTGTTTGTGGGTAGAGCTGTGAACGGCTGGTGCGATATTCAACCAGGCTCTGTTGAAGAAATCGTGAATCAGATTTTTGCCAGTGCGATGGATACTGCCCAAATCGGTCAGGGGAAAGTCTGCTATGTAGAAAATGGTGAAGATAAGGTATACAACTACAATCGCTCACCCTTCTTTCAGCTTTGCCACGCAGTAATGGCGCAATTTGGATTTGAAAACGACTGGTCAGAGCACCTGGCCTGGACGAATCTCTACAAGATTTCTCCATACAGTGGTGGAAATCCGAATAACAAACTGATCGGTGAAACATTAAATTCATGCGCACTTATTCTACAAAAAGAAGTTTTCTACCCTCGCCCGACACATATTGTGTTTATAACCGGTGGCTGGTGGTATAAGCCGACCGGAAAAAGATCAGCGTTAGATGAAGACTCTTTTATCCGCAAGATCGGCGTAGATTTGTTTGAAGATACAAGCCAAATTGTCATCGGCAGTGGCATCAGTGAGGAGTTTCATTTTAATCCCAACATCGTGATTACTCAGCGTCCAGAGAGTGCGAAGACATCAAGAATTCAGCATGCTCATGCGATTCTTAAAGCGTTTGAGGAAAATGAAAAGGAAAGGTCGAAGCTCGAAGCAAGAAAATGATAAATATGCAGCAAGACTATTTCAGAGACTGCCCCATCGGCGGCGTTATATTCTTGTCTGCTTCACAAAAGTTTTTATGTCGGAATCCGTCTCGTCCTAGCCACCGCTAGGTCTTCATTTCATGATCCTGCACCTCATTCGCTCCTTTTCCTCTTCTGCATCAGCGATTGCAGCCCCGCGCCACAGCCCATAAACAGCAGCATCATGGCCAGATAGTCCAGCAGGAAGAAAACCAGCGGCTCGTCAAAGTCAAAGAAAGCAAACTGCAGTTGGAAAAACATATACCCGGGAAGCTGCCGCTTGAAGAAGGCAAAGACGCCATAGAGTGCCAACAGCAGTGCAAAAGTACATAAATATAGATAGGCCGGCTGCCTCTGCATCCTGTGAAGCAGAGGCAGCAAGTGCATGCCTGCATGAAGGCTCATCAGCACAAAGCTCCAATATGCGCCTGCCATATGCAGTGTGCGGGCGATGGAACGCCTGCCAACATGGGGAAGGAAGCTTAGCGCATGCTTTGCCATCATGATGCCGCTGACGGCCTGCACCGCCAGCAGCATTAGCAGAAGAGCGTCCAGTGCGGTCATGACGATCCACTGCCGGGGATACTTTCCCTTGAACAGGTGCTGATGCCAGGAGCAATTCAGCAGGTGATGGGCAATCAGCAGGGCGGTCATGGTTAGGCCGAGGTACTCATGGGTTGCCTGCCCAATCAGTTCATAGGTCATCAGCAAGGGCAGCAGAAGCAGCATGACCACATCAATCCATTGTTTCTGTTTCAGCATGGTGCACTCAGTAACCCAGCTGCGTCAGCCAAGCGTTCAAATCGCCTTCCGCCTGCACCACATTCCGCTCGTTAACAGTAAAGCCGTTTTCGATAACCGTTGCGTCAGGCTCCTACCGCTCAATGGTCTGGATGGTGCTGGAGAAGCGGCTGCCGTTGTGGGTGTTAAAGGGGATAATGGTTTTGCCAGAGAGATCATATGCATCGAAGAAGCTGTACATCACCATGGGCAAGTCGTACCACCAGGTGGGATAGCCGATGAAGATGGCATCATACTGATCCAGATTCTCGATAGGGTTGAGCAATTCGGGACGGGCGTTCTGTTCCTGCTCTTCGGCGGCAAAATCAATCAGTGTCTCCACCGGATAAGCTACGGAAGTATCAATGGCATACAGGTCGCCGCCCACACGGGCATGGATCATGCTGGCCAGTACGCTGATGGTGCCTACTGCCTTGCCGTTCCATTGGGTCACGCTGGCAGAAGAAACAAGATCCATCTCGCTGTTTTCCGCTACGGAGAAATACACCGTCAGAGTATGTGCAGGTGCTTCTGTTACTGCGGATTCCTCTGCGGCGGCCAGGCTGCCGGTGCAAAGTGTCAGCAGTGCCAAAGCCAATGCAGTCAGTCGTTTCATTCGTTATTCCTCCTTTCAGGCAGGGCATGCTCTCCGAACAGCCAACCCATGACACCAGCTTCATGGGCAAAGGCCTGTCCGCCGGCATGCTGATCACGGAAGCCCCGTTCGGTAAAGAACGCTGCCGGGCGCACATCCAGCACGATAAGTTTGCTAATCTCTTCTTCTGTCAGCCCCTGGGCAGCGTACAGTTCGTGCAGTGCGTTGTAGGTCTGAATAAAGGATTCAGATCCGTAATAGCTGTCCTGTTCGCCGATGGCGAAGTAGACAGGTGAACGTGCCTGCGCCAGCACGTTCAGATCCCCGTCCCACTGGGAACAGGTGGACAGGTATGCCGTGAACAATTCCGGCTTGGTACCCATGACCAGCGAACCGGTTTCGCCGCCGCCGGACATGCCGTGGAGGTAGACCTGAGATGGGTCGATATTGTAATGCTCGATAAAGTATTCCGTTAGGGCAATGGCTTCGTTGGCGGAGGTTTGCCCCCAGTCGTTCAGCTGGGTGGAAAGCACAATCATCTTGTCATTGTATTGAATGGCTTCAACGCCGAAATCCTCCACCATGTTTGCACCAACGCCTTGAAAATACAACCCTTCCCAACCCGGCAGGGTAACGAACAGCGCATAGGGCTCGCTGCCGTCGTAGCTTTCTGGGATGTAGCTGCTGAAATGGATGTCACCAATTTCGCTGTGCAGCACATTGTCATTGATGAACCCACGTTGGGTTTGCGTGCCCGGCGTGAGGGTTTCCTCCGCTGCTGCTGTGCCGCACAGGCAGCACAGCAGCAGGAGGATGGATAGAAAGCGTTTCATGGATGGCGCCTCCCTTGTCAGTTCAGGCCATGTTCACCCAGCCAGCTTTCGATGTGAGCAGCAATCTCGTCGCTGTTCTTTTCCTGGAACATGAAGTGGCTGTTGCCAGTGATGCCGATCTTGGGCAGGTCAACCACGGTGCAGTCACCGCCGTCGGCATTATAGTGTTCGGCGAAATCCAGCGCACCGTCCCGTATCTGCTGCCAGAAGCTGGTGGAAGCAATGTCCTCCGGGCCATTGTCGATGTAATCCCCAAAGTAAATGGTAATCGGGATCTTTGCTTCCAGTAGGCGGTTATACTGTTCAGAACCTACTTGGGGCGTTCCGCCGGGCTCGATGGCCACAATGGCGGCGATGTTTTCCACCGGCACATCCCAGCCGACTGCGCCGCCCTGGGAATGGGTGATAAAGATGGACTTGTTGCCCGTGCGTCCCTTCACTTCTGCCATGACCTCCCCCAGTGCAGCGGCAGCCTTGGCTTGATCGAAGGTGCCCGTGTTCGGGGTCATCTGGCGGAAGAATTGATCCTGCGCCTCGTCTCCCTCAGGAAACTGAGAGCCTTCATAGCGCTCCGGGGCAACCCGCCCAATGCGGAAATGGGTGTACCATGCCTGATCTCCGGGCTTGTATTCCTTGGAATCTTCCGACCAGGTATCAAGGAACCCATCGGTGGACATGCTTGCCTGTGCGCCTGCTTCGCCACGGCCGGGCTGATCCACCAGATAAGCACTGTGGCCGTTGCGCAGGAAATAGGTAGCCCAGCCTTCACGGCCGTCCGGCGTGGTCATCCAGCCCATGCGGGATTGACCGTAGCCGTGCAGGTAGACAATGGGATGACCATTGTCATCAGCAGGAATCTGATACAGCACATTGGCGTGATCGACGTGCGCCGTGTTGCCTGCACGGGTCATGTCCAGCCAGTTGGTGGTGGGATCGTAGTCGCCCGCTACAGGCTCGGTTACTGTGCCTCCTGCGGAAAACATGCCCTGCTCGGCAATGGTCAGGGGTGCTTTGGCTTCCTCTGCCAGGGTTGTGCCGGTCAGCAGCTAGAGTGCTACCGTCATGGATAACAGTTTCTTTATCGTGGTTTGCATCCTACTTTTAGAAGTTGAGTAGTAATGGAGCGGCACTATGGCGCAGCCGTTTCTGGTCAATGGTTACGCTCATTCTGCCTGGGCAGTCTGTGCCTGTGCAATGGCATCGGCAAGGTCGTTTACCCATGCCTGAATATCGGCTTCTTCGGTGCCGTAAGAGAAGCGTGCACCTTCCAGCCATTCGCCGGTGCCTGCCATTTCAGCCAGCAAGGTACCGCTCTGACCAAACCCGGAGCTGGAAGAGGTGCAGAAGGGGATCACCGCCTTGCCGGTGAAGTCGTTGCCGGTAACAAACTGATTGACCGGCCATGCAGCATTTCCCCACCAGATGGGATAGCCAATGTAAACGGTATCGTACTGATCCCAGTTTTCAGGGGTGGTTTCAGTCAATGTCACTTCATTCTGGGCTTCAGGATGGTCATGCTCATAAGAAACACGGCTGCTGCTGTCCGTCCAATCCAGGTCGTCATTCGTGTAGGGCTCCGCAGGGGTGATGACGAACACATCTGCACCGGTCACTTCAGCAATCATATTGGCAATGCGTTCGGTGCTGCCTGTGGCGGAAAAGTAGACGACCAGCGTCTTGCTAGGCGCATCGGTGGTTTCAGGTTCCTCCGCAAAGGCAACAGCGGTGAGGGTAAACATCAGGGTCAATACAAGGGCGATCAACTTCTTCATCAAGGGACTCTCCTTCCTGTTTCTGCTTTCGGGCGTTTTCTTCACCCGATGGCTACATGATAAGGGGGATTTGGTCGCCTTGGAAGTCTCCGTTTGTTTACGAGCATATACCCAAAGGTTATAAAAACGATGCAATTGCTTGCAAAAACCTTGCCTGACGGATACAATATCAATATGTAGAGAGAAGGAGTGTGAACCGCCGTGTATAACCCCCAGCTGGAAACTTTTCTGCGCGTGGCCGACGCAGGCAGCTTCAGCAAGGCTGCCGAGGAAGCGTACATCACGCCCACCGCCGTCATCAAGCAGATCAACCTGCTGGAGGAATCCCTGGGCGTGAAACTCTTTGACCGCAGCCATCGTGGGCTTACGCTGACCAGGGCAGGACAAAGCCTGTATCAGGATACAAAATACATCATCCAATACTGCCGGGATTCGGTGGCACGGGCGAAAAACGCCATGCTGGAGGATACCAACGTCATCCGTGTAGGTTCATCCCCCATGACCCCGGCCCAGCTGCTCATGCAGCTGTGGACGAAGGTGAATGCAACCTGTCCGGATATCAAATTCCGGATTGTGCCCTTTGAAAACACGCCGGAGAATGCCCGGGAAATCCTGGCGAATTTAGGCAAACGCATCGACATTGTGGGTGGCATTTTTGATGAAACCATGCTGGCACTGCGGGGCTGTGCCGGGCTGGAGCTGGCACGAGTGCCCTTTGAATGCGCCGTATCCATTCATCACCGGCTGGCGAATCAGGACAAGCTGCAGCTTTCCGACCTTTACGGTGAAAACCTGATGCTGCTGCACCGCGGCTGGAGCTGCTATGTGGATCAGCTGCGGGACGATTTGTGGCAGTATCACCCGCAGATTCACATTGTGGATTTTGACTTTTACAACACGGACGTGTTCAACCGCTGTGAAAGCACCAACGACGTGCTGCTGGCCATTTCAGGCTGGGCAAGCGTCCATCCGCTGCTGAAGGTGCTCCCGGTGGAATGGGATTACAGCATTCCCTACGGCATCCTGCATGCACCCGAACCGTCACCTGTTGTGCAGCGATTCCTGGACGTGGCGAAGGTGGTTGGCAAAGAACTGTACGGTTAACATAACCCTAAGGTATAGACTCATGAACAAAGCGAGACTTCTCAGGAAGCCTCGCTTTTCTTATCATAAAAGCGAAACCAAATAGGGAGGGGAAACAGATGAACAACTTCATCTTTGAAAACAAAACCAAGGTATATTTCGGCAAAGGCGGCGTAAAGGAGTACCTGGGCTGCCTGCTGAAAAAGTACGGTCCCACGGTGATGCTGGCCTATGGTGGTGGATCCATTAAGCGCAACGGCGTGTACGACGAAGTGACGGACATCCTGCATGCACAGGGAAAGACGGTTATTGAATTTGCCGGCATCATGCCCAATCCCACCTATGCCAAGGTGCAGGAGGGGGCAAAGCTGGCACGGGAGAATGGGGTTGATTTGATTCTCGCCGTAGGCGGCGGATCGGTGTCCGACTGCTGCAAGATCGTCTCCGCACAGGCGAAGCTGGATGAGGATATTTGGGACATGGAAATGGTCAAGCACACCTTCCCAAGCCAGTTTATTCCACTGGGCACCATCGTAACAGTGTTCGGCACCGGCTCCGAAATGAACGCAGGGGCGGTGATCACTCACGAGGAAAAGAAGCTCAAGTCCGGTCTCTTCGGTGCCCAGGCTGATTTCGCTTTCCTTGATCCCATGTACACCCTGTCTGTGCCCTTCGGTCAGGTCATCTCCGGCGCATTTGATACCCTGAGCCACGCCATGGAAACCTATTTCGGCAAGCCGGATGAAAACAATCTGTCGGACGACATCAACGAGGCTGTCATGCGCAGCGTTATCCGCAACATTCGCACGCTGATGAAGGATCACAACCATTACGAAGCCCGCAGCGAACTGGCGTGGGCATCGGCCATGGCGGAAAACGGCGTACTGAAGATCGGCAAGGTGACGGATTTTCAGGCGCACCAAATCGAGCACCAGCTGGGGGCGTACACCAACTGCAACCATGGCAAGGGCTTGGCAGTGATTCATCCTGTGCTGTACCGGCACATCTATAAGGCTGGGGCAGCTCGCTTCGCCCGGTTTGCCCGGAACGTCTGGGGTATTGCACCGAAGGAGACAGAAGAAGCAACCGCCCTTGCCGGGGTGGAGGCGCTTGCAGCGTTCATTAAGGAAATCGGCCTGCCTACTACTTTTGCAGAGCTGGGCATTCCAGAGGATACGAACCTGCGTGCCGTGGCGGATTCGACAAATATCACCGCCGGCTGCTGCAAAAAGCTGACCCATGACGACATCTATGAAATTCTGCTGGCATGCAGGTAAGGAGGGATACCCATGAAAGCACTGCTGATCAACGGCAGTCCACGGCCTCACGGATGCACGTATACTGCCTTGGCAGAGCTGAAGCGCACGCTGGAAGCCGAAGGAATCGAAACGGAGTTGATGCACGTCGGCAACAAAGATATTCGCGGATGCATCGCCTGCCGCAAATGCCACGAAACGGGCAAATGTGTGTTTGACGATATGGTGAATGAAGTTGCGCCCAAATTGGCGGAGGCAGACGCTTTTGTTATTGGTGCGCCGGTGTATTTTTCCTCTCCGGCAGGGGGCGCAATCGCCTTCATGGACAGGCTGTTTTTCAGCACGCTGGGTGTGGACAAGACCATGAAGGTAGGTGCAGCAGTGGTCACCTGCCGCCGGGGCGGCAACACCGCATCTTTCGATGTGCTGAACAAGTATTTCACCATGACGGGCATGCCGGTTGCCAGCAGCCAGTACTGGAATATGGTGTATGGCGGATCGGCAGAGGAAGTGCAAAAGGACTTGGAAGGCTTGCAGACCATGCGCACCCTGGGGCGCAATATGGCGTTTATGATGAAGAGTATTCAGCTTGGCAAGGCGCAATTTGGTCTGCCTCAGAAAGAACCGGCCATCTTTACGAATTTTCACCATTGAATGGAAAGAAGTATTTTGATGAAAAAGCTGACGGTTGTTCTATGGAGCCTATGCCATCATGGAGCAGGACATCAAGCCGCAGATTATGAAAATTGAATGCCATCCCTTTGTTCAGCGGCTGGAAACACGGGCACTGGCCGCCCAGTACAATATTCAGGTGGAATGTTGGTATCCCCTCGGGCACGGGGATCAGCGTCTGCTGAATGCAGACACCCTGGAAGCTATTGCGAAGGCACATAACAAAAGCGTTGTGCAAGTCATTCTGCGCTGGCACATTCAAGAAGGATTCTCTGTCATTCCCGGTTCCACGAACCCATGCCCATCAGCAGGAGAATATGGACATTTTTGACTTTGAATTGACCGAGAATGAAATGGCCCAGATTCGTGCCATGGATCAAGGCGAAAGCGGACGGTATTTCAACCTGAACTACGACTTCACGGGCGGCTTCTTCACCAATCCCGTGCGTGCGTGGGATGGACAGCTTACAGAATAAGGAGAGCGAACAATGAGCATTTTATTCATCAATGGCAGTCCCAATCATCAGGGTCATACGGCAGCCATGGCGGCAACGCTGCTCAAGGGCAAGGCGTACGAAACCCTGAACCTGATCGACTACACCATCGGTGCTTACGGTCAGCAGCTTCCCGGTGACGGACTGGATACGGTCATTGCTGCCATGGAAAAGGCGGATACCATCGTCATTGGTTCGCCGCTGTACTGGCACAACATCTGCGGCAGCGTCCGCAACGTACTGGATCGCTTCTACGGCCGTGTTCAGGAGGACGGGCTGTCTGGCCGCAGAATGTATTTCGTTTTTCAGGGTGCTGCGCCGGAAAAGTGGATGCTGGAAGCCGGCGAATACACCATGAAGCGGTTCGCTGCACTGTATGGCATGACCTATGGCGGCATGGCAACCAACAAGGCGGAAGCCGAAAAGCTGAATCAGGCCCTTTAAGGAGACATCACCATGGAATATGTAACTCTGAACAATGGTGTCAACATGCCCATGGCAGGCATCGGCACGTTTCTGCTGACCCCGGATGAAGCAGAGGCTTCCGTTCTTTCCGCACTGCAAGACGGCTATCGCCTGATTGACACAGCAAACGCCTACGTCAACGAAAAGGCTGTTGGGCGTGGAATGAAAAAGTCCGGCCTGCCCCGGGAGGAAATTTTTCTGGAAACCAAGCTGTGGC
>CAVIWF010000012.1:0-57484 GCA_963646285.1 bacterium
TATAGCAACAAAGTCCCGCCATGCGTCAGAAAGGCGAGACTTTGTTGATGGGCTGGGAGGAGACGGCGTTCAGCCGTCTCCTCTTTGCTTATTTTCCAATCCTGTGAATTCCGGCAAATCCGTGCTTGCGTTTGATGGGAAATAACAGTATAATGAAAAAATGCCGAAGAGGCTCCACTAGTATGGGAGAAGGAGGATCTGTTTTTCATGGAAGAAACAACGACGCGCAGCAACTTTATCTGGGACGCCATCGAGCAGGACTTAAAGGAAGGCCGCTACACGCAGGTGCACACGCGCTTCCCTCCGGAACCCAACGGATATATGCACATCGGTCACTGCAAAGCCCTGATTATGGACTTTTTGACGGCTGAAAAGTACGGCGGATTGTGCAACCTTCGCTTTGATGATACCAACCCCGCCAAGGAAGACACGGAATACGTGGAAGCCATCAAGCGGGATATTAACTGGCTGGGCTTTACCTGGACAGGCGGCCTGTACTATGCTAGCGATTATTATGATCAGTGCTACGCCATTGCCGAGGACTGGATCAAGCGTGGCCTTGCCTATGTGGATGAGCAGAGCAAGGAAGAAATGCGAGTCAATCGCGGCACCCTGACCGAGCCCGGCAAGAACAGCCCCTGGCGGGATCGGCCTGCGGAAGAAAGTCTGGATCTGTTCCGCCGCATGCGGGCAGGGGAGTTTCCGGAAGGCAGCAAAATTCTGCGTATGAAGATTGACATGGCTTCCTCCAACATTGTCATGCGCGACCCGGCCATGTACCGCATCCTGTACAAGGAGCACTGGCGCACGGGCAATAAGTGGTGCATCTATCCCATGTACGACTTTGCCCATCCCATCAGTGACGCACTGGAAGGCATCAGCCATTCCCTGTGCTCCCTGGAGTTTGAAATTCACCGCCCCCTGTATGACTGGGTGGTGGAGCACAGCCAGAACATGCTGCCTGCCAAGCCCCGGCAGATTGAGTTTGCTCGCCTGAACATTACCCAGACCATCATGAGCAAGCGGTATCTGCGGCAGCTGGTGGAGGGGGGCTATGTGAGCGGCTGGGATGATCCCCGGATGCCCACCCTGTCCGGCATGCGCCGCCGTGGCTACACCGGCACCGCTATTCGGGACTTTGTGGATCGCATCGGCATGAGCAAGGCAGACTCCACCGTGGACTTTGCCTTGCTGGAAAGCTGCGTCCGGGATGACCTGGGCGACAAGTCCCCCCGTGCCATGGCAGTGCTGAAGCCCCTGAAGGTGGTGCTGACCAACTGGCCGGAGGATCGTGTGGATACCCTGACCATGGAGAATCACCCGGATCACCCGGAAATGGGCAGCCATACCGTGCACTTCGGCAGAGAACTGTACATTGAGCAGGATGACTTTATGGAAGTGCCTGCAAAGAAGTTCCAGCGCATGTATCCCGGCTTTGAAGTGCGGCTGAAGGGCGCCTATATTGTCCGCTGCGATGCATGTGTAAAGGATGCAGAAGGACAGATTGTCGAGGTGCATTGCACCGTGGATATGGACTCCGCCTCCGGCACCGCCGGTGCAGATCGGAAGATCAAGGGCAAGGTGCTCCACTGGGTTAGTGCCGTGGATGCAGTGCCCTTTGAAGCCCGGCTGTATGATCCCCTGCTGAATGCTTTGGAAGACTTGGAAGAAGAGCCTGAAGCCGAGACCGAAGGGGAAACGGCGGCACCTGTGAACAAGAAGGACTTCATCAGCCGCCTGAATCCCAACAGTCTGGTGGTGCTCCACGGCGTGGCCGAGCCTGCCGTGCGGGACTGCGAAACCGGCACCACCTTCCAGTTCCTGCGTACCGGATACTTCTGCAAGGATCCGGACTCTACGCCGGACATGCCTGTGTATAACCGGACCGTAGGCCTTCGGGATACCTACGCCAAGCAGGCAAAGTAACACCTTTTTCATGCTCCGACCGGCTGCTGATCGGTCGGAGCATGCTGTGCATCAAAGAAGCTGCCATGGAGGAAAGAAAATGGAAGTCAGAACTCGATTTGCCCCCAGCCCCACGGGCTTTATGCACCTGGGCGGACTGCGGACTGCCCTGTATAATTATCTCTTCGCCCGGAAAATGGGCGGTAAGTTCATCCTCCGCATTGAGGATACGGATCAGGAACGCTTTGTGGAAGGCGCAACTGAAGTCATTTATGAAACCCTGAAGGGCTGCGGCATGAACTGGGACGAAGGCCCCGACGTAGGCGGCCCCTGCGGTCCCTATATCCAGTCCGAGCGGAAGTCCCTGTACCTGCCCTATGCCCAGCAGCTGGTGGCATCCGGCCACGCCTATTACTGCTTCTGTACCAAGGAAGAGCTGGATGAACGCCGCACCGAGGCTGAAAAGCGGGGGGAAGTGTTCAAGTACGACAAGCACTGCCTGCACATGAGCAAGGAAGAAATTCAGGCAAAGCTGGATGCAGGAGTCCCCTATGTGATTCGCCAGAATGCGCCTACGGAAGGGGAAACCAGCTACGACGATCTGGTTTTCGGTCACATGACTTTCCCCAATGACACCTTGGACGACATGGTGCTTATCAAGCAGGACGGCATGCCCACCTACAACTTTGCCAACGTGATTGATGACCACCTGATGGGCATTACCCACGTGATGCGGGGCATGGAGTACCTGTCTTCCACCCCCAAGTACAACCTGCTGTACGAGGCCTTTGGCTGGGATGTGCCCCAGTACATTCACCTGCCTACCGTGATGCGGGATGCCCATCATAAGCTGAGCAAGCGGGATGGAGACGCCTACTATTCCGACTTTGTGGAGAAGGGCTACCTGACCGAGGCACTGATCAACTATCTGGTGCTGGTGGGCTGGAATCCCGGAGACGATCGGGAATTCTTCACCATGGATGAGCTGGTGGAGGTGTTCGACGTTCATCGGCTGAATAAGGCACCCGGCATCTTCGACATTGACAAGCTGACCTGGTTCAATGCGGAGTATATTCGCCGCCTGTCTCCTGAAAAGTATCTGGAATTGGTCACGCCCTGGTTTGACAAGGTGCTGGCTGGCAAGAACATTGACTATAAGCGGCTGGCAGAGCTGATGCAGACCCGTACGGAAGTGTTCAACCGGGTGCCGGACATGGTGAAGTTCCTGGGCGAGCTGCCGGACTACGATGTGGCCATTTATACCAACAAGAAGAGCAAGACCGATCCGGAAGTTTCCCGGAAGGCACTGACGCTGCTGCGCCCTGTGCTGGAAAAGGTGGAGTGGACGGAGCCTGCCATTCACGATGCACTGATGGCTGCCATTGCGGAAGCCGGCATGAAGAACGCCGCTGCCCTGTGGCCGCTGCGGATTGCCATTTCCGGTCAGGCTTCCACCCCCGGCGGTGCCATTGAAATTGCCTGGCTGCTGGGACGGGAAGAAACCCTTCGCCGCATTGACGACGGCCTGAAGCGGCTGGAAAACGCATAATCATGTTTCTTCTTGAAAGGATCGGATGAAGATGGTAAGAAATGATGATCTTCGCCGGCAGAAGCCTGTGCTGTGGCTGACCCTGACGGCACTGTTCATGGCCATGGTCATTGTGCTGAGCATGAGCGTCATGAGCATCCCGGTGCCCGGCGGACACCTGTACTTCAATGATGCGGTCATTGGCACTGCGTCTCTGCTGATGGATCCCCTGTCCGCCTTTCTGGCCTGCGGCGTAGGAGCCTTCTTGGGGGATGCCCTCTTCTATCCTGCGCCCATGTTCGTCAGCCTTGTGACCCATGGCTTGCAGGCGGTGGCCGTCTCCCTGCTGTTTGCCAAATTGAAGTGGAAGAAGCCGGTATCGGCGGCTGTTGCCCTGCTGGTGGGTGCTGTGATCATGGTGGCTGGGTACACCATTGGCCGTGCCTTTGTGTACAGCACCCCGGAAACGGCTCTGGTGAAGCTTCCCTTCCAGTGCCTGCAGGCAGTGGTGGGGGCTGTGATTGCCTGGGTGCTGTGCATTCCTCTGGGGCTGGAAAAGCAGTTCCACCATGTGACTCGTTAAGGAGGTTATCCCCATGCGTGATGCAAAGGTGAAGAAGCTGACCATTGTCGGTGTCATGGCAGCCATGATTTGCGTGCTGACGATTTTCCCCCACATTCCCCTGGGCTCGGGATACATTCACCTGGGGGATGGACTGATTCTGCTGGCGGTTATGCTGCTGGGCCCCTTGGGAATTCCTGCGGCGGCGGTGGGCAGCATGCTGGCTGATCTGCTGGTGTACCCGGTGTACGCCCCTGTCACCCTTGTGGTGAAGGGACTGATGGCTGCTGCTGCCTGGCTGATCTACCGGAAGGATGACCGGCGGCGTACGGTGCTGGCCTTTATTGCAGCGGAAGCCGTGATGGTGCTGGGCTACTTTGTGTATGAGTGGATTGCCGTGCCCGAGTTCGCCCTTGCGGATATTCCCGGCAATCTGATTCAGGCTGTGGCAGGTGTGTGTGTAGGCTTGGTGTTGACGGCTGTTGTTCCCAGGCTGGAAAGCTTGACGAAATAAGAAAGAGGTGTGCGGCATGAAAAAGTTTTTTGAAGAATTCAAAAAGTTTGCGCTTCGTGGCAATGTGATGGACATGGCTGTCGGCGTCATTGTCGGCGGTGCTTTCTCCAACATTGTAACGTCCCTGACAGATAACTTCATTAACCCCCTGCTGAATGTCATCATGGGATCGGCTGCCTACACCTGGGAGGATGTGGGCACCTTTGCTTCCGCCTTCCTGGCGGCGGTGGTGAACTTCATCATCATGGCCTTCATCCTCTTCTGCCTGATGCGGGGCATTAACAAGCTGCTGTCCCTGGGCAAAAAGAAGGAAGAGCCTGCCGCTCCCACCACCAAGAAGTGCCCCTTCTGCAAAACCGATATTGCCATTGATGCAACCCGGTGCCCCCATTGCACCAGTCAGCTGGATCAATAAGCAGTCCGATTTGTCAATTGCATTAAAAAGGCGTTGCCGTTCAAAATGCGGCAGCGCCTTTTACGATGCTTCGATGCTTGCACCCTGCGGGATGCAAAGCGGGGCAGGACGGTATTGTGCCCTGCCCCTTGAATGGTTTACCGAATGTACAGTTCGCCCTGATCGTTTACATCCACGGTCATGGTTTCGCCGGGCTTTACGTCTGCGGCGATGATTCTGCGGGCAATGAGGGTTTCCACCTTGCTTTGCAGGTACCGCTTCAGGGGACGGGCACCGTACACAGGGTCAAAGCCCTGATCAATGACGGCACTCAGTGCGGCGTCGGTCAGCTCTACGGACAGCTGACGGTCGCTCAGGCGGCTGTTCAGGCTCTTGAGTATCAGCTGCACAATGCTGCCGATCTGCTCACGGGTCAGGGGCTTGTAGTACACGATTTCGTCAATACGGTTCAGGAACTCGGGGCGGAAGTGGGTCTTCAGCAAATGATCCACCTGGGCACGGGCTTCGGAGGAAATATCCCCGTCCTTGATGCCATCCAGAATGTACTCACTGCCAAGGTTGCTGGTCATGATCAGGATGGTGTTCTTGAAGTCCACCGTACGCCCTTGACTGTCCGTAATCCGGCCGTCATCCAGCACCTGCAGCAGCACGTTGAACACGTCCGGGTGCGCCTTTTCCACCTCGTCAAACAGCACGACGCAGTAGGGGTGGCGGCGTACGGCTTCTGTCAGCTGACCGCCTTCATCGTAGCCCACATATCCGGGAGGTGCGCCGATGAGCCGGGATACGCTGAACTTCTCCATGTACTCGGACATATCGATTCGCACCATGTTCTTCTCATCGTCAAACAAGGCCTGTGCCAGCGCCTTAGCCAGCTCTGTCTTACCAACGCCGGTGGGGCCAAGGAACAGGAAGCTGCCCAAGGGACGGTTCGGGTCCTGAATGCCTGCACGGCTGCGGAGGATAGCCTCACTAACCTTCCGAACAGCCTCGTCCTGACCGATGACCCGCTCATGCAGCACATCTTCCAGGTGCAGCAGCTTCTCCCGTTCGCCCTCCATCAGCTTGGCCACCGGGATGCCTGTCCACCGTGCTACAATCCGGGCGATTTCCTCTTCAGTCACCTTGTTCCGCAGCAGGCTGTCCTCACCCTTGCTCTTTTCAGCAATGGCTTCTTCTTCCGCCAACTCCTTCTGCAGCTTGGGCAGCTCGCCATACTTCAGCTCGGCAGCCCGGTTCAGGTCATAGTCCCGTTCGGCTTTTTCAATGGCGGCATTGGTGCGCTCAATATCCTCACGGAGCTTGGTTACCTTGCCGATGGCGTTCTTCTCGTTTTCCCACTTTGCCTTCATGGCGTTGAAGGATTCACGCTTTTCTGCCAGCTCCTTCTGCACCTCGGCCAGATGGGTCTTGGTAATTTCATCATCGTCCTTCTTCAGGGCTGCTTCCTCGATTTCCAGCTGCATAATGCGGCGGCGGATATCGTCCAGCTCCTGAGGCAGGGAGTCGATTTCCGTGCGGATCATGGCGCAGGCTTCGTCCACCAGGTCAATGGCCTTATCCGGCAGGAAACGATCCGTAATGTACCGGTTGGACAGGGTGGCGGCGGCAATCAGGGCATTGTCCTGAATCTTCACACCGTGGAACACTTCGTAGCGATCCTTCAGGCCACGGAGAATGGCGATGGTGTCTTCCACCGTGGGTTCGCCTACCATTACCGGCTGGAACCGGCGCTCCAGTGCGGCATCCTTTTCAATGTATTGCCGGTACTCGTTCAGGGTAGTGGCACCGATGCAGTGGAGCTCGCCCCTGGCCAGCATGGGCTTGAGCAGGTTGCCGGCGTCCATGGCGCCGTCTGCCTTGCCTGCGCCCACAATGGTGTGCAGCTCATCAATGAACAGGATGATTCGGCCTTCGCTCTTCTTGATTTCCGCCAACACAGCCTTCAACCGTTCCTCGAACTCACCGCGGAACTTGGCGCCTGCAATCAGGCTGCCCATGTCCAGGGAGAAAATGGTATGATCCTTCAGGCTGTCCGGCACGTCCCCACGGACGATTCGCTGCGCCAGACCTTCCACCACGGCGGTTTTGCCCACGCCGGGTTCGCCGATCAGCACAGGGTTGTTCTTGGTTTTCCGGCTCAGGATACGGATCACGTTTCGAATTTCACTGTCACGGCCGATGACGGGATCCAGCTTCTGGGCTTTGGCCATGGCTACCAGATCCGTGCCGTACTTCTTCAGGGCATCATAGGTATCTTCCGGGCTGTCGGTGGTGACTCTCGTGGCACCCCGCACCTTGGAAAGTGCCTGCAGGAAAGCGTCTTCCTTCCAGCCAATCTGCCGGAGAATATCCTTCATGTGGGCGTTGGGAGCACTGGTCATGCCCAGCCATACATGCTCCACGGAGATGAATTCGTCCTTCATCTGCTTGGCACGGGCTTCAGCGTTGGTCAGAGCCTTGTCCAGGTCGGGGGAAATGTAAACCTTGTCCGCTTCCCGGCCAGGGCCGCTGACCCGGGGAATCCGCCCCAGGGCATCTTTCAACAGGTTCTGCAAAGCATCCACGCCGGCGCCGCTCTGGCGAAGCAGCTGGGGAATCAGGCCGGACGCATCTTCCGTCAAGGCCATGGCCAGGTGTTCTTCATCCACCTGCATGTGCTGATATTCTACCGCAATGGCCTGGGCACGCTGAATGGCTTCCCGGGTCTTTTGGGTTAATTGATTCATGTTCATGGTTCATGCCTCCTTTGGCATAGACTGAGAAGATCAAGGAAGCATCAATCTTTGACTTTCTTTGACCTTCAATAGTATTCTACACCATTTCGGCCAATTGTCAAGGGGAAAGCAGAGATTTTTTCCCTTTTCTCCCTGCTGCCCTGCTGAATGTTGCTTTACAATCCTTTGGAAAATCAGTATAATGATAAAAGCACCCCTAGGGGGTCTTTTCGGCGACGAAAAGTTTCCCTGTATGGGTGAAATATCGCTTTGTTTTTGCCGCTGCATGCGGCTTTTAGACCCCGGAAGTGAGGGCAATATGGCGAAAGTAATCGCAATTACCAACCAAAAGGGCGGCGTGGGCAAGACGACCACCGCCGTGAATCTGACAGCCATTCTGGCGGACATGGGTCAGCGGGTGCTGGTGGTGGACTTGGATCCTCAGGGCAATACCACCAGCGGCTTCGGCATGAAGGCAGGGGAAAACTGCGTGTATGAGGCGCTGCTGGGACGTGCACCCCTGAAGAGCTGTATCCGTCCCACCCAGGTGCCGGGACTGTCTCTGGCGCCGGTGGACATCCGCCTGGCCGGGGCGGAGCTGGAACTGGTGGATGTGCCTCAGCGGGAGTTTCGGCTGAAGTCTGAATTGGCCCAGGTGCAGCGGGACTATGATTTTATCTTCATCGACTGCCCCCCGTCCCTGAATCTGCTGACGCTGAATGCCATGGCAGCGGCTGATCGGGTGATCATCCCCATTCAGTGCGAGTATTATGCCCTGGAGGGCGTTACCAGCCTGATGAATACCATCAGCCGCATTAAAAAGACCATCAATCCCCGCATCGACATTGAAGGCGTGCTGCTCACCATGCTGGATGGGCGCACCAACCTGGGGCTGCAAGTGGTGGAGCAGGTGAAGAAGCACTTCAAGAAGAAGGTGTATGCCACCACCATTCCCCGCAGCGTCCGCCTGGGGGAGGCACCTTCCCACGGCGAGCCGATTCACATTTACGATCCCCGGTCTGCGGGAGCCGTGGCTTATCGGGCTTTGGCAGAGGAATTCCTGAAGGATAACGGCATCAAGGCATAAAAGCATGAACCGAGCAAGCATCGGGGAATAGGGAAGAGGAACGGGCATGGCGAAAAAGAGTCACGGACTGGGGCGCGGATTGGACGTGCTTCTGCCTACGGATGAAGAGCTGGAAGCAGGGATGCAGCAGATCAGCATCGGGGATATTGATCCCAATACGGATCAGCCCCGGCGCAGCTTTGCGGATGAAAGCCTTGCACAGCTGGCACAGTCTATTCGGGATCAGGGTGTGCTGCAGCCGATCATTGTTACGCCTAAGACCGGAGGACGGTACATCATTGTGGCTGGCGAGCGTCGCTGGCGTGCCAGCCGCATGGCCGGGCTGGACACCGTGCCCTGCATCGTCCGTGATTTGGACATTATCCAGCGGCAGGAGATTGCCTTGCTGGAAAACATGCAGCGGGAGGATTTGAATCCCCTTGAGGCTGCTGCAGGCATTCGGGCACTGATGCGCCAGTGCGGCTACACCCAGGAGGCAGTTGCCCAGCGGTTGAGCATGAGCCGCTCCAATGTGGCCAACCTGCTGCGGCTGCTGACCCTGCCCCAGGACGTGCAGGATCGCATCACAGCGGGGCAGCTTTCCGCCGGTCATGCCCGGGTGCTGGCAGGGTTGGATGCTCCTGATTTGCAGTCTGCCCTGGCCAAGGAAACGGTGGAAAAGGGTTATTCCGTTCGGCAGCTGGAAGAAATTGCAGCCCAGCACAAGGAAAGCCAGAACCCTGTGACCCCGGTGAAGCCTCGCAAGCCTCATCAAATGCCGGCGGAGTTGACCGAGCTGGAAGGCCGCATTCGTGAAACCATGGGCATTCGTGCCACCCTGACCGGCAATGCCAAGAAGGGACGCATTGTGCTCAGCTATTATTCTGCTGAGGAGCTGGAGCACTTGAACGACCTTCTCCTCCGTCTGGAAGAAATGTAATCCTTGGGCGCCGTGCGCAATGCCGGCGCTCAAGCCTTGTTACGGCAGTGGTGCCAAACAATGATGGTAAAGGATGATGAACAATGGCCAAGCAGCAGCTTCCTGAAATGCCCCGGTGGGACGGTAAACTGTCCCATCCCTTTTACAGCCATGTGGTCAAGCGGATCATTGACTTTCTGCTGGCACTGATTTTGTTGATTCCCGGGTGCATCATCATGCTGCCCCTGGCCATTTGGGTTAAGCTGGATTCTCCCGGCCCTGTGTTTTACAAGGCGGTTCGGGGCGGATACCATAATCAGCCCTTCTACATCCTCAAGTTCCGCTCCATGGTGGTGGATGCGGATAAGACCGGCGGCTGCACGGCACTGAATGACAGCCGGGTTACCCGGGCAGGCCGGATCATGCGCCGGCTGAAGCTGGACGAGCTTCCCCAGCTGTTCAACATCATCAAGGGGGATATGTCCTTTGTAGGCCCCCGGCCGGAGCTGCTGCTGTATACAACCCAGTACACCAAGGAGCAGGAATGCATCCTGTGGGTGCGCCCCGGCATTACGGATCGTTCCAGCATTGTGTATATTGCTCAGGATGAGCTGGTAGGGGAGACAGACCCTGTTGCAAACTTCGAAAAATACATTCTGCCGGAGAAGAACCGCCTTCGGGTGGAGTACGCCATGCATCAGTCCTTTGGGCTGGATGTAGGCCTGTTCTTTGAAACCATCGGCGGCGTATTCGGCAAGGCAAAGAAAATGGCGGATGAAAAGGCCGGAAAGGAAAACCAACATGGCTGATATGAGCTATACGGCACTGACCCATGCAGGGTTTCAGGGGGAGCCGGACACATCGGATCCTCGGGTGCTGGCATGGCTGATTCGCCGGCACGGGCTGGAAATGACCCACCTGAGCCGGGGCAGCCACATCGGTGCCATCTTTTCCCTGGCAGACATTATGGCCACCCTGTATACCGGGGTGCTGAACGTTGACCCCCATCAGCCCCAGATGCCGGAGCGGGATCGGCTGATCCTCAGCAAGGGGCATGCAGGGGCGGCGGTGTATGCCGCCCTGGCAGAGCGGGGCTTTTTCCCTGTGGAAGAGTTGAAAACCCACTACCAGAACGGTTCCCGCCTGTCCGGCCATGTAAGCCATAAGGGTGTGCCCGGGGTGGAGCTGTCCACCGGCTCCCTGGGGCACGGACTGGCGGTGGCTGCGGGCATGGCACTGGCAGCCAAGATGGACAAGGCCAATCACCGGGTCTATGCCGTGCTGGGGGATGGCGAATGCGATGAAGGTGCCGTGTGGGAAGCGGCTTTGCAGGCGCACCAGTACCAGCTGGATAACCTGATTGCCGTGGTGGATCATAACCGGATGCAGTCCCTGGACTTCTGTGAAAACACGCTGGCACTGGAACCCTTCGGCGACAAGTGGACCGCCTTTGGCTGGAACACCATCATCGTGGATGGTCATGATCTGGCGGCACTCCGGGATGCCTTTGAAAAAGCCAGGGCGGCTCGGGGCAGCGGCAAACCTACGGTGATCATTGCCGTTACGGTGAAGGGCAAGGGCGTCAGTTTTATGGAAAATGATATTCTCTGGCATTACCGTACCCCTCAGGGAGAAGAGTACGAAGCCGCACTGAAGGAATTGGAGGCGCAGAGGCCATGAGAGATGCATTTACCCGAGCACTGATGCGGGAAGCCGCTGCTGACCCCAAGCTGACGCTGGTCACCGGCGATTTGGGCTTTGGGGTATTGAAGCCTTTCTGGGAAACCTATCCTGACCAGTTTATTAACGCAGGCATTGCGGAACAGGCCATGACCGGCTTGGCGGCAGGTCTTGCCCGGGAAGGGCGGACGGTGCTGACCTACTCCATCGGCAACTTTCCCACCCTGCGGTGTTTGGAGCAGATTCGCAACGACTGCGCCTATCACGATGCCAATGTGAAGGTGGTGTGCGTAGGCGGCGGCTTTGTTTACGGCAGCCTGGGCATGAGCCATCACGCAACGGAGGACATGGCGGTGCTCCGTGCCCTGCCCGGGGTTACGGTTTTCACCCCCGGGGATCCGGCGGAGGTGGAGGCTGTGGTGCCGGTAATGCTCCGCACCCCGGGTACCTGCTATCTGCGCCTTGGCAGGGGGGGAGAGCCTACCCTGCACACCGAACCGGTGGAAAACTGGCAGCTGCCTCAGGCATTGACCCTTCGTAAGGGTAAGGATGTGGCACTGCTGTCCGCAGGAGGGATTCTGACCCAGACCGTCAGTGCAGCGGAAAAACTGCAGGCCATGAACGTGTCTGCCGAGGTGGTGTCCTTCCCCTGCTTAAAGCCCATTGATGAAGAGAAAATTCGGGAGCTGGCTGGCCGTTTCCGGCATATCGTAACGGTGGAGGAGCACACCATTGTGGGTGGCTTCGGCTCTGCCGTGGCGGAAGTGCTGGCGGAAAGCGGCGCAGGCTGCAAGCTGCACCGCATCGGCATGCCGGACGTGTACTGCTGCACCGTAGGCACTCAGCAGTATCTCCGGGGCGTGTATGAAATGGATGATGAAGCCATCTGCCGGCGTACCCTGCGCTGGCTGGGGGAATAAGGAGGCCTATCCGTGGAAGAAAGCAAACTGACCCTGGAGCAGATTCATGAAGAGCTGCTTTGCCAGCTGCGGGATATTGTGAAGATCTGCGACCGGCATCATATCTCGTATAACCTGATGTGCGGCAGTCTTTTGGGGGCTGTGCGGCACCATGGCTTCATTCCCTGGGATGACGATGTGGATCTGCTCATGACCCGGGAGGAGTTTACCAAGTTCCGGCAGGTGTATCCCAAGGAATGCGATCAGCGGTTTGAACTGACCTATCTGGATACCTGGACCCCTCGGGTGATGAACCGTGACCCGGAAAAGGCGGCGGCCTTTACGGATCTGTTTATTCTGGATCATCTGCCCCAGCCGGGCTTCAAGCGCAAGATGCATTACCTGCACCTGCACCTTTTGCAGGGCATGATGAAGAAGAATGTGGACTACAGCCGCTTCGGGCTGAAGAACCGGATCCTCCTCCATGCAACCCACCTGATGGGTCTGCCCTTCACCTACCAGTGGAAGGCCAGGCGGTACGAGAAGGTTTCCACCAAGGTAACAACCGGCAATGATCTGCACATGTCCAACGGCGCATTTGAGCTGATGATGCACGTGTGGCACCCTGACCAGTTTGCGGAAAAGATCACGGTGCCCTTTGAAGGTATTCCCTGCCTGATCCCTGCCCGGTATGACGAGGTGCTGACCATCCTCTTCGGCGCAGATTATATGACGCCCCCGCCTGTGGAGGAACGGGTGGCCAAGCACCTGGATGTGTAATGGATAAAACGAGGTAAAGCTTATTGGACATGATCTTTTGTCCGCTGTATTCCGGTTCCAGCGGCAATGCGCTGTTTGTGCAGTATGGACAAACCCGGTTGCTGATTGATGCAGGCAAGCCGGGAAAAACCCTGACGGAGGCACTGCGCTCCATCGGGGTGGAACCCCAAACCCTGAGCGGCATTTTAATCACCCATGAGCATTCCGATCATATCAGCGGCGCAGGAGTGATGGCACGGAAGTACCGCCTGCCCATTTATGCTACCCCCGGCACCTGGCGAGCCATGGAAAAAAAGATTGGCGTGGTGCCTCCTGAACTGAAGGTGACCTTTAACAAGGGACAGGATTTTTACATGGGGGATATTGGGGTGGTACCCTTTGCCATCCCCCATGATGCGGCGGACCCGGTAGGGTTCCGCCTCTATGGGGGCGGACTGAGCATTGCCACAGCCACGGATTTGGGACAGTTTACCCGCCGGGTCAGCGATGCCATCGCCGGGAGCAATCTGGTGCTGCTGGAAAGCAACCATGACCCGGACATGCTCCGTGCCAATCCCCATTACCCCATGGCGCTGAAGCAGCGCATTCTGGGCAATCATGGGCACCTGAGCAACGATGCCTGTGCAGATGCCCTGATGCAGCTGCTGAACACCGGCGTGCACAACGTGATTCTGGGGCACCTGAGCGGAGAAAACAACACCCCCCATCTGGCACTGCAAACCAGTGAAATGCGTGCCGAGCAGGAGGGGGTCAAGCTGGGGGTGGAACTGTGCCTGGATCTGGCCATGCGGGATCAGGTGGGCAGCGTGTACACCCTTCGGGAGGATCGGTGAGGACGCTGACCAGGGGCGAAAAAGCCCTGCTGACGGTGCTGCTGGTTTTCCTCCTGCGGTACCCCATGGCGTGGATGCTGAACTGGCTGATTCCGGGCACCTGGGGCAATGCCGCCGTTTATGTGCGTGTGATTTTGCGGGAGGCGGTCACCTATCTTCTGCCCGGCATAGCAGTGGTCAAGGGGCGCAAAAAGGCACCCTGCAAGGGGAAATGGTATGCGCCTGCTGTGGTGCTGATTGCCGGCATCATGACCCAGTACGTGCTTTCTGCACTGACAGAGGCATGGACGGAGAGGACAGGATTTTCCGCTTCCGGCGTCATGCCGCTTCCGGACACGGGTGCTGAATGGCTGCTGGCGGTGCTGGCACTGGTGCTTCTGCCTGCTGTGGCAGAGGAAGTCTTCTTTCGGGGACTGCTGCAAGGCACCCTTCAGCAGGAGCATGCCACGATGACGGCACTGGTGGTGAGCACCGCCGCCTTTGCCCTGATGCATGGTTCCCCTGCGGGACTGCCTGCCCACCTGGGCTGCGGCTTCCTGCTGGGCGTCCTCTATGCAGGCACTGAAAACTTGCCCCTGTGCATCCTGTTCCATGCTGCCTACAACGGGGCGGCGGTTGCGTGGAGCTATTTCCCTGTGCAGTTCTCCCTGCTGTGGGTCATCCTTTGTACCGCAGCCTTGCTGCTATTAGCAGGGAATCTGCTGCGCAATGCAAAGCGGGGCGAAGGATTGACCCGGGCAGAATGGGCATTGGCAGGGCTTCTGCTGACCATGGAAGTGCTGCCTTACTTTTTTTATTTCTCCCCATAAACGAGGTGAACGTATGATATTGCTGTCCCTTCAGGGCGTGAAGAAAAGCTTTGGCACCAACGAGGTGCTTCGGGATGCGTCCCTTGTGCTGCAGGAAGGTCAGCGCATGGGCCTGGTGGGTGTAAACGGCTGTGGCAAGTCCACGCTGATGAAAATCATTGCCGGGCTGGAAACGGCGGATGACGGTGCCATCACCATGCAAAAGGGCATCCGGCTGGGTTATTTGGCACAGCAGGGCATGGTGGACGAAAGCAAAACCGTGCTGGAAGAAATGGAAAGCGTCTTTGAGCCGGTGATGCGCATGGAGGAAGAAATGCGCTCCCTGGAATGCCAAATGGCAGAAGCGGCTCAGGACGAGGCTCTTCTCCATCGCCTGGGCAGCCGGTATGACCAGCTGACCAGAACCTTCGAAAAGAGCAACGGCTTCGGCTGGCGCTCCACCGTACAGGGAGTGCTGGCTGGCCTGGGCTTCCGCAAGGAACAGCAGAGCCAGCCGGCTCGCCTCCTTTCCGGCGGTGAGCGTACCCGGCTTTGCCTGGCACGGATGCTTTTGACGGAGCCGGATCTGCTGCTGCTGGACGAGCCTACCAACCACCTGGATCTGAAGTCCATTGCCTGGCTGGAAGATTATCTCCGCACTTACCGGGGAGCCGTGCTGCTGGTCAGCCATGACCGGTACTTTATGGATCATGTGTGCGACCGTATGTGTGAATTGCTGCTGGGCACTACGGAGTGCTACGACGGCAACTATACGGCCTACATGGAGCAGCGTGCCCAGCGGTTTGAAATCCGCATGAAGGCCTACGAAATGCAGCAGAAGGAGATTGCCCGTCAGCAGGCCATCATTGCCCGGTATCGCCGCTTTAACCGGGAAAAGTCCATCCGCGCGGCGGAAAGTCGGGAAAAACGGCTGGAAAAAATGGATCGGCTGGAAAAGCCTCAGGACGAAAGTGCCATCCATTTCCACTTTGACTGCCGCAGACGCACTGGCGAAGATGTGCTGATGATCGAGGAGCTGAAGAAGGGCTTCGATCAACGGGTTCTGTTCGACCATGTGAAAATGCACCTGCGTGCCGGGGATCGGGTTGCCCTCATCGGGGACAATGGGGTAGGCAAGTCCACCCTGTTCAAGTGCCTCATTGGGGAGGAAAAGCCGGACGGCGGCACCATTCGCCTGGGTGCCGGGGTGGATATTGGCTATTACGATCAGCATCAGGCACACCTGCACGAAAACAAAACCGTGCTGGACGAGGTGTGGGATGACTTCCGCCGCCTGGATCAGACCGAGGTGCGGGGGGCACTTGGCATGTTCCTGTTTACCGGGGATGATGTGCTGATGCCCATTTCCACCCTTTCCGGCGGCGAAAAGGGACGGGTGGCCCTGACCAAGCTGATGCTCCGCAAGGACAATCTACTGCTGCTGGACGAGCCCACCAACCATCTGGACATGGACAGCCGTGAGGTGCTGGAAGACGCACTGGAAGGCTTCCCGGGCACCATCCTTGCCATCAGCCACGACCGGTATTTTATCAACCGGTTTGCCAATAAGGTGTGCGTGCTGGAAAACGGGGGCATCCGGGAATACCTGGGCAATTACGACGACTATTACGAGAAAATCACCCGCCTGCAGGAGCCGGATGGAGACACACCTCAGATTACCAAAACGGCCATGGACAAGGAGAAGCGCCGTTCTCGGGAGGAAGAAAAACGCCTCCGTGAAAAGAAGGCGGCACTGAAGCAGGCAGAAGAGGCCATTGCCAAGGCGGAGGAAGAAGCTGCGGTTATGGAACATCAGCTGTCCCAGCCGGATACGTATCAGGATGCGGACAAGGCGGCGGCACTGGCCAAGGCCTATCAGCAGAAGAAGGATGAAATCGATGAACTCTACCGGCAGTGGGAAGTGCTGGAGAACGAATAACAGAGCGAATAACAAGAATGGGGCTGCCTCGGATGATCTTTGCAGATCAGGGAGACAGCCCCGTTTCCTTTACAGTTTGCTTACTTGCTCTTGTGGAACAGCAAATGTTCATATCGTTCCACGTCGCTGTTGCGAACCATGATTTCCAGTTCCTCATCACCCATGACGGTGTTCCGGCCTTGGGCATACAGCTCATCCACCTGAGCACGTACGTCCAGCACCAGAGGATCATCCTTGGCCAGCACATTGTCGCCCTTCAGGCGGAAATAGCTGTTGATCCAGTGGGCAACCCCCGCCAAACCGGAATGGGAGTCCACTGCCACCGTGGCAGGACGGTTCAGCAGGGCGGCGGTATCAAAGATGTTATAGATTTCCTCATCCTTCAGCATGCCGTCGGCATGAATGCCTGCCCGGGTTACATTGAAATGCCGACCGACAAAGGGCTGACGGGGGCTGATTTCGATGCCGATTTCCCGCTCCATGTAGTCTGCAATTTCGGTAACGGCGGTCAGATCCATGCCGTCATCCGTGCCACGGAGGGCCTGATACTCAATGGCCATGGCTTCCAGAGGGCAGTTGCCTGTGCGTTCGCCAATGCCCAGCAGGGAGCAGTTGACGCTGGAACAGCCGTACATCCAGGCGGCTCCTGCATTGCTGACCACCTTGTAGAAGTCGTTGTGGCCGTGCCATTCCAGCTGAGCGGAAGGCACTTCGGCATAGTGGCGGAGACCGTAGATAATGCCGGGAACGCTGCGGGGCAGTGCGGCGCCGTAGTAGGTGACGCCGAAGCCCATGGTATCGCAGGCACGGATCTTAATGGGGATGCCGCTTTCGTGGCTCAAATCCATCAGCGCCTCGGCAAAGGGCACTACAAAGCCGTAGAAGTCTGCCCGGGTAATGTCCTCAAAGTGGCACCGGGGGCGGATGCCCTGATTCAAGGCTTCCTTCACAATGCCCAGATACTTGTCCATGGCCTGACGGCGGGTCAGGTGCATCTTGTGGAAGATGTGGTAGTCGCTGCAGGAAACCAGAATGCCCGTCTCTGCAACCCCTGCATCCTTCACCAGCTGAAAATCCTTTTCGTTGGCACGGATCCACGTGGTGATTTCCGGGAAAGGCAGCCCCAGCTCCTGACACCGGTGCAGGGCTTCCTTATCCTTCTCCGTGTAGAGGAAGAATTCGCTTTGCCGAATGAGCCCCTTGGGACCGCCCAGGCGGTTCATCAGCTTGAACAGGTGGACAATCTGATCCGGGGTAAAGGGGCTGACGGATTGCTGACCATCCCGGAAGGTGGTGTCCGTCAGCCAGATTTCATCCGGCATATCCTCAGGAACGTGACGCATGTTGAAGGCGATTTTCGGGATGTGGGAATAATCATAAATCTCCCGGTACAGGTTCGGCTCCGCAACGTCCTGCAGGTCATACTTGTACTTGGCCTGCATGATCAGATTGGATTTCGTATCAAACTCCAACATGGTGCATATCCTCCGTTATTCAATCATTAGGTCAATAAATCCACAAACTCCCCAATGCGCTTCACGCCTTCCAGGCAGCTGTCCATGGAAATGGCGTAGCTCAGGCGGCAGAAGCCTTCTGCCTCGAAGGCGATGCCGGGCACAACGGCTACCTGCTTTTCTGCCAGCAGCAGCTCGGCAAAATCCATGGAAGTTTCCAGCACCCGGGTGCCGAAGTGCTTGCCCAGCAGCTGCTTGATGTTCATCATGATGTAGAAGGCACCGGCAGGCTTCCGGCAGGAAACACCGGGGATCTCGTTGATCTTTTCCACCATGGCATTGCGGCGGCGTTCAAACTCTGCCACCATTTCTGCAACGCAGCTTTGATCCCCCTGCAATGCCTTCATGGCGGCATACTGGGCAATGGAGTTGGCGTTGCTGGTGGCCTGGGACTGGAAGTTGGCCATGGCGGTAATCTCGTGGCGAGGGCCTGCCACGTAGCCAATGCGCCAGCCGGTCATGGCGTAGGCTTTGCTGACGCCGTTGACCAGGAAGGTTTGTGCCTTGATCTGCTCGCCCAGCTGGGCAATGGAGAGGTGCTCCCGTCCGTCATAAATCAGCTTTTCATAAATTTCATCGCTGACAACGTAGAAGGGATGGCTTACCGCCAGATCTGCCACGAATTGCAGCTGTTCACGGCTCCACACGCTGCCGTTGGGGTTGGAAGGGCTGGTGATGATAATGGCTTTGGTGCGCCGGGTCACTCGGCTGGCAATGGCCTTGTTGGTGGGGATAAAGTCCGTGCTTTCATCTGCCGGGATGAACACGGGAACGCCGCCGGCCATGCGCACCATTTCAGGGTAGCTGACCCAGCAGGGGGTGGGAATCAGCACCTCGTCGCCGGGATCCAGAATGGCCTGAAAAATGGTATACAAGCTGTGCTTTGCACCGTTGGATACAAGAATGTCTCCGTAGGTGTAGGTCATGTCATTATCCTTGCGGAGCTTTTCGCAAATGGCCTTCCGCAGCTCCTTGGTACCGGCGGCAGGCGTGTAGCGGGTCAGTCCCAGATCCAGGGCTTCCCGGGCTGCATCGCAGATGTGCTTCGGCGTAGGAAAGTCAGGTTCCCCTGCACCAAAGCCGATAACATCCAGCCCGGATGCCTTCATTTCCTTGGCACGGGCGTCGATTTGCAGCGTCAGGGAAGGAGCAATATTCTGTACACGGTGAGAAATGGTCAGCGCCATGGGTCTCAGCCTCCTGATGACATGATCTTCACCATGCGGCAAAAGGGGGCAAGAAAGGCTGCCGATTCGGACGCCTCATTGCGGCCACTTTGTTAAAAAGCAAGGTGATGGTTCTATTATAGCGAAAATCCCGCAGAACGCAAGGACTTTCTGAACAAAAATGCAATTCTGAAACAAGAAAAATTCATTTTTGCAGTCAATGATGATGAAAATGAAACACCGAACGGCTGTGCGAAGCAAAAGGGTCAGCCATTCGGTGCTTTCCTGCGTGATGAATGAAGATTACCGGCTCTTGCGCACCAGCTTCCGGATGCCTGCCGTCAGGAAGGTCAGCAAGCCGCAGAAGATGCTCAAAAATCCGCAGGGCAGCAGGAAGAAATGCTCGTGCAGCATACCGGCTGCATCCACGTATTCGGCCGACATGGCCTTTACGGCCAGCAGCACCACGCCGAGGAGCAGCAGCCCGCCGCCGATGAGGGAAAGCATCTTGTTCATGTCATGGTTCATCATCTTCTTGTTTGTCTTCGTCATTTGATCATCTCCTTGCAGGTCGATGCTGCCGGTGCAGAAAGAAACAAAGTGTCGAAACTTATTTTGCAGCCTGGGTGCGGTCGAGGATTTTCCTCCCGGCGGACCACACAGCCTGCAGTGCATTCTTCTGCCGGCGGTACACAGCACGTTCCAGCCGGTCTTCCAGGGACATGGTGCGGGGGTTCAGCAGGGTGTCATCACGAAGGACAATGGCGTGGAGGGGATTCCCTTTGGCAAAGCCCGGCTTTTCACCAAAGAAGGCAGCACCGGCAGAAGTGCCTAAATACCAGCCTTCTTTCACGGTGAGAAAGGGGGTCTTCCAGTCGTCGATCATGCCCTTGGCCTTGGAAGCACGGATGGCGGCAGTGACCACGTCAAACATGCACAGGTGATCGCCGCCGGCAATGTCGCTGCCCAGGGCAACCTTGGTGCCTTCGCTCAGCATCTGCCGCACAGGGGCAAAGCCGGAGGAAACATTCTGGTTGGAATCCGGACAGTGGATCACGGTAACCCCTGCATCCCGAATGGCCTGCCGTTCCTCCTCGTCTGACCATACGCAGTGAGCCATGATGGTGCGTTCGTTCCACAGGCCGTACTTGGCATAGGTTTGCCAGTACTGTTCACAGTCCGGGTGCAGTTCCCGCACCCAGGCGATCTCCGCTCGATTTTCCGACAGGTGGGACTGGACCGGCAGGGAAAGCTCCTGTGCCAGCTTGCCCAAGTGGGCCATCAGCTCGTTGGTGCAGGAGGGGGTGAAGCGAGGGGTCAGGATGGGCTTGATGTGGTCAAAGCGGCACGCCGCCAGCCAGCGATCCGTTTCCCTGATGGCTTCCTCCGTGCTGCTTTCCATCATGCCGGGGATGCCGTTTCGATCCATCCCCACCTTGCCCACATAGCCTGTGACACCGGCCTTTTCCAGCTCATCCATCAGAATCAGGGTGGCATCGGTGTGGAAGGAGGAGAACATGCACACCCGGGTGGTGCCGTAGGACACCAGCTCCTGAGCCAGAAGGTGATATACGTACCGGGCATAGTCCGGATCCTGAAAACGGCTTTCGTTGGGATAGGTGTAGGTGGTCAGCCAGTCCAGCAGGGGCAGATCCATGCCCATGCCCAGCATGGGATACTGGGGCGCATGCAGGTGCAGGTCGGCAAAGGACTGAAGAATCAGGTCGTCCCCATAATCCTCCACCGGGGCAGAGGCATACTTTTCGGGCAGTACCGGATAAATCCCCTCAATAATCCCGTCTTCCGCTACCAGATAGCCATGGGGAATGGCTTCCAATTTGCCCATTTCCGGGGCGGAAAGAAGGTTGCCTTTCAAAATCGTAAGCATGGGTGTTACCTCCCATTCATTGAATGAAACCGCTTTACTGTATCACATTTCGCTACTGGATGCAACTTTCCACCAGCAGCAGGACGCATTGGGTCAGGTCATCCTTGATGTAGCGGAGATTGGTTTCAGCGGCCAATCCGATCTGAGCACGCGCCTGATTCAGTACTTCCGAGGACTGTTCCATGAAGGCAGCATAATCGCCGGCAGAAGCAAACCGCAGGGAAGGGGTCAGCCCCTTCAAAAGGGCGGCGGCGATGATCTCTGCCGCATTGCCTCTTTCCTCCACCAGGAGCCCCCGCACCCGGTGATATTCCCATTGGTCATCGCTGGGCAGAGAAACAGCGGTGGTCATGCTGTGGGTCTGGGACAGCTGATCAGCGGACAGGTTGAAGTACCAGTGCAGGGTCACACCGTCTGCTCCGTCATCTGCCGTCACGTCCGTGTAGCAGGCGGTGCCATCCAGCAGCAGCAGATTCCAGGCGTGGCTTTCGCCGCTTTGCCTGTCGGTACCACTGACAAAGCTGCAGGGAATGCCTGCCATGCGGCACAGCAGGGTCATGGCACGGGTGTACCCTTCGCACACGGCCATACCGTCCACCAGTGCCAGGTCGGCTGTACTGAAGCCGTAGGTATCGCTGTCGTAGGCAACAACGTCGCACAGCTTGTCATGGAGGAACAGCTCCCGGTCGAAAAGGTCCTGAGGCGCATCTGCCACCATGGCGGCGGCAGTCTCCATCATCACACTGCGCCGCTTCTCTTCCTGCTTCAGGGACATGATATATTGCAGGGTAATGGCCGTCGCAATGTCCGGGGTGTTCTGGTAGTAGCGGATGGTTGTTTGATTGTCCAGGGCAATCAGCTCCGGATATTCCTCCGATACAAAGCAGAAAGCCGCATTCAGGTCGTCGTACCGGGTACCTTCCGGCACGGAAACGGTGGATTCATGGTTCACGGCCGCCTTGTACAATAGATCCACCAGCACCTGCTGACTTTCCGGCAGCAGGCCGTAGCGGACGGAAAGCCCTTGCCCATAAGGGGTCTCCGGCTCTGCCAGGGCGGAGAGGGGCAAGAGGAAAATCATCAGCCAAATCAGCCATCGGCGCATGGACTCACCTTTCTTTCTGCGGTACGGACAGGGCCTGAATGGCAGCTTCCAGTGCCCGGGTAATATCCGCCAAAGCCATGGAGGGTGTTCCGGCAGGCTTGGTTTTCACCTGTTCCGGCAGGTAAGGCACATGAATGAATCCCCCCAGCATGGTGGGGCATGCTGCCGATGCCAGGTGAAGCAGGTGATACATCAGGGTGTTGCACACAAAGGTGCCTGCCGTGTTGGAAACCTTGGCAGGCAAATTGGCAGCCTGAATGGCAGCCACCATGGCCTTGATGGGCAGGGTGGCGAAATAAGCCGCCGGTGCACCGGGAACCACCGGCACGTCCGCAGGCTGAAAACCGTCGTTATCCGGCAGGGCAGCGTCCATCACATTGATGGCCACCCGTTCGATGGTCACAGCATCCCGTCCGCCGGCCTGCCCGACGCAGATCACCGCATCCGGGTGAAGAGTCTGCACAAGCTCCGTTAAGCAGGCACGGGAAGCAACAAAGGCAGTGGACACTTCTGCCTTGTGCACCTGCCAAGGACCAATGGTATCCGGCAAGGCCTGCACCGCCTGCCAGGCAGGGTTGATGCTTTCGCCGCCAAAGGGGGTAAAACCTGTTACAAGGATCTTCATGGCACTGCCTCCATTGATTTGGGAATCTTTCTTACCATATCATGAATCGCAGGAAATTACAACTTGAAAAGGAAACGAGATCGGTTATAATAGAAGATGGCGCAGTATGTACAGGGAGGTGGGCAGATGCTGGCACAGGTCATTGTGGATATTGTGCATGAGCAGGTTGCTCACACCTTTTCCTACCTGATTCCACCGGGCATGGAGCTGCAGGTGGGGCAGCGGGTTGAAGTGCCCTTCGGCCCCCGAAGGAAAGAGGGGGTAGTGGTGGGCTTTGCCCAGCATGCGGACGTGCCGGAAAGCAAGCTCCGCAGTGTGATTGCTCCCTTGGAGGATTATCCTGCCATTCTGCCCCAGCTGCTGACCCTGGCTCAGAAAATGGCGGAGAATGCTCATTGCCCCTTGGCGGAAACCCTTCGGCTGATGATGCCGGCGGAAATGCGGGGCGGCCGGGTGAAAGAACGTACCTGCCCCATGGCGCAAAGCACCATTGTGGATGAAGAAGCGTTGACTCGGGCGGTGGAGGCTCAGGGACGTTCCCAGAAGCGCCGCACCCTGCTGACCCTGCTGAAGGACGGCAAGCCCCATGCAGTGGGGGAATTGGCCATGCTGGTGCGTGATCCCCAGCCTGCCCTGAATGCCCTGGCAGAGCAGGGGTATGTGCGGCTTTTCCGGCAGGAGTCCTTGCGCCGCCCCGGGGGAGACAGGGAAGAGAAAGCAGCAGAGGATCCGGTGCTTACCGATGAACAGCAGGAAGTGCTGGAGGTGGTACTGCCGGATTTGAAAAAGGGCAGGGGGAAGTTCCTGCTCCACGGGGTCACTGGCAGCGGAAAAACGGAAGTGTTTATCCGCCTGGTGCGGGAAACCCTGCGGCAGGGGAGGGGCGCCATGATTCTGGTGCCGGAGATTGCCCTGACCCCCCAAATGGTCAGCTGGTTTCGCACCCGCTTCGGTAGCGGAGCGGCAGTAATTCATTCCCGGCTTAGTGCCGGGGAGCGGTTTGACGAATGGCGGCGGATTCGCCGTGGGGATGCCCAAGTGGTCATCGGCGCCCGGTCTGCCGTGTTTGCCCCCATTGACCATCTGGGTCTGATCGTCATTGACGAGGAGCACGAAACCACCTACCGCAGCGATCATCATCCCCGGTATGATGCCCGGGAGGTGGCTGCCTGGCGGTGCGAGGCAGAAGGCGCAACCCTGCTGCTGGCCAGTGCCACCCCCAGCATTTTGTCCTTTGCCATGGCACGGCGGGGAGATTACACCCTGCTGGAAATGCCCCACCGTGTGGGGGGGCGGCCTATGCCGGAAGTGCATCTGGCAGACATGCGCAAGGAGCTGGAAATGGGCAACCGTTCCATGTTTTCCACCGCCCTGCAAAAGGCGTTGAAAACCTGCATGCAGCGAGGCGAACAGGCCATGCTGCTGATGAACCGGCGGGGATACAATTCCTTCGTCAGCTGCCGCAGCTGCGGTCATGTGATCAAGTGCCCCAACTGCGACGTGTCCATGACCTACCACATCAGCGGCGGCGACGGCAAGCTCCACTGCCATTATTGCGGCAATGTGGAAGATGTGCCTGATACCTGCCCGGAGTGCGGCAGTAAGTACATCCGCTACTTTGGTGCAGGTACGCAGAAGGTGGAGGAGGAACTGCATAAGCTGCTGCCGGGGGTTCCTGTGGGGCGGATGGACATCGACACCACCTCCGGCAAGGACGGGCACCAAAAGATTCTGGATGCTTTCCGCTCTGGCCAGACCCGCATTCTGGTGGGTACCCAGATGATCGCCAAGGGGTTGGATTTCCCCCGGGTCACGCTGGTGGGGGTGGTGGCGGCGGATATGACGCTGAACCTGCCGGACTACCGTTCTCGAGAGCGCACCTTTCAGCTGCTGACCCAGGTGGCAGGCCGAGCCGGACGAGGCGAGACCCCCGGACAGGTGGTCATACAGACCTATAAGCCGGAGGATACCACCATTTGCTTTGCTGCTGCTCAGGACTATCGGGGCTTCTTTGAGTCGGAGTTCGAGCGTCGGCGTAAGGGGCTGTATCCGCCCTTTACCATTATGGCACGGGTGTTGACGGAAGCTTCCAACGGGAATGCAGGCAAGACGTGTACCGAAGAGATTTATCAGCAATGTCAGGCACTGCTGGAGGAGCATCCGGCGTGGAAAAAGCGAGTGCTGATGATGGTGATGAATCAGCCTTCCGTTACCTTCCTTCGGGGGAAAACCCGGTATCAGATTCTCATGAAGCTGCTGGTGCACCCGGATACGGAAGCCTTTGTGGCGGCAGTAACGGAGCTGACCCGCCGGGAATACTCCGGCGCTGAAGCATACTTTGAATATAATCCAACCAATATGATGTAATGCATCCCAGAAAAGAGGAAAAGAAAAGCATGGCAATCCGTAAAATTGTGACCCTGGGGGACGATACCCTCCGCAAGAATTGCAAAAAGCAGGAAAAGTTTGATCTGCGGCTGTGGACGCTGCTGAAGGATATGGCCGATACCATGTATAAGGCAGACGGCGTGGGCTTGGCGGCCCCTCAGGTGGGCATTCTGCGCCGGGTGGTGGTCATTGACGTAGGGGATGGACTGGTGGAGCTGGTGAACCCGGAAATCATCGCTTCCTCCGGTACGCAGTGCGGACGGGAAGGCTGTTTGAGTTTGCCCGGCCGTCAGGCCATTGTGACCCGGCCGAATCACGTGACTGTGCGGGCCCAGGATCGGCGGGGACGGTTCTTCGAGTTTGAAGCAGAGGAGCTGTTTGCCCGGGCTGTTTGCCACGAGCTGGATCATTTGGATGGGGTGCTGTACATTGACCGCATGGATCGGGAGCTGACTCCGGAGGAGATTGAAGGTCATGTGCCGGAGGACGATGCAGAAGAGGAGCATGCAGAGTGAAAATCGTTTTTATGGGCACGCCGGACTTTGCTGTGCCCAGCCTTGCCGCCCTGTGCGATGCAGGCTATGACGTGATCGGCGTTTACACCCAGCCGGATCGCCCCAAGGGACGGGGCAACAAATTGACCCCTTCCCCTGTGAAGGAGGAAGCCCTTCGCCGGGGCATTCCGGTGTATCAGCCCCAGCGCATCCGCAAGGAAAGCGTGGAGGAACTGAAGGCCTTGGCGCCGGATCTGTGCGTTACGGCGGCCTTCGGGCAGATTCTGTCCCAAGAGCTGCTGGACATTCCGCCCTTGGGCAACGTGAACGTCCATGCCTCCCTCCTGCCTCGCCACCGGGGCAGTGCCCCCATTGCTTGGGGCATTCTGCAGGGGGATGAAAAGGCAGGCATCACCACCATGCTGATGGATCGTGGGGTGGATACGGGAGCGATGCTGATGCAGAAAAGCGTGGACATTTTGCCCCAGGAAAGCTGTGGTGAGCTGACGGAACGGCTGTCCCACGTGGGGGCAGAACTGCTGCTGGAAACTCTCCGTGCTTTGGAAGCAGGCACCTTGCAGCCTATTCCTCAGGATGAAAGCCAAATGACCTATGACCCCAAGTTGACCAAGGAAATGGGTGTCATTGACTGGCAAAAGGATGCATCGGATATTGTGCATCAGATTCATGGCCTGAATCCATGGCCTGCCGCAACTACTCCCTGGGAACAGGGTCGGCTGAAGCTGCTGAAAGCTGAAGTGGCAGAGGGCAGCGGCACGCCGGGGAAAATCCTTCAGGCGGATGCAAAGGCAGGGCTGGTGGTTGCCTGCGGGAAGAACGCCCTGCGTGTTCTGCAATTGCAGGCACCCGGTGGAAAGCCCATGAACAGTAAAGATTATCTCCGTGGTCATCCGATGACGGTAGGCACGGTGCTGAAAGAGGAAAATGCATGAACAATGATCGTCGCCCCGGTGGAGACAAACCTGGATTCCACACCGCACAAAAGCCGATGAGTGGAAATAGACAAAGCAATAGACCACAAAATGGTCATCCGAGTGGAGAGTATAGGACGAATAATCGGAATGCAGCAGGCACGAACCGGCCCTTCGGTGGGAGAAATGCTGCAAAGCCCGGTGAAAAGCCTGCCTTCCGTGGGGAGAAGTTCGCCAACACTCAGCCCAATCGTCCTCAAAGTGGCGAACATGGCCCTGCAACCGGCCATGATGCGCCCTTTCGTGGAGACAATCGCCGTCCTGCACCGCAAAATCGTCCATTCCGTGGGGATGACCGCCGCCCTGCGGCACAAAACCGTCCCTTCCGTGGGGATAAGCCGGCAGTGAAGGCTGTGCCGGAAGGATTGGCTGCCCGCCGGGTAGCACTGGCAGTGATTCGGGATGTAACGGAAAACGGCGCATACGCATCCCTGTCGCTGGATGAGCATCTGACCAAAAGCGGCCTGTCCCCTGCGGATCGCCGCCTGGCTTCCCGCCTGGCGTATGATACGTTGGAGCAGCAGCTGAAGCTGGACTGGGCACTGGATCAAATCATGGCTCGGCCGGATACGGACATTAAGCTGCGGAACGTGCTGCGGCTGGGCGCATGCCAGATCCTGCTGGAAGACCGGATTCCCGAAAGTGCAGCCACCAACACGGCAGTCCATCTTTGCCGGGAAATCGGCCTGGATGGCTTGGCTGGGGTGTGCAACGGCATTCTGCGGAATCTGGTACGGCGGAAGGAAGAATTGACGTGGCCTGACCCCACGCAGGATCCGGTGAAGGCTCGTTCCGTTGCCTACTCCGTGCCGGAATGGCTGGTGCGCAGGCTGGATGAGGACTGGGGCGTGGAGGCAGCCAATGGGGTTATGGCCTGCCATGCTCAGGAGAGTATTACCGTTCGCCCCAACCTGACCCGGCTGGACGATGCAGGCTTTGAAGCCCTGCTGAACAAAAAGGTCTGGGCGCATGACAAGGCGGAAGTTCCCCATGCGTACCATATCCGCAATATGGCGGACATTGGTCAGGATGCAGACTTCCTTGGTGGTCTGTTCAGCATTCAGGGAGAAAGCAGCATGATGGCCTGCTTGGCTTTGGCACCCAAGCGGGGCAGTCAGGTGCTGGATGCCTGTGCCGCCCCCGGGGGAAAGGCTTGCTTCCTGGCGGAAATGATGGGCGGTTCCGGCAGGGTACAGGCATGGGAACTCCATGACCACCGCACCAAGCTGATTGCCGCACAGGCAAAGCGGCTGGGGCTGGAAAACGTGCGCCCCATTACGAGGGATGCATCCGTTCCCCGGCCTGAGCTGCATGCCACCATGGATGCGGTGCTGCTGGATGCTCCCTGCACAGGCCTTGGCACCATGGCAGATAAGCCGGATGTGAAGTACCGTGTTACGGAAGAAAGCTGCCGGGAGCTGGCGGAACTTCAGCGGAAGCTGCTGGATGCCCTGTGTGATACAGTGAAGCCCGGCGGCGTGATGGTCTATTCCACCTGCTCCATCATGAAGGCGGAAAATCAGGATCAGATTGCCGCCTTCCTGGAGCGGCACCCGGAGTTCCGCTTGGAACCCCTGCCGGATACCATTCCCGAACGCTTCCGCACCCATGAGGACATGGGGCTGCAGCTGCTGCCGGGACGGGATGCAGGGGTCAGCGGCTTCTACATTGCCCGGCTGCGGAGGGCACGGTCATGACCGAGTTAACCGGCATGACACCCCAGGAGATGGGGGAATGGTGCAAGCAGCAAGGCTTGCCGGCCTTTCGAGGTAAGCAGATTTTCCGCTGGATCCATCAAAGCGCAGACTTTGACGAAATGACCAACCTGCCTCTTGCCCTTAGGAACCTGCTGAAGGAAACGGCTGTTGCCCAGCCTGTGACCATCCTGGAAAAGCGGCAAAGCGCACTGGATGACACGGTGAAGTTTCTCTTCGGCTTACGGGACGGCAACTGTGTGGAAGGGGTGCTGATGCACTATCACCATGGCTACACCCTGTGCATTTCCACCCAGGTAGGGTGCCGCATGGGCTGCACTTTCTGTGCCAGTACCCTGGAAGGCTGCGCCCGCTCCCTGACGGCCGGGGAAATGCTGGGGGAGATTCTGTGCGCCAACCGCTTCCTTGCCGGGAAGGATCGGGTGCACAATGTGGTGCTTATGGGCAGCGGCGAACCCTTGGATAATTACGACAACGTGATGAAATTCCTCCGCCTCCTTCGGGAGGAGGATGGGGTCAACATCGGGCTGAGAAACGTATCCCTGTCTACCTGCGGCATTGTACCCCGCATGTATGACCTGGCGGAGGAGAACCTGCCTGTTACCCTCAGCGTATCCCTCCATGCCCCCAATGATGAAATCCGCCGGCAGACCATGCCCATTGCCAGGGTGTATCCCATGGCGGATGTGCTGGAAGCCTGCCGGAACTACATCAGGAAAACAGGCCGGCGGGTGATCTTTGAGTACGCACTGGTGGGCGGGGTCAACTGCGAGGATCGGCATGCGGAAGAATTAGCTGCTAAATTGCGGGGCATGCAGTGCCACGTGAACCTGATCCCCCTGAATGTGGTGGAGGAACGACACCTGAAGGGCGTAACGGAGCAAACCGTTCGCCGCTTTACAGAGAAGCTGGAAAGCCTGCACATTTCCGTAACACGCCGCAGGGAAATGGGCGACGACATTGAAGGCGCCTGCGGACAGCTGCGCCGCAAAACCCTTCAAAGCATGGAGAATAAACAATGAGCCGTAAATTTCGATTCACCGGTGAATGCTTTGATTCCCTGAAGGATCTTTATGCCCAAATCAGCGGCAAAAAGGGAAAGAAAATTCTGATTGAGGATCCGACCCCGTTAAAGCCTGCTCAGGGGGAGCCGAAGGAAGAAGCATCCCAAGCTGTGAAGACACCGGAAGTAAAGAAGGAGCCTGTGAATCCCTTGGAAGCAACAGAAGGAAAAACCCTGACCCTGAGCCGCACCAACATCGGCAAAGTTCGCACCAGCAATCAGGATGCAGTCATTGACAGCTGGCCCCTGCTGGGGGTGGCGGACGGTATGGGCGGCCATCAGGGTGGCGAGGTTGCCTCTGCTTCCACCAGGGATTTGCTGACCCAGCAGCTGAAGGGGAAAACCCCGGAGGCAGCTTTGCTGCGCAATGCCATCACGGCGGTGAATCGGCGGCTGTTTATTCGTCAGCAGGAAGAAAAAGAATTGTCCGGCATGGGCACCACCCTGACGGTCATGTGGGTCGGCAAGGAAAACATTCTCCTTGGCCACGTGGGGGACAGCCGTGCCTATCGCTTCCGGGATGGGGCACTGGAGCAGATCACTTCCGATCACTCCATGGTGGCGGAAATGGTACGGGAAGGGGTGCTGACCCCGGAACAGGCGGCCTGCCATCCCATGCGGAACGTGATTACCCGGGCTGTGGGCACCGAGGAAGGCATTGATGCGGATATTCTGACAGAGGAGCGGAAGAAGGGCGATGTGTGGCTCATCTGCTCCGACGGTCTCCACGGCATGGTGTCCGGCGATCAGATGACGGAAATCCTCCATACGAATCCGCCGGAAGCGGCAGCAGACCTGCTGGTGGAAGCTGCATTGGAAGCCGGCGGGCGGGATAATATCTCCCTGACCATCTTTGTAGACGGGGAGGATCCTGCATGAGCGAAAAAATCTTAGCAGACCGTTACAAACTGGTGGAACAAATCGGCATCGGCGGCATGGCCATTGTGTACCGTGCCATTGATATGCGCACCGGGCACAATGTGGCCATTAAGGTGCTGCGGCCGGAATTTAATCAGGATGCGGAGTTTGTGGGGCGTTTCCAGCGGGAGGCGGAAGCTGCCAGCAAAATGACCCACCACAACATTGTCAACCTGCTGGATGTGGGCATGGACGGCAACAACCGCTATCTGGTGATGGAGTACGTACAGGGGAAAACCCTGAAGCAGCTCATTCAGGAAAAAGGGCGGCTGAATCCCATTGTAGCGGCACAGATTACCATCCGCATTCTGTCCGCCCTGCAGCATGCCCATGAAAACGGCATTATTCACCGGGACATTAAGCCCCAGAACATTCTTGTCCATTCCGATGGGCATATTAAGGTCTCAGACTTCGGCATTGCCCGCATGGCCAACAGCTCCACCCTGTCCAAGGGGGATAATGTGATGGGCTCTGTGCACTACTTCAGCCCGGAGCAGGCCAGCGGTCACACGGCAGATGTGACCAGCGATATTTACAGCGTGGGCGTGGTGCTGTACGAAATGCTTACCGGCCGTGTTCCCTTTGATGGCGACAGCCCGGTGGCCATTGCCATGCAGCACCTGCATAACGAGCCTACCCCCATTGCCACCTTGGCGCCGGACGTGCCCCCGGGGATTATTCACGTCTGCATGATGGCCATGGAGAAGAACCCTCGCCACCGGTACCAGAGTGCTGTGCAAATGGCCTCTGAGCTGCGGAAGGCGGTGGAGGGACGCACAGGACAAATGCAGCCCCGCATGCTGGAGACGGTAGCTCCTCCGGCACAGCAGGGCTATGCCACGGCATCCATGCAGCGGCAGCCCTCCGGACCGGTGCGCCTGTCCGGCACGACCCGCACCGCCGCAGCAAAGCGGCGCAATGGGGATCGGCACGGGTCTGCCCTGTGGTGGATCGTCAGCCTGCTGGTGGCAGGGCTGGTGTTTTACGGCCTGTACCTTGGGGGTGCAGAGATTTATGACCGGGTGGCCAACACCGCCACCGTGCCCGATATGGTGGGCTCGGATCAGGCAAGCGCCACACGGCTGGCATCCCGGGCAGGGCTGAATGTGGAAATCGTGGAAGTGAACCACGCCACCGTGGCAGCCGGCATGGTGATCATGCAGGCACCGGAGGCGGAAACATCCCTTCGCAAGGGGGATACGGTGGTACTGACCATTTCCAAAGGGCCTTCTGCCCAAATGGTGCCCAGCCTTACCGGCTCCACCGTGGATGAAGCCATTGCTCTTTTGCAGACTCCCGGCCTTGTGCTGGCAGTGACCCAGCGGGCTGTTTCCACCGACGTGGCGGAGGGAATCATCATTTCCCAGCTGCCGGAAGCCGGCACCCAATGCCAGGCAGGGGAAACAGTGCAGGTGGTTGTTTCCGGCGGCTGTGCCTATGTGCCCAATCTTAGCGAAAAGACGCTGGAAGAAGCCACGGATCTGCTGACATCCAGTGGACTGACGCTGAATGCAAACCTGCAATACCAGGAAACCACGGATGCCAGCCTTCACGGTACGGTAGCGCTGCAATCCCCGGCAGCGGGGACCCAGGTGATCCTCAGCACAGCAGTGACCCTGACCATTTATCGGGTGCCCAGCCTGACCCATGCGGCAAACGTTACCCTGGAGCTTACGGACAGCACCACGGCCATTGCCGTGCGGGTAACCCTGGTGGAGGACGGCAACGAAATCACCATGTGGGAAAACACCGCCTACGGTGCCGGGGAAACCCGTCAGCCCACCATTGAACTGACCGCCAGGGAAGCGGGGACCTATGACTATCGTGTCTATATTGACGGCAAATTTGCCTATCAAAAAAAGGTGACCATGGAATGAGTGAACAGGCGCAAGCATTGCAGCAGGGGACGCTGATCCGGGGCATGGGCGGCTTCTACACCGTGTATGGCACGGACGGGAAAAGCTACACCCTGCGCTGCAAGAAGAAATTCCGGCACCAGCACATTTCCCCTCTGGTGGGGGATGAGGTGCTCTTTTCCCCCGGGGAAGGGGAGGAACACGGCTGGGTGGAGGAGATCCTGCCCCGGAAAACGGAATGCATCCGGCCGCCGGTGGCCAATGTATCCCTGCTGCTCATTGTGCTGTGCCCCACCCCTGCGCCGGACTTTCTGCTGGTGGATCGGCTGATGGTACGTGCCCGCAGGCAGGGCATGAAGATGCTGTTGGTGGTGACCAAGGGAGATCTCCAAAGCGATCTGCCGGAGCAGGTTCGCAGGCAGTATGCAGGCAGTGGAGCGGATGTGTATGCCGTGTGCTCCGAAACCGGGGAAGGACTGGCAGAGCTGAAGCAGGCCATGGCAGGGGAACTGTGCTGCATGGCTGGGCAATCAGGGGTAGGAAAGTCCACCCTGCTGAACGCCCTGCTGGGGGTCAAGCAGGAAACGGGCGAAATCAGCGAAAAAATCCAGCGGGGGAAAAACACCACCCGTCATGCAGAACTGCTGATGAAGGATGGCATTCGGGTGCTGGATACCGCAGGTTTCAGCCTGCTGGAATTGGAAGACGGCATGGAGCCCATTACCCTGAAGGATGAGTATCCGGAGTTTGCAGAGTATGAAGGATCCTGCCGCTTTACGCCCTGCTATCATGACAGGGAACCGGGATGCGCCGTAACGGCGGCCTGTGAGGCAGGCAAGATTGATCCTGATCGGCTTAGCCGGTATCACCAATTGCTGAATGAAGTTCGTGCGTCATGGAGGGGTCGTTATGATTAAGGTTTCCCCATCAATCCTGGCTGCTGATCCCCTTCGGATGGGGGAGGAAGTGGGCCGCATGACGGATGCGGGCTGTGACTGGCTCCATGTGGACATTATGGATGCCCACTTTGTGCCCAACCTGAGTTTCGGCCCCGCCTTGGTGAAAGCACTGAAGCCTGTGGCAGGTGTCCCCTTGGACGTGCATCTGATGATGGACAATCCTGGCCAGTACGTGGAAACCTTCATTCAAAACGGGGCAGACATTGTAACCATCCATGCAGAGATTCCGGAGGATGTGGAGACACTGCTGAAAACCATCCGCACCATGGGCGCAATGGCAGGCCTGTCCATCAAGCCCGGCACGGCGGCGGAAGCAATTCGTCCCCTGCTGCCCCTGTGCGATTTGGTGCTGGTGATGACCGTTGAACCGGGCTTCGGCGGGCAATCCTTCCGGGCGGATTGTGCGGAGAAGATTGCCACCCTGCGGCAAATGGGCTATAAGGGGCTGATCGAAGCCGATGGAGGCGTGTCCCTGAACAATCTGCCCATGCTGAAAGAAAAGGGACTGGATGTGGCGGTGATGGGTACGGCCCTGTACAAAAGCGAACATCCCAAAGAAGATATTGCCAGGGTTCATGCCCTGTAATAATAAAGCGCCCTTCGAAGACTTGTCGCCTTCGAAGGGCGTTTTATTTAGTCGCTTAGTTTTCCCGTGCGCCAGTGCTTGCGGCACAGGGACGTGTATTGGCTGTTGCCCCCCAGGAGGATCTGATCCCCCTGCTTGACCACATGACCGTCTATGACACGGGCATTGCAGGTGGCTTTCTTGCCGCACCAGCAGATGGTCTTGACCTCCTCAATGGTGTCAGCCCAGGCCATGAGCCATTGACTGCCCTCGAAAAGATTGCCCTGAAAGTCTGTGCGGAGTCCGTAGGCAATGACGGGCACATTCAGATCATCCACAATATGCACCAGCTCTTCTACCTGGGCTTTGGTCAGAAACTGGGCCTCATCCACAATGACGCAGGCATAGGGGGACAGGTCAACGGAGGCAAGCTCCTCCATAAACATGCACTCGGCGGATAGACCGCACCGGGACAGTACGGTTCGCTCCCCGTCCCGGTTGTCCAGCTTGGGCTTGACCATCAGCACCTGCTGGCCACGCTCCATGTAATTGTACCGCACCATGATTGCATTGGCTGTTTTGCTGGAACCCATTGCTCCATAGCGGAAATACAGCTTTGCCATTTCGTACATCCTTCTCCTGATGGTTCAGGTTTTTATTCCGGCAGGGTCACGGCATAGACCGTTTCGTCACAGGCCAGGAGCACCCGGCCGTTCTTCAGCGTGCCCAGATAGGCGGTTACGGTTTCCCCGTCACCAATGGGCAGGGCATAGGCGTAGAATTTCTGGGTCGTTACGTCCGACCGGTACATGTAGCTGCCGGAGAAGCCGTAAACGCTTTGTCCCCGAACCATGGCGCCGACGCATACATCCGGCAGGGCAAAACGCCGGTCGTCCGTGCCGGTGAGCAGGCGCAGGTCGCTGATCTGCTGGCTGTTGCTTGTCTGGCTGGTGGGGGCAAGCAGCAGCTTGGCATCTCCCCGGTCAGGCACATCGTAGTCAATCAGCTTCCAACCATAAACAAGAATGGTGCTGTTGGTATCCTGAACGGCCTTGTAGTTGTAGGTGTACAGCTGCTGGGTGGTGAAGACACGGAGCTTGTTGTTTTCGCTGAGCACCTTGTAGGCCAGCTTCTCGCCTACGGAAACCTCGCCTGTGCTCATTTTGCCTACCTGGAAGGTATTCATGGTGGAGTTGATGGCTGTGCCGTAAACGTCCATGGCCAGGGTCCACATGTACTGACCCTGATCCCCATAGAAGCCCACATCCAGCAGGAGCATATCCTCAAAGGCTTCCCGCTCTTCATCCACCTGGGAGCCCTTCATATCCAGCACGACCAGATGGGTAGCGGTATCGCTGCCGGTGGCAACGGCCACGTACTGCTGTCCCACCCGGGCAAACTGCACCTCGGAGGTCATGTTGTCGTTGTAGGTGGCGTTGCCGCTCTGGTTCACAATGTAAACCTGGGATCCCTGCCAGATGACCAGATAATCATCCGATGCGGTGAAGGATGCGCCGCTGCCCACAGGAAAGCTCCAGCGAATGCCGCCGTCGCTGCTCAGGCAGTGGATGGATGCATCATCATAATAGAGAATGTTATTGCCAAAGGGGGTAACGCTCTGGCTGGCAAAGCAGGTCAGGCGATTGGCACCCATTTCCGTTGTACCGCCCATGTTGCCAATGAAGCGGATACCCACCAGTACCAGCATGATCAGCACCAGCAGAATGACCCAGTTCCGGATCTGCCTTCTGCGGCGGCGCTGTTCCTCCATGCGGTCGATGTACATTGATTTGCCTTTTCCTTGCATGACGCTGCTCCTTTATCGATTTTGACAAACGCACCAAAAGGAGCGTCCAGGTGCATTATACCAAGAAGTCAGGCAACACGCAAGGCAGAGACAAAAAGCCGATGGCAGTCCTATTGCTGATAGAAGAAAAGGAGTGCCCTTTGGACACTCCCTGAACGATATTGCTTATTCCTTGCTTTCCTTCTGCCTGCGCTTGCGCTTTTCTGCTGCGCCCCGGTGCTCTTCTCCCTGATAGGTTTTGCTGCTCAGGGGGCCGATCCGATAGCTGAGCATATAGTTGGAGTTGGGATACTGCTGATAGAACTGGCGCTTCAGCCGCTCCATAACGATTTTGCCGCTTTCATAGTTGACCATGGGCAGCAGCAGGGCGTACTGGGTGGCACTGAACCGGGTGATGGTATCCCCCTTGCGCAGGTTGTGGCGCATCACGTCCAGCAGCCCCTGCATCACATCATTCTGCTTAATGGGGGACAGGGGCTTGGTATCCATGTTGGAAACCATCACCAAAGCAATAAACATGCTGGAACCAAGCCGCTCCAGGTTCCGCATCTGCAAATTGTAAATTTCCTTGAACACGGCGTACTCGCACACAAAGGCGCCGGAAACCTCGCCGTACTCCTGCAATTCATCCCGAATGGCATCAATGTTCATGTCCAGGGTTTTGCCGGCCTGAATGATCTGCTTGTAAAACTCCTGAATGCCTTCCGGGGGCTGCACGCCCAGATACCGGAAGTGGAGATTGGTTACATGCTTGTACTGCATGAGGGCTTCATTGTTCCGGCAGGTTTTCACCAGGGCGTTCATCAGCTGCAAGTGGAGCTGTTCGTCAAAGGCGTCCACGTCCAGTGCTGCCCGGCAGACGCTGATGATTTCCTCGTAGTCCTCTTTTTCCTTCAACAGGTTCAGGTAGTTGTACACGACCTGCAGGTAATCATCGTGAAGGGCGACGGAGCGGCCCATGATCCATTCTTCCTGATCGTTGCCGTGGAGGAGATTTCCTTCGTAAAGCTGCATCATCTGCTGAAAGTCCTTGGCTGTTTCTTCGTCCAGCGTGTGGCAGTCCTTCAGCTTCTCCACAATAGCCTCGAATTCATACATGTCCACCGTAACATTGGGCTGGGGACGCCACCGGTAGCAGCCCCGTTCCGTGGCAATGCACCGGCTGAATTCCGGGCTGATGGAGGACAGAATGACCCGCAGCCGGCTGACCAGGGTCTTCAGGGCACTTTCAGGATTCACGGAGGCATCGTCTGCCCACATGGTTTCAATCAGGCGGTACACGGGGACGCTCTCGCCGTGCTGCAACACAAGGTACTGGAGCAGCGCCATGCCCTTGCGGCTCTTGCCTACAATGTGATCCACATTGTTGCCGTTACAGGTAACATGGAAACCTCCCAGCATGGTGATGCGTACTTGTTCGCCCATTGGACTGCACCTCACAAAAAATGCTATGATGGTTACTTGATATTCATAACCATTATAGCAAAAAGTAAGGGTTCATGCAAGCAAATGTGACCGGCTTATGTAACCTTTTGGAGATGAACGACAATTCTGTTATGAATGTGAGGCTTTTTCGGCGCAGTAGGCTACGGCTTCCTGCACGGCAAAGGCCACCGCTTCGCCCATGGTCATCTTTCGGGTACCGGCAACGGTTACCTGACACTTGCTGACGGGTACAAGAATTTTGTGGGCAGGGCTGGAGCCGACAGCGCAGGCCATGGTCTGGGTAACTTCGCCCAGCATGGCATCGCACAGCACAATGCCGATGGGTCCCAGAATCAGGTCAGCCTGTGCGGCAGCCACACGGACGGAGTTTTCACCCGTTGCCCCCTGGTCGGCACCGGCACGCAGCATGGCGGCTGTAGCCATGGCGTTGGTGCCCACGGCAATCAGGTGGTGTTCCGGCAAAGCCTTCTTCAGCTGCTCTACCAGAAGCTTGCCCATGCCGCCGCCCTGGGCATCCATGACGACAATGTTCACGCTTCCTCCAAGGCTTCCCGAGCCAGCAGGTAAGCCCCCATGACGCCGCTATGAATATCCAGCCCGGGTTCTACAATGTAGTCTTCCAGTCCCTTGTCCACCGCATCGGCGCACAGGTAGCCGCCCAGCAGTTCCAACGTTTTCCGGCGGATCATGGGCAAGAGGAACTTCTGCTGCATTACGCCGCCACCCAGGATGATCTTTTCCGGGGAAAAAATCACCATGGCGTTGACGCACATCTGCGCCAGATAGGTGCTTTCCAGCTCCCACGCCGGATGATCCGGGGGCAGCTCCTTGGCGGAAATGCCCCACCGCTTTTCAATGGCAGGGCCGCAAGCCAGGCCCTCCAGGCAGCTCCGATGATAGGGGCAGATGCCTTCCGGCATGGGATCCCCATCCACCGGGCGCATAAGCTGATGCCCCACTTCCGGGTGCACCAGACCATGTACCGGCTTGCCGCCCATGACAACGCCGCCCCCAATGCCTGTGCCCACCGTAACATACAGGCAGGAGTCCAGCCCCTTGGCGGCACCCAGCCGAGCCTCGGCCAGGGCGGCGCCGTTCACGTCCGTGTCCAGCTTGACAGGCACCTTCAGTGCGTCACGGAAAGCGTTCATAATGGGATAATGCCGCCACGCCAGCTTGGGTGTGGCTGTAATGGAGCCATAGGTGGGGCTTGCAGGGTTCAAGTCCAGGGGGCCGAAGCAGCCAATGCCCAGTGCATCAATGGGATGGGCCTGAAAAAAGCTGATCATCTCCGGCATGGTGGTTTCAGGGGTACGGGTAGGCAGGGACAGCCTTTCCAGCATGGTGCCGCTTTCATCCAGATAACTCAGCACCATTTTGGTGCCGCCGGCTTCCAATGCGCCAAAGTGCAGCATGTCAACATTCCTTTCCATGGTAAAATAAACGAATTATTCGCCCAGAGACTGAAGCAGCGCCCGTACGGCGGTGTTGGCTTCCACCTCGTCCGGACCCTCTACCACCAGCATGGTCACAGCGTCTGCATCTGCACACAGGGACAGTAGACCCAGGGTGGACTTGGCATTCACAATCTTGTGGGCATGCTCCAGCATAATACGGGATTCATAACGGCTTGCCAGCTGCACCAGTGCAATGGCATTGGCACGGGAGGACAAGGTTTTGCCAGTCAGGGTAACACGATCTCGAATCATGATGATTCCTCCTTTGAACGCTTCAGGGGTTCTTCCTGCATAATTTCATCAGCAATGATTTGCAGCCGGCGCATGCGGTGATTCACGCCGCTTTTGCCTACAGGGGGCTCCAGCATTTGCCCCAGTTCGCTCAGGCTCAGGTCAGGATGTTCCAGCCGGGCACGGGCAATCTGCTCCAGGGCAGGGGGCAGGCTGGAAAGACCCCGGTGGATGGAAATCAGCTTGATCGCATCCACCTGCTGCTGGGAGGCCGTCACCATCCGCTCTGTGTTATGCTCGTCGCAGTTGCTGGCACGGTTGGCTTCCCCCCGCATCTGCTTTTGAATGCGCACATTCTCCATTTGCAGCATGGCGCCGGAAGCGCCCATTAAGGTCAGTGCATCGGCAATCTGCTGCGCACCCTTCAAATAAATCACATGCTGCCCTTTCCGGATATGCTCATGGACAGGCAGGCCGGACTTTTCCAGCAGGCGGCTGATGGTCTGGCAAAGGGCGTCATCTGCTGCAATCCACTCGAAATGGTACCCCTTTTCCGGGCTGGACATGGTGCCGGAGCCCAGAAAGGCAGCCCGGAGGAAGGCTCTGCGGCAGCACTGCCGGGTCATGGAATGCCGGGGGGCGGTCCGCTTCAGGGAGATGGTGCCGTTTTCGTCCTGCTCCATCATGTGCAGGGCAAGCAGCAGCTTTTCCGCATCCTGATCTTCCAGGGTCAGCACGCAGGTGCGCTGGCCGCCCAATCGATTATGCTGCACAAAGTGCAGGGTAGGGGTTAACCCCAGGCGGCTGCGGATCAGCAGAAAAATGCGCCTTGCCAGGGCTGCACTTTCCACCCGCCAGGTAACCCGCACACGGCCGCCTCCCCGCAGGGACAGGCTGCCGGAGGTTTGGGTCAGGGCGCTCAGCTCGGAGAGCATGCAGCAGTTCTTCCCCAGGGGAAGCCGTATCAGCTCTTCTTTCACATTGGATGCAAAGGACATGGCTTCTCTCCGTCCTCAATCGGCGGCTTCTGCCGCACTCTTCCACAGCGCCTGTTCAATATCCAGATCCCTGTGGTTGACTTCCACCTGATAGTGCTTGGCCTTCAAATCCCGGCCGATAGCCTCGGCAATGGCAACGGAGCGATGGGCACCGCCGGTGCAGCCGATGGCAATCACCAGCCGGTGCTTTCCCTCTTCCTGATAATGGGGGAGCAGGAAGTCCAGCATGTCCGTTACCTTGGTCATAAAGGCTTCCGTAACGGGATGCTCCATCACGAAGGTGCGCACATCCTCGTCCAGCCCTGTGTGCTGCCCCAGACCCTCAATGTAAAAGGGATTGGGCAGGAAGCGAACGTCGAAGACCAGGTCGGCCTGCCGGGGAAGCCCCCGCTTAAACCCGAAGGACATGATTTCCAGCCGCAGGGGCGTTTCCTCCCCATCGGAGGAAACAATGGCCTGCAACTTCCGCTGAAGGGCTTTGGGGCGCAGGTTGGAGGTATCGATAACATAATTGGCGGTTTCCCGCAGGGGCTGGAGCCGCTCCCGCTCCTGGGTAATGGCCTCCATCAGGGTAACGTTTTCCCCCGCCAGGGGATGATCCCGGCGGGTCTCCTTGTAGCGGCTGACCAGCACATCGTCCCCGGCTTCAATAAACAGGGTTTCGATCTGGTAGCCTAATTGCCGGGTTTCCTGAATCAACTTGCTGACAGCCTTGGCATCGAAGAATTCGCCGCTGCGTACGTCCACAGCCAAGGCCACCAGCTTGCAGTGCATGGCGGAGGTTTGGCATACCTCCATAAATTTCAGCATCATCATGGGGGGCAGGTTATCCACACAGAAGGCACCCATATCCTCCAAATACCGTGTTGCCATGGTTTTACCGGCACCGCTCAAACCTGTTACAAGCAAAAACCTCAAGGGTTTCGCCCCCTCACTCAGCTTCTTTTTCTTCTCCCAGAATGCACACCTCAGGGTGCAGGGCAACGCCGGTTTTTTCCAGCACGGTTTGTGTTACCAGCGCCATCAGGCTCAGGAAATCCTCCGGGGTTCCCCCACGGTTCACCAGAAAGCCGGCGTGCTTTTCGCTCACAGCGGCGCCGCCGATGGATACACCCTTCAGTCCGCACTGGTCGATCAAGGCGGCGGCAAAGCCGTTTTCCGGCCGGCGGAAGGTGCTGCCTGCACTGGGTACATCCAGGGGCTGCTTTTCCCGGCGGCGGGCGTTCAGCTCTGCCGTTTCTTCCTTCAGTTTGTTCTTGTCGCCGTGGGATAAATGCAGGGTCACGTTGGTGATGACCTTATCCTCCTGCTGAAGCCGGGAGGAACGATAGCCGTACTGCATTTCTTCCCCCGTATAGCGGAAAGGTTGGCCTGTCAGGCGGTCAAAGCCCTCCACAAGGGTGACCACCTGACTCATTTCACCGCCATAGGCACCGGCGTTCATCAGTGCGCCGCCGCCGATGGTGCCGGGAATGCCGCCTGCAAAGGTCAATCCAGCCAGCCCTGCCAGCACCGCCACGGCGTTAACGGCAGGCATCATGGTACCGGCCTGAACGTGGAGCAGCTCTCCATCTACATGGATGTCGCTCATGCGGCTGGCAATGCGAAGCACCACGCCGGGAATGCCGCCGGATCTGACCAGCAGGTTGCTGCCGTGACCGATAACCGTAACCGGCACGTGATACGCTTCCGCCAGCTGCAAGGTGCGCTGTACCCCCGCATCATGATGGGGCTCAATCAGCAAATCCGCCGGACCCCCTAAGCGCAGGGTTGTATATTCCGACATGGGTGCATGCCGCTTGATGAACAGCTCCGGCATTTCCTGCCGAAGGTGTGCCTCCAAGGCGACCCATTCCTTTGTCATGCATCCACTTCCTCTCACGGTCTATTTTACAGCATTTCATGGGCAATCGCAAGATGTAACGAAAAAGATCACCTGTACGCATTGACAGGTGATCCATATCTTAGGCTTCCAGGTCTTCAAACCGTCTGCACCAGGTGTACTTGCTGATGGCGCTTTGTACAGCGCCGGAGCAATAGGTGCACAGAATGTCCCGGATGTAGGGAGGCAGTACCCGGTTGTACTTCACTTCCAGGATCATTTCCCCGTTATCAAAGGGAGGAACGGTAGGCACAAAGGGATTGAACAGATCCGTGGAGCGAAGGCCGGAGCGAAGCTGCTTATCAAAGGTGATCCGCACTTCCTCTGCCGGGTGCAGGTAGGCTTCCCGCACATAATCCACAATGACCACCGGGCGGAGCAGATTCACCGTCATTTCCCGGTACACATCATTCAGCAGACCGGAACGGGTGGTTTCCAGTCCCGTGGGGTCGCCGGCAATCAGCTGCTCGCACAGATCCCGAGGGATTGAAATGGAACGCTTGGAAATCAGGCTGCCCACCTTGGTTTTGCATTCCATTTTAATGATGCGGTCGCTCATGTTATAGATGCGGATGCGGTACTTGTCACGGTTCTGCACGCCGTCGATTTTGTCATACAGGGCGTTGTTGTACACCGTGTCAAAGTACAGGGAACGGATGTGGTACTCATTGTATTCATCCCCGTTGGGATCCCGCTGAAGCACCTGATCCAGCACCCCGGAAAGGACGATGTACTGCATTTCGTTAATGAAGAACTTCAGCTCATGCCGAAGGGGCAAAGTGGTGCCCAACCGCAACACCTCCTAGGTGTTCTTTCATGATTTACGGCTTAGACGCCTGCTTCCGTCTGGCAGGCAACCAGGGTTGCATCGTGCACACCATCAATGTTCAGCATGGTGGCCACCAGATCCTGCTTATCGGACAGGCGGACTTCCACGGTCATTTCCGCACCGGCACGGGTCACGGTCTTGGAGCGGAGACGCTGCTGCTTCACCGTGCGGCGGAGCTGCTGGAGGATGGTGCTTTCCACATCGTCGTCATAGTGGAGCACCAGCAGGTAGGCATCCGGGTTGCGGAAGCGGACGAAGGTCATGCCGAACATGACCACGGAAATGCCCAACACCACCACAATGGAGATGACGTACAGTTCTGCACCCAGCAGAATGCCCATGGTCAGTGCCCAGAACATGTAAGCCGTATCCATGGGATCCTTCACGGCGGTACGGAAGCGGACAATGGACAGTGCGCCCACCATGCCCATGGACAGGGACAGGTCGCTCTTGATGCACATCACCACCGGGGTGGTAATGAGGGTCAGCATCATCAGCGTCATGGCGAAGGAGGGACTGTAGAGCACGCCCCGGTAGCACTTGCGGTAAACAAAGGCGATAATGAGACCTACCAGGCAGCCCAGCAGCAAGGCGGTAATCACCTTCATAGGCGTCAGGGAAGCAAACTGTTCTGCAAAGTACGTGGAAAGGCTGGCGTTGTTCTTGACCAGATCCTGTACACCGATGGAATCCAAGGCAAGGGTCGTCTGCATGTGTAATCCTCCTCCAATACAGCCATGTGCATTGCGCACCTGGCATTATACAGCATTCCTGGTATCCATGCAATTGATTTGGGATTTTTCCGGTTGTGGTTAATTCGGTATTTCAGGCTGTTCGCCGAAGTAATCCAGCATCTGCTCATCCGACAGGTTGAATTCTTCCTTGACGAAGCCCCACAGCTTGTTGGGACGCTTCTTAATCACGTTCCGCAGCCGCTCAATACGGCTCTGCCAATACCGGTAGGCCGCATCGGAAGAGGTGGGCCATTCGGTAATGACGTACTGATCGTGCTCTTCTGCCCAGCGGGCGAAGTGGACGGTCATTTCCGAATCCAGCTGCTCCACCAGGGGTTCCAGCACGGACAGCATGTTTTCCGTGGTCAGGGTCTGGAAAATGTCGCCCAGCTTCCGCAGGAACTGATCCTTGTATTCCGGCACTTCCAGCAGTTTCAGGAAGATGGTGTTGTCAATCTTCTGCTGTCCCATGCCGGTGGACTTGGTGTAGCTCTTGGGGCTGTTAAACTCGGAATTGTACAGGCCGTAGTCCAGGTCGTAGATGATCCACTTCCACTTGCTGCCTTCCTGACCGGTTTTATAGAAGCGGATGTTACCAATGTCGCTGTTGCCGAAGAACATTTCCAGCGCCATGTATTCCAGGTAATTGTCTACGTCCACGTTGTCCAGGATGTACTGCAAGTCCTCGGCATTGTTGGCAGGGTCAGAGGCTTTGATCTTCTTGATCATGGCCTTGTATTCCTTGTTGGAGCCGTAGTCCGTGGAACCGCTGCCGTGGAGCAGGGTGACCTTGCTGGCCTCGTCAAAGCTCAGCCCCTCGTGCTGCACCACAAAGTAGCGGTCGATACGTTCCCGCATGTTGTAGTGTCCCCAGTAGACCCCGTTGATGTACACCACCACAGGGTTCCACGCCTGATGGATAATGGAGGTTCCGTAGAAGTCCATCAGCCGGGACTGGAAGCCGTCCACCAATCGGGTCCATACGCCGTCGTTGCCTGCATTACGGAGGACGAAGGCTTTGTACTGGGTGTACTCCCGGTCATCGAAGAGCTTGGCGTTAAAGTACTTTTCGCCGTACACGGACTTGGAGCGGAACTTGATGGACTTCTGGGGCAGGTCAAGGCTGAAGTCGCCAGCCAGCTCAAAGCCGGTGCCCTGACTCAGTACCTGAGTGCCGTCCAGCAGGTAGTACTCGATGTAGCCCTCCTGGCGAATCTTGCCGAACTGCCGGTAAACCGTGTTCTTGAAGGGCAGCTGACCGGCCACCTTGGTTACGTTGGCGCCGGTGACGAACATGCCCGTTTCCTCATTCCACAGAATGTCCGGGTCGCAGGTCAGGGACACAATAGGCAGGGAATGGTAAGCGTTAATGAAGTAGGTGCCGGTGGTGATGGTGCTGGGCTGGAGCCCTGTGGAAGAGAAGGCTCTTGCCCGAAGCACGGTGGTGAAGTTCAGCTCCAGCGTCTCGCCGTTATAGGGGGTAGAGGAGGTGGTGGGGATGGAGCCGTCCGTGGTGTAGTACACCGTGCAGCCATCGGGAATGGTGAAGCCGGTGTACACCGTTTCATAGTGCAGTCCCGGTTCTACCAGCAGGGTGGGGGCTTCTGCGTAGCCCAGGAAACCTGAACCGTTGGAAGCCTTAGGCGTTGGCGTGTCATAATAAAAAAAGCCCGCCAATCCCAGGGTGCGGCCGTAGGACGTGTTGGTGGGAACGAGCGGCATAACCAGCTTATCCAGTATCTTGCCCGTAGGATCGGACAGGCAGACCGTCTCGCCTCCGGCACGCAGAATCTTAAAGGATGCATGCAGCCGTGTGGTGGTGGTCAGCTGACTTTGACCGTCGCACAGCACCACCAGATATTCCCCCGGGCCAATGGTGGTGCCGGCGGGAAACTGCCATTTCCTCGCCCGGCCCACATTGTCCGACAGACCGTAATTGCTCAGGTCAACGGCCACGTTGGAGCTGTTGTAAAGCTCCACCCAGTCGCAGGGGGATACATCGTCATACACCTGTACGGAATCGTTGGAGGCCATGACTTCGGTGATGTACACGCCGGTTTTGTTCATCTGGCGCATGTTGTAGTCCATCTGGGCGGCGCCGGCCTCCGTGTTCGGGAGACCGGGGGTCGCCAGCTGATAGACTTTGAAGGTACCGTCACTGTCTCGGCCATAGCTGCAATCCTCAGCCAGGTTGTCAATGGTGACCCGATCCACCAGGCGGCCATGACTGTCGGACAGCACCACCGTATCGTGCTCGGCACTGATGCGGAAGTTGGTGTGGGGCACGCCGGTGGAGGACTCTACCTTGTCCTTGCCGGAGCAGAACACCACATAGTAGCCGCCGGGAGCAATGGTTGCCCCGTCAGGGAAGCGCCACTTCAGCGGCTTGTTTTCCTTATTGCTCAGGGCGTAGTTTTCCAGGCTGATGGTCTGATTGGTGGTGTTGTACAGCTCAATCCAGTCGCTGAACTCACCGTCTTCATCCGTCAGGCCGCTCTTGGCGTCCGCCATGATTTCATTGATAATGATGGCACCGTCCGTTACCGTGGTGGAGGTCAGGTAAGCCTGATAGCCTTCCTCCGTGTTGGGATAACCGGGGCTGTACAGCAGGGTGGAAGCCCAGGTGCCGTCTTCCTGCAAGGCCCAGCTTTCGTCACTGCCCATGATGGGGAAGGTGACAGAATCAATCTGATAAGCGCTGGGGTCGAAGAGATACACGGTTTCACCCACGCTGGAAAGCTTGAACTTGGCGTGAAGGGTTTCGCCTGCTACGCTGGCGTTGGTATCGGAGCAGAACACAATCACCCGGCCGTCTGCCGGCAGGGTCACATCCGGGAAGAGGAAGCGAATGGAATCTCCCCGGTCGCTCAAGCCCACGTCCTTCAGGGAAATCTCATGATCGGTGCTGTTCCAAATCTCGACCCAGTCATCATAGGAACCGGTTTCATCCGGCACGGAGGAACGGTTGGAAGCCATCAGCTCGCTGATGACCAGACCGTTGTAGGCACTGTCCTTTTCGCCGGTGGTTTGATCCACGTTGCCGTCTGCCGTGCCGGTGGTGCGAGTTGCCCGGGAAACGGGCTCCTTGGGGCAGATGATCACCAACAAAGCAACCAAGGCAATGAACACTGCCATGGCGAACCAGGCAGGCTTTTTCCGCTTGGGACCACGTCCTCGCGTCTGCTGAGGAGCTGCCGGACGGGTTTGGGATTCCTGATAAGCCGTGCCGCTCCTTCTTCTTCTGGGCGGAGTTTGCTGCATTTGCGTTTCTCCTGTTTCTGCGCCTGGATGCGCTACGTTCATACAGTATCTTGACGATAACGACAGAGAAGCTGCGCCTCTCTATCCCCTGCATTCTATCACACTTTTTTCTATCTTGCAATGAAAGGACAAATTGTTGCAAAAGAAAAAAGGAAAGACGGGAGCAAAGGGGAACAAATGGAAAACTCAGTGTCCTTAACCGAGCACCTTGTGCGCCCCTTGACATTCCTGCCCCTTTCGATATGATTAGGAGGGTATATACATTAGGAGGGTTATCATGCTTCTGGATCATCTGAAACGGGAATGGAAACGATACGCCATGCTGCTGGCAGGGGCGGCTATATTGACCTTTGGCTTGTACAATGTGCATAGCCGGTGCAGCATTACCGAGGGGGGCGTGCTGGGCATGACCCTGCTGGTGCAGCACTGGTTCGGCATTTCCCCCGCCATTACGGAAGTGGTGCTGGACGTTATTTGCTATGCCCTGGGTGTGAAATACCTGGGGAAGGATTTCCTGCGGTGCGCCCTTTGCGCTACCGGCGGGTTTGCCTTGACCTATGCCCTGTGGGAAAAAATCGGCCCCCTGCTGCCCTCCATGGCGGATCAGCCTTTGCTGGCGGCGGTGGTAGGTGCCTTGTTTGTGGGCGTGGGCGTAGGACTGGTGGTTCGTGCCGGCGGCGCCTCCGGGGGAGACGATGCTTTGGCACTGGTGATTGCCAAGCAGTTCCGCTGGCCGGTGGATCGTGCCTATCTGTTTACGGATGTGGTGGTGCTGACCCTGTCCCTGAGCTACATTCCCTGGCAGAAGATTGCCTGCTCTTTGGTGACGGTGACGCTTTCTTCCTTTATCATTGGCAAAATTCACGGCATGAAAAAATCGGACGCTACGGTAACCTCGGCAAATTGATGAAATTGCCAGCAACTGTCAATCCCTGGTTTGCTTTTTCCACAGGCCTATGCTATAATGAATCAACGGAAACGTTTTTCCTAAATTTCATTGCAACTTAAAGGAGGACCGCTTCATGAAGGGAATCATCTTGGCCGGCGGAGCAGGCACGCGGCTGTACCCACTGACCATGGTCACCAGTAAGCAGCTGCTGCCGGTGTACGATAAGCCCATGATCTACTATCCTCTGTCCACGCTGATGCTTGCCGGCATCCGTGATATTTTGATCATCTCCACCCCGGTGGATACGCCTCGCTTCCAGTCCCTTTTGGGGGATGGCAGCCAGTTCGGCGTGTCCCTCCAGTATGCGGTGCAGCCTTCCCCGGACGGTCTGGCACAGGCGTTCATCATCGGTGAGGAATTCATCGGGGACGACAGCTGCGCCATGGTACTGGGGGATAACATCTTCTACGGCAATGGCTTCTCCCATGTGCTGAAGGATGCTGCTGCCAACGCAAAGACTGGCCGTGCCACCATCTTCGGCTACTACGTGAACGATCCGGAGCGGTTCGGCATTGTGGAGTTTGACGAAAACGGCAAGGTCATCTCGGTGGAGGAAAAGCCTAAGAACCCCAAGAGCAATTACTGCATTACGGGGCTGTACTTCTACCCGGCCGGGGTCAGCGCAAAGGCCAAGGAAGTGAAGCCTTCCGCCCGGGGCGAGTTGGAAATCACCACCCTGAACGACATGTACCTGCAAAGCGGCGAACTGGATGTGAAGCTGCTGGGTCGGGGCTATGCCTGGCTGGATACGGGCACCATGGAATCTCTGGTAGAGGCTGCCGATTTTGTGCGCATGGTGGAAAAGCGGCAGGGCATCAAGATTTCCGCTCCCGAGGAGATTGCCTACAAGAACGGCTGGATTAACAAGGAAGAGCTGCTTGCATCTGCTCAGCGGTACGGCAAGAGCCCCTATGGCGAGCACCTGAAAGCTGTGGCAGACGGGAAGATTCGCTACTAATTTTTCTTTGAAAGAGGTCTTGGATTCATGGAGAAGATCGCCACCTCCCTGCCGGGAGTTTACATCATTGAGCCCAAAGTCTTCGGCGACAAGCGGGGCTACTTTATGGAAACCTATTCCCAGAAGGCCTTCCATGACCTGGGGATTGACAACGTATTCGTGCAGGATAATCAGTCCTTCACAGCCCAGAAGGGTGTGCTGCGGGGCATTCATTTCCAGAATGATCCCATGGCCCAGGCCAAGCTGGTTCGTGTGACCAAGGGCGCTGTGATGGATGTGGCGGTGGATCTCCGCAAGGGCAGCCCCACCTATCGGCAGTGGGTTGCGGTGGAGCTTTCTGCCGAAAACAAGCGGATGCTCTTCATTCCCCGGGGCTTCGGCCACGGTTTCCGTACCCTGACGGATGATGTGGAGTTCTGCTACAAGGTGGATAATCTCTACAGCAAGGAATGCGACCGGGGCATCCGGTTTAACGACCCTGCCATCGGTGTTGCATGGGGCGAGGTGATTGAGGAGCTGCTCAGCCAGAAGGATACCACCTCCCCGCTCCTTGCGGACAGCGACTGCAACTTCGTGTATAAGGAGGAACAGGCATGACCATTATCGTCACCGGCGGCGCCGGCTTCATCGGCAGCAACTTCATTTACTTTCAGCTGAAGCATCATCCGGAAGATCGGATCATCTGCTTGGACAGCCTGACCTATGCAGGCAATATGGCCACCTTGGATGAGGCCATGAAGAATGACCACTTCCGCTTTGTCAAGGCAGACATTACGGACAAGGCCGCCGTGGAAAAGCTCTTCCAGGAAGAGCATCCTGACATCATTGTGAACTTTGCGGCGGAAAGCCATGTGGATCGTTCTGTGGAAGATCCGGGGCTGTTCCTGCGCACCAACATTCTGGGCACCCAGACTCTGATGGACGCCTGCCGGAAGTACGGCATTAAGCGGTACCATCAGGTATCCACCGATGAGGTGTACGGGGATCTGCCCCTGGATCGGCCGGATCTGTTCTTCACGGAAGAGACCCCCATTCACACCTCCAGCCCCTACAGCGCCTCCAAGGCATCTGCTGATCTGCTGGTGCTGGCCTATGCCCGTACCTTCCACCTGCCGGTGTCCATCACCCGCTGCTCCAACAACTATGGCCCCTACCACTTCCCGGAGAAGCTGATTCCCCTGATGATTTCCCGTGCCTTGGCAGACGAAAGCCTGCCGGTATACGGTACCGGCGAAAACGTGCGGGACTGGCTGTACGTGGAAGACCACTGCTCTGCCATTGACTTGGTGATCCGCAAGGGCCGTGAGGGAGAAATCTACAACGTGGGCGGCCATAACGAGCGCACCAACCTGGAAGTGGTGAAAACCATCCTGCGGGAGCTGGGCAAGCCGGAAAGCCTGATCACCTATGTGAAGGATCGGCCGGGTCACGACCAGCGGTACGCCATTGACCCCAGCAAGATTCACGGAGAACTGGGCTGGCTGCCTGCCACCACCTTCGATGAAGGCATCAAGAAGACCATCCGCTGGTATCTGGATAACGAAAAGTGGTGGAAGGATATTCTGGCAGGGGATTATCAGAACTACTACGAAAAAATGTATGGAAACAGAGGACAAGCATGAAGGTATTGGTAACCGGCGTTGCCGGACAATTGGGCTATGACTGCGTGAAGCGGCTGACTGCTCTGGGCATTGAATGCAGGGGCGTGGACCGGGATGATTTTGATCTGACGGACGCACAGGCTGTCATGACCTATGTGAAGGATTATGCGCCTGATGCGATTATGCACTGCGCTGCCTACACCAATGTGGATAAGGCGGAAACCGAGCCGGAGGTTGCGGCGGATGTGAACGGCGGCGGCACCTTGAACATGGTGCGGGCTGCCCTGGCGGTGGATGCGGCGCTGATGTACATCTCCACGGACTACGTGTTTTCCGGGGAAGGCACCGAGCCCTTCCAGGTGAAGGATCCCATTGCACCCCAGAACGTATACGGCCTGACCAAAGCACAGGGGGAAGAAGCTGTCCGCAGCCTGATGCAGAAGTTCTTCATCATCCGCACGGCCTGGGTGTTCGGACTTAACGGCCGGAACTTTGTGAAGACCATGCTGCGCCTTGGCAGTGAAAAGGACGAGCTGAATGTGGTTAACGATCAGTTCGGTTCGCCCACCTATACCCCTGATCTGGCACGGCTGATGTGCGACATGATCCGCACCAACCACTACGGCGTGTATCATGCCACCAACGAGGGTTTCTGCTCCTGGGCAGATTTTGCGGAGGAGATCATGAAGCAGTCCGGCAGAAAGTGCCGGATCCATCCGGTGACCACCGAGGAGTATAACGCCCCTGTGAAGCGTCCCGCCAACTCCCGCCTGAGCAAGGAAAGCCTGAGCGATGCCGGATTCGATCGCCTGCCCCCCTGGCAGGATGCACTGGCTCGCTATTTGGTGGAGCTGGGAGAAAAGTAAATCATCATCTGTACATGGAAAAGCTGGTGTGAAACATGAGGTTTTGCACCAGTTTTTTTGATGCGGACACGGAAAAATTGTTGACATTTTCATAACGAAGCGGTACAGTAAGGGTATGCTCAGCAAGAAGGATTGGCTGAACGGAAAAGAGGAGAAAAATGAACACTCGTACCAGACTGACTGCGCTGCTGGCTGCAGCAACAATGGCTCTGCCCATGGTGGCTATGGCAGACATCACGGACGAAGAGGGCGCCGCTTGGGCAGAAGCCCACGGCTACGTGAAAATGGAAGCCGATGCAGTGACCTCCGCCACGGAAAAGAAGGTTGGCGGCGTGAACTACGGTGCCATCGAATGGGATAACGATCTGCAAATGGCTGCCGTGCGGGAATTCCTGAAGGGCGGCAAGTATGTGGGTGACCCTTCCTTCGCTCAGGATGAAACCGGTTATAACTATCGGGAAATGTATCAGCTGGCTACCAGCCGCAACAACATCCCTTCCAACACCAACCTGGAAATGGTGCTGGACGCAAGCAACCTGCACCTGCTGGGTGCATCTGAAGCAGGCACCAGCAAGACCATGGACTTCCAGGACAACCCCCATGTATCCGTCAGCTGGGTGCGTCAGCTGCGGGTAGAGGAAGAAGAGACCTACAACTACTATTGCTCCTATGGTGTGCAGTATAACGGCACGGTGAAGATTTACACCACCGATGACCTGAACACCGAGGAAGGCGCTGCTGCCCTCATCAACCTGTTTGATAAGTATTATCCCACCCTGGCTTCCACCTGGGCAGCCTATGGTGCAGGCTTGACCGGCCTGACGGATGAAGCCGCCATCAAGGAAGCGAAGCTGGCTTACATCACCAAGACCATGAGCACCGGCTACATGGTGGTGTATGAAATCATTCCGGACAGCATCGTGATCACGGCACCCTTCCTGATGAATATGTCTCCCACCATGGCCAATGCCGCCCGCTTCACCCAGGTGCAGGAAGGGGATACCAAGTATGCCTACACCCTGGGCCTGTCGGATGCCTTCATTGATCAGCTGATTGCCTACAAGGATGCTTACCTGGCTACCGAGGAAGGCGCTGCCGCTGTGCAGGAATACTATTCTACCGCCATGTATCAGCAGCTGGATCAGTACTGCGCCACCTACGGTGCACCTACCAGCCTGGCACTGGCACAGATGACCACCAACGCCGCAGGCCTGAAGACCCAGACCACCTGGAAGCCTGCTGAGTAACAAACGATTGCAATGAACCCATGGGGAGCCTCCTGCTATGATGGCGGGAGGCTCCTTCCTTTTCTAGGTAACAAAAAGGAAGCCCCCTTTTTGGGGAGGCTTCCCTGGTTTGCTTGGCGGGATGGGAACTCGGTTTAGGATGCCAGCTCCTTGGCTTCCTTGTGGTGGAACTTGGCTTTGAAGGCTGCCAGACGCTTCCGGCGCTTTTCCTTCCGCTCCAGCCGTTCGCCCAGGTCTCTTGCGCCAACGCCGTACACCAGGTACAGGATCAGCCCGGAGATGACCATGATGAACACCGTGGATGCGCAGCGTCTGCCGGATGCGTTCACGTTGTAACCGTCCCGGCCTTCCTCGGCGCACATGCTCTGGATCACCATGGCGTAGGTGGTGCCATAGCTGGACTGGAAGGTGGCGGACATGTCATACTCGGTGAACAGGGCATTGAAGTTCAGTGCAAAGACGGCCAGCACACTTGGCAGCACAATGGGCAGCTTTACCTTCAGGAAGGTCACCAGGCTGCTGGCGCCCAGGTTCCTTGCCGCATCTTCCAGCTCCTCATCAATGGCGTAGAAGGCGGCCTTGATCATTCGCAAAGCAAAGGGCAGCTTCACCACCGTGTAGGCAATTACAATCAGGAAGCGGACATTCTCCTTCATATACAGGTTGTTGTTGAACACATACCAGATATGGTCGGAGTTGAAGAAGGTACGGTAGGAATAGCAGATCAGGATGGTGGGCAGCAGCCAGGGAAACAGCATGCTGTATTCCATGGCGATGGCACGCTTCTTGCCCTTGTTTTTGAAAATGTAGTTGACTGCAATCACCACAATGACGCAGGCCAGCGCCGCCGCAATGGCGGACATGACGAAGCTGAGGCGTATGCCTCCAACCGTGGCATCGTTGCTGAATAGGCCGGAGATACTGCCTTCCCGCACCTTCACCTTGCCCCGGTTGGTCAGGAATTCATAATCCTGCTGACCGAAGAAGTTAATCAGCGTGAACTGATCGAAGGACAGGGTCTTGGCACGAATGGCCGGATAGTTCTGGAAGGCGAAGAGGACGATCATCACCACGGGGGTCATGTAGATCACGAACAGCACGTAGGCGTAAATATGAGCCAGTACGTTGGCTACCGGGTTGGTGATCTTCTGCTTGACCAGCTTGGCCTTGGTCTTACTGACGGACAGGTAGTGTCCCTTCCGCTCGTAGGCGGACAGTACAGTCAGCAGCACAATGGTGAACAGGGCCAGAATAAGGGACAGCAGGGCGGCACGAGCCTGGGGGAAGGATTCGTCTGCCGTGGAAGATCCAGCCAGACGAACGATTTCCGGGTTGATGGAGTCGTAGCCCAACAGGGTGGGAGCACTCATGGCGCACAGGCCAGTGATGAAGGTCATAACCGTCAGGGAGAACAGGGTAGGGATCAGGGTAGGCAGTACCACCTTTCGCAGCACGGTGAAGGGCTTGGCACCCAGGTTCCGGGCGGCTTCCACCGTGTTGTAGTCAATGGCACGGATGGCATTGCGCAGGAACAGGGCGTGGTTGCTGGTGCAGGCGAAGGTCATGGTGAACAGCACTGCATTAAAGCCGGAGAACCAGTTCTTGTCCATGTCCGGGAACATGCCGTAGAGCCAGGTGGTCAGAATACCGTCGCTGTCATACAGGAAAAGATAGCCGGTGACCAGTGCCACGCCGGAGTAAATCAGGGTGGTCATGTAGCCGATCCGCAGGATCTTGGCACCCTTGATATCAAAGTATTCCGTCAGCAGCACAATGCTGATGCCCACAATGTTGACCGTGATCACCAGACACACGGCCAGCTTCAGGGAATTCATCACATAGGTGGGCATGTTGCCAGCGAAGAAGAAGCGAATCACTGCCAGGGGGTCAACGTTGCCGCTGGCATCCTTCACGGTGAACACCTGGGTAATGGTGTTCAGGCAGGGCAGCACCATGAACCCCAGGAAGAGGTACACGAAGAAGGCAATGCCGAAGACCTTGCCCAGGTTGCCCGGATTCAGGGAAGCAAGTTTCTTTTTCATTTCCGCTCCCCCTTATGCTTTATTAGCATCGTAGGACATAATGTCTGCCGGGTGGAGGCACACGGTGACTTCTTCTCCCGCCTCGTAGATATTGATGCCGTCGTTCTTTTCAATGGCCTTGATGGTCTGTCCGCCCAGGTTGATGTAGTACTTGATGTACAGGCCGTAATACTCCCGGCTCTCAATGGTGCCCTTCAGCTGCAGGGCACCGTCGTTCTTTACGTTGTTGACCCGCACCCGTTCCAGGCGGATGAAGTGGTTCTGGTTGGGGTTCAGCTTCATCTTGTCGGTAATTTCTTTCTCCAGCCGGTTAATGTCGCCAATGAAGTTGCACACAAACTCCGTCCGGGAATGGTTGTACACTTCGTTGGGGGTGCCGATCTGCTCAATGTAACCTTTGTTGAACACGGCAATCCGGTCGGAAAGGGTCAGTGCCTCTTCCTGATCGTGGGTGACGTAAATGGTGGTGATGCCGAACTCCCGCTGCATCTTCTTCAGCTCGTTACGGAGCTGCACACGGAGCTTGGCGTCCAGGTTGCTCAGAGGCTCGTCCATGCAGATGATGCTGGGGCCGGTGACCAGTGCACGGGCGATGGCCACACGCTGCTGCTGGCCGCCGGAAAGCTGGCTGACGGCCTTCTTCAGCTGGGCGTCGGTCAGATCCACCTTTCGGGCAATCTCCTGCACCTTGGCGTTGATCTCGCTCTTGCTCATATGCTTCAGTTTCAGGCCGAAGGCGATGTTGTCTTCCACCGTCATGGTGGGGAAGAGGGCATAGCTCTGGAACACAATGCCGATGTTCCGCTTTTCAATGGGCACGTTGGTAATGTCCACGTTGTTGACGCTGACCGTGCCGCTGACCGGCTCAATGAAGCCGGTGATGGTACGCAGGGTGGTGGTTTTGCCGCAGCCGGAAGGTCCCAGGAAGGTGAAGAACTCCCCTTCCTTCACGTCTACGTTAATGTGGTGCAGCGCCTCAAAGTCGCCGAACTTCACCACGATGTCCTTCAAATCGATCATGCAATACAGCTCCTTACCTCGATGTGCGGGTGGCAGCAGAACGAACTCCAATCATAAATAAAATGTATGGCGAGCCCGATCCGGACCCGCCATACCGGGGTTCTATCCTGCAATGTGCAGCCGGGCGATTTTTACTCGGCAGCCTGGGTCAGCGTAGCCCAGTTCAGATTGTCCCAATCCGGCTCAGCAGGTGCCTGGTTGGCGTCTGCCCAGTAGAAGCCCAGGTTGGTCATGATGTTGGTCCACTCCTTGGTGTGAGCAGCCACATACTCGGCATAGGTCATGTCGGTGCCTTCCACGGTTTCCAGTGCGCAGTTCTTCAGCTGATAGATGGCGGGGATTTCGTCGCCGTACACTTCAGCCACAGCCACTTCGTTGCAGGGGAAGGAGTCGAACTCGTCGGACCATTCAGCCTGGGTATCAGCGGAGCCGAACCACTCGGCAAAGGCCTTCACAGCCTCGGTCTCTTCTTCGGTACGGTCTGCACGATCCAGAATGCCGATGTACTCAGCAATGTAGTAGGTGCCGTCAGCAATGTCCACAACGCCCCAGTTCTCGGGGGTGGTGGTGCCGGTCAGCGGCACGGAGGAGCTGTCAGCAGCGGAGTCGATCTTGCCGTACAGGGAAGAAGAGTAGAAGGTGGACACCTGCACGTCGCCACGGTTCAGGGGATCGAAGCCGTAGCTGTCGCCGGTGAACTCGCCGTTAGCGCAGTAGTTCCACAGCATCTTCCAGCCGTCCACGGAAATGCCGCCGGCGGGGCTGGTGGGATCGGTGTAGGAATACAGCAGAGCACTGTTGATGTTGCTGTTGGTGGTGCCGCCAACCTTGCCCTGACGATACCACTTGTAGCCGCAGTTCACAATGTCAGCCCAGTGGTCGAAGCTCAGGGTTTTGCCACTCGTGCCCTTGTCATCGGTACGGTAGAGCATCAGCACGTTCTGCACAACCAGACCGTAAGCCTTGCCGGGATACACGTACTTGCCTACTTCATCGGCCCAGGAGGGGGTCCAGTCCATCACGGACAGGTTCTCATAGGTGCCGGAAACCAGCTGAGACCAGCGGGTTTCGTTCAGGCCGAACAGGATGTCGCCATCCTTGCTTTCGTTGGCCTTCTGAATGGCGGCAGTATCGCCGGAAATAACGGAGTTGTCGTCAATGGAGATGGAGAAGCCAGCCTTCTTGGCGGCGTTGGTCAGCCAGTTGACGCGCTCGGTAGAGTTGGAGTTGGAGTAAATCCGAATGGTGTAGCCGGAATAATCCTTGGATTCTTCGGCTACAGCACCTGCTGCCAGTGTAAGCACCATGGCCAGTGCCAGCAGGAGAGATACGAGTTTCTTCATACCTGAAGCCTCCTTTTCGTTATGACAATAAACGGATCGAACCTCGTGGTAATCATATCATAGAAGGTGTTTTTTGTAAAGTATTTGTAAAGGAAAACCTGCAAGCTTTTTACCATAATTAATACTTTGTGGTCAAAAACCATTCCGTTTCTGCCATGTTTCAATCCTCTGGAAAGGTTTGACTTGCGATTTTGCATACATATGCTATAATGTATAAGAAAAACGGTTATGATTGGAATGAAGCGAATGTCCATTGCCCCCATTGAACTGACGGAGAATGACCATGCCATTCTGGACTCTTACAAGGTGATGATGGATGGCCTGTCCGACTACCTGGGCAGTGCCTATGAACTGGTGCTGCACAGCCTGGATAATCTGGAGCACTCTGCCATTAAGGTGATCAATGGCTACCATACCGGCCGTACCGAAGGGGCGCCCATTACGGAAATGGCACTGCGGATGCTGGAGCACATTGCCGCCACCAAGCAGAAGGATTATGTGTGCTACCACGGGTACAACAAGGATGGCCATCCCCTTCGCTCCACCACCATTGCCATTCGCAGCAGCGGCAGGATCATCGGCCTGCTGTGCATGAACTTCTACATGGACACCCCTCTGTCCGACCTGTTCAAAACCTTCTCTGCCGCTCCCTTCATCGACGAAACCTATGTGCAGAGTGCGGAGGATACCATCCGTGCCGCTATCGAGCGGGCCAAGGCGGTGGTGGATGAAACCATGCCGGAGAATGCTCCCACACGGAACCGTGCCATTATTGAGCAGCTGGATGCCTCTGGCGTGTTCCACATTAAGGATGCGGTGAACTGTGTAGCCCAGGCGCTGAACATTTCCCGCAACACCGTATACCTGCACCTGCGTACCCTGCGGGAAAAGGGAAAGAAGTAAGCGTCCAGACTATCAACAAACCCCAGGTGGCGTTGGAGGGCTCGCAAGCCCTTCAACTCTAAATCGAAAATCGGCGAGCCCCTTCGGGGCGTTAAACGGGGCGAAGCCCCTGTGCGG
>CAVIWF010000013.1:0-51202 GCA_963646285.1 bacterium
CCCCGAAGGGGCTCGCCGATTTTCGATCTAGCGTTGAAGGGCTTGCGAGCCCGTGAGCACCACCCAAGAGAAGTTAACCGTCAGACGGTTTGTCTTGTCCTTTCTTCAGGGTTTTGCTATACTTGCCTTAACAAAGGAGGTCTGCCCCATGAAGCTGCTGGTTGTGGATGATGAAGAGCGCATTCGGGACATTATCAGGAAGTATGCGGTGTTTGAAGGATACACGGTGGAAGAGGCCGGCAACGGCATGGAGGCAGTGGAGAAGTGCCGTCAAAACACCTACGACCTTATCATCATGGATGTGATGATGCCGGAGCTGGACGGCTTTTCCGCCGTGCGGGAGATTCGCCGCTTCAGCCAGACCCCGGTGCTCATGCTTTCCGCCCGTGGGGAGGAATACGACCGGATCCACGGCTTCGAGCTGGGGATTGACGACTATGTGGTGAAGCCTTTCTCCCCCCGGGAACTGGTGATGCGGGTAGGCGCCATCCTGAAGCGCAGCGGCAAGGGGGATGCCCTGCCCCAGGATCAGGTGGTCATCGGGGACCTGGTGGTGGACTTTTCCGCCCGGCGGGTGACCCTTGCCGGTCAGGCCCTGGATTTAAGCCCCAAGGAATACGACCTGCTCTTTTACATGGTGCGGAACCGGGGGCTGGCCCTGAGCCGGGAAAAGCTGCTGGCGGAGGTGTGGGGCTACGACTTCTACGGGGACGACCGTACCCTGGACACCCACATCAAGCTGCTGCGGAAGCGGCTGGGCGCCTATGCCGACCGCATTACCACCCTTAGAGGAGTTGGCTATCGCTTTGAAAAGGAATAAAGGGGAGCATGCTTCCCGTCCCCTGCCCGGCATCCGCCAGAAGATGATGATCTTTCTGGTGGTGTTCGTGTGCTTCATTCTGGCCATGCTGTGGATCTGCCAGATCTTCCTGCTGAACGACTTCTACCGCTTCTTCAAGACCCGGTCTGCCAACAAGGCGGCGGAAACGGTGGTCAGCCATCTGGACAGCGAGGATCTGGAAAGCACCCTGAATCAGCTGGCGGTGCAGAACGGGCTGTGCATCCTGCTGCTGGATGAGAAGCTGAACACGGTGTACTCTGCCGAGGGGCAAAGCTTCTGCATCATCCACACCGCCCGCAGCCGGGATCTGCACTGGTGGTGCAGCCGTGCCCCGGAGGACGGCACCGCCCAGCTGGATCAGTTCGATATGACCTCCCCCTTTGAAATGGATCAGCCCGGGGGACGGCAGCGGGAGCGGGACCGGGAGCGAGGCTCCCAGGTGCTGCTGTATGTGCGGCGGATTACCCTGCCTGATGGGGGCAGCGGCTACCTGCTGCTGAACGCCGTCATTTCCCCGGTGGATGCCACGGTGAGCACCCTGAAGTCCCAGCTGATCATCATCACGGTGATTGTGCTGGTGGGGGCAGTGCTGCTGGCCTTCCTGCTGTCCCGGAATTTCTCCCGACCCATTATTGAAACCACCACCAACGCCCGGGAGCTTTCCCACAGCCGGTTCACAAGGGCCAGGCACGCAGACAGCTACCGGGAGATTCACGAGCTGAACGATACCCTGGAAAAGGCGGCGCAGGAGTTAAGCCAGGTGGAGCACTTGCAGCATGAGCTGATTGCCAACATTTCCCACGACCTGCGAACCCCCCTGACCATGATCGGCGGCTATGCGGAGATCATGCGGGATCTGCCCGGGGAAGTTACGGCGGAGAACATGCAGGTGATCATTGACGAAACCGGCAGGCTTTCCACCCTGGTGAACGAGCTGTTGGACTTCAGCCGCATGGAGGCGGGCATGACCACCCTGAACAGGCAGCCCTTCTCCCTGACGGACACGGTGCAGGGGATCGTTTCCCGGTGCGCCACCCTGCTGGCCAAGGACGGGTACATCATCCGCTTTGACCCGGCGGAAAACCTGACCGTCATGGCCGACGAAGGGCGCATCGAGCAGGTGGTGTACAATCTGGTGAACAACGCCCTGACCTACACGGGCGAGGACAAGACCGTGTGCCTGGTGCAGTCCCTCCACGAAGGCCGTGCCCGGCTGGAAGTGCGGGACAGCGGCAAGGGCATCCCGGAGGAGGAGCTGCCCCTGATCTGGAACCGGTACTACCGTGCCAAGGAATCCCACAAGCGGGCGGTGCAGGGTTCCGGCCTGGGACTGAGCATTGTGCGCACCATTCTGGAAAACCACGGGGCACCCTACGGGGTCACCTCCAAGCAGGGGGAAGGCACCTGCTTCTGGTTTGAGCTGGAGACGAAGAAGGAGTAAATCGCCGAGGCGTGCGCCCTTCCTGACTTTATTGTAAAGCTGTGCAGGGGAAAAATCACGTGCAAATCATGCACATTTGCCCTGCACAATGTGCAAATCGTGCACATTCCGTGCACATCGGCAAAATGGCGTCGCCGTTTTGCCGATTTTTTTGATGGAAGAAATTCTTCTTCCCATTCGTTCTATGGGTAGACACCCAAGCAAAGGAGGGATTGCCCATGCATCGTTATCAGGCACTGGCGGCCTTTTCCGCACTGATCCTGACCCTTTCCCCTGTGGGAACCCTGGCGGAGGCCACCACCACCTCGCTTACAGAGGCTGCCCCCATTACCGCCGAGGAGGCAGAAGCCCGGGCACAATCCTACATGGATACTTTTTCCGAGGTGGGGCTGGGCACGGCTGCCGTGCAGCAGATTCCCGAAGGATACTGCGTATACAGTGACACCCGGCACGTTTCCCTGGTCATTGGGAAGGCGGGGCAGCTGCTCCAATACAACAACGGCACCATGATCATCCGCAATCAGTGGGAGGACACGGAAGCAACGGCGGACAGCGTGCTCCACGGCAAGATTGCTTCCCTGATGAACGTGATTGCCACCCTCAGCGGCACCTCCGGCAAGATTGACGGGGATGTGCGCATTACCAGCCGTCAGGCCATCAGCGAAGCCTACGCCTGGGAAAAGTGCGAGTTCCTCATGGATGGGGAAACCTGCACCGCCATCTACCGGGTCAGCACGGCGGAAAAGACCAGCGACCGCACCATTGAGCTGGCCTCCTTCTGCCGGGGGGAAGCTTCCTCTGCCGTGACCTACGACAAGGCCTGGCAGGCGGTAACATCCGCCATTGACACCGGCTTTGGGCAGGATTACAACCTGTATGCCACCTTCGGCTACCCGGACATCAGCCTGACCTGGGATCAGGACGCCCAGCTGTGGCAGGCGCAGGTTTACATCGCCTACGAATTGCAGCCGGAGAACGTGCAGCAGAAATTGACCGAAGCCTTTGGGGATCACGTGCTGTACAACCTGACTGCCACGGTAAACGGCACCACCGGGGAGGTCAGCGGCTTTGCCGATGCAGCCGTTCTCTCCGCCGAGGAAGTGCCCGAAAACCCCCAAACCGGCTGGACCTACCGCTACACGGAAACTGCCGTGGTGGTGGGTGCCTCCCTGCGGCGGGCGGAGACCCTGCCCCCGGGTACCTTCTACACGGTGATCCGCCACGGCAGCGAAAAAGACAGCCAGGACCTGTATGACGAGCAGCTGGGCTGGAACCGGTACATCCTCATCCGCTACACCTCCCCCCGAACGGGAGAAACCATGGAAGGCTGGATTCAGGATCCTTCCCTCAGCGAGGTGCGCTTCGGGGATGAAGGCATGGCAGACAAGAACCTGCTGCGGAACCCGGACGTGATGCTGACCTACACCGGCGAAGACGGGCAGACCATCCAGTACCCCATGGTGTTCAGCGGAACCATGCCGGAGGAAGGGGACCCCTATGCCGGCACGGTGGCCTACGGCGTTGCTACCCCGGAGATCACGGACATGTTCACCCGGGCGGTGAATTACCTGACCACCCAGTACGGCTTCCCGGCGGATGTGCTGCTAAGCTACAAGGGCGTGTACGAGTACCTGAACTACGCTGAGGACTACACCCAGCCGGAATGGACCATAACCCTGTACGTGACCGGCATTGACTGCTACCAGATCACCTTCACCGGGGCAGACGCTGTGATGACGGTGATGGACAATCCTTCGCCGGGAAACGGCTAAAGGCGGGGTTTCGACAAAGTGGCTTCGCCACTTTGTCGATGCCCTGAGGATGACTTGCGAGTCCTCCTGCACCTCCCGGATTTGTTGATGAACTGAAAAGCCGCCTGTAAGTCGAAATGTTCCGACCTACAGACGGTTTATTTTTATGCTTTCAAAATCATTTCCAGCACCGCATCCAAGTCCGGGAACACTTCCGCCCCGGCGGTGGTCATGACTTCAAGGGCCTGGTGCCCGCCCTGAATCATCAGGCAGGGACAGCCTGCGGCACGTGCCACTTCCGCATCATGGGTGGTATCCCCGATGAACACCGCCTCTTTTACCCCCTTGCGTGCAAGGTAGCCCTTGGCCAGCGCCACTTTGCTGGCGCCGTAGGCATCCCCCAGACCTTCCACATCCTCCATCATGGCTGCCAGAGCCGGATAGGCTGCCACCTGCCGGCGAAGCACCTCCACGGGGGAGGCGCTGACAATGGCCTGATGAAACCCAGCCTCGTGCAGGCGGCGAACTGCCTCTTCGCTGCCCTTCCGCAGGGCACAGCCCTGACAGAGCCGCTCATAAATGGGCGACCATTCCTCTGCCAGCTTGGGGAACAATGCCCGGGGCACCCCTACCTCCTCATAAAAATCCGCCACAGGATGGCGGAAATGCTGACGGTAATGCTCCATGGTCAGCAGGGGAATGCCGTACCTGCGGAAGATTTCATTATCCGTCTCCACCGCAATGGCCGCATCGTCCAGCAGGGTTCCGTTCCAGTCCCAGATAATCGTCATCGTATCGTCCTCCCACGGGTATCGGCATTGTTGGCTTCTCACGTGCCATTGTAAGGGGAAGCACCGGAGGGTGTCAAGGAAGGAGGCCGACTTTTCCCGACAAATCCAGGCTTTTGTCCATATCATCCGCCCCTTTTTTTCGCTATACTGAAGGTGGGTCTTTGGGAAGGCTTCCCGGAGGAAAATTGTCGCACCGAAGATCCGTCTCCGGGGCGGACGCGCATCCTCCCGGGGATGTAAGACAGCGAGGTGATAGCATGGCAGGAGAAATTACGCGCCTGATGGTGGAAGTTGCTGTGTCCCAGGGCCTGCAGGGGCTGAAGCAGCAGTTTGACCGGCGGGTGCTGCGCAATGCAGTGGAGCATGGAGGTCACTTCTCCAACGGCCGTTTTCAGCGGGCGGTGTTCCAGACCCTCCAGGACATGCTCCGCATGGAGGATCACCCTTATTTTTCCCTGTGCAACCGCCTGGCTGCCGATGTGGATGACTGCTATATCATGAGCTACGGCATCAACCTGGCCTTCGAAAGCTGGACCCGGGGGGCTGCCGTGATTCGGGGTCTGGAAGCCAAGGAGAACCGGAACATTCCCTGGTGCATGACCCTATACACTGCCCACGAGGGGAAGCAGCTGCCTGTGGAGACGGCGAAGACCCTCATTGAACAGGGCATGCCTCTGGGCATTTACGCCTGGGCACTGATAGAGGATGATGGACGGAGCGATGTGCTGCGCACCCTGTGCGATCAGTTCCCCAACTGCGCCTTCACCGCCTTCCTGCCGGATGAAAAGATCACGGAGGAGCTGCTCCGGGACCTGCAGGGGGTGGACAATCTGGCCCTTGTGGCCATGAGCAGGGGAAACACCTTTGCCTCCTATGAGCTGATGCGGAAGCACCGGCGGCTCTTCGGCCTGTGCCGGGAAGTGGACGCTGCCTGCGCCGAGCGGCTGCTGAAGCAGAAGGATCTGCGGCTGCAAAGTGCCCCGGAAGCCCCCATTCTCTTCTTCAAGTACAGGGAAGAGTGCCCGGAGGAGCTGCGCACCCGGCTGACCGCCTACATCAGGGAACAGAAAATGCGCCCGGACTATCCCGTATTCCCCATTGACCTTTCCCGGGACATTTCCCGGGTGGATGAGATCATCTCCGACGACGCCTGCCGCCTGTCCCTGGCTTCCGACGGCACCTACCTGGTAGGGGAAAGCAAGACCCCGGCGGCCCTAACCTTCCCGGAAACCAGCCTCCACGATGCGGTGAAGGCGCTGCTGCTGAAATAAGGCCTGTGATACCGCCAAGCTTGTTGGCTTGGCGGTTTTTTTGTTAGAGAGAATGGCCGTGAACCGTGCCCCCGGCAGCGCGGAAAATCACACTGGCTGTATTGCCACTTTCACGGCAAATGTGTTATACTGTGCTGTGATTGTGAAGCAATAAGGAGGGCCTATGAAGTCCCGGACGAAGAAGATACTGAATTTCGTACTGATCTTCGGCACCCTGGCACTTGTGCTGTTGGTCGGTATTAACGGGCAGGAAATGACCGGGGCGGTGGATGCCCTGAAATCCATTGCGCCGGTGTGGATCTGCCTTTGCGTAGGCGCCTACCTGCTGCATCTGTGCCTGGATGCAGGCACCATCTGGCACTATCTCCGCTGCCAGGGCTACAAGGTATCCTTCCGCTACGCCCTGTTTAACTCCATCATTGGCATGTACTACTCCAACGTAACCCCCGGCGCCACCGGCGGTCAGCCCATGCAGGTCTACTACCTGAAGAAAAAGGGCGTGCCCATCGGCATCGGCACTTCCGCCCTGACGGTGAAGTTCTTCTGCTTCCAGTTCATGCTGGCAGTGCTTTCCACCGTGCTGTGGATCGCCTATGGGGACTACATCGCCGTGCAGACCGGCTCCAGCATCTGGATCCTGATCGTCGGCTACACCTACAACCTGATCACCGTGTCCTTTGTGCTGATGATGGCGGTGAACAAGAACCTGGTGCGCTTCTTCATCAAGCTGTTCATCCGCATCGGCACCAAGCTGCGCATCTGCAAGAACCCGGAAGCCACCCTGGTCAAGTGGGAGGACATCCTCAGCACCTTCCACGAAAGCGTCATGTCCATGCGCACCCATCCCAAGGATTTCTTTGTGCAGCTGCTGCTGGGCGGCGCCATTCTGCTGGCGCAGATGCTGCCCATTTTCCTGGTCTACTGCGCCTTTGAGCTCACCGGCTCCAATTATCTGGAGCTGACCACCCTGGGCATCATGCTCTACGTCAGCGCCGCCTACACCCCCCTGCCCGGTGCCTCCGGCGCCCAGGAAGGCGTTTTCGCCATTTACTTCTCCAAGGTGTTCCCGGACGGCATCCGCCTGATGGCCCTGCTGCTGTGGCGGTTCTTCACCTACTACATCTCCATTCTGGTAGGGGCGGTGACCACCGTGGTCAATGGCTTCCGCAAGAACAAGGCAGTGGAGGAAATGGTGAGGGAAGAGACGCAAGAGCTTCCCGACAAGTAAAAAAACGTTAAAGCACAGGCTCCCTCCATCAGTGACAGAGAAGAAAGAAACTGTCCATCATGGAGGGAGCCTTGTTCTGTTTCGACTATGCTTCAGGAACATGGGGAAAAAGCCCATTCCTCCTTCACCCAATCACAATACTCACTTCCCCGTCCTGGGCCACGGTCATTTTCGCCCTTTGCAGGTAGCGGGTGAAGAAGTTTTCCTTCTCCTTGTCCGTCATGGTAATCCAGGAGCCCTGGAGGGCGGTGTTCATCATCTCCCGCAGGTTCAGGGGCTGTCCCCCTTCCCCGGCAAGGAAGCGCTGCACCTGCTCCTGGATGCCGTTGATGAGGGTGGTGGTCTTGATGGTGTAGGAGGCGGCGGTGCAGAAGTCGTCAATGAAGCAGTAGGGAATGTTGTGGATGGTCAGGGCATCCATAATGGCCAGGCCGGTTTTCCGCTTCTCCAGCATCACCAGGAAGCGGACCCCCTCCAGCTGCCGGATCATGGCCCAATAGTCGCTGTCCGAGGACACGAGGATCACCCCGTCCACCCCGGAGGTGTACACTTCCCGGCTGGTACGCACCGCCAGGGTCATGTCGCACTGGGATTTGTTCTGGTTCACCCGGGGCACAAGGATGTGCTCGATTTCGAAGGAAGCCTTTTCCGAGGCGGCGGAGTGGAGCATCCGATCCACCAGGGTGGACCACTGATCCGTGGTGTACTCACTGTCAAAGAGGAGCACCTTGGCGATCTTGCACAGCTGATAGGCAGGCAGGCTGCTGAGGGCTGCCGCCAGCTTCACCGCATCGGCGTTTTCGCAGTCCACCACCACCACGCATTTCCTGGCGGACTGCAGCAGGCTTTCCAGGTTCCGCATGGTGTAGTTGCCCGCATTGCGCACCAGGGACAGGTTCTCGAACCGATCCTCATGCCGCTCGTAGATAATGCGGACGAACTTTTCATCCGTGTAAAGGATGTTGCCCTTGCTTTCCGGGGAGGTGGACACCGCATCCCAGTTGATCCAGCACTGGAAGGGATAGCGGAGCCGGTCGCTGTTGTAGATTTCCCCGGCACGCTTCAGGTTCTCCTTCCTGGTGCCACCGGGCATGATGAACAGGGGGCGGATGTACGCCCAGTTGATCCATTCCGGGAAGAGGGAGGCCACGGTGTTGATCCGGTTGCTCACCTCGATGTTGATGGCCACCAGATAGTCATCCACCTCCGGCCGCTGCTTGTAGAGGCGAACCCCATCCCGGGCAAGAGTTTCCGATGCGTCAGGGGGAATGAGATCCGGCACGGAACCGATGTTTTTGATGTTCAGCCGGAATTCGTGGGAGATGGCTTTGTGGTACCGCTCCATGGCGGCACGGATGCGGCACAGGTTGCGGATGATGCGTGCGTCTTTGTTTTGTTCCAGTTCATCGTAGGTTTTGATGAGGAAGTTGGTGGCGTTTTCATCCCCGAAGTATTCTTTGGGAATGCCGATCAGGTATGCCACAATGGAGACGATGGTGTAGGTGGCGTTTCGGTATTCGCTGTAGGCTGCCCGCTTTTCCTGGGAGGATGGGGTTGGTTCTTCCTCCTCCGGTTTTTCCTCTTCCTCGGTAAAGGAAATGAGATTGGCCAGTTCTGTAATGTCTTTTGTTGTGACTGTTGTGCGTTTTTGCGTCTGGGTGTTTTTTTCTTTCGGCATGGTATGAAGTACAGCTCCTTTCTCCATCAAAAAATAGGGATGTTCGGTTGTTGCGCAAGCCGTCATCCCTATTATAACGTATTTTGGCCGTGGGGGCAAAGTAAATGTGATGTGGGCATTTTTGCGGGAGGAGGCTTTTGAGGCAAAAGCTTTCCGCAACCTCAATCGTCGCGGCTTGCAGCCGCTCGTTTCGGTTGATGCGTTCGCGGACACAATTTGCGCCACAGGCGCAAGTCCGCTCACTTACCTCCCGCACCCACCCGAAAACCACTTGGGAGGTTCATTCCTTTGAAGGAACGCTGTTCGTTTTGCAGGGGGCTTTGCGGTCGCCCCCTGCACCCCTTCGCAGCATCCCTTCGGATGAAGGGGTTCTCTTTTGAAAAAAAGAAATAAGCTGTTTTCAACTTGAAAGGTCTCTAAGAGTTGGGCTCCGAAGGGGTTAAAGGGGGCGATCGGAAAGCCCCCTTGAGTTGCACAAAGGACTGATGCAAAGGCACGCACAACCTGCAACAGATTTCTTCTGTTTATTCCAGAGGGCTTTGCGGTCGCCCTCTGGACTCCTTCGCCGCATCCCTTCGGATGAAGGTGTTCGCTTATGTAAATAAAACATAATAGTTTTATTTATCTCGAAGGGACTCTCAAAGTTGGGCTCCGAAGGGGTTTAAGGGGGCGATCGGAAAGCCCCCTTGAGTTGCTTTCAAAGAGTGTTGCAAGGATAAGCACTACCTGCAACAGATTTCTTCTGTTTATTCCAGAGGGCTTTGCGGTCGCCCTCTGGACTCCTTCGCCGCCCCATTTCAGCAATAGTTTTCTAATGATGTTTTGCAGGGGGCTTTGCGGAAGTCCTTTTGCCACAAAAGCTGCCCCTCCCGCAAAATCCCGTTACGCCTTCCCAAACATCTCCCGATGACTTTCCTCCACGGTTTCCATGTCCTCCATGTACAGGTACTGGATGATGCACTCGTAGCGGTAATAGTTGACCATCATCATCCGTGGGAAGCCTGTCATTTCCATAAACAGGCCGGACAGGGGCGGGGGCATGGACAGGCCCACTGCCAGCCGGGTGATCTGCCGAATATCGTAGCGGAAGGTATTATCGCTGCACATGCGGCTGACCATGCTTTCGGACAGGCCGCAGCGGAAGGCGGCTTCCCGCTGGGTGCCGCACCGGTCGGCAATCACCTTGGACAGGGCCTGGGCAGGGGTGCGGGGCAGGGATGCCAGATAGGCGGCATCCTGGGCAAGGGTTTCCTCCCGGGACATCCCCTCGGTCACATCCGGGTCCACGGGCACGTACCGGTCATTGAACCCCTGCACGGAGCAGAGCACCCCCACGGGGGCAGCGGCAGGGGCTAAACTGTATTCCCGGCGGAATTTCAGGCAGCACTCGTCCACGTGGGCCCGTGCCCATTCCGTCAGCCGGATGCCCTCACCGGTGCGCTCCACACAGAAGGGATGATCCAGGCACACGTGCCCCTCTAAATACAGGAACCCACGGGTGCGGATCAGGCTGCGGAAGGTTTCATCCTCCCCGTAGAGCCGGGTAAAGCTGCCCCGGTCGATCACGAAGGTTTCCCCTGCCTTCAGGTGCTCCCCGGAGAAGGCAAAGGGGCGGATGTAGCTGCCATCCACATAGTTGCAGGCCCCCTTGGCCGCCGCCGAGCCCATGAGGATCATCCGGGTGCGGATGATGGAGCGGGGACGCTGCAGCTCCCGGGCAATGCGACAGATCACCCGATCCACCCGATCCCCGGTGTTCATGTCCCTGCCGGCGGTCTCCTCCCAGTACAAGCGCATAAGGGGCACCAGCATCCCCCGGGGCAGCATGGCGGCATAGGCGAAGTAGTCCGCCTGCCGCTCCACCCAGCGCACATCCCTGGCAGCCCCACGGGATGCCTTGTCCGCCTCCTTGTAATCCAGCAATCGCAGATCCGCCCGGTGGAGCTGCTGCAGGGTGAGGAACATGGTGTGAAACTCGTAGTGGGCGCACTCGTGGTACAGGGCCAGGTCACTGCCTGCCTCGTCCTTCCGGGCGGCGTTGGCATTGAGGATGATGGTCTTCCCCGGCACGTGCACCATTTGGTACCCGTTTTCCCCTGTGGCCACCTGCACTTCCCCCTCTTCCAGAAAGAGCATGGCACGGCTCCACCGGTTCCGGTACAGGGACAGGGTGCGCACCGTCAGCCCCATGGCCTGCACCAATGCCGAAGGCCCCCGGCGGCGCAGGGTGCTGAGGGCACTGTCCCCCAGGTACATTTGCAGCCGCTGCAGGAAGAGAGTCTCCATGTCCTCATAGTGGAGGATGGGCACCAGATACTCGGACAGCTCCGGCACCTCCGGGGGCGCAGGGGGATCCAGGGTCACCCCGGGGATTTCCCCCAGAAGGCGAATTCCATCCTCCATGCGGAAGGGGGCTGAAAAGTACACCTGCCGCAGAAAATACCGGGGCAGTTGATGTTCCCCGGCTGCCCCCAGCCGCACCCGTGCCCGTGCCTGCACCATCAGCCCGGTACGGTTCACCTGATAAAAATGAAAGTGACCCAGCTTGCTGCCGCTGCGGTCAAAAAACAGGCGGAAGCCTTCCCCCGGCATCAGCCCCAGATCCGCCCCCGGATCCAGATGCAGATCCTCCAGGGACGCCCCCCGCAGGCAGTCCTCCACCTGCTGAAGCAATGCATCCCCAAAGTGGCGGATGATGTAGTCCCCCATGCGCTGCAATACCGGCGCCCATTCCTGCTGCTTGTCCATATGCTCCTTGTCCTTCCCGTCCACACCGACAAGAGCATCATAACACAGCGAACGAATGTTTGCAAGGGGAACATCATTCGAGCAAGTGACGTTGCCTCTTTGTTGATGCCCTGAACGCCCCGGAGGGGCTTGGTGTTTCTGCCCGCTTATTTTTCCCTTGCATCACCTGTCCATCTGCGCTATAGTGGAGGCGGAAAAAAGGAGATGACCATCATGTGGGTTCTATTGGCATTCGGTTCTGCCTTCTTTGCCGGAGTGACCTCCATCCTTGCCAAGTGCGGCATTCGCAAAACGGATTCCACCCTGGCTACGGCCCTGCGCACCATCATTGTGCTGGCGTTTTCCTGGGTCATGGTGTTTCTGGTAGGCTCCCAAAGTCAGCTGGGGCAGGTGGACAGCCGCTCCCTGCTGTTTCTGGTGCTGTCCGGCCTGGCTACCGGGGCAAGCTGGCTGTGCTACTTCCGTGCCCTGCAACTGGGCAACATCAACAAGGTGGTGCCCATTGACAAGTCCAGCACGGTGCTGACCATTGTGCTGGCGGTGCTGCTGCTGGGGGAATCCCTGACCTGGACCAGCGGGGTGGGCATCCTCCTCATTGCCGCCGGTACCCTGCTGATGCTGGAAAAGAAGGACGCCCCCACCACCACTGCCACGGACAGCCGCTGGCTGTGGTACGCCCTGGGTTCCGCCCTGTTTGCCAGCCTGACCGCCATCCTGGGCAAGGTGGGCATTACCCATGTGGAATCCAACCTGGGCACGGCCCTGCGCACAGGGGTGGTGCTGATCATGTCCTGGATGATGGTGCTGGTCACTGGCAAGGGGAAGGAGATCCGCCGCATTGACGGCAGGGAGCTGGGGTTCATCTGCCTGTCCGGTCTGGCTACCGGGGCAAGCTGGCTGTGCTACTACAAAGCCCTGCAGGATGGGCCTGCCAGCGTGGTGGCACCCATTGACAAGCTGAGCATTCTGGTCACCGTCCTCTTCTCCCGGGTGGTTTTTCAGGAGAAGCTGAGCCGGAAGGCGGCACTGGGATTGGCTGCCATTGTAGCAGGAACGCTGCTGATGGTCATCAAATAAAATCGTTCAACAAAACTGCATACACGGAGTGAAACCCATGAAGAAAAAATCCTTCCTGACCTCCCTCCTTGCCCTGATGATGGCACTGATGATGGTGCTGAGCCCATCGGACGGGCTGCTGTCCCTTCTTGCGCCTGCCCAGGCTTCCGCCATGACCCTGACGGCGGAGGAGGATCATGCCGCCCTCATTGCCAAGAACAAAAAGAAGAAAACGACGGCATCGCCGGCATCGCCGTCTCTTACCGCATCGCCGTCGCCTACGGCAACCCCGTCGCCGTCGCCTGCTGCATCCATTGAGGAGGACGGAACCTACACCGCCCCCCAGGATATTGCGGATTACCTGTTCACCTACGGCAGGCTGCCCGGCAACTTCCTTACCAAGAAGGAAGCCCAGGCCTTGGGGTGGGACAGCCGGTACAACTACGTGGGGGATGTGGCACCGGGCATGTCCATCGGCGGGGATTACTTCGGCAACTATGAACAGAAGCTGCCCACCGCCAAAGGGCGGAAGTATTACGAATGCGACTGCAACTACACCGGCACCCGGCGGGGGGCGGAGCGGATTATCTTCTCCAATGACGGGCTGGTGTACTACACGGCGGATCACTACGAAACCTTTACGGAAATGAAACCTTCGTGGGAATAAAAGAACAGGGTCGGGGAACACCATTTCAGTGCTTCCCGACCCTGTTTCAATTTACGTTTGACCAATGCCTGCGTGCGAAATATTTTACTGAGCTGCCTGTTCGCCGGCAATCTTGCCGAAGCATACAGACTCGGAGTAGCCGCCTGCCTGCCAGGTCACTTCACCTGCGGCATACAGGCCGGTCACCACCGTGCCGTCGCTGCTGAGCACCTGTGCCTTTTCGTTGCAGACAACGCCGCCCTTGGTCATGTGGTTGGCAGGCTGCACACGCACACCGTAGTAGGGGCCTTCAGCGTCCAGTGCCCGGCTGGGAACAGCCTCGATCTGAGCGTTCTCGGTGCCTGCGGCAGCGTCTGCATTGTACTGTGCCACGGAGGCCTTCAAGCCCTCGGCATCAATGCCCAGCTTCTCTGCCAGCTCGTCCAGGGTAGCGCCTTCGCTGTAGTAGCCCAGACCCACATGCTTGCGGATGCGGTAGAAGGATTCATAGCCCGTCTTGTCGGTGATGTAGTAGGCAGCACCGTCCGTCTGCTCCTGCACCATGGTGCCCCGATCCTTGCCGGACTTGTTGGGCAGCAGGGTGCCTTCCTTGTTGGCCAGCAGGTTCATGTCTGCGCCGCCGGTCAGGTCACGATAAGGCACGATGATGTTGGAGAAGAAGCTCATCTTGCCCATCTGATCCATCTGGAAGCCGTACTTTTCAAATACCTTTACAAAGTCGCCGGTGGTGCCCATCTGGTTGGAGGTTTCGAACACTTCGTAGCCGGGGGCATACTCGGCCAGCAGCTCCTTGTTGGAGCAGAAGCCGCCGGTGGCAATGATGGTGCTGGCAGCGTTAATGGTGTAGGTTTCGCCCTGATTGTTGGTTACCACAACGCCCTTGCACACGCCGTTTTCCATCACCAGATCCGTGCCCTTGGTGCCGGTGCGCACTTCCACGCCCAGGTTGGCAGCGGTACGCTCCAGCCCTGCCTGAATCACTTCGCCGGAGTACTGGTTGTCTTCCGCCATGTGGTTGGTGCCGCCGTAGTTGTAGTTCAGCTCCACGCCCATGGCACGGAGCCAGGCATCCAGGGTGTACTCTTCATTGGCCCAGGCCTGAATCCGTTCGGCAGATTCGCCGTTGGTGCTCTTGGCTTCAATAAACTTGGCCAGGCCTTCCTCACCCACCCATTCGGTGTTGCCGGCAGCCTTCTGAGCCTCGGTGTTGATCAGGTCGAAGAAGTTCATGTCGAACTTACCGTTGCCGCTGAGGATGTCCAGCTTTTCCACCAGAATCACGTGCTTGTCCGCATTGGTCTGCTTGGCGCCGATGGCTGCTGCCAGACCGGCAGGGCCGCCGCCTACGATCACGATGTCGCAGCTTTCGGCTGCACGCTCGGTGGCGGGCTTTTCCTCATTGGTCATCTTCACCGCCGGGGCTTCCAGTCCGGCCTGCTTCATGGCATCTGCCACGGCCGTCTTCACCGCATAGGAAGAGAAGGTGGCAGCAGATACGCTGTCCACATCCGCCGTGTTGGCGTTCAGGATCCGCTCCCGAATCACAGGGAAAGCACGGTCGATGACCACGTTGGTTTCGTGGTTGTCGCCCAGGGCTACGTCGGTGATCACACCGTTTTCAATGGTGACATTCACGGTCATTTCCCCGTGGTAGCCATTGCCCGTAGCCGTGTAGGTCTCGGCCACAGCGGCGCTGCCTGCCAGCATGGTGGCGGCGGTCAGCAGACTGAGTACCTTGATCTTATTCATGGTTGTCCTCCTTTTTCCGGCAGAGGGCTTCATTGCCCTGCCTGCCTATCCGGTGGCTTATTATATCGACAATTCTACCCAAAGTCAACAGGAAAAAAAGTACATTTTCAACAAAAAGGAAGTTCATACAGAAACTCCGTTATTTTTGTAACGACGAACCTCGTCAAAACCCAGACAAACAAAGGGGTTGCGGAGGTTTTTCCCCAATCCTTTCGGGATGGTAAAAACGACTGAATGGTTCGGAAAAAGTTTCGGTTATAACTGAAACAATGGGACGATTTTGGGAAGGTTTCGGTTATAACTGAAATAATGGGACGATTTGGGGAAGGTTTCGGTTATAACTGAAATTTTCGGGGGTCTGGCCTTGCATCTTTGCTGGCTGCCCTTCATTCTCGTCATCAAAAAACCGCCCTGCTTCCCGATACGCACCACCGGGAAGCAGGGCTTCTGTCATCTTCTGTTTTTCGGTTTACTCACCCAAATAGCTGGCCACGCCCTGACCTGCCATGTAGCCGGAGCACACAGCAAAGCCGGCGGTGGTGGTGGACACGGAGTACACATTGCCCATGAAGGAGCCGGCGTCCAGACCTGCGGCAAACAGGCCGGGGATGGGGCAGCCCTGTGCATCCAGCACAGCCATGTTCTGGTCAATGTCCAGTCCGCCATAGGCAGCCAGGATGCGGGGCACATTCACAAAGGCGTAGAAGGGACCCGCTTCAATGGCGCAGTCCAAATAGGCACTGTCTTTGCCGAAGTCCGTATCCTCGCCGGAGGCAACGATTTCGTTGTACCGGGCAACGGTGGCCGTCAGCACCTGAGGCTCCACGTTCAGCTGAGCCGCCAGGTCTTCGATGGTATCCGCCTTGAAGGCATAGCCGGCTTCCACCACCAGGTCGATCTGATCCTGCAAACCTTCAATGGGGGTGTTCTTCTGGGACATCCAGCCGCCGATGGCACTGCCTTCCGTCTCCAGCCTGGTAACCTGCGCCTGATCCAGAATGGTGTAGTAAACGCCCTCATGCATGGTGGATGCGCCGTGGGCTTCCGCACCCTGGGCCGTTGCAATGTCTTCATTCACAAAGCGGCGGCCGGAGGCATTGACCCACAGGGCAGGATAATAAGCGGCGTTGGAATAGGCGGAAGGTGCATGGGTGGCTATGTTCAGCGCATGGAGGGCTTCGGGAATCTGATCATCATGGGGCTGTACGCCGAAGTCGCCTACGGCTGCGCCCACCTTCCATGCCATGGTAATGCCATCGCCCTGGTACCGGGTGGAACCGGACCAGTTCTGCCAGGTATCCGTGTACTGGGGGATGTACTGCTGCACCATGTCCGTGTTGCTCAGGAAGCCGCCGGTGGCCAGCACCACGGCACGGGCGTGAACGGTGGTGGTTCCCTGGGTGCTGTTGGTGCCAATCACCCCTGCTGCTGCGCCGTTTTCCGTCAGCAGCTCGGTGCCCCGGGTGCCGGTAAGGATCACCCCGCCGGCGCCTTCGATTTTCTCAATAACGGTGTCGAACCGCTTGCCCTTGTCCGTCAGCCGCACGGTGGTGGCAGAGGATGCGCTGTAGTTGATCCCGGCTTCGCTTGCCCAGTCCACATACTCGCCCAGGGCCTTCACATAGGCACGGAGGAAGGCGATATTGGCCTGTCCGTCTGCTGCGGTGAACAGCCTGTCGTAAGCGTCGCTCTTCAGGGTGATGATCTCCTCTTCATCAGGGTAGGCGCCGGATTCCTTCTGGATGGCTGCGCCGATGGACATGGAACCGCCGCCGCACACGTTGGTCATGCCCCCCAGAATATCCGCTGCTTCCAGCACCACCACCTTGTACCCCTGCTGGGACAGGGAATAGGCGGTCATCAGGCCGGAACCGCCGCCGCCAACCACGGCCACGTCCGCCTCATACACTTCATCCCGGGCTTCCACCGCCGTGCGGGGAATGCGCTTAAGGGCGTCCACGGTTTCTGCATCCGCTGCCTGCGCCACGCAGTCCGCCACGGCGTTGATCACTGCATTGCTGGACTCGGTTGCCCCGGACACAATGTCCACATTCAGGGACTGTGCGGCGCAGATGGCGGCAGGGATCGTCTCCTGCACCGCCCGGGACATGGCCACGTCCGACTTATCCTCCGTAATGGTTACGGATTCAATGGCATGGTCGGAGAACACGGTCTCCACCGTCAGGTAGTTGTTGTGACCAAAGGCCTTGCCTGTGTAGGTGCCGGGGGTATAGGTGACCTCCACGGTGTCGGCAGGCTTTTCGCCCACCTGCTTGTCGGTGAGGGCAGCTTCCACCGCCTTTTTCAGGGCATCGCTGGTGATGGTTGCGCCGGTTATGCCGTCCACCTCCGTGCCGTTGGCCTTCACCATTTCCCCGGGCAGGGTTTCAATCACCACGCTGCCCTTGCCGATGGTTTCCTGGGTGCCCACGGCAGTAATGTCCGTAATGGCGCCGTTGTCATCCACGGTCACATAGGCGGTGACGGTGCCGCCAAAGCCCTGGGCCTCGCCCACGTAGGTGGTTTCCGCCACGGCTGTGGTGGTGAGCATCACGGCCGCCGCCAGTGCAGCCACCGCTCCTTTTTTGCTGTTCATCGTTCTTCCTCCTTTTGCTCAGCTTTCGCCGGGGATAGTATAAGCTTCGTAGTCCCTACGAGGTCAAACGATTTGAGCAGTTTTTTATCCAGACCATCAACAAACTTTGGGTGGTGTTGGAGGGCTCGCAAGCCCTTCAACTCTAGATCGAAAATCGGCGACATGTGCGGCGATTTTCGCGCTTTTTCGTCAGAAAAAGCTTTCATTACACGAACGAACGGCCGGGAGAAGGGTGAAACCCTTCGACCAGTGAGTGAGTGCAAAACTCGACAAAGTGGCCTTGCCACTTTGTCGATGAGTTTATCAATCTTTTTCGTGCTGCACCGAAACCCGGGTGGCAAAGTAGTACCAGTCCTGCCCCTCTTCGTGGGTTTTGGTGATCATCCAGCTGGTGAGGGAATCCACGAAGGTGTAGCGCTTTTCCCGGGCGCAGCGGAAGAGGGGCTGCAGATCCTCCCGGGTCAACTGAAAGGGGTCATGCACCCTGATCATGGTGCCGATGCAGTCCCGGCTGGGGTACCGGTAGGCCGGCTCCCGAATGAGTCCCTTGTCCGGCAGGCGATTTTCCGGCACCGCCACGCCGAAGGACACGGAAAAGTGCTGGCAGCTTTCATCCAGCAGCTCCCTAAGGGGCACATGAATCATGTTCAGCAGCTGGGGATGGGCTTCCCGCCAGCTTTCCGCCAGCAGGAACCGGTCCTCCCCCCAGGCATCCGGGCCAATAAGGTTAAGCTGCACCAGATCCGGCCCTTCCTCTCCGGACTGGTCAATGACCTGATGCATGAGCTTTGGCAGGTTGCGGATGTCCCGCTGCATCTTCCGGCACCTTAGCAGCTGCTGTTCGATCATCTGCTGCTGTTCCATCAGGCTCTGCTCGTGCTCCCGGAGCCAGGTCAGCTGCTTTTCCACCGGCAGGCAGGTAATGACTTCGTTGATCTTCACAATGGGGATGTTCATGGCCCGCCGGCTGCGGATGTAGAACATATCCACCACATCCTGCTGGGAATACTCCTTGTACTGATTATCCTGCCGAACCCTGGGGGAAAGCAGCCCCTGATCCACATAGTACCGGAGGGTGTCCGGCTTCAGCCCGGTGATTTTGCAGAATTCCTTTGCCAGGTAAGACATAGCTCCTCCTTTGCCCCCACGCAGACGGGGGATCAGGTACACCATAGCACCGGTAAGGGAGCGGGTCAAGGGGGATGGGGGTGAAAAAACTTCCCCCGATTAAGCTCGGGGGAAGGGTGGGTGTGTAACCTGCCAGCAGGCTCTTTTCCTATCTGTCGGATGAAAAACAGATCACCTGTCCAGCAGAAGGAGCTGGCTTTTTACTCCGTGAATCCGGGCAGGCCTTCAATGGCATAGGCACGAACAGGGCAGGAATCTGCGCCGATGATGGGCAGTGCTGCATAGCTCATGAAGAAGGTGTTGCTCTTCAGGTACTCCAGGTTCTTGAGCACTTCCAGGAACACGCCGTCATAGGCCATGATAATATCATGGAAGGGCTTCACGTCTGCTTCGCAGTTCTCAATGGACACGCCATCGCCGAAGCCAACACACTTGACCTTGTGGTCACGCATCCAGATGGCGGTTTCTCCATTGACAAACAGCCGCTTGTCAGCAGGGCTGTTCGTTTCAGGGGTAAAGGGCGGGAACTTCCAGTTGCTGTCCAGAATGACGATGTCGCCTTCCTTGATGCGGTCACCGCAGGCACGGTCAAGGTCTGCCCCTGTAATGTGGCTGTTGGGTGCAAGGAAATCAATGTTCACATAGATGGCACGACCCATGAAGGTGGTCAGCGGCAGATCGCCGACAGACTTACCATCCTCAAAGTGATGATAGGGGCACTCGCAGTGCGTACCCAGGTGGCTGGTCAGATCCAGCGCAGTATGGAAGTCGGGGATCGGGCCGCCGGTATTGTAGCGAATCAGGTGGCAGCGACGGCTTTCCGTTTTCGGATCAAGTACCTTCGTCAGGTCAACAACGCGGTACCCGTTCAGTTCATAGACAGGTTCCATGGTACATCCTCCTTCAATGCATTACGCCTTCGGTTTTCCTTCCAGCGCATGGACTAATTGAACCATTGCGCGATGGGTAGGCGCAGGTACGCCATTCCGCTCGCTGGCACGAACAACGCTTCCGCTGATCGTGTCTACCTCACTACGGCGGCCATTTTTCAGGTCAGCGTAGATACTGGTCAATCCCTTGGGGCTCTTTTCACAGACAGCACGAACCTCAGCAATCTTCTGCTCTGCATCGAAATCCAGTCCCTCGCCTGCAGCCACAGCCACGGCTTCCCGGATCAATGTTTCACAGGTTGCCCATGCGCTTTCGTTTTCAGCAATGTATCCAAGGGGCACCTGCAAAATGCCGGTCAGCACACTTGCAGACACATTGGTGAACATCTTCTGCCAGATCAGCTGCTGCACGTTCTCCACGCAGTCAGCCTCCAGGCCGCTTTCCGTGAAAGCCTGTGCAATGGGTGCAAGGGGCCTCACATCCCCCGTTAAATTGCCCAGATGGGTCATGCCGCTGCCACCGTGGCGAATCTCGCCAATGGCTGCAACGGCACTGTTGTGCTGGGTGGTGCCAATGATCACATGGGCTTCATCCACAAACAGCTTCAGCACCTCTTCATGACCGCTGCCGTTCTGCAAGGTCATCAGATAGGTGTTGGGGCCAATCAGGGCACGGTTCTTCTCCAGTGCGCTTTGGCTGAACATGGCCTTCACGAAGACAATGATCAGATCCACCGGCTGCAAGCCCGTCGTATCCCCTGTAATGGCAGGATGATAGACGGCACTGCTTCCATCCGGCTCTGCAATGACCAGACCATCCCGCTGCACCTTTTCAATCAGTGCCGGATTTACATCCACAATGGTCACATCATGCTTCCGGCTCAGGTATCCGCCGTAGAGCGCACCCATGGCGCCGCCGCCCAATACCGCAATTCTCATGCGTCTTTCCTCCACTTACAGCAGGTCTACGCTGACCTTAACCACAACCTTGCGATAATCCAAGGGTTTGCCGTCAACGCACACGCCGGGCCGATGGGCATCATTGGGGAAAAACACGGCATAGCATCCCTGGGTGGCATGAAGGAAGCATTCGTTCTCAATACCTTCATAGAGGTACAGGTCGCTGTCCTCGTTGGCTTCCACGCACTGACCCTTGCCTACAAACGGTGCAACGCCGCACAGCTCTTCACCGCAGATCCAGAACTGCACATCCACATACTTCTTGTGCAGCTCGGGATGGGTTTCTTCCACCGGCTTGCTCGTCAAATGGAACAGATTGGCAAACATGTTGTCACCGTCAATCTCCTGACGGCCATCCTCCAGCTTGGAAAAATCCGTTGACGCTGCATAGGCAATGGCCTTCTGGATTGCCTTGGGGTAACGGTTCAGATCATCCTGCGCATGAATACTTGAAAAGATCATGATTTCACCCTCCTTAGATGTTCAGCAATACAAGTGCCGCAAAGATCAGCACCATGGACAGCATCTGCATACGGCTAAGCTTTTCCTTGAACGCAATGACCCCCACCAGAGTCACCACCACAATGGTTGCAACACTGTACGTGGGATAGGCGATCATGGCCGGCAGCTGGGACAGGGAAAGCAGCAGGAACAGGGCCGAGCAGAAGTTGGGGATACCAATCAGCAAGCCAAATCCCAGGTCTTCCTTCGTAAGCCCCTGCTTCCTGATCAGGCAGACGATGACGCACAGCACAAAGGCCATGATGAACGTGTAGAACAGGAAATGGTTCTTCAGCCCACTGACGCCCAGCTCCTCATAAATCTTCGACATGGCGTCCGTTGCACCTCCTGCCAGCAGGAGAAACACCAACCCAACACCGCTGGCAGCCTTGTGACTGCCCTTTTCAAGGTTAATCATCAAAATGGCGCCGACCGCCATGATCATGCCGATGATTTGGTTGCCCTTGGGCATTTCGTGGAACACCACAATCGACATCAGCGTGGGCACCATAACCCCCAGTTTCATGAACATGGACGAAAGGACGATGCCGTTTTTCGCCGTGTTCCACTGGAGGAGCATGAAGCTCCCCATATAAAACAGGCCGCTGATGGCACCCAGCCCTACGCTGAAGGCAAAACCTGACTGATCCGTGGGGAAGAGGTTCCACGTGCCTGTGCACACCGCTGCAAAGAGGGTACACATCAGGTAATTGGAAGCCAGCATACTGATCTGATTGTGAATGTGCTTTTCACTCACACGCATGATCACGGATACCAGCATGCTGCTGATGATTGCCAAACCCAGGTAAATCATTCTTCCCTGCCCCCATCTACATACGAAATTGACGGATTATGCATACAGGATGAGTGCGATCATTTCAATCGGTTCATCGCCGATGCATTCAATGCCATGGCCTTCACCGGGTGCTGTGTAGGTTACATCCCCTGCTGTTACCGTGACGATCTGCCCATTGTCATTGTACCGCCCCGTACCGCTGAGGATGTAGTACGTCTCGCTGTCCCCGTTGTGAACATGATACCCAATGGCGGAGCCCGGGTACACCGTCGTGTGACCAAAGACACGCCCCTTCTGGCTCATTTCCTCAGGGCCGTTGAGCAGGCTTCGCACCGTGATTTCTCCCACCCCGTTAAACGGAGCCGGCTTTGTTACAACCTGCTTTTCTTCACTCTTCCGTACCATTGCTTTGCCCCCTTCCAAGCGACAATTCTCTTTGGAATACGTAATTCCTGCTTTTCGGAGGAGCGGGGAAGACCTTTTGACAGTCTCCCTCGCTGCCCTATGGGCTTTCAGCCCTTCTTCTGTTTTTCAGGCAATGCATGATGACATGCCACGAAGTGATTCTCTCCAATTTCACGCCATTCCGGAACAACATGCTCGCAGATTTCCGTGCAATACTTGCAGCGTGTATGGAACTTGCACCCCTTCGGCGGATGCACCGGGCTGGGAATATCGCCTTCCAGTACCTGCAGCTTTCTGCTGTTTTCCCCAATATCCGTGGTGGGGATAGCAGCCAGCAATGCTTCCGTGTAAGGGTGCCGGGGTGAATCGAAAATTTGCTCCGAGGGTGCCAGCTCCACCAGGGCACCCAGGTACATCACGCCGATTCGGTCTGAAATGTACTTCACCACCGACAGGTCATGGGTAATGAACAGATAGGTCAGGTTCTGCTTTTCCTTCAGGTCCTGAAGCAGGTTGATGATCTGGCTCTGGATGGATACATCCAGTGCAGAAACCGCCTCATCGCATACAACAAACTTCGGGTTCAGTGCCAGGCTTCTGGCAATACCGATACGCTGACGCTGGCCGCCGGAAAACTGGTGGGGAAAGCGATGCAGGAAATACGGTGCAAGGCCGCATTCTTCCATGACATGCAGCACTTCTTCCTGCATCCTGCCGTCATTTTTGCGGAGCATGCCGTGTGCCATCATGCCCTCGCCAATGATCTGACCCACGGTCATGCGGGGATTCAGCGAGGAATAGGGATCCTGGAAAATGAGCTGCAGATCCCGGCGGAGCACCCGCATTTCATCATAGGTCAGCCGTGCCAGATCCACCCCGTCATCCAGGTAGGCGTCTACCCGGCGGAACTCGGCATCGTTCTGATACTGGGCACGCAAGGCGTCAATCTTCTGCTGCACCTGCGCCAGCTCTTTATTCAGGGCTGCAATGGCGCTGTTATTGGCAGCCATCTTTTCCTGTGCTTTTGCAGCCTTCTTCTCGGCAGCAGCGGGGGACTTGCCCTTTTCCTTTGCCTGGCGCTGCTGATAATCCGCATCAGCCAGGTCCAGCGCCAGCTCCTGCCCCTTCTGCCGAAGCTTCTTAAGTTTCACAAGGGTCTGGTATTCTGCCATGTAGGCTTCCTGCACCGGCTTTACGTCCTTCACGGTCATAAAACCGCCCACCACATTGGCCATGTTCAGGAAAGCGTCGTTTGCCTCTTTTTCAGCGTGATCCAGCTTTTCCTTTTCGGCGTACTGAGCCTTTTCATCCAGCTTTTCATAGTGCTCCCGCAATACGCAGCGCTTCTTGTCCAGCTCGGCGTATTGCTTCTGCATCTCAGGCAGCCTTCTGATGACTTTCCTGACGTACTTGGGCGCTACTTCCGTAACCTTCCGACCGTAGTACATGGTTCGTCCGTCTGTCTGCTTATAGAACTGGAGCACCGTGCGTCCCAGGGTGGACTTGCCGCAGCCGCTTTCACCTACCAGGCCGAAGGTTTCACCCTCGTAGATGTCCAGGGTGATGCCGTCATTGGCCTTGACATAGAGTCCTTTTTTCTTCAGCGGAAACCACTGCTTGAGATTCGTAATGCGAATCAGCACTTTATTTGACATTTGCACGTCTCTCCTTTTTGGAAGGATAGAAGCAGCGAATCTGCTGTTTGTCCGATACGCACGTCATGCCGGGTTCCTGCTCGCGGCACTTGTCCGTTGCATACTTGCACCGGGGTGCAAACTTGCAGCCCTTGGGCAGATCCAGGGGGTGGGGGACAGAGCCGGGAATAGCCTCCAGCCGCTGATGGGCAGGCGTATCCAGCCGGGGTACGGAAAGCATCAGCCCTTCCGTGTAGGGGTGGGAATACTCTCCCTTCAAGTCAAACAAGGTATTGGCAGGCGCCAGCTCCACCACCTGACCGCAGTACATAACCGCAACGTCATCCGCCATCTGGTTAATCACGCCCAGGTCGTGGGTCACAAACAGGATGGATGTGCCCTGCTCCCGCTTCAGTTCATTCATCAGGTTCAGAATCTGTGCCTGAATGGTAACGTCCAAGGCCGTTGTCGGTTCATCGGCAATCAGCAGTTTGGGCTTACATGCCAGTGCCATGGCGATCATGACCCGCTGCCGCATACCGCCGGACAGCTGGTGGGGATACTGCTTCGCCACCACCTCCGGATTGGGAATTTTCACGGCTGCCAGCATCTTCACCGATTCTGCCGCAGCTTCCTTCTTATTCATGCTCCGGTGGGTGATGAAGGATTCGCTGATCTGCCGCTCAATGGTAAACACAGGGTTCAGGCTCGTCATGGGCTCCTGAAAGATGACAGAAATCTTGTTGCCCCGAACCTTGTACATTTCCTGACGGCTGAGCTTCGTTAAATCCACGCCGTCAAAAATGATTTCGCCGCTGTCAATGTAGCCGTTGCCATCCAGCAATTGGAGCATGCTCATGGCAGAAACGCTTTTGCCGGAACCGGACTCACCTACAACGCCCAGCGTTTTCCCTGCGTCAATCGTGTAGGAAACACCGTTGACCGCCTTCACAATGCCACGTTTTGTACGGAAGAACGTGTGCAGGTCTTTCATTTCAAGTAAAGGCATACTCACCCTCCTTCCTTATCGTTCCTCTGCCTTGGGGTCCACCGCATCACGCATACCGTCGCCAATCAGGTTGATGGCAATGGTGCAGATGCCAAAGATGGCTGCCGGGAAGACCCAGCGCCACCAGTACTGCTGAATCACAACCGAGTTGTTGCAGCCGGTCAGCATGTTGCCCCAGGTGGGGGTAGGAGGAATAATGCCGAAGCCCAGATAGGACAGGGAAGACTCCGTCAACATGCAGGTGGCAAAGGAAAGGGTCACATTCACCAGAATAACGGAAAGGATATTGGGAATAATGTGCCGGAAAATGATCGTGAGCTTCTTCACGCCCACCATCTTGGCTGCCATGACATATTCCTGCTCACGGACAGCCAGCACCTGGGCACGAACCAGCCGTGCCAGGGAAGGCCAGCTCAGCAAGCCCAGCACCACCATGATCAGGTACATGCGCTGCGTCAAGGAAACGCTGGAAGGAATGATGGAAGACAGAATCAGTGCAAAGGGCAGGAAGGGGATACCGCTGATCACCTCGGCAATACGCATCAGGATCATATCCAGAATGCCGCCGAAGTAACCCGACAAGCCGCCGATGATCAATCCCAGAATCATGGTAATGATGACGGACACGGCGCCCACGGTCATTGTTACCCGTCCGCCGTTAACCAGGCGGGTAAAGATGTCCCGGCCCAGGTAGTCCGTACCCATCAGGTAGCCCTTCAGACCCCAGGTGATCAAGCTGCCGTCTTCCGTCACGGCATAGTTCTGATAATAGCCTGTGAAGATCTTTGCTGCTTTCTTGGTGCCGTTGGCCAGTGCAGCAGGCACCTCTGCCTGGTGGAAATGGTCATCGCCCCAGGAGATCAATTCCCCGTTGTCCAGCTGGGCCGTGTAGTGATAGCGGCCGCCATAGATGCTGACAACCTTGCCTTCGTACGCAGGCACCTGGTTTTCGCTGTGGGAAATGTTGCCCCAGAAATACATGGAGCCGTCTGCCTTGATGGCCACAAAGGTGCTGGAGGTGCCCGCAATATCCACCACGTCGCTGGAAAGGGCTTCCGGAATATTGGCATATGCAGAGCTGGTGTTGTAGCCGGTATACTGCACACTGCCGTCATCCATCAGGCTGACATAGCCGAAATCGCCCAGTGCCACCTTCTTGATGTGGTTCTGGTAAGCTTTCTTGACCTTCACATCCGCAGAGCCGTTGCCCCACAGATACAGGTATCCATCCTCCGTCAAGGCAGCCGAGTACTGGTTGCTTGCCTCAATCTGCACGAAGTTCAGCCCTGCCTGTGCCTTCGAGGGAATGTCCCCCTGACCCAGGCGCTTATTGCCCCACACATACAGCTTGCCGCTTTCGCCCAGTGCAAGGCAGTGGTCAAAGCCGGCGGAAACCTGCACAATCTTGTCTTCCTTCACCTCATCGGGGATGTTGGACAGATCAATCGTGGAAGTCACCTTGGTGTAGCCCCATGTGTACACTTCACCTGAATTGGTACAGCCAATGCCATAGGTCGTGCCTGCGCTGATTTCCTTCACATCTTTCAGCAAAGCCTGAGGCGGAGATGCAAGGGACATGGTCGGGGGCACATTCTGCTGGGTGGCATCCGAGAAGGAAAGATCCAGGGGCAGGAAAATGGGTCCGATGATCACCAGCAGCAGGCAGGCAACGAAAATAACCACGCCTGTCATGGCGATTTTGTTATGGAAGAAGCGCTTGAGCATGGAGCGCATGGGGCTCTGCACCTGTTCTTCTTCCAGGAAATTCAGTTCCTTTCCCGGAAAAATCAGGCGGCGAACCCACGTGCCGAGGCTAAAGCCTTTTACTCGTTTTTTCTTGTCCATTGCCTTTACCTCCTTACTTGTCCACTCGCACGCGGGGATCAATCAGGCCATAGCTGATATCCGTGATCAGGATACCCACAAGGCTGATAATCGTGTAGAACAGCTGAATCGCCAGCACCAATTCATAGTCGCTTTGATTCAGGCCGGTAACGTTCAATGCACCCATGCCCAAGAAGGAGAAGGTGTTCTCAACCACCACGGAGCCGCTGAAGATCGTAAGGAACCAGCCGATAATAACGGTCACAATAGGCAGCAGTGCATTCCGCCATGCGTGGGAATAAATGACCACCTTTTCCACCAGACCCTTGGCACGGGCTGTGCGGATGTAGTCCATGCTCAGTGCATCAATCATGGCGGCACGCACGTAGCGGGTCATGCTGCCCAGGTTGGCAAAGGTGGTTACGATCAGGGGCAGGCACATATAGTAAAGGCGATCCTTCAAGGCGGCAAAGCCCGTCAGCGTTACGCCCGCTGTCTTCACACCGCCAACGGGGAATATTTTTAATTTCACTGCAAAGATATAGATAAAAATCAGACCGATGATATAAATCGGTATGCTGTAGCCGATGATGGTAACCACCTGCACAGCCTGATCAAACTTGCTGTTTTTATGCACTGCACTTGCAATGCCCAGGGGAATGGTAATCACCAGTGCCAGAATCGTAGAAAACAGATTCAGGAAAATGGTGTTTTGCAGGGGTGACGAAATCACATTGACCACGTTCTGCTTATACATGGTGGAGTAACCCAGGTTGCCCTGCAGCACGCCGTCAAACTCGCCATCTACCGTCGGATAAATACCCAGCCAGCGCAGGTACCGAATGAAGATTGCATCATCCAGACCCAGTCTTGCCCGCTCCTGCTGATACATCTGTTCATATTCGTCCGCCGTCAGTTCATCCCGAATGGATTCCAAGCTAATCGCAGCTGGATCGCCCGGAATCAGGTTGTAGATGAAGTACATGATAAAGGAAATGACAAAAAATACGACAACCATGTAGATTACACGCTTGGCAACGTATTTCGGCATATCATTATCATCCTTTCTCTGTAAAATGTCGCTTTCTTCCGGCCAATCGCTCCCAAGTCCAGATCAAACCTTTGAATTTCCCGCAGAATTCCATAAAAGCTGATCGAATCGCCAATCAGTACGGAATGAAGAAAAAGCGGGGCGGGCTTTAACCCGCCCCGCCGATGGATTTACACAGTGTTTCAGTCAACCGTTGCGTAGAGGATGGCATACTGGAAGGACCAGATGTTGGTTTCCTCAAAGTTCTTCAGCTTGCTGTTGAACACAGCGCAGTAGGTCCAGTTGTACAGGGGAGTCTCAGGCAGGTTTGCGTTGTACTCCTTCTGATAGGCGAACCACAGCTGCTCGAAGGTTTCGTCGTCACCGGCATCCACGCCATAGATCATGTTGTTGGACAGATCATCCAGCGTATGGTTGAAGTAACGGTTCTTGTTGTTGGCAATGTTGGCCTCCACGAAGGTCCAGGTACCGCTCTTGTCAAACTTGGCGGAACCCAGGCCGGAAGCCAGGGACAGCACGTTGTAGCTGGGCTGGGTGTACTTTTCCTCACCGTTAGCGCCGCGGCGGTTCAGGTAGGAGCACAGTTCAGCGTCGCTCATAACAGTCTTGTTGAACTTCATACCGGCTTCCTTGGTGGAAGAGGACTCCAGCAGGTTGATGGTCAGAGACTCGTCCAGGGTGGTCTCGATGCCTTCACCAGCCTGGTGTCCGCAGTACTCCAGCACCAGAGGCATGTAAAATTCGCCGTTCAGTTCCACAACACCGGGCATCAGGCTGCTGCCCTTCTGAGCTTCAGCTTCGGGAACCTTCTTGTAACGGATTTCACCGCTGCCGTCCACATAATCGGTGCCGTCAGCATTGTAAACCCAGCCGTCTTCCTTCAGCAGTTCAACGGCCTTTTCAGGATTGTAAGCATAAGCTTCCAGCTCGGAGCTGAGCTCTTCTTCCATGTCCTGAGCCATCCACTGTGCCATGGAGTACTGACCGTTGGTCACGTTGCCATAGCCCAGGGTGGTTTCCTGGCAGATGGTTTCACGGTCGCACAGGTACGTGATGGCCTGACGAACTGCCGTGTACTGGGTGGGGCCCCAATCGCACTGATAGAACAGCTTCATGTAGCCGCTGTACTTGTAAACGTTAGCATCGTAGCCGTCCTGGTCAGCCAGATCCAGGCATGCATTAATCATGTAGCCTTCGCCAATGCCGTCCACCAGGTCAACGCTGCCGGTCTGCAGCTGATCCAGCATGGTTGCGGAATCAACCAGCTTCACAACGATGGTTTCAATAGAAGCCTTCTGGCCTTCGAAGTTGCCGGGATAGTAGGGGTTGATCTTCAGGGTTGCCTCGTTAGCGGCAACGTCCCAGCTTGCCAGGTAGTACGGACCGGAGCAGACGCGGCCTTCATAGATGTAGCGGGCAGCGCTGATCTTCTCACTGCTCATTTCGCCATTGCCGGTGAAGTAGCAGCCTTCGCCATCGTCAGCCACGTCCCAGCTGTCATCGCCCAGCCACATGGTGTAGTCAATGGGGAAGATGTTCAGCAGCGCCAGGCCGTAGTAGTACGGATTGTAGGCTGCATCCACGGTAACGGAGAAGGTCTTGTCGTCAATCAGATGAATGCCGGCAAAGGTCTTTGCTTCGCCGTTCTTGTACGCAGCCTGTCCCACATACTCCTTGCCAGCGGTGCCGTAAGCATTGGCGGCAACAGCGGCGGGGGAAGCGAACAGTAGCGGATAGGCAACGTAGTTCTTGGCGGTGATTGCTTCACCGTTGCTGAACTTGAGGCCGTCATTCAGGGTAACGGTGTAGGTCAGGGTTCCGTCCTCATTGGATACCTGATCGTGAGCTGCAACAATGGTGGAATCCCACACCCACAGTGCATCCTGCGTGAAGCAGGTCGGGGACATTGCTTCTGCCAGGTAAATGACAGGCTTGTCTCCGCCCAGTGCAGACCACTGGTTAAAGCCCATATCGCCGGACATGGAGCTGGTTACACCGTAGATCACGGTGCTGCCTTCGCTTGCGTAGCTAACAGACATGGTGAGAACCATGGCCACAGCCAGAAGCAGGGTGATGAACCTTTTCATGTGCCTTACCTCCTACTTTTTTCCTACTGTATTACTTGAACGCCATTGGCGTTAAAGTCTAAGCAATCGCTGCCTGCACCCTATCCTCAGCGAAGATTTTCCGGGTTCAGGCCTTCCAGCTCGGGAAGCACGAAGCGCCCGTCATGGCGAATGAGCACATCGTCAAACCAGATATCTCCGCCGCCGTACTCCGGTGTCTGTGCAAAGACAATATCCCAGTGAATCGATGCACGGTTTCCGTTATCGCTGTCACTGATGGAATTGCCCGGCGTGAAGTGAATGCTGCCCGTCATCTTTTCATTGAACATGGAGTCCTTCATGGGACGGGTCACATAGGGATTTAAGCCAATGGCAAATTCGCCGATCCGGCGGCAACCTTCATCCCGATCCAGAATCTGATTGAGCCGTTCCGTATCGCTTGACGTTGCTTCTACAATGCGGCCATTTTCGAAATGGAAGCAGATGTTTTCGAATGCAACGCCGTCAAAATAAGCCGTGGTATTATAGGTAATTACGCCGTTCACAGAATCCAGCACCGGGCCTGCAAAGATCTCCCCATCCGGAATGTTGACTTCTCCTGCGCAGGGTGCGGCAGGCATGCCCTTGATGGAGAAGGTCAGATCCGTTCCCCGACCCGTAATGTGCACCTTGTCCGTTTTCTCCATCAGTTCCTTCAAGGGCTTGAGGGCTGCCTGCATCTTGGAATAATCCATGGCGCAGACATCAAAGAAGTAATCCTCGAACTGTTCCGTGCTCATGCGCTCTGCCTGGGCTGCACCATCCGTTGGATAGTGCATGACGCACCACTTGCAGTTTTCGCCCCGCATGGCCAGCACCGGCTTCTGATACAGCTTGGCGTACTTCTCCATGTTCTCGGCAGGGACATCGCTCATCTCCGACGTGTTCTCTTCGCCGCGCATACGGATGTAAGCATCCATGTGGCTCATCAGCAGCTTATCCCCTTCTGCCCAGGTTTTCAGCTGCTCTTCCGTGGCGTGCATGAGCATTTCCCGTTGAATATCCATCTTGCGGAGGTAGACAAAGGGCAGGCCTCCTGCCTTATAGACCGCCCGAATCAGTGCCTTGACCAGATCGTCATTGTGATCCCCCTGGGATTCGATCATCACCTTGTCGCCGGGCACAATCTTGCAGGAATAGTTAACGATGTTTTCGGCCAACCGGTCGACTCTGGGATCTCGCATCATCTGCGACCTTCTTTCTTATCCACTTACAGTGCTGCAATCAGCTTCGTCAGCAGAATCCACGCCCTGTCAAAGGAAGCCAGGTCCAGGAATTCATCCGGCGTATGGATGCAGCCATAAATTGCGCCGCTGGTCACAATGTCCATCTCCGGGAACATCCGCTTAAACACGCCGCACTCGTTGCCGCCGTGTCCAATGAGGCAATTCAGCGGCTTCCCATAAATATCAAAGTAGACCTGCTTCATGATCTCCCGAATTTCAGACCTGGCTTCATACTTCCAGCCCGGATACCACCCGGAGAAGGCTGCGGATGCGCCAAACAATTCGCCCAGCAGCGCCACTTCTTCCTTCAGCTCCTCCACAGCACAGTCCAGGGCACTGCGTGCCGAAAGACCGAAGGCGGCTTCCTCATCACCCAGGTCAATCACGCCCAGGTTGATGGAGGTAATCGGGGGACTGTCTGCCACGGTCAGGTTTCTCGCTCGCAGGCCGTAGGGCAGCAGCGCCGTCAGATGCAGCACATCAGCACTGTCTTCCGGGGTAAGGGAACGCTCCGCCGTGGTTTCTGTCACCTTTACATGAATGTCCGGGTCACTCAGTTCATATTCTTCCCGAATGGCCTGTCCATATTGCTGCAAAACTTCTGTGAGGGAAGCTCCAGCCGCATCGGAAACAATCACTGCTTCTGCTGCCGGCATAATCACATTATGCTTCGTGCCCCCCTTGAACGCTGCAAGGGTAAAGGGCACATGGGCACGCTCCAGGGCTTCCAGCAGACGCGCCATCAGCTTGCCGGCATTGGCACGCTCCTTGTCGATCATGCCGCCGGAATGGCCGCCAAGCAAACCTTCCACTTGAATGCGCCAGGCAGGCTTTTCATTCTTCTGCCAATGAACCGGCTTGTGCAGCGTTACCTGTTCGCCGCCGCCCATGCTCATGTAGGTTTTCACTTCCCCGGCACCGTCCAGGTTGATCATTCGCCGTGCCTTAAAGTACTCCGCCTTCAGCGCCTGTGCACCTACCAGACCCACTTCTTCCTGGGTGGTGAAGCAGCATTCCAGCGGGGGATGTGCCAGCGTATCATCATCCAGAATGGCCAGCATATAGGCACAGCCCATGCCGTCATCTGCCCCCAGGGTGGTGCCCTTTGCCCGGAGGTGATCCCCCTCCACATAAAGTTCCAAGGGCTCGGAGGTAAAGTCATGCACCACACCGGGTGCGCACTCGGTAATCATATCCATGTGCGCCTGAATCATCAGCGTGGGATGATCCTCGTAGCCTGCACTGGCTGGCTTGTAGACCACCACGTTCCAGAGTGCATCCTGCACATAGGCAAGACCCCGCTCCCTGGCAAAGTTCACAAGCCAATCGCTGAGTGCCTTTTCATTCTTCGAACCGTGGGGGATTTGGCAGATCTCATGAAAATAAAAGCAATACGGTTTCTTCAGGTCAAATTCCACTTCGCTCACTCCCATGCTGCTTTCATTAAATGACCATTACAATGCCTTCAGAAAGGCTTTCAGGAAGCGAATGGAGCGGTCGAAGGATTCCAGATCCAGATATTCCTCCGGCGTATGGTGCTTTGCATAAATGGCGCCGGTGGTCACAATGTCCATATCCGGGAACATATGCTTGAAAGCACCGCACTCATTGCCCCCATGAGCCGCCACATGAAGCAGCGGCTTGCCGTACTGCGCCTGGAACACACGATCCATGGTGTCCCGCAGGGGGGAATCCTTCAAATAACGATAACCGTAGTAGTCATTCTTTGCCGTGATCTCGGCATGCAGCTTCCCGCACAAAATGGACACGGTCGTTTCCGCTTCCTCCATGCAGGATTCAAAGGGGCTGCGTGCCGCATAATGAATCTCCACTGCATCCGCCACGTTTTCAATCTTGCCCACATTGGCAGAGAAAGAGGGGAGACCATCCAAGGGCAAAAACCGCTGGAACACGCCGAAGGGAAGCAGTCGAATCAGATCAATCAGCTCCCGGCTTTCTTCCGCTTCTGCTGCACATGCCGCTTCCGCCTTCGTCAGGGTGATTTGAATATCCGGGTCACTGAACTCATATTCTTCCCCAATGGCAGCCTGAACAGGTTCCAGTGCCGCCTCCATATCCTTCTGGGACATGCTGGTGGTAAAGATCACATCTGCATCTGCCGCAATGCCAGCCTTTTTGTTGGCAGAGGTGAAGGATGCAATGCGAACCCCGGCGTCCTTCTTCTCCAGTGCAAGCAGCAGCCGGGCTGCCAGCTTGCCTGCATTGGCACGTTCTTTCCCAATATCGTCGCCGGTTCTTCCGCCCAACAAACCATGGACACCCAGGCAGTAGGCAGGGTCCGCCGATTTGCTCTGGTGCATCTGCTTTGTGATGGTCATATTCCGTGCACCAGCCAGGGTCGTGTACGTGCGATACTCACCGGCCCCGTCCAGGTTGATCAGCCGGCGGGCTTTGAAATACTCCGGCTTCAGGGCCATGGCGCCGAACAGGCCGATTTCCTCCTGGGTGGTAAAGCAGCACTCCAGGTAGGGATGCTCCAGCTTTTCATCAGAAAGAATATCCAGCATATAGGCTGCACCCATGCAGTCATCGCCGCCCAGGGTTGTTCCCCGGGCACGCAGGTGGGTTCCTTCCACATACAAGTCAAGAGGATCGGTTTCAAAGTTGTGATCCGACTCCGGGACTTTCTCACAAACCATATCAATATGTGCCTGGATAATGACCCCCGGATGATCTTCGTACCCAGGTGCTGCATCCTTATAAATGACAACATTGTACATATCATCCTGCACATACCGCAGCCCATGCCGCCTGGCAAAGTCAACAATCCAGTCGCTCAGGCGCTTTTCATTTCTCGATCCATGGGGAATCTTCGCAATTTCATTGAAATAGTAGCAATGCGGCTTCGTAAGGTCAAACTCCATAGCCCCTGCACCTCCATCCATGTGAATGCGAACCGGTATGCCAAACCCGCAGCATCTTCCCGGGTTGACTTTGTATCTTTTATCATCTTCGTCGTATGATTGATAAAAGGCAAAGTTCCTGCCGAAGTCCTTAACACTTCAACAAGAGTTTAGCACATTGTATCTTACTGCTGACTATTTGTCAATACGGCAACGCCAAAAATGCGCCGTTTTTCTGACAAGATTGCGGTAATTTATTCTCTATTTTTGTTGGGTCTGTGCGATGTCATTTTGTTTTTATTATGTTTTTCCCTTTCATTGTTATCTTTTCATAATAATAAAAGGAGTCGATGCACCAGCGCATCGACCCCTCCATGTTCATCCGGCATGTGTTTATTTATTCAAATCCAGCTTGTCTCCCCAGAACTCATTGTGAACGCCGGAGAAGCTTTCTTCCAGGTCAAGCCATTCCTGCACAGGGAAGAAGGGCTGGCCGCTCTGCCCCGAAACGTTGTAGGGCTTCTGATCCCGGGTATAAAGGTTATTCTGATCCTTGGCCACACGCAGTGCATAATTGAGCATGCCCACCATGGCGGCTTTCATCATGAAGTGCATAGTAACAATGTTGAAGCCCAGATCCGCAAGCTCGGCAGGGTTCACGTCTTCCTGCCCCACAGACTGGTTCAGATCCGGGAACATGCGCCACACATCCGGGAACTCTGCTGCAAAACGCTTTGCCTGCTCGATTGTCTTCAGCTGATTGATGAGCAGCATGTCAGCCCCTGCATCAAGGTAGGCATGGCAGCGGTCAATGGCATCGGCAAAGCCTTCTTCCGTGTCGATCAGCACGTTGGTACGGGCAACAAAAATGCAGTCCGTTCCTTCCAGTGCCTTCTTGGCTGCACGGATCTTGATCACATACTCTTCCTTTGGCGTAATGTTCTTGGTAACAACGCCCTTGGCAAAGCCAGGTTCATCCTCATCTTCCAGCAGGATGGCAGCGGTACCGGCAGCAGCCAGGCGGCGGCAGGTGCGGAACACATTCTGGGGTCCGCCGAAGCCGTCCTCCACATCCACAATCAGGGGCAGGGAGCAAGTTTCCGTAATGCGGCTCACCACCCACTCTGTTTCTGCCAGGTTAAGCAGACCCAGGTCAGGCAAACCGTTCACCGCCAAGGAAAGCTCTGTGCCGCTCAGGCAAATGGCCTTAAAGCCTGCCAGTTCTGCTGCATGGGCGGAAGCAGCATCAAACACGCAGGGCGCAAGAACGCTCTTTTCCTGGGCCAGCAATTCTGCAAAAGACTTTCTTTTTTGAAGAATATTCATTCAGGGAAGACTCCTTTCTTGATCAGCCAAACACATGGTACTGACCATAAAATACCCGCATGGTGTTGAAATGTCAATGTGTTTTCAAGAAAAAAGCAAACATTCGCCGCAAATTGACGTCTGTTTGAAAACATGCTGACAACATTGAGACAAAAATAACGCCGTTTTATTGACATCTTGCTGATGAGCTGGTACAATAATGAAACTGTATTCCGAAGTCAGCCGACGTGCCCTGACAAGCATGCCGAAGATGCATGGTGCGTGATGCACGCCTAAAGGACTGCTTCCGCACTGATAAGGAGGAAAACTTATGAATCCTTTGACGAAACCTCGTGTTCCTTCATTGATGGAGCTGTGTGAAAAAGAGCAGATTCTGGCACCCTGCATTTGGGACTGCCGTACTGCCCATGCGGCAGAGTTGGCAGGCTTTAAGGCCATTCTGCTTTCCGGCGGTGAGCTTGCCGAAAGCGTCTGCGGCGTGCCGGACATTGGGCTGATCACCGCTGACGACCTGGTGCAGTCTGCTGCCCGCATTGCTCAGTACAGCGTTCTGCCCCTGATTGTGGATGCAGACGACGGCTTTGGCGATACCCCCCTGGCTGTTTACCGCCTGATCAAGCGGCTGATTGAAGCCGGCGCAAAGGGATGTACCCTGGATGACACCACGGGCATCCGGGGCTGGAACCGCTGGGGCAGCACCTACACCAAGAACCACAACGAAGGCCACGGCGATGCCAAGGTACTCCACCAGAGCTCGACCCGGGAGCGCTTTATGGCCAAGATCAAGGCTGCTGTGAAGGCTGCCGAAGGCACCGATTTTGTGGTCATTGCCCGCACGGAATGCAAGCTGGAAAGCGGCATTGATGAAGCCATTCTGCGCTGCCAGATGGCTCGCGAACTGGGTGCGCCCATGACCATGGTCAACTGCATCCGTTCCCTGGACGATGCTAAGAAAATCGCCGAAAAGGACATTGGCCACAAAATGTGGCCGGACATCCGCTCCCTGAACGGCGTGCCGGACATTCTGCTGGACGATATTGCCCCCATGGGCTTCAGCTTTGTCACCTGCCACTTCTTCGAAAAGGCCATGATGTACGGCGCTTCCGATTTTGCAAAGCACATCATTGCCGACCGGACTTCCGTTTATTCCGATACCCACACCATGGGCGGCCTTTCCCCTGAAGAGCAGCGCCGCTGGATCGACCTGGGTCTGGATCCCTGGCTGGATGCCGAAGCAACCTTCACCGACCTGTCCGAGCTGAAGGAAAAGCATCCCGGCGAGTTGGACAAAGATCCCCTGGCCTACTAATTCTGCATATTGAAAACCCCCTCTGCTGCCGATGCGCAGCAGAGGGGGTTTCTTTATTGATGACTGAATCCACCGAAGGGTGCAGGGCTAACTTAAAACTCCACGTCCTCCGCATCCGGTTCATCTGTTCGATCCTTGTCGATACATTCAAACAGGCGCACATGCTTCTTCGCAAAGAATTCCCGCCAGCTGCTGTCGACCTTCTGATCGGTGAACACATAGCAAACATCATCAAAGGAGCCGAACCAGGCAAAGGATGCCTTGCCGAACATGCTGTGTTCCGCAAGCAGGCAGGGCTGTTCCGCACACTTGATCACCGTGCGCAGCATGTCTGCCACTCTTTCATCCGCCACAGAAAGCCCCCGCTTGGTGTCAAAAGATTTGCAGGAAAAAAAGGCTCTGTCCACTTGAAACTGCTGCAAATAGCCGGAGGCTGTGGGTCCCAGAAAGGCCTGCTCGTTTTCATCATACCGGCCGCCTACAGCAATCAAATGGATTTTCGGGCACTTCGACAATTCGTTCAGCACACGCAGGGAATTGGTCAGCACCGTCAATTCCATGTTCAGTGCTATCAGTCCCTTACACATGCGGAACACATAGCTGGAATGATCCATAAAGATGGTATCTCCCGGCTTCATAAACCGCACCGCTCGTGCCGCTACCCGTTCCTTCTCTTCGGAAAAGGTGCGATCCACCAGTTCACGGGGCACTGAGGAGGTGCGCTTTTTCAGCGTTGCACCGCCGTAGACCTTGTTCAGGAAGCCTTCTTCTGCCAGTGCATCAAAGTCACGCCGCACCGTTTCCACACTTACGTCAAAGTGTTCCATGACCTCGCGAATCGTTACATTTTCCTTTTCCAGCAGCATGGCCTTAATGCCGTCACGCCGCTGAACGGTCAGTAGCTTCATGAATCTTCCACCTTTTATGTCAGTCTCTTTTTGTCCAAACCCCTATCCTGTTTCCATTCCCACATTCTTTTTAATGAATGACCGCCACATAGGCAATGGCCACCATCAACAGCAGCAATCCCCCAACCACCGGCAAAATCGTCAGGAATGCCGAGATCAGCATGGCCAACACATCGCCCCGCTCAAGTTCTGCACGCTTTCCGCCGCTTTGCTGCCGATCCAGCTCCCGGCGCATTTTTCCTTGTTCAGCACTGTGACGCATTGCATTGCTCATTTTTTCAAACAAGGTCATGCCAACCATCTCCCATCCATCTGCCCTGGGCTGTCAATGTCCTTCTGCCCCTTTTCAAAGACTCGTTACCGGAAAAGCGGCATACGTTTTGTTGTTTTATGATAACATAGGTTCACAGATTTTGCAATGTTCTTGTTGTCTTTTGCCATGATGGAAAACTTTGCAGGCACATCGTTTCAAAAAAGCATGCTTCCAATCCTGTCCTTACTTTTTCCCCGGCGGGGTCAGCTGCCCCACCACGGCGGAGGCCTTGTACAGCAGCTCCACGTAGGTTTGGGCGTCGATGGTGCAGCCATCCAGCACCCAGCGGGCCAGGGCGTCCCGGTACACATTCACAAAGAAGTCCACATAGAAGTTGAAGTGCTCATCCCTGCCGAAGTAGGGCTTCAGCCGCCCGGACACCACCGGGCGAATCATGGTGCCCAGATATTCATAGAAGGAGTTGGTGCCCGTTTCCTGCAGCGCCACACGGTAGAAATCCTTATTCTTCTGGAAAAACTTGCACAGGCGAACCAGGGCATCCCCGGGGGTCATGTCGTCCCCACGCTGCCGGTTGTCCTCGAAGAAATCCGTGTAGAAGATCCAGTTCACCAGATCATACTTGTCCTTGAAGTGGTAGTAGAAGCTTTTGCGGTTCATCTCGCAGGCCTCGCAAATATCCCCCACGGTGATCTTGTTCAGGGGGCGCTTCTTCATCAGTTCCTTCAGGGAATAGGCCAGTACCTTCTTGGTAATGCTGCCCTCTGCCATGGGTGCTTCCTCCCTCTTCCTTGTCCGAATACGCTTATTATAGCATAGAAAAATGACATGAACATGAACGAACGGAACAAAAATGAAATTTGTTGCTTATGCCGGATACCCACTGCCCGAAAACTGTCCCATGAAAGCATTTACCCCGCTGCTCCGACTCTTTCCCTGTGAAAAAAAGTGTGATATACTAAAGGACGGGAAATCTGAACGAAAGGATGAATCATGATGAACAGGAATCCGATTGTACTGGACGTTAATCATATGATGGCAGATACCCTGGGCTTCCAATACGGCATCAGCCGGGGTCAGGTAGAGGAGTATGCACCCTTTGCTGCTGCAGCCAATCAGGCCGTGCAGAAGGCTCGGGGCACGGGCAAGATGGGCTGGACGGAACTGCCTTACAACCAGGACGAGATCGTTGCCAAGATCGAGAAGGTAGCTGCCCGGGTGCGGGAGAACTTCGACACCTTTGTGGTGCTGGGCATCGGCGGCAGCGCCCTGGGCCCCATTGCGGTGCAGCAGGCCCTGAATCACCTGCACTACAACGACCTGCCGGCTGAAAAGCGGGGCGGCCCCCGCCTGTATGTGGAAGACAACATCGACCCGGAGCGCATGCGTGCCCTGCTGGATGTGATCGACGTGAAGCACACCTGCTTCAATGTGATCACCAAGTCCGGCGCCACGGCGGAGACCATGAGCCAGTACCTGACCATTTCCGAGCTGCTGAAGGAGGAAGTGGGAGAGAAGTGGGCCGACCACATTATCGCCACCACGGACAGCGAAAAGGGCAACCTGATCAAGCTGGCCAAGGAAAACGGCTTCGAGCTGTTCTTCATCCCGGACTCCGTAGGCGGCCGGTTCTCTGAGCTGTGCCCTGTGGGTCTGGTGCCTGCTGCCGTGTGCGGCATTGACATCCGTGCCATGCTGGAAGGCGCCGCCGCCATGGACGCCCGCTGCAAGACCGACGATGTGTGGCACAATCCTGCCCTGCTGGAAGCCGTGCTCCAGTACATCTGCATGGAAGACATGGGCGTGAACATCAACGTGACCATGCCCTATGCGGACAGCCTGAAGTACATGGCAGACTGGTTCTGCCAGCTGTGGGCAGAAAGCCTGGGCAAGAATGTGACCCGGAAGGGCATGGCCAAGAACTGCGGCCAGACCCCGGTAAAGTCCCTGGGTGTTACCGACCAGCACAGCCAGCTGCAGCTGTACACCGAAGGCCCCTATGACAAGGCCATCACCCTGCTGAAGGTGGAGAATTTCCGGGCAGAGAGCCCCATTCCCCACGGCTGCGAAGCCTTCCCGGATGTGGCTTTCCTGGGCGGCAAGAGCCTGAACCAGCTCATCGAGGCGGAGCGTCAGGGCACCGAGTACGCCCTGATGAAGAAGGGCCGCATGAGCCAGACCATCATCCTGCCCGAGGTGAACGCTCACACCATCGGCCAGCTGATCTTCTTCTACGAAATGGCCACCGCCTATGCAGGGGAACTGCTGGACATTGATGCCTTCAACCAGCCCGGCGTGGAAGAGAGCAAGATTGCCTCCTACGCAGTGCTGGGCAACAAGAGCGAGAAGTACGCCCTGAAGGCCGCCGAAATGGCCAAGCGCCCGGCGGAAAAGAAGGAGTACATCCTGTAAATCCCCGTGAAACAAACATCCCGGCGAGGAGAAATCTTCGCCGGGATGTTTTTATGCATGGAATTATTTGATTCACACCATCATGCCCATGCCCTTCACCGCCATCCGCAGCCCCGTTGCCAGCATCATCACCACCATAAAGCGGTGAAACACGGCCATGGCTTTGGGCGGAAGGGTTCTACCCAGGAGGGAAAACACCCCCATGACCGGCAGGGTGCCCAGGCACCAAATCACCATGGAAACGCCGCCCTTCACTGCACTGCCGCAGGCAGCGGCATACAGCCACATGGTGCCAGAGGCGGCACAGGGCAGCAATCCGTTCAGGATGCCTACCACAAAGGGCTTTCCGCCTCCGTGGCGGCGCCAGCTCGCCGGCAGGCGGCACACTCCGGGAAGCTGAGCCCGGATGCGGCGCAGGCCGGGGAAGACGCCCCAGGCGCAAAGGCCGATGAACAGCACTGCCAAGCCGCACAGGGTGTAGATCATGCTTTTCAGTTTGGGCGAAAAGGTTAACACCTGTCCCAATGCGCCAAAGATCAGGCCCAGAAGAAGCGAAATCAGCAGGCGTCCCCCCTGATAGCGGACAAAGGCGTGGGCGACAGGCTGCTTTCTGCCCTGCAAATCTTGGGTGCCCGTCTGCGCCAGCAGAATGCCGCCGCACATGCAAATGCAATGGGTGCCAGTCATGAGCCCTGCCACCAGCAGAAACAGCAGGGATGCCCCCTGCTCCACCTGAGGAATTTCCGGCAGGGGCAGCCAGGACAGGAGAAGCACCATCCCCACCGCCGCCGCCAGGGTCAGCACCTCCGTCATCACGCCGCCCCGGGACTTGGGGCAGGGGGCATAGCCGATCTGGGTCAGCAGTGCGCCCAGTGCTTCTTGGGTGGTCAGTGCCGGGTCATAAGTGATCCGCACGGTGGATTTCCAGTAGGACACTTCCCCCCGCACCACGCCAGGAGCGGCAAGCACCGCTTCCAGAATGGTATCCTCGCAGGGGCGGCAGGTCATGCCGGATACAGAGGTTTCATAAAGGGCAGTTTCCATTCAGTTCTTCTCCTTGGCTTCGGCTTTCTTCAGTTTCAGGGCATGCAGCAGCACGGCAATGGAGGAAAACGACATGGCGGCAGAGGCAATGGAAGGGTTCATCATGCCCACGGCTGCCAGCGGAATGCACACCAGATTGTAGCACAGAGCCCACAGCAGGTTTCCCCGGATATTGCCCATGACCTCCTTGGCAAGGCGAAGGGCAAGAGGAACAGCCGTCAGCCGATCCCCCGTCAGCACAATGCCTGCAGACTCCCGTGCCGCATCAGTGGCAGAGGGCAGCACAGCGGAAACATCCGCACAGGCTAGGGCAGGGGCGTCGTTGACCCCATCCCCTACCATGACCACCCGCTTCCCCTGCTCCTTCAGGGATTGAATATAGGCAGCTTTCTCCTCCGGGGCAGCAGAGGCAATCACCGTATCAATGCCTGCTTCCCGGGCAAAGGCTTCCGCAATTTCCGGCTTATCCCCGGAAAGCATCACCAGAGACATGCCCTGCTTTTTCAGCTGATGCACCGCTTCTTGGGCATCCTGCCGGAGCCTGTCTGGGGTGCCTTCCCGGCGGGATGCCCCCAGGGTCAGGGTGCCGGTTTTGTCGAAGACCACCACCTGCGCCCGGGCGGCGGCTTCCATCTGCCGGGCGTTGCGGAAAAGGATCCCCATTTCGGCAGCCCTGCCGGTACCCACCATGATGCTGGTGGGGGTCGCCAGACCCAGGGCACAGGGGCAAGCCACCACCAGCACCCCGCACATGGTCATCAGCGCCGTATCCATCTCCCCGGGAGCGGCAAAGAAGTACCAAAGGGCAAACACGGCAATCGCAATGACCAGCACCACCGGGATGAACACCCCGGCAATCTGATCCACCAGAGACTGCACCGGGGCACGGGAGTTTTGCGCCTCCTGCACCATGGCGATCATCCGCTGAAGGGTGGTATCCCGCCCCACCCGGGTCACCTGCATGGTGACGGTGCCCCGGCGGTTCAGTGCACCCCCCATCATCCCATCCCCCGCCTGCCGGGGCACAGGCTCGCTTTCGCCAGTCAGCACAGAGGCATCCACAAAGCATTCTCCTGTAAGCACCACCCCGTCTGCCGGAATCCGTTCACCGGGGGACAAAAGCACCACATCCCCAGGATGCAAGGCATCGGCGGAAACCGGCGTGGGCTTCCCCTCCTTCAAGAGGGTGGCCTTTTGGGGAATCAGGTGCACCAGTGCCCGAATGGAGGACATGGTTTCCCCCCGGGCGGCGATTTCCAGATACTTGCCGAAGAAAATCAGGCTCAGCAGCACCCCCTGGCAGAGGAAATACAGCTTCACATCCTCATGGACGGTGAAGGTCAGGCAGGCGCTGTACAGGTAAATCACCGTGGTGGACAGGGCAATGAGGAAATCCATGTTCAGCTGACGGCTGCACAGGGCACGCCAAGCCCCCCGGTAAAAATACCTGCCGGGCACAAGCTGCAGCAGGGTGGCCAGTGCCAGCTGCACAAGGGGCGCAGGGCTCCAGAAAATAGGCGTTGCCAGCAGCAGGGAAATCAGCAGCCTGCGCAGCATGGCCAGCTGGTCACTTTGCTCAAGGGCTTCCTCGCCGCTGTCCCATTGCAGCACATCGAAGGAGGATGCAGGCACAGCCTGCCGAAGATCCTGCGCCGTTATGCCCATGGGATAAAGGGACAGCTGCAGTGTGGCTCCATCCTGCCCAGCAGCCTTGACCCCGGGCAGGTGGGACAGCTTTTCCGCCGCTGCCCGGCCACTGTTTTCATCCGGGAAGCCCAGGCGCACCTGCTCCATGGGCAGGGCGAAGCCTGCCCGTGCAACGGCAGCCTCCATGGCAGGCAAATTCAATGCGGTTTCATCCACATCCAACAGGGCTCTGCCGCTGGCATACTGCACCTGTGCTTCCCTGACCCCTGCCTGCCGGAGCAGGATCCGCCGAAGGTGGGGGGCACAGGCGGCGCAGTCCATGCCGAAAATGCGCAGCGTCAGGCGGCTCATCCCTTCTGCACCGCCTGCTTCAGCTTCAGGTACTGGCGGAATGCCGCCACAGAGGATGGCAGGCACAGGGCAGGCACTTCAAACAGGAACACCCAGCTGATCCAGTCCACCCCTTGATAGAAAGCGCCCTGCCATGTAACCCCACGGATCAGGTCAAAGTAGGAGAAGTTCCACACCCCCCACAGGCCGGAAAATGCGCCGCACAGGTGAATGATCAGGAACCCTGCCGTGGTAAAGACCCCAGCAAAGGCGGTGACCAGGGATGCGCTGGCACGCTGCATTTTCGTTAGAAAAATGGAAACCACCGGCAGGATGTACACCACCAGATTCAGCACCAGCAGGGACAGGGGAATGCTGTACCCCCAGTTGAAAGCCTGCCGGAGATGGTCGCCGTCGTGCATCAGCACCGATGCCAAAATGACCAGGCAGCAGGTCATCAGCGCCTTGCTCATGTTGGCGTCCAGCTTCTGGGCCAGCAGCTTCAGGGTCTTACGATTCTTTTCAGACATGGGAAAGCCTCCTTTTTTATTTACCACTCGGTAAAAATAAAATAGCATACCGTTGCCTTTTTGTCAACCAACTGGTATACTAAACATCATCACAAGAGCAAAATGGAGGCCGCCTATGCCGCTGATTGTGGATAAAGAAGCCATGCGGGAGAAGATTTTGTCCGCCTTTGAAGCCTGCCTGGAGGAGAAGCCCATGGACAGTGTTTCCCTGCGGGATATTGCCGCCAGGGCAGGCATGACCCACCCGAAGCTGCTGCACTACTTCCGCAATCGGGAGGAACTGGTGCTGGCCTACTGCGAATATGCCCGGAGGTACATGGCAGAGCACTGCCAGGCCTGGTTCCGTGCCCATCAGGCAGGGGAGTACGCCACGCCTCTTCAGTGCATGAATGCCTTCATGCAGTATGTAGCCGAAGGAGGCACCACGGAAAACCGTCCCCGTGCCACCATGCAGACCTATGTGCTGGCCAAGTACAACGGGGAGATTCAGCGCATGGTAGCAGAGGAGTTCGCCTCCTGGCGGGTAACCATGCTGACCTGCCTGAAGGGCATTTACGGCGATCAGGTGGACATGACCCAGGCGGAAGCCATGATGATCCTGATCACAGGCACCTTTGTATGCAACTATACCGGCGCATTAACGGGGGACATCAACGGCAGCATCCTGTCGGCGTTCCAGCCGCTGATTGAGGGGAAGCCGCCTGTCCATCAAAAGAGCCAAGAAAATGGATAAGTTCACGAAACAAGGGCTGTCTCGAATGATTTTCCCAATCATACGAGACAGCCCCATTTTTATGCTTCCTTCCCCACTTTCCCGGGCACGGACAGGGTGAACACCGTGCCTTCCTCCCGGGTGCTGCGCACGGTCAGGGTACCGCTATGCATCTCGGCAATCTGCCTGGCAATGGCAAGCCCCAGCCCGAAGCCGTTGCCTGTGTGGGTTTCATCCCCCTGATAGAACCGGTCGAACAGGTGGGGCAGCTGCTGGGGGGGAATGGGATCTCCCGTGTTGCCCACCTGCATTTCCCACCGGTCGTGCCTGCCGGCAAGGGTCACCCACACCTGCTTTTCGCCCCCGGCGTACTTCATGGCGTTATCCAGCAGGATGGTCATCAGCCGCCGCATGGAGGTTTCGCTGCAGGAGGCGGTCAGGTTCTCCTCCACCTGATCCCTCAGGGTAATGCCCCGCTCAAAGGCCAGAGGCTCCAGGGTCATCAGGCAGTGGTTCAGCATGTCGGACAGGTTCACCATCTGCCTTTCCCCGGCGGATTGGCTCCCCTCCAGCCGGGCAAGGGTCAGCATTTCCTCCACCAGGGTGCGCATCTGCTGGGCTTCCTCCCGAGTGCTGTCGATCCAGGGGGCGCACTGCTCCACGGTTTTTTCCCCGTGCCGGGCAAGGATGGACAGGTTGGCAAGGATCACCGTCAGGGGGGTCTTCAGCTCGTGGCTGGCATCGGCAATGAACTGCTTCTGCTTCTCCCATGCCTGCTGCACAGGCCTGGTCAGCCACCGGGACAGGGGCAGCACCACCCCGAGGAACAGCACCAGCATCAGCACCGGGGTCAAAATCAGGCAGGTGATGATTTGGGTATGGAGCTGGAGGGCGGCCTCCTCCGTGCTGATGAAGGTAATGCGGGTGCTGCCCTCCGCATCCGTGCGGATCAGGTACCGAAGGGAATTCTCCTCCAGCACGCCGCTGGTATTGCCCTCCGCCTGAGCCGCTTCAGCCGCTGCAAAGGCTTCCTCTTCCTCCACCTCCAGCCCACGGGTGAACAGGTCGGTCTTCCCCCCGGGGGTAATGCGCACCACGAAATAGGGGGTGGACGTGCGGTAGCTCCGGCTGCTGCTCCGGTTCAGGGGCATAATGGCGGCGCTTCGTAGCAGCTCCTTCTGCCGCTCCACATGCTGCCGGGCGTTAATGACAATGGTGCAGCCCATAATGCTGAGGGTCATGAGCAGGAGCGCCGCCATGAGCACTGCCACCACCCGTTTGCGCAGGCGGGAGATCATCATCCGTTTTCCTCCAATCGGTAGCCCACCATGCGCCGGTTCACCAGGGTCACCCGGCTCTTCAGGTAGCTCAGCTTCTTGCGCAGGAAGGAAATGTAGGCCTCCACGCAGTTATCCCCAGCCTCCGCATCCATGTCCCAGGCACGGAGGAGCAGGGTCTCCTTGGAGAAGTACCGGTCCTTGCTGCTCATCATCAGCCGCATGATCTGATACTCCCGGCTGCTCAGCGGAATGGACCGGCTGCCGCACGTCAGCTGGTGGGTATCCACGGACAGGCTCAGGTCGTAGGCCTGAATGGCGTCGTTCACCGCATGATCCCCCCGGCGGAGGAGGGCACGGATCCGTGCCAGCAGCTCCTCCGGCTCGAAGGGCTTGGTCAGGTAATCATCCGCCCCGGCATCCAGCCCGCTGACCTTATCCGCCGTGCCCGAGCGGGCGGTGAGCAGCAGCACCGGCACGGCAATGTGCTTCTGCCGCAATTCCTTCACCACAGTGAAGCCGTCCATCCCCGGCAGCATCACATCCAGCACCACCAGATCATAGGCCTGGGTGGAGGCGCAGTACAGCCCCTCATTGCCGGTGTACACCGCCGAGGCCTCGTAGCCTGCATCCTCCGCAATGCTGGTAAGCGCCTTGGCCAGCCGAGGTTCGTCCTCCACGATCAAGATCTTCATGCTCTTCCCGCCTTTCTCCCAGAAGCATAGCACGATGCAAGGATATTGTAAATCGGAAGGCTGAAAGGGAGCTGAAAAAGGGGAGGAATTCGGAAGGAGTTTTGCCTTGGATGATAAACCCCCCTGCACGCTCTCGCCTGCAGGGGGATCTCCTTACTCAATAAACATGGCATCCCCGAAGGAGAAGAAGCGGTACTTCTCCGCCACGGCGGTGTTGTAGGCTGCCAGGGCCTGCTCCCTGCCCATGAAGGTGCTCACCAGCATCAGCAGGGTGCTTTGGGGCAGGTGGAAGTTGGTGATCAGGGCGTCCACCGCCTTCACCTTCACACCGGGCTTGATGAAGATGGCCGTGTCCCCGCTGCCGGGGTGGATGATGCCTTCGTCATCTGCCACGGTTTCGATGGTGCGCACGGAGGTGGTGCCCACGCAGATCAGCCGTCCCCCGGCGGCACGGATGCCATTCAGGGTGTCCGCCGCTTCCTTTGTCACTTGATAGAACTCGGAGTGCATCTTGTGGGCTTCCACATCCTCCTCCTTCACCGGGCGGAAGGTGCCCAGCCCCACATGGAGCAGCACGGGCACAATGGTGACGCCCTTCTGCCGGATCTTCTCCAGCAGTTCCGGGGTGAAGTGGAGCCCGGCGGTGGGGGCGGCGGCAGAGCCTTCCGCCTTGGCGTACACGGTCTGGTACCGGTTCCGGTCCTGCAGTTGCTCGTGGATGTAGGGGGGCAGGGGCATCTGCCCCAGGGCGTCCAGCAGCTCCTCGAACACCCCTTCGTAGTGGAAGCGAACCATGCGGCCGCCAATCTCCTCCACGTTGTTGAGGATTTCGCACTTCAGCGCCCCATCCCCAAAGGAGCAGACAGCCCCCGGCTTCAGCCTGCGACCGGGGCGGACAAGGGCCTCCCAGTCCGTGGCGTTTTCCCGGCGAAGGAGGAGCACTTCCACGGCCACGCCGGTGTCTTCCTTTACGCCCAGCAGCCGGGCGGGGATCACCTTGGTTTCGTTGATAACCAGGGCATCCCCGGGGTTCAGGTAGTCGATGATGTCGTAGAAGTGCTTATGCTCCAGGGTGCCGTTTGACCGGTGCACCACCATGAGTCGGCTGTGATCCCGGGGTTCCATGGGGGTTTGGGCAATCAGCTCCTCAGGGAGGAAGTAATCAAAATCCGTGGTTTTCATGCGCATGTCCTTTCGATGGTGATTGATATGGGGAAGTGCAAGGCTTGGTGCCTTTGCGGCAAATCATAAATGTTCGCAGCCCGCACTTCTGCAACAGTCGTCTATTGATAGTTTGCATGGGGCTTTGCGGTCGTTCCGCAACCTCAATCGTCGCAAGCTACGCTTGCTCGTTTCGGTTGAGAAGGTTTGCTTCTCCGTTGGAGAAGCAAAGTCGCCCATGGCGACCGATCAATTCAAATCGAAGATTTGAATATGATCGCCTCGTTTGCGGACGCAATTTGCGCCACAGGCGCAAGTCCGCTCACTTACCCCTGCCCCCTTCGCAGTCCCCTTTACAGCAGCATTCTTCTATTGATGGTTCGCAGGGGGCTTTGCGGTCGCCCCCTGCACCCCTTCGCACTCCCTTCGGATGCAGCTTGGTTTATTATGAAAGTAAAACTAAACCAGAACATTCATCTCGAAGGGTCGTTAAAAGATGGGCTCCGAAGGGGTCAAGGGGGCGATCGGAAAGCCCCCTTGAAATAACAGCAAAGACACGAAGCAGTTCACCCCAAAAGTTGGATGCCCGAAGTGGTTTAAGGGGGCGAGGGTCTTCGACCCGTTTAAGCCCCCCTTGAAGCTCCATTTGAGAACTCCGGCAGGAAGTGCAAGGTTTCGATTCCTTGCCATTCAAATGAAAATGCATCTTTACAATTCCATTTTCATTTGATCCGCATTCCCTGCCTGTGGCGGGGTTTTCTTCATATGCTCCCAGGCGGCGGGGGTGCACACCCGCCCACGGGGGGTGCGCATAATGTACCCCAGCTGCATCAGATAGGGTTCATACACATCCTCAATGGTCACTGCATCCTCCCCGGTGGTGGCGGCAAGGGTATCCAGCCCCACAGGGCCGCCGCCGAACTTGTCCATCATGCAGGAGAGCATGTTCCGATCCACCTGATCCAGCCCCAGTTCGTCCACATTCAGCAGGGTCAGGGCTTCCCCTGCCACGTCTTTGGTGATCACGCCCCCGGCACGCACCTGGGCATAATCCCGAACCCGCTTGAGCATCCGGTTGGCAATCCGGGGAGTGCCCCGGCTGCGGCGGGCGATTTCCAGAATACCTTCCGGCTCCGCCTTCACCCCCAGAATGCCGGCGCTGCGGCTGACAATGGAGGCCAGCTCCTCCGGCTTGTACATTTCCAGCCGGAACAGCATGCCGAACCGATCCCGCAGGGGAGCGGAAAGCTGCCCCGCCCGGGTGGTGGCACCCACCAGGGTGAACTTGGGCAGATCCAGCCGGATGGAGCGGGCCGTGGGTCCCTTGCCGATCATGATGTCAATGGCGTAGTCCTCCATGGCAGGGTACAGCACCTCTTCCACCGAGCGGGAAAGTCGGTGAATCTCGTCAATGAAGAGAATGTCCCCGGCGTTCAGGTTGGTGAGGATGCTTGCCAGATCCCCGGGGCGCTCAATGGCAGGGCCGGAGGTGATGCGCACATTCTGCCCCATTTCCGCCGCCACGATGCATGCCAGGGTGGTTTTGCCCAGCCCCGGCGGGCCGTAGAGGAGCATATGATCCAGGGCGTCATGGCGGCTCAGGGCAGCCTGAATATAAATGCTCAGGCTGTCCTTGATGGGCTGCTGTCCCACGTATTCCCGCAGGGTGTGGGGGCGCAGGGACTGCTCCATGGCGCTGTCCTCAGGCTTAAAGGAAGGTTCCATCAGTCGGTCATCCATAGTAGGCGAACACCCTCTTTGATGATGAAATAGTAGGGAAGTGCAAGTTTTGGGGACGCTTGCAGATGATCTGTTTCGCAGTCCGCATTACAGCTACGGTCTTCATTTGTTAGGCTTTGCAGGGGGCTTTGCGGTCGTTCCGCAACCTCAATCGTCGCAAGCTACGCTTGCTCGTTTCGGTTGATGCGTTCGCGGACGCAATTTGCGCCACAGGCGCAAGTCCGCTCACTTACCCCTTGACCCCTTCGGAGCCCATCTTTTAACGTCCCTTCGAAAAAAATGCTCTGGTTTAGTTTTTTACTTTCATAACAAAACAAGCCGCTTCCGAAGGGAACCCGAAGGAGTCCAGAGGGCGATGGTCAAGCCCTCTGCAAAGCCTTGCATGAGAAGCCAAGTTGCTTCCGAAAGGGCGGCGAAGGGGTGCAGGGGGCGACCGCAAAGCCCCCTGCAAAGCCTTGCATAAGAAACCAAGCCGCTTCCGAAGAGAGTGCGAAGGGGTGCAGGGGCGACCGCAAAGCCCCCTGCGTTACATCCCCGCCATTGCCCGCAGAGCCAGGCGAATCAACTCATCCGGGGATGCGGAAGCATCCTTCACCTGGGACAGGGCATTCCTTGCCTCAGTGGCGGTGTACCCCAGGGCAATCAGCGCCTCCAGTGCTTCCGTCACGTTATCCCCCTGGGACAGCACCACCCCGGCGGATCCGCCGGCGGCGGCAGAAGCCTCCACATCCGCCTGACTGATCTTATCCTTCAGTTCCAGGGCAATCCGCTGGGCGGTTTTCTTGCCCACCCCGGGGGCACGGCTCAGGGCGGTAATATCCCCCAGGAGGATGGCCAGGTTCAGATCCTTCAGGGGCATGGAGCCCAGAATGGCCAGCGCCATTTTTGACCCGACCCCGCTGATGCCGGTGAGGGAGCGGAACATCCGCTGCTCCTCCTTGGTGGCGAAGCCGTACAGCTCCATGGCGTCCTCTCGGACGGAAAGAATGGTGTAGCAGCGCATGGTTTCCCCTACGGCGGGGGCGGCCTGAAGGGTGTTCATGGAGCAGCCGATGCGGTAGCCCACCCCGCCTGCCATGAGAATCAGCTCGTGAGAGCCTTTCTCGCACACCTGACCTTCGATGAATGCGTACATAAAAAACCTCCGGTATGATGCTGTTTGCCCCAGAGGGCACCCAATGCTTTGGGGTGAACTGCCTCTTGTCTTTGGTGTTGTTTCAAGGGGTCTTAAACAGGTCGAAGACCCTCGCCCCCTTGACCCCTTCGGGCACCCAACTTTATCGGTGAACTGTTGCTTGTCTTTGTTGTTGTTTCAAGGGGCTTTCCGATCGCCCCTTGGAACCCTTCGGGCACCCAACTTTATTGGTGAACTGTTGCTTGTCTTTGTTGTTGTTTCAAGGGGGCTTTCCGGTCGCCCCCTTGACCCCTTCGGAGCCCATCTTTTAACGTCCCTTCGAAAAAAATGCTCTGGTTTAGTTTTTTACTTTCATAACAAAACAAGCTGCATCCGAAGGGAGTGCGAAGGGGTGCAGGGGTAAGTGAGCGGACTTGCGCCTGTGGCGCAAATTGCGTCCGCGAACGCATCAACCGAAACGAGCAAGCGTAGCTTGCGACGATTGAGGTTGCGGAA
>CAVIWF010000014.1:0-10545 GCA_963646285.1 bacterium
TCTTTTGTTGACACCCTGCATCGCAAATAGAACAAACCCCTGCCTTTCTGAAAACAGGGGTTTGTTGATAGTCTGAGAGGAGACGGCTGAACGCCGTCTCCTCCAGTAAGAATTGCACGTATTTTAGTCTGCCAGACTGTTCAGGGCTTCCACAATGGCGGTGGATGTGACCGTGGCACCGCTGAGGGCATCCACGCCTTCACCCAGGGTCAAGGGCAGGGTCTTGCCGATGAACTGGGCCAGGAAGTCTTCATCCTCCATGGTACGCTGACCGAAGCCGGGGGTTTCGCCGCTTGCATCCACCTTGATGGAAACAATCTTGCCTTCTGCATCCAAGGTTACAGTAACCTTTACATCACTGGTAAAGCCCTTGGCAGAAGCTGTCTTTTCCACAGGCTCTGCGGCAGGGGCATTCTGGACGTCTGCCAGCTGCTTCTGCAGGTCAGCAATGGTGGCGGCGTCAGCTTCTGCCTTGGTGTTCAGCTCGGCAATGGTAGCAGCGTCCTTCTCTGCCTTGGCGTTCAGCTCGGTAATGGTAGCATCCTTGGCAGCGGATTCTTCCGTCAGGGTCTTCTTGTCTGCTTCCAGTGCTGTGACCTGAGCGGTCAGATCCGTAACCTGGGCTTCCAGCGCCGTTGCGTTTTCGCCGGAGGCGGTAATGGTTGCCGCATGGGTATCTGCCTGGCTTTGGAGCTCGGCAATGGTGGCGGCATCAGCTTCTGCCTTGGTGTTCAGCTCTGCAATGGCAGCTGCGTCGGTTTCTGCCTTGGCATTCAGCTCTGCAATGGTAGCAGCGTCCGTCTCTGCCTTGGCATTCAGCTCGGTAATGGTAGCATCCTTGGCAGCGGATTCCTCCGTCAGGGTCTTCTTGTCTGCTTCCAGTGCCGTGACCTGTTCCGTCAGGTCAGCTACCTGCTTTTCAAGGTCAGCCTTGGCAGCGGTCAGATCCGTTACGGTCTTCTGAGCTTCATCCTTGGCGGCATTGGCAGTGGTCAGTTCCTCATTCAGGGTTGCGTTGGTGGTCTTCAGCTCGTCCACCTGGGTTTGTAGTTCAGCTGCACGGGCGGTTGCTTCCTCCAGGCTGGTGTTTGCTTCCTTCAGCTTGTCCTCCACCTCCGACAGCTGAGCCTGCAAGGTTTCCTTCTCGGCGGCAATGGTTTCCCAGCTGGTGCGGCTGGTGGTCAATTCCTCATTCAGGGAAGCAATCTGCCCATTCAGGGAGCTCCGCTGGGTTGCCAACATAATGGCCAGCACAACAGCCACCAGCAGCACGGCGCACAGCAGAATCAGGTTAACATTCTTCTTGTTCTTGGCTTCGCTCATGTGTACTCCTCCATTTCATGTTCAGGATAACGATCTATCTTCACGCACAATGCGTGGGATACCTTATTTTTCAAGCTGCTGCCGAAGGGTGTCAAGCTGCTGCTGCAATGCGTCGATTTCCTTTTGCAGATCCTCCGCCTGCTGCCTTGCTTCCGTCTCCTCTTTTTTTGCCCCTTCGATGGCTGCCTCCAGCGTTTGCTTCTCCTCCCGCAGGGTTTTCCGCTGGGTCTTCAGATCCGTCACCGTGGCCTGTGCCGCCTCTGCTTCCGGCAGCACCGTATCCAGCTCCGCCTGGGTCTGAGGCAGCTTTTCCACCACCTGATCGTACTCGTACTGCTGCTTCTTCTCCCTTTGGTGGCTGGTATCAACGCTCCGTGTCAGATCTTCCACCTGATACCGCAAGGAAACATCCTCCACCGTGCAGTAGGCAACAACGACGCACACCGAAAGCATCACCAGGGCAAATACCAAGCGAAACCACATCGGCAGGTCTGTTGAATGTCGCATCAGGCAAAAAACCTCCCACTTGAATCTTGTTTTATTGTAACATACATTCCTGAAAAAGAAAAGCAAAGCAACAAAATAAAACAGCGGATGCACCGATTGCTCAGTACATCCGCCATCATTGATTCACTTTTTTTCCAGCACAGGCTTCAGGTATTGCCCGGTAAAGGAAGCCGGGCAGGCTGCCACCTCTTCCGGGGTGCCGGTGCACACCACGCTGCCGCCCCCGTCTCCCCCTTCGGGGCCCAGGTCAATCAGGTAATCCGCTACCTTGATCACGTCCAGGTTGTGCTCAATGACCATCACCGAATTGCCTGCATCCGTCAGCCGCTGAAGCACCGCAATGAGCCGATCCACATCCGCCATGTGCAGCCCGGTGGTAGGCTCATCCAGCAGGTAAATCGTTCTGCCCGTATCCCGGCGGCTCAGCTCCGTAGCCAGCTTCACCCGCTGGGCTTCACCGCCGGACAGGGTGGTAGACGCCTGCCCCAGCTTCATGTAGCCCAAGCCCACATCGTAAAGGGTTTCCAGCTTGCGGCAGATGCCTACATGGTTTTCAAAGAAGTGCATGGCCTCTTCCACGTTCATGTCCAGCACTTCGTAAATGTTCTTCCCTTTGTAGGTCACTTCCAGGGTTTCCCGGTTATAGCGTTTCCCCTTGCACACCTCGCAGGGCACGAAAATATCCGGCAGAAAGTGCATTTCGATTTTCAGCAGACCGTCGCCCCCGCAGGCTTCGCACCGCCCGCCCTTCACATTGAAGGAGAAGCGGTTTTCTTTATAGCCCCTGGCCTTTGCTTCCGGGCATTGGGCGAAGATTTTGCGAATCATGTCGAACAGGCCGGTGTAGGTGGCCGGATTGCTTCTGGGCGTACGGCCAATGGGGCTTTGATCGATCATGATGATTTTGTCCAGCTGTTCCACGCCTTCCATGGCACAGAACTTGCCGGGGCGTGTTTTGGCACGGTTCAGCACCCGTGCCAGATGCTTGTACAGGATTTCATTGACCAGGCTGCTCTTTCCAGAGCCGCTGACGCCGGTAACACAGCACAGCACCCCCAGAGGCACCTGCACGTCAATGTTTTTCAGGTTATGTTCCTGGGCGCCTCGAATGGTCAGCCAACCAGCAGGTGCACGCCGCTTCTCCGGCACAGCAATCCTCTTTTTGCCGGAAAGATATTGTCCCGTCAAGCTTTCCGGACAGGCTTTAATATCCTCCACCGTGCCCTGCGCCACAATACGGCCGCCGTGAATGCCCGCTCCCGGGCCTACATCCACAATCCAATCAGCGGCATACATAGTATCTTCATCGTGTTCCACCACAATGAGGGTATTGCCTAAGTCCCGCATTCGCTTCAGGGTATTGATCAGCTTCTGGTTATCCCTTTGATGCAGGCCGATGGACGGCTCATCCAGCACGTACAGCACGCCCATCAAGGCGGAACCGATTTGGGTCGCCAAGCGGATGCGCTGGGCTTCTCCGCCGGAAAGGGTGCCTGCCGCCCGGCCAAGGGTCAGGTAGCCCAGCCCCACGTCCATCAGGAAGCCCAGCCGGGCATCGATTTCCTTCAGGATCTGGGCGGCGATCATGGATTCTTTTTCCGTCAGATTCAGGTTTTGAAAAAAATTCCGGGCTTCATAAATCGGCCATGCGGATACATCTGCCAGATTCCTGCCGTTCACCGTTACCCCAAGGGCTTCCGGCTTCAGCCGCTGGCCGTGGCAGGCAGGGCATTCTTCCTCTGCCATGTATTCCTCATAGGCCTGCTTCATTACGTCGGATTTGGTTTCCATGTACCGCCGTTCCATGGTGGGGATGATTCCTTCAAAGGCCGTGGCATACTCTGCCATGCCCCGGGGGCCTTCATAATGGATGGTCAGTTTTTCCTTTCCCGTGCCATACAGGATGGCCTTCCAGGCTTCCTTGGAAAAATCCTTCACCGGCGTATCCAGGGTAAAGCCGTATTTTTCCCCCATGGCGGCGAAATACTGGGCAGCAATGCCGTTATCCTCTTCTGCATTAAAGCCCATGGCATTCAGGGCGCCCTGCCGAAGGCTTTTATCCTTATCCGGGAAAAGGATGTCCTGGCTGATTTTCATCCGTGTGCCCAAGCCGGAGCATTCCGGGCAGGCACCGAAGGGACTGTTGAAGGAAAACATCCGGGGGGCAAGTTCTTCAATGGAAATGCCGCAGTCCGGGCAGGCGTAATTCATGGAACACAGCATTTCCCCCTTGTCGAACAGGTCAAAGACCACCAGTCCGCCGGACTGACCGGCTGCCGTTTCGATGGAATCCGTCAGCCGCTGGCGCATTTCCTTGCCGGAGCGCACAATCAGCCGATCCACCACAAATTCGATGGTGTGCTTCTTCTTTTTGTCCAGCTCCGGCGTATCATCCAGCTCGTACATTGCCCCGTCAATCCGCACACGAACGAAGCCGCTTTTCCGTGCCTTTTCCAGCATGGCGGCATGCTCGCCCTTGCGTGCCCGCACCACAGGCGCAAGCACCTGCAGCCGTGTGCCCTCCGGGTACTGGAGCACCGCATCCACCATTTGATCCACCGTCTGCTGCTTGATTTCCTTGCCGCAGACCGGGCAGTGGGGAATGCCGATTCTCGCCCACAAAAGCCGCAGATAATCGTAAATTTCCGTCACCGTGCCTACCGTTGACCGGGGATTGCGGCTGGTGGTTTTCTGGTCAATGGAAATGGCCGGACTCAGGCCTTCAATGGCATCCACGTCCGGCTTTTCCATCTGCCCCAGAAACTGCCGGGCATAGCTGGAAAGGGACTCCACATACCGCCGCTGGCCTTCCGCATAAATGGTATCAAAGGCCAGACTGCTCTTGCCTGAGCCTGACAGGCCGGTGAAAACCACCAGCTTGTTTCTCGGCACGGTCAGGCTGACATTCTGCAGGTTATGTTCTCTCGCACCGCGGATGATCAGGGCATCGTTGGACATGGATACACCTCGTACATTACTTGATGGTAATCAATTCATACTCTCTGGTACCCAGGCCGATCTTTTCGCCGTGGGACAGCTGCATCTGCCAATGGGTATCCGGGTAGCTATTATGGAAGTGATCTTCGCTTTGGTGGGGCATCTCGCTCAGGCGGGAGCCGGGAATGGGTTCCTGCTTCAGGCAGGCATCAGCACAGGCCTGATCCAGTGCCACAGGGTCAAAGCTGGCGAACATGCCTACATCCGGCAGGATGGGCAAGTCATTTTCTGCATGGCAGTCGCAGCAGGGGCTGATGTCCATGACCAGAGAGATGTGGAACTGAGGTCGATCCTTCACCACAGCCAGGGCGTATTCCGCCATTTTGCAGCAGAGCAGATCGTTGGTCTCATCCCCGGCGGCATAGGTAGCGTCCTTGGGGCATACGCCGATGCACCGGCCGCAGCCCACGCACTTGTTGTGATCAATGGAGGCCTTGTGATTGGTAATGGTAATGGCGCTGTGGGCGCAGATTTTTTGGCACCGGCCGCAGCCCACGCACACGCTCTGATCCACATCCGGCTTGCCGGCGGAATGCTGCTCCATCTTGCCTGCACGGGAGCCGCAGCCCATGCCGATGTTCTTGATGGTGCCGCCAAAGCCCGTTCCCTCGTGGCCCTTAAAGTGGGTCAGGCTGACAAAGGCATCCGCATCCATAATGGCACGGCCAATCTTTGCTTCCTTCACATAGTCGCCGTTGATGGGCACAAGGGTTTCATCCGTACCCTTCAGGCCGTCAGCAATCAGCACATGGCAGCCCGTGTTGTAGGGATTGAAGCCATTCTGATAAGCCGTCTCAATATGATCCAGCGCATTCTTCCGGCTGCCCACATACAGGGTGTTGCAGTCCGTCAGGAAGGGACGACCGCCCAGCCCCTTGATGTGATCCGCCACCACCCGGGCATAGTTGGGGCGCAGGAAGGCCAGGTTGCCCATCTCGCCGAAGTGAATCTTAATGGCCGTGAATTTATCCTGAAAATCAATGCTGTCCATGCCTGCCTTGGTCATCAGCTTATCCAGCTTATCCAGCAGGGACGTGGTGTTGTGGGTACGCAAATCCGTAAAATACACCTTCGAAGCGCTCATGTTTTTTCCTCCTACCATCTACCATGATGTTCCCGAATAGTTTATCACATCTTTCCCGCTTGTCAACGGGAACACGAACGTGCATTCATCTGCCTGTGCTCTAGCTCCATGATGAAAAAAAGCCCTGACTGCTCGCAGTCAAAGCCTTTCTTCCTATTGTTGTCAGTTTGTTTGTTGTTCAGCCGTCAGGAAAGCATTCTCGTCAGGTACTCCAAGGAGGCCTTCAATTCTTCCTGACTGTTGTTGTTCACCACGAAGAATTCATCCGTTACCGTACGGTCGTTCAGCAGGCCGGGAATATCGTAGTTCACCTTGGCGCTGTACTCGTCCCAGTGCTGAATCTTCCACACGTCCCGGTCACTGTTCCGTGCCAGCATCCGCTGATGCACCACTTCCGGGTCTGTCTTCACCCAGATAACAGCCAGCTTTACGCCCTTCTTGTTCAGGCGCAGGCGCAGGTTCCGCATGTACTCCGCATCCCGCACTTCCCGGGTGAAGGGAGCGTTGATCAGGCAGCGATCCGCATAGTCCAGGGATTCCAGTGCCAGATCCACAACGGCATCGTACTCGTAATTGCGGATGTTATCCTCAAAAAACTTGGAAGACCGATTATATTCCTGCCCGGCCACAACAAAAATCTGCTTGGACAATACGATCAGCGTATCCTTGTCCAGGTAGACAATAGGATTCAGGGCACGAGCCAGCATCTTTGAAACATAGGTCTTGCCGCAGGCAGGCGGCGATGTTACCAGAATCAGGTGCTTCATGGGTTTCCACCGACCTCTTTCGGTTAATTTCTATGAAAAAACGCTTTGAATTGTAACCAATATGACGTGAATTGTCAATAATATGTCGTGAGCTCCCATTTTTTTCGTAATGAAAGCATTACCATACGCTAATGAACCTTGTCAAAATGAACAAAGTCAAGGATCCTTTCGCCAGCATTTTAGAAAAAGCTTATCAAGGATTCACTGGATTTGAAATTTTCTTGCTTTCCTGCAAGGATTCGGCTACAATAAGGACACAAACCAATAGTTGCTTTCGGTTTTTGCAAGCGGCAAAGGATGTGATACGGTGCAATATTTAATCGGTGAAGTCGCCCGTGCCATGGGGTTGACCCCTGCTGCCCTCCACTTCTACGAGCGGGTGGGCGTTAGTGAAGTGCGCATCAGCAACAAAACCCGGCGGCAGTATTCTGTTCGCGATGTTTTGCGCCTGGCCAGCTATCGCAAGTATCGCACCATGGAGCTGCCCATGAAGGAAATCGCCAGGCAGTTTGCCGATGAGGAAGGCTCCTTTGAGGAGATCGGCGACAGGCTGGAACAGCAGGCCATCCTTACCCTGGAAATGGTGGAGAAGTACCGGCAGCTTCATGAGGACATCAGCTGGTTCCATAAGGCTATTGCCCGCTCCACCGGCCGCATGGAGCACATTGATGTGGCTGGTATGCCGGAATCCTACGTGCTGTCCTACGGCCCGGACGGGGTCATCAGCCACAGCAAGGAGGAGCAGCTGTGCCTTGCCCAGTGGCTGGAGCACATGCCTTCCACCCGCATCAGCGAGATTTGTGACCCGGATGGAAACGCCCGGTTTGCCTACAGCATTGACCTGCATCGTGGGCAGGCACTGGGGCTGGATCAAACCCCCGGGGTATTCACCATTACTTCAAAGCCTGCCCTGCACACCTACATTTCCCGGCCAAGGACATACAGCGAGCAGCCAGAAGTCACCTTTGCCCTGCTGCGCACCTATCTGGAGGAGCACGGCTTCACCCAGGACGGCGTCGGGCTGGGCATCGACCTATGCGTATCCCGGGCAGGCAGTGAGCGGAACACCCTATGTGAAGTTTGGCTTCCAATTAAATAGCGAATCTTTTTTCCTCACTTTTGATGAAATGCGAAAAAAGTGTGAAAAATTCTTGAACCGAAAGTAACTTTATGATGTATACTAGGTTCGTAGGCATTGATAGGTTTTTGTCAATGACATCATGAAGGAGGAAAGAAAAATGAAGAAGCTGCTTGCTATGCTGCTGAGCGTATGCATGCTGCTGTCCATGGTTACGTTTGCAGCCGTGGCAGAAGGCAAGTATACCCCCGGCGAGTATGAAGGCACTGCCCAGGGCTTCGGCGGTACGGTTACCGTCAAGGTCACTGTGGACGAGAATGCTGTGACGGCTGTGACCGTCACCGGCGACGGAGAGACCCCCGCACTGGGCGGCGCTGCCATTGAGGGCTACAACACCTCTCTGGTAGGCGTAACCGATGCGGACGCTGTGGAAGCCACCTCCGGTGCTACCATCACCAGCACCGCCGTGAAGGACGCTCTGGCACAGGCACTGGCTGCCGCTGCCGGCGAGGCCCAGACCACTGGCGAAATCAAGTTTGTGCCCGGCGAGTATGAAGGTACTGCCGCTGGCTACAACGGGGACGTAACCCTGAAGGTGACCTTCGGCGAAACCACCATCGAGAACATCGAAGTGGTATCCAGCAAGGAAACCGAGCATGTGGGCGACGTTGCCTTCGAGCCCATGTTTGAAAACATCAAGGCCTTCACCTCCACCGGTGTGGACGTGGTGTCCGGCGCTACCTTCACCAGCCGTGCTGTGCTGAACGCCGTGAACGACGCTGCTGAAAAGGCCGGCTGCGACAAGGCTGCCCTGACCAAGGGTGCCGTGCCCTTCGCCTATGAAGCCAAGGATGCCATCGAAGAGACCTATGACGTGGTTGTGGTTGGTGCCGGCGGTGCCGGTATGGCTGCTGCCGCACAGGCCGCTCAGGACGGCAACACCGTGCTGGTCATTGAGAAGAACGCTGAAATCGGCGGCAACACCCTGGTTTCCGGCGGTCAGTACCAGAGCGTTATGCCCTACCTGGTGTGGGATGCCAACGATCCCGATGCCACCACCGGCGTTGGCTACGACGGCAACACCTACAACAAGGTTGTGGAAAGCATTGCTACCGTTGATGAGCTGAAGACCATCCTGAACTGGAGCGAAGAGCCCTTCGACGAGGACTACTACAAGGATCACGAGTTCGTGGCAGGCGACATTGAAGAGCTGAGCAAGCACGGCGTGCATGCTGAGTATCTGCCCACCCTGCAGGCACTGAAGACTGAGATTCAGGCTTACCTGGACTGGGCACAACCCAAGATCGATGCCGGTGCCGGCGAGCTGACCCTGTTCTCCACCGTGAACCTGCACATCTTCCAGACCTACTACGGCGGCCTCCGTCCCTCTGCTGACATGAGCAGCTGGATCTATGGCGACTTCGACCTGGTGAATCAGTTCATCCAGGGCGGCCAGGAGCTGAAGCAGTGGCTGGAAGCTCAGGGTTCCACCTTCGTGGAAGACACCCAGCCCACCCTGATCGGCGCCCTGTGGTATCGTGAAAACGAATTCGTTGGCGCTACCATCGACGGTGTGGACTATGCCGGCCGTTGGGGCACCTACTTCAAGGCTCCCATGAACACCCTGCTGAACACTGCCGAAACCGCCGCTTCCAACAAGATCATGCTGCGCACCACCGCCAATGAGTTGATCTATGAAGACGGCAAGGTTACCGGCGTGAAGGCCACCCAGTATGACGGCACCGAAGTGACCGCCCACGCCACCAAGGGCGTGATCCTGGCCACCGGCGGCTATGCTGCCAACCTGGAAATGGTGGTTGACACCAACGTTTACTGGTCCAGCGAGTATGTTTCCACCAGCACCAAGACCACCAACCGTTCCTCCCTGCAGGGCGACGGCATCACCATGGCTCAGGCTGTGGGTGCTGACGTGACCGGCATGGGCTTCACTCAGATGATGCCTATCAGCTGGGTAGACAACGGCAACCTGGCCTTCGGCGGCGGCAACTACGCCATCTACATCAACCCCACCACCGGCAAGCGTTTCGTGGACGAAACCTCCGAGCGTGACGTGCTGAGCCTGGCAGAATTCCGCAACGGCGTTGAGCACAACGGCACCAAGGGCGTGTTCATCGAAATCGCCAATGCTTCCTCCAAGATCCCCGGCCCCTACCTGTACGGCGATGAGGATGTGGAATGGCGGCAGTACGTCCGCACGGTGGACGAGCTGGCTGATCTGTTCACCTCCCTGGGTCTGCCCACCGATGCTGAGACTGTCCGTGCTACCATCGAGAGCTACGACAAGGCAGTCATGGCCGGCGAACAGCCTGAAGACGTGAAGAAGACCAACCCCAACGCCCTGATCGGCTCTGCCGAGAAGGATGAAAACGGCAAGTACCTGCCTGACACCTACACCCTGGACGGCGTTGCGCTGCGTGTCCGCCTGCTGGCTCCCTCCACCCACCACACCATGGGCGGCGTGAAGGTTGACACCGAGCGTCACGTGCTGGATACCAACGGTGCTGTCATCTCCGGCCTGTATGCGGCTGGCGAGGTCACCGGCGGCATCCATGGCGGCAACCGCCTGGGCGGCAACGCCATCGTTGAAATCTATGTTTCCGGCCGCACCGCAGCTCAGGCTGTAACGGCTGACAACAAGTAAGATTTCCCCCGGTATCCCCTCCCCCTGCAGGCACTGCTTGCAGGGGGATTTGAGCATCGACAAAGTGACAAAACCACTTTGTCGAGTTTTGCACTCACTCACTGGTCGAACGGTTTCACCGTTCTCC
>CAVIWF010000014.1:10555-47852 GCA_963646285.1 bacterium
GAAGGGGCTCGCCGATTTTCGATTTAGAGTTGAAGGGCTTGCGAGCCCTCCAACACCACCCGGGACTTGTTGCTAATTTGTTTCCCCTGCAGGCACTGCTTGCAGGGGGATTTTCACATGTCGGATGGAATGGTCAATGAATTTCTGCCAAGTCCTTGACGATTTTCCCCGGGTGCGGTATGATGATAATCGGCTAATTTGTATCATCGTTCGTAAGGAGCATGTATGAAGAACGTACTTCGCAATAAGAATTTCTGGATTATCGTGGTGCTGGTGGTTGCCATTGCTGTAGTCGTGGTGGTCAGCAAAAATATGCAGCCTTCCGTCAACGCCCCCATTGTGGAGGGCGATAGTGAAAATGTGACCATCGACATGCACACCGCCGCCCCCACGGAGGAAATCACGGAAGCACCCACAGAGGCGCCTACCGAGAAGCCCACCGAAGCACCCACCGAAAAGCCTACAGAGGTTCCTACCGAAGTACCCACAGAGGAGCCTACGGAAGCCCCCACCGCCACCCCTGAAGCCGCTGTCGAAGAAGACACCGCTGCCTTGGCTGCAAGCGAGGAGGACGGTTTGGCACTGGCTGTGGCAGAAGCTGACCCGGCTACCGATACGGATCTGGCCACCGATACGGACTTGGCCACGTCCACAGATGCCACCCTGCCCACCGCCGTTGTGGTGGTGACTGCCGGCAACGAGAGCCGGGTGTTCCCCGTAACAGGTTCGGATTATTCCTTCAGCGTCACCCTTACCCAGGCGGACGGCACGGAAACGAAGAACGTGATCCACGTGACCCCCAATGGTGTGTACATGGAGGAATCCACCTGCGATAATCAGGACTGTGTGGAGCAGGGCACCGTCACCCTGGAAAACCGGGATGATCGAGCCCTGTACAACATGATCGTATGCCTGCCCAATCAGGTTATGATTGAGCTGTATACCACCGATGAGCTGTTGGCCCTGTTTACCACCAGCAGCGACGCTCAATAAAGGAGTTCCCCCATGGCAAAGCTGTCCATTCGTGAACAAAACCAGCGCATTGCCCTATCCGGTCTTCTGGTTGCACTGATGCTGGTGTTGGGATTTATCGAAAGCCTGATTCCTGTAGGCAGCATCCCCGGCATTAAGCTGGGGCTGTCCAACGGGGTGCTGATTTTCGCCGTTTACATGCTGGGCATCCCCACTGCCTTCCTGCTGATGGTGCTGAAGGTGGTGCTGTCGGGGCTTATGTTCGGCGGCGTCAGTGCCATGATGTACGCCTTTGCCGGCGGGCTGGTGAGCATGATCTGCATGTCCCTGCTCAGCCGGGTCAAGGACATTCATCCTGTAACGGTCAGCATGGTAGGCGGCGTTGCCCACAATGTGGGACAGGTGGGCTTGGCCATGATCATGCTCCACACCCCCAAGCTGCTCTATTACATGGCCATTCTGATGCTGGTGGGTCTTCTGTGCGGCGCACTGACAGGCGTATGCGCCACCGGCGTGATGAAGCACTTGAAGCACATACAGAAGAAAAATTGACGTTTTTGAGTCGAATCATGGAAGTCAGCGGATGCTGGCTTCTTTTTATTGCCTGCATGATTTTCATGTTGACAGTTCTTCCAATGTTTGATATAATAAGAACAAATAATCCCGTTGACAATCAAACAAAGGAGGCGACTTTCATGAAGCGCATGGTGGCACTTTTCATGACCCTGATCCTGTTGGCAGGCTGCACCCCGGTTTTGGCGGAAACCCAGACCTTTACCCCCTTCATCCTTCCCCTGCTGGAATACAGCGCAGAGGACTGGACGAACAATAGCTCTACCCGGGCATTCCTCGCTGTCTTAGCCTTAGCCGAGTACCAGGTAGCCGTAGACGAAAACATGGAAATCGACTACATGAAGGACATTTACGTCAGCATCCGTGGCGGCATGGTACTTGTTTCCTTCTGCAAGGACGGCGGTTCCTACTTCACCCTTGGTTACTCTCCCGCTGCAGGCACGATGTACCATAACCCCACACAGGATTTCGACACCAGCAGTGCTGTTATGAAGACCGCCCTTGAGCAGACTGCTACCGCAACCTACGTCGTATCCCTGTCCGACTTTGCTGATGCAGCAGAAGCCCTTTCAGAACTCTTCACGGACGACTAACATGGAAACAAAACCCGCCGGGACTGATCTGCTCAATCCCGGCGGGTTGTTCTATTCTTCTTTTTCTGCTTTCCTTCACACCGCCACAGGCACAGCCCCCGGCGCCCAGGACAACACGGCCTTTGCCATCAGTTCCTGACCCTGGGCATTGGGATGAATGCCATCCAGGCAATACAGCTGCATCAGGTTGGGCTGATCCAGAAACACAGCCCGCAGATCCAGCAGGGGAACATCTTCCTTCCATGCTACTTCACGGACGACCTGGGCATACCGCTCCTGCCAGCGATAGATATGCTCCACATCCCCCAGGTAGGTCAGAATCTTTTCCCCATCCCTGCCCTTGCAGACCCAGTCATAGTAGCGGCTGCTGATCAGCGGCGGCGGCGTTACCAGCATGGGGGACATGTGCCGCTGTTCCGCCTGACGGATGAACAGGCACAGCAGCGCACGGAAGTCCGCCAACGGGGTTTTCCCGTCATGGAACACTTCCGGGTGCTCTGCCACGGCATTCCAATCCAGATCACAATCATTGCCGCCGAACTCGATGGCCGCCACATCACCGGGCATGGTTTCCGTTTCGCAGAAGTCTGCATAGCCATCTGCCACAGTAGCACCCATGCGAGCATGATTTTCCAGCTTGATGCCTGCCGCCGTAATCAGTGCGCTGCACCGATCCTTGGCCAGGCAGTACCGCCGCCGATTCTCGTCATAAACAACACCTTTGCCAATCGAGTCTCCCCAAAGATGCACGTTGCGCTCCATTTATCATCACCGCCATATTGCTTCATCTAGTTTTCGATACTAGATTATCACGTTCATATGTTTATGTCAAGTGTTTTTTGCCGCTTGTTTTCTTTTTTTCTCTGTGTTATAATCATGGCATAAAGGAGGTCGATTCGTATGGAAGAACAGCAATTGCGGGAGCAGCTGGACAAGCTGACCCTGCCTGCCTGGGCGCTTTTGCCGGACTTTGGGCTGTACATGGATCAGCTGGTCACCTATGTGGAGCGGTGCTTCCCCGCAGACGGATGCCTTTCCCTGACCCCGGCCATGATCAACAACTACGTGAAGGCTGAGCTGATTGACCGACCCAAGGACAAGAAGTATTCCCGGGAAAGCCTGGCGCAACTGTTGATGGTTTGCCATTTGAAGCAGACTTCTTCCATGGACACCATGAAGCAGCTGCTGCACCCTGCCAATGAAGACACCACCGAAGCCATCTACCGCCGCTTTGCAGACACCCAGGTGCGGATTCTGCAATCCTTTACCGCCCTGCCCGTAGCAGATCCCATGGCCTGTGCCTTGGAGGCTGCCACCTGCCAAACCCTGTGCCGCCTGCTTCTGAGCACCCCAAAGGAAACGGCAGCAGAATAATCGTCCATCAAAACAAAGGAACTTCCAGCCACCCAATAGGTGACCGGAAGTTCCTTCTGCTATCTGTCCTTATGGAAGCTGTGCAGATGGTTAATGCCACACCACGTAGTTGTCTTTTCTTGCTTTCGGTTCGGCCGGTTCAGCTGCTGCATAGCCAAGGATGCAGTGGCCGATGCCTTCCCATTCGCCTTCCACGCCCAGCTCACGAAGGATGGCCTTCCCCTCCTCGGAGTCGAACTCCTCCTTTGCCCGGTGGATCCAGCAGCTGCTGACTCCCAGGGCATGGGCTGCCAGCATCAGGTTGCCCATGACCAGGCTGCCGTCATACACGTGGGTGGGGATGTTCTTATCCGCCAGCACCACCAGCACCACCGGTGCGCCATAGAAGGGATCCTGATCCCTTCCCATGACAGCAGCGTTCATCTTGGAAAGCCGATCCCGCAAAGCCTTGTCCGTTACGGCAAGAATCATAGGAGATTGCCGTCCATTGCCTGTGGCCGCCCAAGTGCCGGCTTCCACGATCTTTTCCAGTACATCATGAGGTACCATGTCCGGCTTATAGCTGCGGCAGCTGCGGCGGGTCTTGATGTCTTGCAAAGTTTGTTCCATGACTTCATCCTCCTATTAAAATAGTGGCAAATCCCCGGTAAGGGGATCAACCTTTTCTGCTTCACAGGGTTCAAAGGCAAGGCAGGTATAGGTGGGCTGTCCGTGAAACTCCGTCAATCCGCTATCCTGAATCAGCACGGACAGGATGCCCTGTTCAAGTGCCTTCTGATGAATTGCCAGCAGTTCCTCCTCACTGTCCACATACACACAAACCTTGGCTTCCCCCTGGGAAAACCAATCATTCAGGGTGGTGCCTTCCCCCATGCGAATGACCCCATCCTCCACATGCAGGGCTCCTGCACCGTCCCGGCTGAGGGCTTCCAGCAACGCATTGACGCAGGCATGGCCTGCCTGAGCGGCAATCTTCCCCTTCCGCATGTGCAGATCCCGGCGCATGACGATCATTTGCTTGATGCGCATGTAAGCCCTCCTTCAAGCTTGGTGCCCAAGGGCTTCTTACTGGGCGTGCCAGCCTTTCTGGGATACATTTTCGGGGTGTGCATGGTCTTCTCCATAGCCAGCAGCATGTGCTGCCAGTCCCGCCCGGGAATGGTACAGGGCACAGGCTCCGCCACTTTGCCCCCCACCAGGAAGGCGGCTCGCCTGCCCTCATTCATTTCATCCAGCAGGGCAGGGCCTTTCCAGCACAGGGCACTGCCTCCCACCTTCACAAGGGGCAGCAGATATTCCGCCAGCACGCTCAAGGGCGCAACCGCCCGGGCAATGGCCAGATCGAACTGTTCCCGATATTCCCCTTGATGTCCTGCATCCTCGGCACGGCTGTGGAGCAGCGTCACGTTGGTAACATGCAGATCATCCACCACAGCCTGCAAAAAATTCAGCCGCTTCTGCTGGGCGTCCATCAGGGTGAAGGAAAGGTGAGGACAAGCCAGGGCAAGCACCATGCCGGGCAGTCCTGCTCCCGTGCCCACATCAATGACCTTGCCCTTCTCCGGCAGGAGACCGGGCTTGGACAGCACCACCAAACTGTCTGCATAGTGGCGATCCAGCATTTCTTCCTCGTCCGTTACGTTGGTCAGATCCATTCTGGTATTCCAGTCCAGAAGCATTTCATGGTAGCGGACAAGCTTTGCCCCAAGGCCATCATCGCAGGGAATGCCGCAAGCTGCCAGCCGCTTTTGTACCTGTTCGGGTTGCATACCAAACTTCCTCTTTATCCAATATACTTTTCGTACCAATACTTCAGCCAGCTCAAGGCTTCCCGGGTGTGATTCTTCAGCCAGTACTCTGCCTTGGTGGGGCTGCCCTTGCCCGTGGCGGTCAAGCCCATATCCTGTGCCAAAGCCATGGCTCTGGGCAGATGATAATCGCTGGTAACAATGGCGATTTTCTCTGCGCCTGTGCCTGCCAGCAGTTCAGCGGCGTGCTGCAGGTTCTGCCGGGTATTAAAGGAAGTGCTGTCCACCAGCAGCTGATCCTCCGGCACCCCTTTGCTCATCAGGTAATCCCGCATGACTTCCCCTTCCGGGGCGGGCTCGTCACTGCCCTGAGCGCCGCAGGTAACGATCAGGCAGGGATGCTCCTGCCACATGGCAAAGGCCGTATCCATCCGCCATTGGAGCTGCACGGACGGGGTGCCGTCTGCCTTTACCTGAGCGCCGAGCACCACAATGGCATCGTAATCCTTCACTTCCGGCACGTTCACTTCTTTGATGCAGATCATGGCAATGACCCCGCCGTAGGCAAGGGCACCGATCAAAATCAGCGTCAGGATAAACTTCAAAATGCTTCGAATCACTGCATTGTCTCCTTATCGTCTAGGCTTTGTCTGCTTGGAAGAAGAAGATGCTGTGCGCCTGCCGTTCAAATCCCCGTGCAGGGTCATGCTGTAGCTGCCCCCATCTGCCACAATGATGTGATCCAGCAGCAGAATGCCCATGGGCGTCAGCAGATCCTGCAAAAGGAGGGTGGTTTCCACATCCGCCTGGGATGGCTCCGGCACCCCGCCGGGATGATTATGGCACAGGATCATTTTGGCAGCATTCAGGTCAAGGGCGATCTGCACCACCGTCCGCGGGTAGGCCTGCACTTCCCCCAGGGTACCCTCCGCCACCATGCGGCACCCCAGCAGGGTGTCCTCCGTGCTCAGGGCAATCACGTAAAGCCGCTCACTGCGCATCCCCGCCATTAAGGCTTCACAATAGGCCTGTGCCTGCCGGCGGTTTTCAATCCGCTTGCTTTCCTCCGCAGCGCAGGCACCATACCGCCGCCACAGGGGCAGCAGCAGGGAAAGGAGGGTGGCTGTTTCCTCCCCCACCCCCGGCACCGCCATCAGCTGCTCCGGTTTTGCCTCCAGCACGCCCTTCAGGCTGCCGAACTGATCCAGCAGGGCATGAGCCGTTGGGTTCACATCCCCCCGAGCCCTGCCGTAAAACAGCACCAGCTCCAGTACCTCATGGGGGGCAAAGTGTTCCAGCCCTTCCTTGCGGAACCTTTCCCGCATCCGCTTCCGATGCCCGTCATGGGGGTTCGTCATGGGCAGTCATCCTTTCCGCAGGGACGGTTCATTTCCGATGCGATGAAATCTTCCAGCACCTGTCCCACCTGTGCGCCGCAGCGAGCCACTTCCCCCAGGATCCGCTTCCGCCCACGAGGGGACAGGTACCAATCCTTCCGGCTAAGCCCCGGGCGGTTGGCCGGGCACACCAGCAATTCTGCCTCCGGAAAGGCTGCCTGATAATACAGCAGCGCCCGCCGGGCATGGGATGCATGGCAGCACAGGAGCCCCCGGTGCACCGTCAGCCCCAGGGCATCCGTTACCTGCCGGGACTTGACCGCATTATCCCAGGTGTAGGTGGCCTGATCTTCCCGGAGAATGGCTTCCTCCGGCACGCCGGCCTTCCGCAGCACATCATGGAGGAATGCCCACTCCGTATCATAGGCTTCCGGGTAGTCCTTCCGATACGCCTCCGGCACACCGGCAAAGGCTCTGGCGGATTTGGCAAACCGTCCCGAGGGCAGCAACAGGGGCGCATAGCCCTGATGATACAAGTCCGCTGCAAGCAAAGCATGCTCCGGGTGGGCATTGCCGGGGATGAAGATCACATCCGAGGGCTTCGGCGCATCCTCCACAAAGATGAATTCCGTCACCGCCTCCACAAAGCATGCAGCGGCACCCAACTGTTTATTTTCCATAATAACGCCAAATATCCAGACAGGCTTGCGCCTCATTGGGCCGCAGGGGAGTAAATGCCCGGCGGTAAATCCTACGTATGTCTTCCGCTGAAAGGGGCACGGGATGATTGCTGAGCCGCTCCACATTCACCGTGGCCACCAGGCGATCCATCACCTCATCCTCCGGCATGGCAGGGGCTGTCATGTCCAGATCCAGCAGCATGCCGCACAGCAGCCTGGAACCCATCAGGTCGCTGCCAAGGCGCATGACCTCCGCAAGGGAGGCAAGGGTGGGAATCATATCATCACAGTGGGTCATTTGCTCCCACAGGAAAGGCAGGGTCAGGGCACAGGCATGGCCGTGAGCAATGCCCAGGTTCTGGGTCAAGCCATAGCTCATGGCATGGGCTGCGGTGGTACGGCTCACCTGAATGGCCTTGCCGCTGCGGTAGGCCGCATCCAGCATGGCATCCTCTGCATGGGGATCCCCCTGCAAATAGGCATGCAGGTTATCCAGCACCCCCAGAATGGCCAGATAGGCATCCACCCGGCTGTCCTCCGTGGCGGCCTTGGCCCAGTAGGATTCAATGCCCTGACAAAGGGCATCCAGTGCGCAGGACTTTTTATGATACAGGGGCAGAGAAGCCAGCAGGGTACTATCCAGCACCACCCCATCCGGCAACAAGGTGGGATGGGACAGGGAATGCTTCACGTGGTTCACGTAAATCACCGCAAAGGGCGTTGCTTCCGCTCCCGTTCCCGCACTGGTGGGAATGGCAATGTGCCTGGGACCTGAAGAGGTATCCACCCCCTTCAGGGCTTCCTCCGGCGAAGGAGCCGTCAGCAGGGCTTTCACCGCCTTGGCTGTATCCATGGCAGACCCTCCGCCGATGGAAATCAGTCCATCACAGCCATTTGCCCGGTACATGTTCACCGCTTCGGCGCAGTCCTCCCAGGCAGGGTTGGCATGGTAGCCGGTAAAGCGGGGAGCATCCGGGAAGGGCAGCTTTTCCGCCTGAGCTCTGCCGATGATCAGCGGATGACGCATGGCCATTTTCTCTGCCATTTCCTTGACCTGTGGCAGTTTTCCCCGACCTCGCAGCACCTTTTGCATGGGATCAGCTCCTTTCACATCACGGCCTTATCATACCATTTTGGAGGGGGGTTGTAAATGAGGAGAAATCAAGGCATATCGGAGAAGGAAAGTGGTGATCCCTTTGAGGGAGTCCCTGTTGATTTATTTAACATAAATGAATGCAATGTATGGTATAATGAATCGTGTTGCGGAGGTACCTTGAGTGGAAGGAAGCGGTCTTTTCGCAAGGCTGATGTAAGAAGTTTACTGGCTGCACCTATCTTTCGTTAGACGAAACTACCCGTTTCAGATTTGCTTCGCAACAGTCAAAGCTTTTCAACGGCGTTGATAAAGCAAGTTACTGCAGGCACGCTGTACATCATTCTTCCAGCAATTTACTAGTAAAGGAAAGGAACGGGGTAACGCATCGAAGTGAAAAACATTTTGTAAAAAACTTTTAGAAAATGTTTTGACAAAAGTAAAGCCTGTTATTATACTTAAAGAGAAATGAGGAGAAGGTATGAACCAGACAACCGGAAGGGTGACGGGAAACAGTATCCGTGTTTTGAAGGAGGCTAACAAGTATCTGGTATTGCAATGCATCATGACGTTGGCGCCTCTATCAACGGAGGACATCATCAAGAACACGGGATTGAGTCGTCCGACAGTTCTCAATATTTTGAGGGAACTTGAGGAGGAAGATGTCATCATAAAAGATGGCTTCTCTGAATCGAGTGGCGGACGATCTGCCGCACTGCTGACTCTAAACGGAAGCAAGCACTATGCGGTAGGCATTGACTTCGAGTTTCCGACTGTCAGAATGGTGATTGCTAATCTGAAGGGAGAAATATGCAGCAGTAAAAAGTTGGTGTATCGTAAGGATATTGAGAAGGAAGAACTGCTGCAGGACTTTTACCTGAATCTTCATGCTTTCATTGGTGGTTCAGGCATTGACCCTGCCATGCTGGATGGCATGGGCGTTGGCATTTCTGGTGTCATCGATTCTGCTCGCGGCATGTCCTTGACGATTGAACGTATTGCTAACTGGTCTAACGTTACGTTAAAGGATGAACTGGAGCGCCATTTCGGCATTCCGGTATACATCCGCAATGACGTACACCTGCTGGGATTGGTTGAGAAGCGACTGTTTTTGCCGGATGACCTGACAGACTTCATTTACGTTGCGATTCGGTCAGGTATCGGCAGCATCACCTATCAGCATAACAAGCCAATGCGGGGTGATAAAGGCAATGCTGGATTTATCGGTCATACTACAGTGAACCCGGAAGGTGCTTTGTGCCATTGCGGAAGTCGCGGATGTTTGGAGACATATGCCGGGCAGCTTGCGGTTGAAGCTTGTTACCGTGATTTGTCTGGGAATCAGGTTTCTTTTAACGATGTAATGCGCTTGTCATGCGAGGAAGATCCGTGTGCGATCCGTGTGCTGAAGCAGGCGGGCTTCTTCTTTGGCATAGCATTGGCAAATTTGGTGAAGACGTATGAGATTCCCCATGTGATCATTGGCTGTATTCCGGAGCGTGACAGCAGGGTTTTCATGCAGGCAACGGAAGAAGCACTTCATGATCACATCCCGGATAGCCTTCACCTAGATGCCAAACTGCGTATTGGACACCTGCTTGAAGAGCAGTATGCACTTGGCGGATGCTATTTGGTGTTCGAGCATATGTTCAGCAAGCCGAAACTTGCACTTAGTCTGGTTTGATGTACGCATCAATTTCGGCCGGTTGGTGAGTACATGAAATAGATCATGAACCACTTACTGTGAAAGGAGCTTTCAAATCATGAAAAAGCTGATTTCCCTTCTCTTAGCATTGTCGATAATGCTGACGATGGTTTCGGCTGCTGCGATTGCCGAAAAAACAGACGAACCTGTGACGCTGACCATCCTGTCCTTGAAAAACGAGTCTGCTCCGCAAGAAGCACTCAATGAGATGTTCGATAATTTCACCAAGATGTACCCTAACGTGACGTTTGAACTTCAGTCCATGACCTCGGATGAGTTGAAGACGACGTTGCGTGCACGGATCGCCTCTGGTGATACGCCGGACATCATTACGTGGATGAAGGAAATCGACGCCTCCTACTTGTATGACCTGACCGGTCAGGATTTTCTCAACAACTTGAATGCCGAAACGGTTGACGGTGCCAATGCGATCTATCATGACGGCATCTATGCCATGCCCATTGACAATGGCTATATCGGCATGTACTACAACAAGGACGTGCTGGAAGCCAATGGTGTTGCGCTGCCCACAACCCTTGAAGAGCTGCGCACTGCCTGCAAAACACTGAAAGAGAAGGGCGTTACGCCTTTCGCAACTGGCTGCCTTGATTTGTCAGTGCCCTATATTGGCCTGATCGGTCTGTTTGCTCAAACGGTGTATGCACAGGATGCTGACTGGTCTGCCAAGCGTGATGCAGGCGAAGTCAGCTTTGCAACCAGCACCGCATGGCGTGAAGCCTTTGACCTGCTGACTGAGTTCGTTTACGGTTACGCTGATCCTAACAATACTTTCAACATGGATTATGATCAGTCTGCTGCTTGCCTTGCAACCGGCGGCGCCGCCTTCTATATTCAGGGCTCCTGGGCATTGAGTGCTATCCGTGCCGCCAATGCTGATGCGAATATCGGCATTTGTGCCATCCCTGTTACCGAAAACGCTGATGATGCCAAGTTGTTGGCTTTCCCGGATACTTCGATCAGTGTCATGAAGGACTCGAAGCATCTTGACTGGGCGCTGAAGTTCTTGGATTACATGACCAGCCAGGAAGCCGGAACCATCTGGAGCGAAAAGTGTGCTGTTTCTTCTGCGGTTACAGGTGTTGAGGTTAATTGGGATCCGATCGCTTCTGACATCAATTACTACCTGAGCAACAACAAGTTTACGCCCTATGGTGACCGTGTGCTCCGCACGATTTTTACTGACAAACTGTGGGAGCAGTTCAGCACCGTAATGCTCGGCACGGCTACCTATGATGATTTGGCGAAAGAATTGGATACCTTCTGGGACAAGGCACTGGAAGCTGAAAAGACTGCAGAGTAAGTCCTGCATCCTGTAAGTGATGACCCGAATAGGAGCAGTTCGCAATCTCCTATTCGGGTCTTTTCAAAGAAAGATTAGTGATTGACTACTTTCCTGCGAAAGGATGTGATTGGTGTGTATCACAATAAACGCACGGGACTCTTTTATTTCTGCATGCTGCTGCCGGCGATTCTTCTGCTGACGATATTCTTTGTGGTGCCTGTGTTGCAAAGCCTTCAGCTTTCCTTTACGGATGCGTATGGGATTAGTCCATCCAATCATTGGGTCGGGTGGGACAATTATTTGGAAGCTTTAAGCGATAAGAGCTTTACCAAGACCATTTCAACGACCTTTATCTATGCGGCAATCGTTGTTCTGGGAAGCAACGTGCTTGCTTTGATCCTGGCGCTGATCTTGGACGGTCCAATTCATGGCAGAAACTTGCTTCGTGCCTGCTTCTTCATTCCAAACATTATGAGTCTGCTTGTTGTAGGCTATGTGTGGCGCTTTGTCTATACAAATGCTTTGCCCAGTTTTTTAACAGCACTCGGACTGAAAAGCGTAGCTATTTTAGGCAATCCTTCGACTGCAATTTATGCTTTGTCCGTTACAGGGATTTGGAACTGTACAGGCTACTATATGGTTATTTACATTGCTGCACTCCAGAGCGTATCTGAGGATTTGCTTGAAGCAGCAAGAATTGACGGTGCTGATGGGGCGCAAGTTCTTTTCAGAATCAAGCTGCCCTTAATTTCACCAACGATTTTCACGTGCCTGATTCTTTCTGTTGCTGCGAACATGAAGGTGTATGAAATCCCCTATACCATGGTCGGCGGAACGGGCGGCCCTGCAGGGGCTGCAATGACGATGGTACTTAAAATCTATAATACTGCATTTAATGCAAGTCGCACAGGATATGCCACAGCGCAGTCCACCATCCTGTTTGTTCTGATTGCTTCGATCTCTCTGGCCTTGAATGTTTTGATGCGTAAAAGAGAGGAGAAGATACAATGAACGGAAAGAATGTCAACCGGCAGAAAACGTCGCTTCCAGCGCGGCTTGCTCAAGTCATACTCATTTGGGTGTTGGCGATTGTGTTTTTATCTCCGCTTTATTTTGTGACACTGAATTCCTTCAAAACGAAGGGAGAAATTTCCGTTTCGGCAGTGTCCTGGCCAACATCGTTGAACCTGGATAATTATCAACGTATCTTATCTGATGATTACTTTACGTCCTCCTTTATAACCAGCGTTTGCATGGTCATTGCGGTTACCGGTTCGACCTGCCTGGTGTCTGCCATGTCAGGCTATGCGCTGGCACGCTGGAAATCGAAATTCTCGAACGGATTAAACCTTGCCATTATGTCCACACTCTTTGTGCCGTTTCAGGTATACATGGTTTCCCTCATTATTGTGGTGCGCCAAATCGGTCTTACAGGCAGCTTATTAGGCTTGGCACTTGTCTATATCGCAATGGGCATGCCTGTTCCGATTTTTCTTGCCCGCAGCTATGCAACCGGGATGCCCATGGAAATTGAAGAAGCGGCCATCATTGATGGATGCAGCCGGCTCAAAATGTTTTTCAAAATTGTTCTGCCCCTGATGAAACCTGTTTTGGCAACCATTGCTGTATTGAATGCCCTGTGGGTGTGGGGAGAATATTTAGTAGGCTTCCTTGTCTATGGTACAAAGAAACCCATGACATTGCCGATTTCTCAGCAGTACTTTTATGGTACGTACAGTAACCAATGGAATTTGATTCTTGCCGGCTTTGTGGTTTCCACGCTTCCCATCATCATTTTCTATGTTGTAATGCAGAAGCACATTGTTAAGGGAATCGCCGCCGGTGCGGTAAAGGGCTGATAAAACAAGTCCTACAAAGGAGGAAACATTCGATGATAGCTCCTTCTATCATGTGTGCAGACTTTGGAAATCTGCAAAATCAACTGCAAATCATGGAAGAGCATGGCATTGAATATCTGCATGTTGACATTATGGATGGGACTTTTGTCCCGAATTACACATTAGGCACAGACTTTTGCCGGTATCTCAAAAAAACAACCGGCATTCCCCTCGATCTGCATCTCATGGTTGCAGATCCGGAATCAAAACTGGAATGGTTTCCTATCAGCGAAGGGGATTACGTATCCGTCCATTTTGAGGCTGGATATCATATTGACCGATCGATGCAGGCCATTCGCAAGGCTGGGGCAAAAGCCATGGTAGCGCTAAATCCTGGAACACCCATTACGGTGCTGGATTATCTGCTGGACGATATTGACGGGGTTCTCCTGATGACCGTGAATCCAGGCTTTGCCGGGCAAAAACTCGTGCCCTGTGCAAAGGCAAAGATTGAAGCAACAAGACGTATGCTTGATGAGCGAGGATACCATCACATTGACATTGAATGCGACGGTAATGTAAGTATTGAAAATGCTAGAATGATGCGTGCTGCCGGTGCTAACATATTTGTTGCAGGCACCTCCAGCGTGTTTCAGCCGGATGGTCAGCTTGGTCAACATATTGAGGAATTGCGTGCTGTCTGCGATTAAAACGAATACTCTGCATTCTTAATGATATGCCATGGTGCTTAGGCGAGGAGGAAACTTCATATGAGCATGCTGAACGACATCAAAGCGTTAACCATGAAACTTGTTCGTGGATGCACAAAAAAGACACCTCAAGGCGTAACCCTTTTTACCCCGGACGGCGTAGCAAGTTATGATGCTTTATGGCTGCGTGACTTTTCATACATGGTCGAGTATGCACCGGAGACGATTTCGACAGAGGAAATCATTGACTGCATCAATTTTGCCATCAGCGGTAAACGGTCTGATGGCTGGATGCCGGATCGGATTTATGCGGATGGTCTTGCTGTTTATGCTGCTGGCGAAGTCGGCAAGCCGGTCGGTGAAGCGAATCTTGATAATACACCTTTTCTGGTATTTATCGTGTCCGACCTGATGAAGCGAATCAATATGCCTTTGGGCAAACAACTTTTTGATCGCTGGCATGATGTCTTGGCACAAGGGCTGATGATTATTCCGACTGCCCCCAATGGGCTTGTTTACTCGGACCCCCACCGTCCGCATTCTCCCTATGGCTTTACGGACACCGTCGGTAAAACGGGCTGCCTTTTCATGGAGTCCTTATTGCTGTGGCGTGCTTGTGCCAAAATGGAAAACATGTGCGCTTCCTTTGGACGTGACGTTTCCTGCTGGATGGATATGAAACGCAAAATTGAAGAAAGCATTTTCGAACTATACGACAAGCAAAGCGGCGCTTTTTTTGCAGCGAGTGAGGACTGCCGGCAGATTGATATTTGGGGAAATGCCTACATGCTGTACATTGGCTTCCCGGCAGGGAAAACTTGCGATGCTGTTCTACGGTTCCTGCATTGCCACGCCAGTGATTATATTTTCAACGGACAGATCCGTCATTTGCTCAAAGGGCAATACTGGAATCGTTTGTTGATTGATGTCCCGAAAGAGACATACCAAAACGGCGCCTATTGGGCAACTGCAACAGGCTGGGTGGCATGGTGTCTGTATCAAACTGACAAAGCCCTGGGCGTTAAGGTGCTGACGGATGCGATCAAGTATCTGCTGCAGAAAGGCTCCTTTGAATGTGTGAATGAAGGTTATCAGAAACTGCCGAGTTTTGTGGTTAGTGCAACCAATGTGCTCGGTGGCGTTGAGCGCATGATTCAGGAGGATCCGTCTGCACTTTCATATTTTAATGTGTAAAAAGAAACCCGTTCATTCAGGAGGTTTTTACCATGGATGAAGCTCTGTACCGCGTCGGCATTGATATTGGCGGCACAAAGGTTAACATTGGTCTTGTTCGCCCGAATGGCAGCGTTGTTGTCCATCGCATTATTTCCTCTTCCGGAGCAAAACAAACAAAGGCTTTCGTCGATTCCATTTGCTCAGAATTGCTCTCTATGCTGTCCAGTGTTTCTGTTTCACTGAATCAGGTACAGCATATTGGCATCGGCATTCCTGGCACGGCCGATTCCCGACACGGAATTGTGGAATACAGCTGCAACCTGTTCGGCGAAAATGTACCACTGGGGGATTACTTTCAGCATTGTTTGGGACGGCCTGTATTCATTGTTCAGGATAGCTGGTCGGCCGCTTGGGCAGAACATCTCTTTGGCGCCGGCAAAGGACGCCGAAACATGATGTGCATTACCATTGGAACAGGCATTGGCTGCGGCGTGCTCCTTGATGGAAAAATTCTTTCCGGTGCCATGCATACTGCAGGAGAGTTGGGTCATACGCCTATTGTGTGGAATGGCCGTACGTGCAGCTGTGGCAGAAAGGGCTGCTTAGAAGCTTATGCCAGCGGTACTGCGATTTGGACCCAAGCAATGGAACGTTTCCCTGAAAAGCTGAAAGGTCTCCCACAACAAACAGAAAGCGTTTTTGAACTGGCATCGCAAAATGACGATGATGCCTTACAGCTTATTGAAGAATGTGTCGATAAGCTGGCTTATGGCATTGCGCTTGGTATGAATCTTCTTGCCATGGATACTGTCATTATTTCCGGCGGGATCTGTGCACAGCAGAAGCTTATGATTGACCCTTTGCCCCAAAGAATTCTCTCCTACGGCTATCCGGCATGGGCAACAAAACGTACAATTACCGTTTTGCCCGCTCATCTCGGAGCTGATGCACCGATGGTCGGAGCAGCTTTCCTTACCTTGGATGAAATGTTATTAGGATAGAATTTGCAGGCAATGTTTCTTCTCAATGTCCGTTACTTTTTGAAAGAAGGTGCAATCCATGCTGTTGTTTACTAAACCCATCCCGCGTCCGGCAATTTGGGGAGGCACTCTGTTGCGTGAGTACTTCCGTTATCCGGACTTTCCCGAAGGGATCGGCCAAAGTTGGTCCTTCAGTGCACAGGAAGGAAAAGGTAAAAGCAATATCATCGTAGGTGGTCCTTTTGATGGTAAAACACTATTCACTATTTGGCAGCAGTCGCCGGAATTATTTCGGAGTCGTTGGAACCGTTTCCCTGTGATTATTTCACTGGTTGCACCGGAAGATGATCTTAGCATACAGATTCACCCTAATGATGCAATTGCGAAAGAGGAAGGGTATCCATCCGGAAAAAATGAAGCATGGTATTTCCTTGAGGCGAATGAGGGTGCTTCTATCGTGTACGGTCAACAAACCGAAAGTCCATCCCAGCTTCGTCAGCGAATCGCACAAGACCGTTGGCAGGATATCATTGAACTATTACCTGTCCATCAAAATGATTTTGTATACTTGCCTGCGGGTATTCTTCATGCATTAAAAAAAGGATGCATTATTTACGAAATTCAGCAGGCAACCGATGTAACGTATCGATTTTTCGACTATCATCGCAGGGATGCACAAGGACAAGAACGTCCATTGCAACTGGAGCAGGCAATCCGCTGTGTGGATTTTTCATTGACACAAAAAAATGCCCACCTGCCGATGGTTGTTACAGTCGACAACGCCATTCGTACAACAACACTGATAAAGAATGACAGTTTCTGCGTTCGCAAATATGAAGTTAGCGGAACAGAGACGGTTCGTTTTAATCACTATGAACTTCTGACCTGTGTGTCTGGCGAAGGTACGCTCAATGGCATTCCTGTTCACATCGGTCAAAGCTGCCTTGTTACAGTCGCCTCGGCAGTCGAGTTTGCCGGTAATATGGTGATCATGTCTACAGCTGAAGAATAAACAATGCTTGGAGGTGCAAAACATGGAAGCACATGCCGCACTTACGTCTCGATTGGATGCTGTGGAATCAATGCTTGATGCTGTGCCGGAGCTGAAACGGATGTTTCACCAGTGTTTTCTTAACACAGTTGAAACAACTGTGCATTCAACAGCAGAGCATGATACGTTTATTATTACGGGCGATATCGATGCTATGTGGCTTCGGGACTCAACCGCACAAGTGCTGCATTACATTCGCTTTTGCGATGACCCTGCAATTGCGCAGCTTGTTGAAGGCTTGATTCGCAGACAAATCGATTGCATATTGCTTGATCCCTACGCCAACGCTTTTAATCCCACAGCAAGCGGTCGCAAGTGGTCAAAGGATCGTCCAGAGCAATCTCCATGGGTTTGGGAAAGGAAATATGAGATCGATTCGCTGTGTTATCCGCTGCTCTTGGCTTGGCAATACTACAAGAAGACAGGTTCGTTGTCATTTTTAACAGAAAAGTTCCACCAGGCATTGTTGGCTATTGCGGATGTATGGTGCTGTGAGCAACACCATGAAAAGAGCCCCTATTGGTTTGAACGGGATCATTGTCCTGCCTCTGATACACTGCCAAATGGCGGAAAAGGAGAGGCCGTTGGATATACCGGGATGCTTTGGAGCGGATTTCGCCCAAGTGATGATGCCTGCATGTATGGATATTTGATTCCTTCCAATTTGTTTGCACACCATGTCTTGACATATGCGATTACATTTGCCGAATTATTGAAGGATTTCGGATTAAAAGAACGATTGGAGAGATTACAGAGTGAAATAGGACAGGGATTATCCAACTATGCGACAGTGCATCTGCCGGGAAGCGGTGAAGTATTCGCCTACGAAACCGACGGCTTAGGACACTACAACATGATGGATGATGCAAATGTCCCCAGTTTATTGTCATTGCCCTATTTGGGCATCTGTGAAAAAAACGACCCGCTGTATATGCGCACCCGCTCCTTTATTTTGAGCAAGGCGAACCATTGCTATGCAGAAGGTGCCTATGCCAAAGGCATTGGCAGTGAGCACACAGCTGCCGGGTATATTTGGCCGATTGCACTCTGCATGCAGGCAATGACCGCAACGGATGACAACGAAATTGTTTCTCTGCTGAAGATGCTCCTAACCACACATGCTGGTACTTATTTCATGCATGAAAGCTTTGACCCAGATTGTCCTGAAAATTATACAAGGCCGTGGTTTGCATGGGCGAATTCGTTGTTTGGCGAGCTGATTTATTCTCTCTATGAAGAGAGTAAATTACAAAAGGTACTGTCTCTTCTAAAGAACAATGGAGAATAATGTACCAAATCTACTTTTTTGAACAGAAAGTATTTGACGATTCCCCCTCACAGCGCCTGCCTGGGGCAGTTCTTCACGCATTCCATGCAAAGGATGCATTCCGTGCCGTTCAGCCGCTTTCGGGAGGGATCCGTTACATCCACGTTCATGGGGCACACCCGCTTGCACTTGCCGCAGGAGATGCACTTATCCGGATTGCAGCGGATGCGGAGCAGCGAAAAGTAGCTCATGGGCTTCAGGAACACGGTGATCGGGCAAACGTATTTGCAGAAGGCCCGGTTATCCTGAAACACATACGCCAGGATGATGCCCACCAGATAGTACACAACATTGCCGATGATAAACGCCCGGAACATGATCCGCTCCATGTGCTGCACACCGGCAAGGAACAAGGCCGCCACGAAGATCAGGGAGGCGGCAAAGGTCACGTACCGAATCCAGCCCAGGTGCTTCCGGGGATGCTTCGGCACCTTGTAGGGCAGGAAGTCCAGCACCATGGCCGTCCAGCATGCATAGCCGCACCATCCCCGGCCAAACAGCAGGGGGCCGAAAATCTTCGCCACGGCGTAGTGGATGGTTGCCGCCTCAAACACGCCGCTGAACAGGTAATACCAGAAGCCCTCGATCTGCATGTTTTCCCCTTCGATAAGCCCCAGGTACACCAGCATGTACAAGCCTACCAGCAGCTGCACTACTCGTCTGCCGTAGGGGTGCCGCTTGGCCAGCAGCAACATGCCCAGGGAAATCGAAATGCCAATGTAGCTGAAGTTGAACAGATAAAACAGGTTGTCCTTGGTCAGCCACAGCGTTACGGCGATGGTTTCAAAAATGGCCAGCATCAGCAGGGGTACAAAGTAGGGTTTCTTTTGCATGGTCTTCTCTTCTTCCGTTTAATCCTTATCAAAGGTGCTGCCGCCGATAAACTCCCGCAGCAGGGACGTGGGGGGGATTTCGTCCAGCATATCTTCCGTGGCGGTGGGGATGTAATGGAGCACCTTCACCAGCCGCCTTGCCGGCAGATAGCAGGCTTCCGTGGCAGGAATGGCCTTCAGCTGGTCGTAGACCCACATCTTCAAAAAAGGCAGCTCGTAGTGGAGGGTGGTGTTGAACATGCTGTCCGCCGTTTCCTGATAGGGGAAAATCCACCGATCCTCTCCCCGGCGCACACTGGGCCACATGTTCAGCGTCGCCATGGGGGATACGCCCCGGAACTGGGCATCCCGCACGATCCGCCGCAGCAGCCGGGCATCCGTGGTGCGGATGCGGTTGTGATCATCCAGGTTCAGGCAGGTCAGGGCGCTGACGAAGATCCGATAAATCTCCTGCTCCGGGATCCCTTCCGCCATCATGGGATTCAGGCCGTGAATGCCTTCGATGATGATGGGTTCCCCCTGAGCGAGGGTGCGTACAACGCCGTGGGCGGCACGTTCCCCGGCGGCAAAGTTGAAGGTGGGGGTTTCCACCGTCTCCCCCTTCAGCAGTGCGCAAATCTGCTGCTGCAGCAGCGGCAAATCAAGGGTGTGGATGTTTTCCAGGTCCACACTGCCATCCGCTTCCCTGGGCAGGTCCCGGAGGTTCCGATAGTAATCATCCAGGCTCAGCCGTGTGGGATGGAACCCCAGCACCCGCAGCTGAATGGCCAGCCGAGCCGCCGTGGTGGTTTTTCCGCTGGAGGAAGGGCCGGCAAGGAAGATTACCCGCTTCTTTTTGCGGGCGATTTCATCCGCAATATTTGCCAGGGCTTTTTCCTGTAAGGCTTCATTGACCCGGATGAACGTGCGGAAATCCCCTTTGCCCACCAGTTCAGCCAAATCTGCCGCATTCCTGACCCCGAGGATGTCGCACCAGCGCACGCTTTCGGCAAAGATGCTTAAATGCTTGGGATAGTCCCGATAAAAAGCCGGGATGCCGGGGGCACCCTTTTCCGGCAGCTGCATGACGAAACCGCCGTCGTGGGGCAGCAGATCAAATACTTTCACGTACCCTGTGGAAGGGGCCATGGCACCATAGAAATATTCCCACATGCCGCCGCAGGCATACATTTCAAAATGCTTGAAGGGGCGCAGCTTCAGCAAGGCCACCTTATCCGGCTGACCATCCTGCTCGAAGTAGTCGATGGCGTCCTTCACCTGCCATTGCTGCTTCACAAACGGGAGATTTTCCTCCGCAATGCGGCGCATTTCCTGCTCCAGATCATCCACCTGCTCTGCAGGGAGGCTCACGCCCGGCAGGCGAACCAGCACGCCCCCTGCTGCCGAATGCTCCACCCGAACCCGCTGCCCGGGCATTTTCCGCCGCACCGCCAGCAGCATGACAAACCGCAGGGAGCGCTCATAAATCCGCCGGCCTTCTTCCTGCACAAAGGTGATGGGGGTCAGCTCCCCATCCCCGGGGATGATTTCGTTCATCTCCAGCACCCGCCCGCCCCGAATGGCAGCAAGCACTTGCGTCCTGTCAATGCCAAGGCAGCGAAGGCCTTCCGCTACCGTTGTCTGCTCAGGCACATGGCATTGAACACATCCATGGGAAATCAGCATCATAACCTCCGCCTTTCAGCTTCATTTCGACTTCTCCCCCATCATACTCGAATTGCAGGCAGGAGTCAACGTGGGGGGAGGCTATACGCCGTAAATGAATCCAATTGAGCAAATATGGCAGGAGTTCCGAACGAAAGGTTCCAAAACGAAGTCTTTCAAACGCTGGAAAAGGTTGTTGATCGCCTTTGTGAGACAATCAACAACCTTGCAGTGGAAACGATTTCGAGTATTACTTCAAGAGATTGGATATTCAATGTATTTCATTGAGATTTGTAACCATTTATTCTTTGCCCTCTGCCAGATGACAAGCAACAAAATGACTGATACCGCCAAATGTGTATTCCCGCAGTTCGGGGCGTTCTTTCTTGCAGCGCTCCGTGCAATAGGGGCAGCGCGGGTGGAAGGTGCAGCCAGAGGGGGGATTCGCCGGAGACGGAACATCGCCATGAAGGGGGACACGTTTTTTCTTTTTGTTAACATCTGCCACAGGGATTGCGCTGAGCAGCGTCTGCGTGTACGGATGCAGGGTATGACCGAACAATTCCTCCGATGTGGTTAATTCAACAATTCGCCCAAGGTACATCACGGCGATTCTGTCCGCCAAATATTCAACAACAGACAAATCGTGGGTAATGAAAATATAGGTTAAGTTGTGCTCTTCCTTGAGCTTATTCAGCAGCTTGAGCACCTGAGCCTGAATGGAAACATCCAAGGCAGAGACGGCTTCATCACAGATAATCAGCTCCGGCTGAACGGAAAGTGCTCTGGCAATGCCAATGCGCTGACGCTGACCGCCAGAAAACTCGTTGGGGTAGCGTGTCATGTAATCACGGGGCAGATTGACTTCTTCCAGCAGTTCAGCAATTCGCTCCACTCGGTCTTTTTTGTTCTTCATGCCAAATTTAATCAGCGGGTCTTCCAAAGAGCCGTAGATGGTGAACGCTGGATTCAAAGAAGAATAAGGGTCTTGAAAAACAATCTGAATTTTCTGCCGTGCATGATCCATTTCTTTTTTGGAGAGCTTGTGTAAATCCTTCCAACCATCCTCGAAATGATATTCCATGATTCCTTCTGTTGCAGGAATGAGCTGAAGAATGGATTTGCCGAGGGTAGTTTTTCCACAACCAGATTCACCGACAAGCCCTAGTGTTTCGCCTTTATAAACATCCAAATCGATTCCGTCCACGGCACGAACATAGCCAACTGTTCGCTTGATGATGCCTTTGCGAATCGGAAAGTAAGTCTTTGCATTTCTGACTTTGAGCAATACCTCCTTATTTTCATTTTCCATCTGCAAGTGCCTCCTTCACATGAAAACAGCGTGTGTAATGTCCCGATGAAACCCATTCATTCGGCGGCATTTCTTCTTCGCAGCGTTGATCTGCATAATCACAGCGTGGGCAGAACTGGCATCCCTTCGGCCTGTTGAATGGGTCTGGTGTGGAACCGCGAATCGGTTCAAGCTGCTGATCTTTCCCTTTTCCAAGCACAGGAATCGAGCGCAGCAAGGCCTGGGTATACGGATGCTTGGGATGCGTGAAAATGTCTTCCACCGTGCCATATTCGACGATATTTCCCATGTACATTACAGCCACATCATCTGCCATTTCTGCAACAACCCCCATGTTATGGGTAATCATCATGATGGCCGTTCCGTGCGTCTTTTTCAGCGTATTCATTAAATCAAAAATCTGTGCACTGATGGTCACATCCAAAGCAGTGGTTGGCTCATCAGCCAGCAGAATCTTTGGCTCGCAGGACATGGCCATGGCAATCATGGCACGCTGTCGCATACCGCCGGAAAACTGATGGGGATATTCTCCATAACGAATTTCGGCGGCTGGAATGCCCATATCCGCAAGGTCCTCGATGGCTTCCCGTTTCAGTGTCTTCGCAGTCAAATTCGGTTTGTGCTGATGGATCATTTCCCGAATTTGACTTCCGACGGTATAAACCGGATTGAGTGCCGTCATGGGATCTTGAAAGATAATGGCAATGTCCTTTCCTCGCAGAGCACGCATTTCCTTTCCGTTCTTTTCAAGCTGATCAATACGAATTTCTTCCCCGTTTTCACGATAATAGGTAATAGAACCGGATTCAATGCGGGAAAGCTCTGGCAGTAGGCGCAGAATGGCATTTGCCGTGACAGACTTTCCGCAGCCAGATTCACCAACGATGCATAAGGTTTTTCCACGCTTAATATTAAAATCAATGCCACGCAGCACCTTATTGCAACGCTTGTTGGTGTAAAAATTGACATGCAAATCTTTTACACTCAGTACAACATCATTTTCTCTTTCTGACATGCTGCCCCTCCTTAACCAATCTGCGTCGGATCGCTTGCATCACGAAGACCGTCGCCGATAAAATTGATTGCCAGCACAAACAACACTAGCATGATTGCGCAGGGCAGCCACATCCACCAGTAACCGAGCCAGTCGTAACGAATCGTTCCTGCGTTTGTAATGACATTGATGATGTTTCCCCATGTCGCCATTTCCTGCGGAACGCCATAGCCCAGGACAGAAAGAGAAGCTTCCTGGAGAATAAACATAGCGGTGGACAGCGTAATGTTGACCACGATAGGACCGACGGCATTCGGCAAAAGATGCTTGAAGGCGATCTTTGTCTGCGAAATGCCGAAAGCGCACAGTGCCTGCACAAACTCTTCTTCCTTTAAGGAAAGCACCTTGCTTCTCACCATGCGGTACATACTCGGCCAGCCCGTCAGGATGAAAATGATCATCATGTTTTGCAGGCTTTGACCAACCAGCGCAACCATGATAATGATTAACACCATTTGTGGGAAAGACAGAAATACATCGGATATTTTCAGGATGATCTTATCCAGCCAGCCACCTTTGTAGCCGACAAACAATCCAAGGGTGACACCGATTAACGCAGCCCCCAATGCACTGCCAAGACCGACGATAATGCTGATGCGTCCGCCATAGAGGATGCGGGACCAGATATCCCGTCCCAGTTGATCCGTGCCAAACAGGTGCTCAGAAGAAGGTGCCGCCATGCGATCACGAAGAGAAATGCTGCCAGGTGCCCAATGTGTAAACAGCGGAGCAGCAAAGCAAAGAATACAAATGACGATGAATAAAAATCCGCCCAGGACAGCAAGTTTATTAGACAGGAGTTTTCGCACTGTTCGGCTTGTGAACTTTGTGCCAAGCTGTCCGCTTTCTTCCAACGCCTTGATGCGATCCATCTTTCGATCCAATGCCGTTCGTCTGATATTGTTTTTCATGACAGCTTCACCCTCGGATCTAACATTGCGGTCATAATATCCACCAGCAATGATGAAATCAAAACCAATACGACCATGAACAGCCCAACAGACATGATGATGGGGGTGTTCTGCGTTTTGACCGCATCCGTAAACCAACGACCGACACCAGGCCATTGAAAAATATTCTCAATTACAATCGATCCACTGATCAACATGGGCAAACGGAAGCCAATCAGCACCATGACAGGTGTGCACGCCACGCGAAAGCCGTGATACAGGTTGACCTTCCATTCAGGGAGTCCCTTTGAACGGGCGGTTTTCACATAGTCGCAATTCATGGAATCAAGCATACTGGAGCGGGAATAGCGCATAACACCGGCTGTCATGGAAATGCCCAGCACAAAGGCCGGCAAAAACAGATGGTGCAGCTCATCAAGCAGTCCTGCCGTACCGCGCTGACCCACAGGAAACCAGTGAAGATTCAGACAAAACAGGATAATGCAGAAAACGCCAAATAGAAATTGTGGAATGGCCACACCAATCATTCCGGCTAAGGTCAACATACTATCAGCCATTTTTCCCTTGCGAAGTGCCGAAATCAAACCCAACAGGATGCCTAAGAATGTGGAAATAATCAAGGCAGCCAAGGACAACTCGATGGTTGCAGGCAGTTTCTGCATCATCAAGGTGCTGACAGGCATATTATTCTGCAGCGAATATCCAAGGTCGCCCGTACAGATTCCCTTGAGCCAGTTCAAATAACGGACAACCATGGGGCCATCCAGCCCTTTGGCCGCTTTGAATGCCGCAATTTGTTCAGGTGTCATTTCAGCCAACTGATCCATTGGGATCAGGAAATCAATGACATCACCGGGCATCAGCTCTATGCCCGCATAAATGAGAAAGGTAATAATCAAAAGCATGGGGATCATGTCAAGCAGCTTTCGGAGAATATAATTAAGCATAGGCTGTCCCTTTCTGTTATCGATTGTTCGGTCATATTCGTGAGAATGGAGAAGTGGGGTCGGCGGCAAGGCCGACCCCTTTGATGAAGCGAAATGTGCGATTAACGTTCATACATGTTGACGAAGATATAACGCGGGAAGGTCACATTGACGGTGTAGACAGTATATTCTTCCATGTTCTGCAGCTGCTGAATCTGGGAAGAATCCTTGCAGAAAGCATAGTCAATCTTTCCGGCCATGGCATTGGTGATCAGGTTTTCATCGCCAGCATCGGTGGAGGGGTACATGTAGATCTTTTCGATGTTGCCGGTGCCGGGCATGAAGTAATCATCATTGCGAGCCAGAATGGTGTATTCACCCAGCTTCACGGTATCCACCTTGAAGGGACCCGTGCCAATGGGGAACTGCCAGAAGGTATCTGCGCTGAAGTTCTCCGGTGCCACATTCTCCAGCTTATGCTTGGGCAATACCGGCCACTGAGAAAAGACAGTCAGTGCGTTGGGCTGCGGATTGTTGAATTCAAAGGTGACGGTGTTGCCATCCACGGTGATGGACTTTGCATCGTTGATGACATCGGTCATCACGGTATTTGCGCCAGGAACGGTGGGATAGTATTGGAAGGTCCATGCAACATCTTCGGCCGTGAATGGCTCGCCATCGTGCCACTTGATGCCTTCACGAATGGTGAAGGTGATGGTCTTGCCATCTTCGGACACGTTGAAGCTTTCTGCCAGAGAACCATCAGTTGCTGCAAGGCTTTCATCCGCATTCAGCAAACGGTCAAACACAATTTCCTGATGCCAGAACAAACCGGGGTTGGTGGCAGGATGCTCTAAAGCATTGACAGCACCGGTGTTGGTATAGAGGGTATGATCCTCACGGTCAATCGTCCAATCCAGGATATTCTTCTTGTAGGAGAACTGGTCGTTGCCAACAGCATTGCCCTTCATGTCCAGATGCTTGGAGGTGACGACCCAAGAGGGAATATAGAACATCGGGATGACGGTAACTTGCTCATTTTCATAGACCTGAATAGCGTCATATGCCGCCTTCTGGTCTTCCTTGCTGACGGCCACGCGGGCTGTTTCGATGAGCATGTCCAGCTTTTCGTCCGGCAGAACAGTGGAATTGTTCACGGCCGTGCTGTGATGACGATTGTAGAATTCACCCAGCGTCAGTGCGTTTGTGCCGGCAAAGCACAGATCCCAATCCACGGCGGAATGTACGCCATCTGCAGAGGGTGTCCAAAGCAGCGCAGTCAGGTTGTCAGTCAGCAGCTGAAATTCCATCTTTACGCCCACATCGGCCCAGTAAGCCTGAATCGCTGTGATGGTATCCAGCAGATTGCCGGTGTAATAGACAGCCTTCAGGGTACGGCTTCCGTCCCAACCGGCTTCTGCCAGCAGTTCCTTGGCCTTTTCAGGGTTGTAGGAGTATTCTGTCAGGCCATCTGCCTGCCAATAGCCTTCAGGCACGAGGGATTTGTTGGCGGCTGTCACCGTGCCGTTCCAGAGCGCATCAACAATGGCATCCATGTCAATGGCATACCACAGTGCCTGGCGAACGCGGACATCCTGTAAAGGATTTACATACGCCGTGCCGCCGGAGCCTTCCGTCGCCAGTGCAGTGCCTGTCGCTGTGAGCAGCAGGCACATTGCCAGGAGCAGAGAAAACAGTTTCTTCATGGCTTACCTCCTTCTTGTAAAACAAGATGCTTTTATTTTCACCGGCTGATGCCGGCAAAGCACAAGAAAAACGTTAGGGCTGACATTCCTTTTCCTGTTCCAGAAAGAATTTAACAGCACCGATCATGCCGGCCTCGTTGCCAAGGAGAGCGGATTCGATCTGCAATCCTTCTGCAAAGCGGGGCATGACGCCGGAAAGCACCCGTTCCCGCAGAGGCTGCATCAGAAGTGCTTCCTGTCTGCTGACACCGCCGCCAACAATCACCATTTCAGGATTGAAAATATGCACAAGGCCGGAAATGCCTGCCGCAATGTCGTCAATCCAAGCGGATAAAATGATGCGTAATGCCTGATCTCCCTGTGCTGCACGCTCAAACACGAGCCGTCCTGTCCATTCGGCTTCCTGGGGATAAGCCTTACGCACACGGGTAAGCAGCGCAGTGGTGGAGGCATAGCTTTCAAAGCAGCCCCGTTTGCCGCAGGTGCAGGGGAGACCGTCCTGATAAAGAGAAAAATGTCCTAATTCCCCTGCAATACCACGCCGACCATCATAAAGCTTCCCATTCAGCACAAGACCGCCGCCGACACCCGTTCCCAGGGTCAGCATGATGACATGCTTACGTCCACGAGCCCGCCCGATAAAGCACTCACCCAAGGCGGCTGCATTTGCGTCGTTCAAGACCCAGGCAGGGACACCCAGCGCATTTTGCAGCCGTTCTTTGATAGGCGTTCCCTCATAATGGGGAATCTTCCCGTTTGTGCCGATGACAACGCCCCTGTGGCTGTCAATCTGGCCGGTTGCGGACACCCCAATGCCCGAAACCTCTGCGTTTTGAGCAGACAGGAATCCTTTGGCTTCTTTGCATACGGTCTCAATGATGGGAGTCTGATAACCATCAAAGCAGACACTCGCTTCCGTCTGCGCATGAATCCTGCCCTTTTCGTCAACCAGCCCCATTTTGACGGATGTTCCGCCAATATCTACGCCTAGAATCATTTTGAACCGCCTGTAAAGTCGTTTACTGCCTGCATAAAGCGAGCTGCAATTTCCAAGGGACGGGTGATTGCACCACCAACCACAACGGCCCATGCACCCTTTTCCAGCATTTCTCTGGCTTGCTCAGGCGTATGGATTCGCCCTTCGGCAATCACAGGACAGGGCAGAGCCTTGGCAAGACGTTCGACCAACGCTCCATTCGGGTCGCCTTTCTGGTCAGCCGTCTGGGGTGTGTAGCCGTTCATGGTCGTGCCCACCAAATCTGCGCCTGCCTGGTAGGCGGCGATGGCCTCATCAAAGGTGGCGCAATCTGCCATAATGATGATGTTCGGGTATTTTTCCTTGACCTTCTTCAAAAACTCCGTCGGTTGAAGGCCGTCCCCACGGGGGCAGTCCGTGCAGTCGATGGAAATAATGTCCGCTTCCGCCGCCACACATTCATCCACCTCACGCATGGTCATGGTAATGCGCCCTTGATAACCGGGATATTCACGTTTGATCAGCCCAATGACCGGCAGTCCTGTTTCTTCCTTAATGCCGATGATGTCACGGACAGAGCTGGTGCGGATCATTTTGGCACCCGCCAGCTTCGCCGCCCGAGCCATGAGAGGCATCACAGAACGCTCCTGATCATAGAGGGGCTCCCCCGGCGTTGCTTGACAGGACACGATGACGGTTCCCTTCATGATGGAAAACAGTGTTTCTTTCGTCATGCTGTTGCACCTCTTATAAAGATTGTAGAAATAAACCGATTTTTCTGGCAAGGATTGCGTAACCCGCATCACTGGGATGCAGACCGTCCGGCAAAAGCAGTTCACGACAATGCGCATTTTTCGGCTGAATCCCGCTGACGGCATACAAATCGAGCACGGGCAAGGCATAATACTGGGCGACTTCCAAAAGAATACTGCGGTATACGCACAGGGGCGCAACATCTGCCGACTTTGACCCATCGCCCCGGGGATTTTCTTCATTGTCCCGATGCAGGGGGGTCAAAATGGCAATGGGCTTTCCTGCGTACATGGTTTGCAGATGATCCATCAGGTAATGACACGCACCATAGAAGGTAGCAGGTGTACGGTCATCCGGCGCTCCCAGGGTCGCATCGCCATGACCATAGTCATTGGTACCGCCGAAAACCACCACAGCGTCTGCATCCTTGTCCATTTCAAACATCCGCATACAGAAATCTCGATCGTGAGGTGCATCGGTCATTACGGTCTGCCTTGCGATGCGAGAGCCACCAACACCATAATTGTTTGCCTTCAGAAGACCAAAGCTTCGTTCCAGAACGTCGGTGTACCGCTTGCTTTCACTGCTTGCGCCTACGCCTTCGGTAATGCTGTCCCCCAAGAAGTTAATGGTTGCCCCTTGCAGTTTCATTCTTGCACCTCTTTGATGCCTTTTATTACAATGTGTGCGCAAACTGCACACCCATTCCCATTTCTGCTGTACAAAAAATCCGGTTTTGTCAACCCTTGACTGCACCCATGGTGATGCCACGGGTGAAATATTTCTGGAAGAGCAGGAAAATGGTAATGATCGGAACGCTGGCCAAGGTTGCGCCTGCCATGATGAGACCAAAGTCCGTGCTGGCTTCTGCCTGCATTTTGGCAATGCCCAGGGAAATGGTGAGCTTATTCATGGAATTGAGCATGATCAGCTGCAGGAAGTAGTCATTCCACGCAGTGATGAAGGTGAAGATGGCCAGTGCCCCAACACCCGGTTTAATCATCGGAAACACAATTTCAATGAATGTGCGGATTTCGCTTGCACCGTCTATTTTGGCTGCTTCCAGCATTTCATCGGGGATGTTTTCGGAAAACTGCTTCATAAGGAAGACACCGAAGGGCCAGCCTACTGTCGGGAAAATCACCGACCACAAGGTATTGTGCAGATTCAGCCATGCCATTTCCTTGAGGAGCGGAATCATGATGACCTGCTTTGGCAGCGCCATGGCTGCCACGAACATGCTGAAGATGAAGGCACGACCTGTGAATTTCTTTTTTGCCAGGGCATAGCCACCCATAGAGGCGCACAGGCAGGTGAGCAGCATGGCCGCTACGCAGATGAACACGGTGTTGCCAAGCCAATTCCATGCGGGTTTTGTGAACAGTTTGATATAGTTCGCATCGGTGGGGGATGTCAGGAAAAAGCTGGGCGTGCGGGAATTGATGGTACGTGCATCCTTAAAGGAACCGGTAATAATCCAGTACAAAGGGAAGAGCATCAGCAGTGCTAAAATGACCAGGATAACAATGCAGATGATGCGATAGAAGGATTTCTTGTGTACGCTGTGTTCCATGCTCCGATACCCACCCTTCAATTAGTTTTCGCAAAGCGGAATTGCAATGCGCTGAATATGGCGATGGTGATGGCCAGGATGATACCCATTGCACAGCCGTAGCCGAAATTGTTCAGCTTGATGGCGTTGTGATAGATATAATACATGATGGTCAGCGTTGAATCCTTGGGACCGCCGGAAGTGAGCAGGTCAATCAGGGCGAAGCACTGGAAGCTGTTGATGGCAGTGATGATGAGGACATACAGCGTGGTCGGCATAATCTGCGGCCACTTGATGCGCCAGAAGGTTTGCAGGTTGTTCGCACCATCCACTTCAGCCGCCTCCACCAGGGACGGCTCAACATTGCTGAGTGCCGAGACGTACAGCACAATGGGCTGACCGATGGATGTGGTCAGCAAAATTGTGATGATACATCCCAGCGCTGTGCTGGGATTGCCCAGCCAGTTGATATTCTTGCTGATGATGCCAAGACTTTGGAACACATAGTTGAGCAGGCCGTAATAGGAGTTAAACATCCACTTCCAAACAACCGTAACAGCCACAGAGCCGGTGACAACAGGCAGATAAAAAACGCAGCGGAAGAAGGAAGTGTATAGATCCTTCATTTTATAGATAAGCGATGCCACCCACAGGGATAAAAAGCAGGTGACTGGCACGCTGACAATGACGATGATCATGGTGTTGACAAAAGACGTGGAAAACTTGGGATCCTGGAACAGCTTGACATAGTTGTCAAGCCCGATGAAGGTAAAGTCTGACATGGTATAGTTGAAGGTGCTGTTGACCAGACACATCACCATCGGAAAAACGACAAAACCGAAGAAAAACAGCAGAGAAGGTGCCATGAAGAGGTATCCTGAAATGTTTTCGCGTCTGCGTGTGGCACGAAGCTGACGGCTCATGTTCTGGGTGGTTGTCATTGTGGAAAATCCCCCTTTTGAAAAGGGGCGCTTACGACCCTGTTGGAAGAGTGAAAGCGCCCCCGTAACCCTATTCTAAATCATTATTGATTGACAGCATTGATGTAGGCTGCCACTTCGGTGGCCACATCGCCGCCATCGCCGATGCGCTGGAGCAGATTCCACCATTCGTACCGCTGGGTCGTCCAGTTGGTGGTCACCTGATAGATGTCGCCAAGGTAGGGGGCAAAGATGGCATATTCAGCCTGCACAGCCTTGTCCGTGCCTTCGTACAGGGCAACGCTGTCGATGCTGCTCTTCACAGAGAAGTAGCCGGAAGCATAGATGCTCTTGGGAGCCTGGGTTTCATCATCACACACGAAGCGGATGAATTCCTTGGCAGCAGCAGCCTTGGCATCGTCGCCCTTGTTGAACAGGCCGAAGCCCCACAGACCGCCGTCCAGGCGCGGGATGCCATCCTCGGAGGGGAATGCCATGTGGAACAGCTCAATGTCTTCGGCCAGCTTGTCCTTATTGTTGGCTACCTGAGCAGAGTTCCAGCAGAACGCCATCTGGCTGGTGCCATTGACGAACAGGGCGATTTCTTCGCCGCCGTTGATGGAGGGATCGAAGGTGATGAGGCCTTCATTTGCCCAGTTTTGCAGCGTCGTCAGCGCTTTGATGTTGGCTTCGCTGTCCATGGTGTACTTGGTGTGCTCATCATTGGTGAAGCGGCCGTCGAACAGGTTGGTCACCAGTGCACGAGTGCCCTGGTCGCCGCCCTGACCGGAGCAGAAAATAAGACCCGTGGGGCTGTAGCCGGCGGCTACCAGCGCACGCAGTGCCTTTTCAAAGTTCTCGGTCGTCCAGGTGCGGGTTTCCATATCGATGTACTGCATCGCATCCGCCTTTTCAAAAGCGGTCTTGTTGATGCACATGCAATGGGCAGTCAGGCACAGAGGATAGAGATAGTAGTTTCCGTCAGCGCCCTTGCAGGCATCGGCAATGATGACATTGTTGGCGTTGATGTCTGCCAGCGTTTCTTCCGTCCACAGATCATTGACATCCAGCATCTTGCCGGCTGCACCCCAGTTGGCCACGAGGCGTTCGGGACCTTCCATGATGATGTCAGGGGCAGTGCCTGCTTCGATGGCAGTGGTCACCTGAGCGTCGCCGTTCGTATAGTCCAGATACTCAACGGTCACTTTGATTTCGGGATGGACGGCATTGAAGTTGGCAATGATCTCATTGACGACTTCTTCCTTACCCCAATCGCCGATGGGGAATGTCCAAAGGGTGATTTCGGTGGTTGCATCATCTGCTAAAGCTGCGAAAACGGGTAGTGTCAGCATCAGGCACAGGAGCAGGGCAACTAGTTTCCTCATTTGGAAGACCCTCCTTACTTGAGTAGTTCGCCCCCCGAGGGGGAAAGAAACGGAGAAAAAGGAGCAACTTGTTCTTGAACACTGAGATGACGTCAATCTCGTTAGCTCAAATGTACTACAAAGTTGCCGCCATGTCAATGGGTTTTGAAAAAAATAGTTGAAATTGTGCCATATTTGACATTGTGGTTGACATTTTCGAAAACATACTTTATACTACAATCTGAAATTGTCCTACAAAGTTTGCAAAGGAGGTGATTGACCATGCAAAACGCCAATCGGGATGAGAAGCTGTTCATTCAGACATTCCGTGCCATCAGGCGATATATTGTGCAGAATTTAAAGCCGGGCGACCTCCTCCCCACCGAACAAAAGCTGTGCGAGTCGTTGGGCGTCAGCCGCAATGTTCTGCGCGAAGCCATTAAAAGTATGGAGCTTATGGGCATGGTACGTGCCCAGCCCGGAAAAGGCACGATGGTGCAGCCCTTCAATTTGGACTTCGTTTTCCAGAATGTGCTGTTTTTTCAAATAGGGTCTGAAGAGGATCAATCCGTCCGGGAAATGTTCGGCATCCGCAAGGTACTGGAGTTGGCGTATATGCGGCAGGCCTTTCATGCGGTCACGGAAGAGGATGTTCAAAAAATGCGTGTTTGCGCAAATACCATGCGGGAAAAGTGGGCGCAGGGCGAATTTTTCACGCAGGAGGACAAGGATTTTCACTTAACCCTTTTCTCCTCTTTGCAGAATCAAGTCCTGATTTCATTGCTGGAGGCCATTTGGTCTGTGGATGAAGGCTTCCAGCTGGAACAAAAGCAGCCCCATTTGGAGCATACCATCACCAAGCATGAGGCCATTGTGGAAGCATTAGAGCGGCACAGCTATCCTGCCTTTGCCCGAGCCATGGATGCTCATTTCTCTTCCGGCAAGTATCTGGGTATGACCTCCTACGAGGAATATTAGTTTTTTCAGACAAAGACAAAGTGTTTTTCTATCTTCCCATTTTCCCTGGGATATTAGGGAAATGGGCACGACCATACCAAGCTCCCGGAAAGGCTGATCAATCGGCCTTGCACCATAAGAACCAACGGAAGGAAGGAACGAACGATGAGTCATTTCAAGATGAATGAAATCCGTGGCGTCATTCCCGCTATGCTTACCCCCTTTGACGAAAACGAAAAACTGGATCTCAACCGCACCCGTGCACTGGTTGCAGAGCTTGTGCATCAGGGCGTAAACGGTTTGTATTTGACCGGCTCCACCGGCGAAGGTTTCCTGTGTGATGCCGGTGAACGCAAGGCGTTTGTGGAAACCGTCATGGATGAAGTCAAGGGACGCATTCCCGTGATTGTTCATGTTGGTGCGATCAGCACCCGTACATCGGAGGAGTTGGCGCATCATGCTGCGCAAGTCGGTGCTGATGCCATTTCTTCGGTGCCGCCAATTTACTGGAAATTCAGGGATGACGAAATCACCGCCTATTACTCCGACGTGGTGCAGGCGGCTGGCATTCCCATGATTGTGTATAACATTGCCCTGGCAGGTCTTGTGAGCTTTGACATGATCAAGCGTCTGGGCGCCATCGACGGCGTAGAGGGCATCAAGTACACCTCTGCCACCTTGTATGATGTTTTCCGCATCAAGGAAGCGCTGGGACAGGACTTCGCCGTGTTCTCAGGCAGTGATGAGCTGGCCGTCAGCGGCCTGTCCTTTGGTGCAGACGGTATCATCGGCTCGACCTATAATGTACTGGCGCCGCTGTTCCTGAAGCTGCGTGACCACATGGCAGAAAACGATGTGGAAGCTGCCCGGGAAATGCAAAAGCTGGCGAACCGGTTCATTTTTACGCTGCTCAAGCATAACCTTATGCCCTCATTGAAAGCGACCCTGACTTTGGGCGGCAAGGTGGATGGTGGTTTCTGCCGTCGTCCTTTTGCAAGGCTGACCGAAGAGCAGCTTGCAGCACTGAAGACGGATTATGCGGCCATCAAAGCGGAAACAGGCGACCTGGATCTGGACTTCCTGAAAAATCTATAAGAAAATGATGCATATTCTGATGGCGGGTGATGCTGCCATCAGAATTCTTGCTATTGCAAAGACAGCAGGATAGGATGATTGATACGATGCAGCAAAGCAATGAGCTTTATTTCGGCACAACGCCGCGTCCCAGGGACTTTGATGCTTTCTGGGCAGCACGAATGGCGGAGGCGGAGGCTGTGCCCCTCGATTATGCCTTTACACCCAGTGAAATACCCAGTTACCCGACTTGCGAATATCTCCACTTGTGGTTTCGAGGGATGCACGGGGCCCGGCTCTATGCCCGCTATGTGCGGCCGACTTTCAAGCAGCCTTTGCCGCTGGTTTTGCAATTTCACGGCTATCCCGGCGCAAGCAGAGGATGGATGGAGCAATCCTCCTTTGCGGGCATGGGCTTTGCGCTTCTGGCGATGGAATGCCCCGGCCAGGGCGGGCACGGGCAGGATATGGGCGGATACGAGGGGACAACCGTCACAGGTCATCTTGTAGCGGGTTTGGACGGGGATCCAAAGGATATGTATTATGTCAGAATGTATCAAAACATACGCATTTTGTGCCGGATCGTGCGTCAAATGCCGGAGATTGATCAGCACCGCATCTATATCAACGGCGCATCCCAGGGCGGCGGTTTAGGCTTGGCCTGTGCGGCACTGAATCCTGATCTGCCGAAAAAGGCCGCCATTCTTTACCCATTCCTGAGCGATTTTCAGAAAGTGTGGGAGATGGGCGCAGATGAAATCGCCTACGAGGGCTTGCGCTACTATTCACGCTGGTTCGATGCAGACGGCAGCCGGGCGGAGGAATGGTTCACCAGGCTTGGTTATATCGATGTTCACAACTTGGCCCCCTGGGTGAAGTGCCCTGTGCTGTTCGGCACAGGGTTGGCGGACACCGTTTGCCCGCCCATCACGCAGGATGCAAGCTACAATGGATTGCAATGCCCGAAAAAGCGAGTTTTTTTCCCCGGCTATGGGCATGAGGAAATTCAAGCCTTTGACGACATGCTGCTGTCATTCTTTACCGAGGAGAGTGAAACACGATGATTCAGAAGGAATGGGACGCAGCTCTGCATGCACTGCCGCCGCTAACATTGCCCGAAAACTTCCTGTCTGCATGGCAGGAACGAAAGGAAGAAGCAGAAAGAACGCACATCATCGAAGAAAAGCCTTTCCTTTCCGGCAACGAGAAAATGGCAGCATACAGCGAAATTTCTTTTGCAGGCACGGACGGGGATGTACTGAAAGCACGGTATATTCGGCCTGTTGGCGAAGGAAAGCATCCTTTGGTGCTTTTGTTTCACGCCGAAAGCATTCCCGTGCGTGGCTGGCATTACATGACTCGCTTTATCGCTTTGGGCTACGCCGTGTTTGCTTTGGAGAACAGAAAAGAAATTCCGTTTGAGCAACAGGTTGCGGATGCCTCCTGTGCGGCACAAATCGGCTTTTCCCTTCCGCATACGGACAAAAACCAGGTCTTTGCCTTGGGCGATTCGCTGGGCGGTACGCTGGCCATTGCCGTGAGCGCCTTTTTCCCCGTCGCCAAGTGCGTCGCCCAAAATCCATTGGCCTGTGTTGATGATACGCCTTGCGCCTACTTTGCCTCCCTGCTCCATCAGCCATTTTTGATGGCGACAAGCGGCATGGATGTCGTTTCCCCACCAGAAACCCAGGTGCCCATCTATGCTGCTGTTCCGGAACATAAAAAACACTTTCTCTACCCCAAATACATCCACGAACGCATCAATCACTTTGAGGATCAGACGATTGTGTTTTTACATCCTTCAACAAAGATATAATGCAGCACTGGCTCGTGGCATTTTGACGCATTCAACCACAAGAAAACCCCTGCACCAATCACGGTACAGGGGCATTTCCATGCGGAGAAGGTGGGATTCGAACCCACGTGCCGGCTCAACACCGACAAAACGATTTCGAGTCGTTCTCGTTACGGCCACTTCGATACTTCTCCACGGCAGCCCACGCAGATGAACCCTGTGGGCGTCAAGGCTTATTCTACCATAAGACGGCAGGATTCGCAACAAAAATTCGAACCCCGTTCCCGCCGCCCTCCTTCATTCGCCCTTGTCTACCCGATAGGTGCTCATGAAGCGATTCACCAGGCGGCGGATACGGCCGGTCAGGTCAAAGCCACCCCGGCTAAGGCACCAGTCGAAGAATACCCCCTTGGTCAGGGAGCAAACATCCTCGTTCAGGGCGATCACATCCGTGTCCTCCGGCAGAAGCCCTGCCTCCTTGGCAGCCACAAGGGCATCGTACCGGGCACGGTAGTTGGAGGAGGCGTACATTTCCTCCGGCCGGAGACCAATGGTGTTCAGGGAGCGGTTCTTGGTGGAATAGTAGTTGGATAGGAAGTCCAGCCCGTTGGCCTCGTTGTGGGCGGCGTACAGGACGCACAGCTCCGTCAGCCGTGCCAGGGGATCCTCCGGCAGCTGCACGTTCAGGTTGGCAATATAAGCGTCGTAGTCCTTGTTCAGGTACAGGCGCAGAATATCGTCCTTCCCGTGAAAGTGGTGGTAAAAGGCCCCGGTGGTTACCCCTGCCAGGCTGCAAATGTTCTGCACGGTCAGGTATTCGTAGCCATACTCGTGCATCAGCTTGCAGGTGGCCTCGTACAGGTTGGCCTGAGTCTTTTCGGAGCGGACACGCTGGGGCGTGCGCAGGGGAGCTTCATGCATCAACATCACCTACATTTCATACGATAAAAGAAAAACCTTGCATGCTTTCTGCAAGGCCCAGACCATCAACAAACCTTGGGTGGCGTTGGAGGGCTCGCAAGCCCTTCAACTCTAGATCGAAAATCGGCGACATGTGCGG
>CAVIWF010000015.1:0-47134 GCA_963646285.1 bacterium
GAGTTGAAGGGCTTGCGAGCCCTCCAACGCCACCTAGGGTTTGTTGATGGTCTGACCCTGCCCCATGCGGTAGGGGGCTTTCTTCTGCAAAAAAACACAGCAACAGAATTTCTGCCGCTGTGCTTTTGCATTTAGGACATATTCACTTGCCGGAAGAGGCGCTTTCCATGGCCTGCAGGCTTTCTTCCTTCAGGCCGCTCATGAGCAGGATGGCACCCGCCGCTCCTTCATCCATGGGGAGGCCGAAGTACCGGGCAAAGATCAGGGTCAGCCGTTCCTTCCGAGCTTCCAGCATCTTTGCCGTTTCCTGTCCCAGTTCGGTCAACTCCACCGTTCCATAGGGTTCCTTGGAAATCATGCCCTCGGTGGACAAGGCTTCCAGCAGGCGGTGGACGGAGGGACGGCTGATGCCAATAAGCCGTGCAATGTCCTTGGAGGCCACCTTTTCACTGAGTTGATTGAGGGCACGGAGCGCCAGCAGGCACCGGATTTGCGCAGCAGTCATCAACGAGATCCACTCCTTCATGCATCAATATGGGATAAGAAAAGGGAGCGGACGCACCACGCATCCGCCCCCGCAAGGCTTCCGTCAATGGCAGCCGGAGCATCCGCCGCAATTGCCGCCGCACTCACCGCAGCCGCCTTTGCCGCTCTTCTTGTCCTTGATCATTTTCCAAATCACCAGACCAACGATGACGACCAGAACGCCGCCAACAATCCATGTTGCCATTTTCGAAAACCTCCTTTTCCTTTCCTAATCAGGCAGCGCCCTTAACCTTCTGGGTCAGGTGGTTGTCGTCATAGGGGTTCTTACGGAAGAGCATGTACACCAGGAAGGCCAGCAGCAGGATGGCCACCACGGTACCAACACCGAAGCCGCCGCCTACAAACAGCAGGCCAAGCTGATACACAATCAGGGCAATGGCATAAGCGAACAGGCACTGATAAGCGATAGCACCCAGGGTCCACTTTGCATTGTTCATTTCACGCTTGATAGCACCCATAGCAGCGAAGCAAGGTGCGCACAGCAGGTTGAAGATCATGAAGGCGTAAGCAGCCAGCCGTCCGTGTCCGTTGGAGGACTCGTTGAAAGCGTTGGCCAAGGGGCTCAGCGCTTCAGCCTTTTCTTCATCGGTCATGTCTTCGTCATCCACAACGTCAGCAGCGTCGTCTGCGCCGTACAGCACACCCATAACGCCTACGACTTCTTCCTTAGCAACCAGACCCATGACCGTTGCAACGGTAGAAGGCATGTTGCCGAAGCCCAGGGGCTTGAAGATGGTGGACACAGGCGTGCCGATTTTGCCCAGGATGGAGTAGTCCATATCGGCCACAGCGCCCCAGGAACCGGGCTCACGCTCTTCTGCCATTTCAGCAGCAAGTTCGGGCTCTTCAGGTTCTTCCTCGTCCTCTTCCAGGGTGCCGGCTTCGGAACGGGCCTTGTAGTCAGCCAGGGTCTCTTCATACTCAGCCACAGTGGAAGCATACTCGTCACGAGCAGCAGCCTGCACGTCAGCAGCAGGAGCCCAGCCATAGCTCTTGGTGAACCAGATGATGATGGAGGACAGCAGGATCACGGTGCCAGCGCGCTTTACGAAGCTGGAACCACGCTCCCACACACTGTGGAGCACGTTCTTTGCGCTGGGAGCATGATAAGCAGGCAGCTCCATAACGAAGGGAGCAGGGTCGCCAGCGAAGATCTTGGTCTTCTTCAGGATGATGCCGGAAACGATGATTGCAGCCACGCCGATGAAGTAGGCGGAGGTTGCGACCCATGCGCTGCCGCCGAACACAGCAGCGGCGATCATGCCGATGATGGGCATCTTTGCACCGCAGGGGATGAAGGTGGTGGTCATGATGGTCATCTTACGGTCACGGTCATTTTCGATGGTACGGGAAGCCATAACACCGGGAACGCCGCAGCCGGAACCGATCAGCATGGGGATGAAGCTCTTGCCGGACAGGCCGAACTTACGGAAGATACGGTCCATGATGAAGGCGATACGGGCCATGTAGCCAACGTCTTCCAGGATAGCCAGCAGGAAGAACAGCACCAGCATCTGCGGCACGAAGCCCAGCACGGCACCAACGCCGCCTACGATACCGTCAACGATCAGGCCGGTCAGCCAGGAAGCGGTACCAATGCTCTCCAGCCAGGTCTGGATGTTGCCCTGCAGGAATTCGCCTACGAACACATCGTTGGTCCAGTCGGTAACGATGGTACCGATGGTGGTCACGGAGATGTAGTACACCAGCCACATCACCACAGCGAAGATGGGCAGTGCAGCCCAGCGGTTGGTTACCACCCGGTCGATCTTATCGGAGGTGGTCAGGGAGCCCTTGGGCTTGCCCTTCTTCACGCAGGAAGAAACCAGCTTGTTGATGTAGGCATAGCGCTGGTTGGTGATGATGGACTCAGCGTCATCATCCATTTCCTTCTCGCAGCCAGCGATCACCTTTTCGATTTCGCTCTTCACGTTGGCAGGCAGGGACAGCTCCTCAGCCACCTTTTCGTCACGCTCGAAGAGCTTGATGGCGAACCAGCGCTGCAGGTGCTTTTCGATCTTCACATCCTTGATCAGATCCTCGATGTGCGCAATGGCATGCTCAACGCTGCCCTGGAACACATGGGGAGGCTCACGGTGGCCGCCCTTAGCAGCCAGTGCGGCAGCATCTTCAGCAGCCTTGACACTGCCTTCGCCCTTCAGTGCAGAGGTTTCAACCACTTCGCACTGGAGTGCTTCGCCCAGCTTCTTCATGTCGATCTTGTCACCGTTCTTGCGGGTGATATCGATCATGTTCAGTGCCATGACCATGGGGATGCCCAGCTCAGCCAGCTGGGTGGTCAGGTACAGGTTACGCTCGATGTTGGTAGCATCAACAATGTTCAGGATAGCGTCAGGCTTCTCGTTTACCAGATAGCCACGAGCCACCACTTCTTCCAGCGTGTAAGGAGAGAGGCTGTAGATACCGGGCAGGTCCTGGATGATCACATCCCCGTTGCCCTTCAGCTTGCCTTCCTTCTTTTCTACAGTAACGCCGGGCCAGTTACCAACGTACTGATTCGAACCCGTCAGGGCGTTGAACATGGTAGTTTTACCACAGTTCGGGTTGCCTGCCAGGGCAATTTTAATCGCCATGTGGAATCCTCCCTTAATTTGTCCAAATTATTGGGGCACGGGATTGTGCCTCTGAAAAAGCAGCGAAAGGAAATCCTCCCCTTGCTTATTCAACCTCGATCATTTCAGCGTCGCCCTTGCGCACGCTCAGCTCATAGCCGCGCACGGTGAGCTCCATGGGGTCGCCCAGCGGTGCAACCTTGCGCACGTAAACTTCCGTGCCCTTGGTCAGCCCCATGTCCATGATCCGACGCTTCAGCGCACCTTCACCGTGGAGCTTTACGATCGTTGCAGTTTCACCGACCTTAACGTCTCTGAGATTCTTCATGCAACTTGCCTCCCTTTTCTGTATTTCCCGACGATTCAGGGTTCCTAAGATCCATTAGCTGCCTGCCCGTGAATCACACGGGAGCGGCCAGCAAAGGCCGACAAGCAGCGAAGGACGCAGCACAGTCTTCGCCTTGACTCAGACCATGATGCGCATGGCCATGGTCTTATCCAGAGCAATGCGGCTGTCCTTCACGGACAGAATCATGTTACCGCCCATCTCGCTGACGACCTGAACCGTTTCGCCGACGACGAAACCCAGCTCAGCCAGGTGCTGGCGCACCTCATCACGTCCGGTGATCTTCTGGATGGTACCTGCATCACCCACATTTGCCATTCCCAACGGCATCATTAGCGTCCTCCTCTCTCGATTAGCACGTGCTAACCTTTGACCCGAGAAAATGGTTAGAATTTTCTAACCGCCGGAGAGTTTAGCATCTCTAACCTTATTTGTCAACCCTAATTCCAGAAAAAGTTTTGCCCCGCAAAAAGATGGTTAGAATTGCCTAATTAGCAAAGGCTCACTCTCGTGCAATCTGCCTGAAAGTGAGCCCTGCAATCTGTTAGGCGTTCTTCAATGCTTCACCCAATGCACGGCACTGATTCAGCACATCATCATCAGGGTCATCCTGGCAGGTAACGCTTTCTGCCGCCAGTTCAATACCTGCTGCACGGCAATCGTCTTCCCAGGTGCGCATCCATTCCCCGTCGCCCCAGCCGAAGGAGCCGAACAGCACAGCCTTCTTGCCCTTCAGTGCGCCCTTGCAGGCATCGAACATGGGCTGGAACTCGCTTTCCTCCAGCACCTCGCTGCCCATGGCAGGGCAGCCCATAGCCACCTTGTCCACTGCTGCCGCCTTGGCAGGGGTGAATTCATCTGCGGTGTACAGGGCTGCACCTGCGCCCTCTGCCACAGCCTTGGCCATGGCTTCTGTGTGACCCGTTCCGCTCCAATATACAACAGCCAATTCCATGTTTCATCGCTCCTTCTGTTTCATTCTCTATGCAGCAAGCACCCATGCAATGAGTGCTGCCATAACAGCTCAGGCTGCTACGGTCAATCGTTCCACGCTCCAGCCATTTTGGTAGAGCCGTGTGTACACCCTCCGGCAATGATCGAACTTGTCGAAGGTTTTCTGTGCCTGGCAGGCATTGTGATACACCTTCCAACACCCGCACAGGACACAATTCCGGCCGCCCTGGTCAATGAAGGAGGTTACATCCTCCAAGGGATAGCCAAGGAAAATGCCAATCTCATGAGGAAACCCATCGGACTGGTTCAACCGCTTGCGCAGTGTGCCCACAGCCGTGCCCAGGGAGTTGTACCTGTACCCTTCCTTCATCAGAAAGGACTGAATCAAGGGACAGGACAGCAGCTTCTTCAGTGCTTGGGGGCGGTACAGATAAATCAGGGCATGACCGTCCTTTTTCTTCAGCACGGTGATGGATACGCCCTTCATTGCAAGCATTTTCGTCAGGCGCATTCTTTCCTCTTCAAAGGCGGCATCATCGGAAACAGCTGTCTGAATCAGGTTGCCCACCTTCAGGCTGGCCAATGTGGGGGCACCGTGCTCAATCAGCAGCTGTTCCAGCATGGAAGATCACTCCTTTGGTTAAGCATGACTAACTATTGCGGGCAGAAAAGCGCACGGGCCGCGCAACCCGTGCGCTTCCGGCTGCGTGGGGAGGTAGGAACCCACGCCTGCCCGGAGGAACATCATGGTACGTTAGTTTCAACTAACGCATGAATAAGATAGCATAGATCCATGTATGTGTCAAGCAATTTTTCACAACAAAGCAAAAAAAGATGAATGTCTTCTGCCGATTGCACCGTTTCATCCGAAAAAGTTTCGGAATCCCAGATTTTTTCATGCTTTGTTCATCTTCGCTTCATTGAAAGGGCGCACAATTTGTGATAGTATAAGGAACAGAGGCGGTGGTGTCACCGAGCATGTCCCCTGTACAAGGTCGATGATAGCATCCCCTTTGGGAAAAAGGAGAGGTGAAACACGTATGAATGAAGTGAAGCCCCCAAAGAAACCAATCATATTCTACTACCTGATTGTCATTGCGGTGATTCTGCTGTTCAATATGCTGATCATGCCCACGATTTCCAATCAGCGGGTAACGGAAGTCTCGTATGATGTGTTCATCAAGATGACCGAAAGCAAGCAAATCGGACAGGTGCAGGTGGAGGATAACCAGATTCTCTTCACCAACAAGGACAATTCCCAGATTTTCAAGACCGGCCGCATGGAAGATGCAGGCCTGACCGAGCGGCTGTATAACTGTGGTGCCTCCTTCGGTACGGTGATTACCGAGCAGGTATCCCCCATTATCACCGTGCTGCTCAGTTACGTCATCCCCATTGCACTCTTCGCCCTCTTGGGCAACTGGCTGACCAAGAAGATGATGAACAAGATGGGCGGCGGCTCCAGCTCCATGATGTTCGGCATGGGCAAGAGCAACGCCAAGGTGTATGTGAAGTCCTCCGATGGCATCAAGTTTACCGACGTAGCCGGCGAAGATGAAGCCAAGGAAAACCTGAAGGAAATTGTGGACTACCTGCACAATCCCAACAAGTACAAGGACATTGGTGCTTCCATGCCCAAGGGCGTGCTGCTTGTAGGCCCTCCCGGCACAGGCAAGACCATGCTGGCCAAGGCTGTTGCCGGTGAGGCCAACGTGCCCTTCTTCTCCATGAGCGGCTCCGAGTTTGTTGAAATGTTCGTGGGCATGGGTGCCAGCAAGGTTCGTGACCTGTTCAAGCAGGCCAAGGAAAAGGCTCCCTGCATTGTGTTCATTGACGAAATTGATGCCATCGGTAAAAAGCGTGAAGGCGGCAACCTGGGCGGCAATGATGAACGTGAACAGACCCTGAACCAGCTGCTGACGGAAATGGACGGCTTCGAAGGCAACAACGGCGTCATCATTCTGGCAGCAACCAACCGTCCCGAATCCCTAGACCCGGCACTGACCCGTCCCGGCCGTTTTGACCGCCGGGTGCCTGTTGAACTGCCCGACCTGAAGGGTCGAGAGGAGATTCTCCGGGTGCATGCCAAGAAGATCAAGCTTGCCAACAATGTGGACTTCACCCGTATTGCCCGCATGGCTTCCGGCGCTTCCGGCGCAGAGCTGGCCAACATCATCAACGAAGCTGCCCTCCGTGCCGTGCGTGACGGACGCAGCGAAGCCAACCAGGCTGACCTGGAAGAATCCATTGAAGTGGTCATTGCAGGCTACCAGAAGAAGAACGCCATCCTGACGGACAAGGAAAAGCTGATCGTCAGCTACCATGAGGTAGGTCATGCCTTGGTGGCCGCACTGCAGAGCCATTCCGCCCCTGTGCAGAAGATCACCATTATCCCCCGCACATCTGGCGCCCTTGGCTACACCATGCAGGTGGATGAGGGCAATCACTACCTTATGTCCAAGGAAGAAATCGTCAACAAGATCGCTACCCTGACCGGCGGACGTGCGGCAGAAGAGCTGATCTTCAATTCCGTGACCACTGGTGCATCCAATGATATTGAGCAGGCCACCAAGCTGGCACGTGCCATGATCACCCGCTACGGCATGGACGATGACTTCGACATGGTTGCCTTGGAGACGGTCACCAACCAGTACCTGGGCGGCGATGCTTCCCTTGCCTGCTCCATGGAGACCCAAACCATGATCGACAAGCAGGTGGTCACCTTGGTGAAGGAACAGCATCAGAAGGCGCTGGATCTGCTCCGTGCCAACCGCTCCATGCTGGACGCACTGGCCAAGCACCTGTATGAGAAAGAAACCATCACCGGCGACGAGTTCATGGAAATCATGAACCATCCCGAGAAGATCCTGCCCCAAGCTCAGGAAACCACGGCAGAAGCGGCAAACTAACGGATATAAGACAGGCGGGGCGAAAGCTTCGCCTTGTCTTTTATCCAAATATTCTTGTCTTTTATCCAAATATTCTGATAGCATTGACTTTTTGTCCAGGAAAAGATACAATTAAGACAAGAAGGAGGTGCTGATATGACCAATATTGTTCTGACAGGAGACCATGCCGGAAAGCTTGTGCTGGAAACTGCCGAAGCCTTATCCATGCCGGTTGCCGGCTACGAACTGCGCCCCTTCGCCGTCAATGGACGGATCAAGGGGAAAATGATCCACCTGTTTCAAACCCCCGGCGGAGAGATGGCCAATGACATTCCCTGCCTGCTTTTCCTTGGAGAAGGCAAGCAGATTCAGGTGCAGGATGCCTTTGAGGAGCTGGCCGTGAAAGCCCTCCGCCAGGGCATCAGCCAGCAGGCCTTAATCCTTGCCGATGGCATAACAGCCGAGGTGCTGAACCTGCCTGCCTTCCGTCAAGGGGTGGAAGCCTGCCTGCAAAGCCCCTGCGGCATCGTGCTGTGTGCCGAGGAAACCGCAGTTCCTGCACTGAAGGCGCTCCACGGCGGTGAAGGTCTTCAGGTTTTCTCCGCAGAGGATCCTAACATTTCTCTGGAGCTGCAAAATGAGCTGTGCAGCCTTGCAAGAAAAACCCGTCATCAAACGTTTTATTGGTAGAACCTGCTCGGCAGGCTCTACGGAACCGAAAAGGAGGAGGATCACCATGAGTGAACTGTTGAATCTTGTGAAAGACGTTGTCTATGGTGCCGTCGGTGCTGTAGCCACGGTTGTGGAAAAGAGCGGGGATATTGCCCAGGCCTGTGTGGAAAAGGGCAAGGAAACCGTTGAGCAGGGCCGTGCCACGGCTGAAGAGCTGAAGCGCAAGTGGCAGGAGTCCTGTGAAGCCTCCGCTCAGGAAGAGGAGATTGATGTATCTGCCATGACGGCAGAGGAACGTGAAGCACTGCGCAAGAAGCTGGATGAGGCCGACGCTGCCTCCTGCCCCTGCTGCTGCCATGAAGCAGAGGAAGAACAGACCGATGAGGTGCAGACCCTGGAAGATGAAGCAGCCGCCACGGAGGAAGAAAACGGCTGATCCCCAGCATGGTAACAAAAAGTGCGCCTTGTGCAAATACCATGCAGGAGAAATTCATCTTTTGTCGAAATAGTACAACACAAAGGAAGAAAGGATGGTGATGCCCATGGCCCAGCAGGAGTCCAGTGAACAGACTCATGGGCGGAGGAACGCCCAAATAATCTGAAGGAGCTTATGTTTTATGAAGATGACGATCAATGCTCGGAATATGACCATTTCCCCCAAGGTGACGGAACGTATCGAAAAGAAGGCTGCCAAGATGAGCCGCTATCTTTTGCCGGATACGGAAATGCAGGTGCGTATGCGCAAGGAAAAGGATGGTCTCCGTGTGGTTGAAATCACAGTGCCCATGGGCAACGGAGTCATTCTTCGCTCGGAAGCAAGTGCGCCGGATAACCTGTTCCTGGCCATTGACCAGGCGCTGGCCAAGATGGAACGTCAGATCCATCGGCACCGCACCAAGCTGAGCAGGCACCTCCGTGAAGACGCCTTCCGTGAAGAGCCTGAGTACATTGAGGAAGATGGGGATGAAGAAGAAGAGGAACGCAAGGTCGTTCGGTTTAAGACCTTCCCCGTTCGTCCTATGTCTGTAGAAGATGCAGCCGTAGAGATGGAAATGCTGGGTCACAACTTCTTCGTCTTTGTGAATGTGGACACCGACCGGACCAATGTGCTTTATCTGCGCAAGGACGGCAATTTGGGTCTGCTGGAGCCTGAAGCCTGAGCATTGGCATAAGGATTCCCCGATACGGTTTATGATGCTATGATTTATTCCGGCCGTTCCCTTTTGCGAGGGAACGGTCTTTTTGTTTGTCTGCATGCTCCTCTTTTCATGTGGAAAAACAGCAAGAAGCCGACCAAATCGTGAAAATGAACAGAATTGTTCATCATGGGGTCAGTTTTTTTGGAAAAACCCTTCTCAAACCATGAAAATTGCGTTATAATCAAGGACGGAAAATCCAAGCGGAAGAGGTTGATGGCGTGACTGATTTTGTGAGCACTTGGAATTCTGACTCTTTTTTGACCTACCCGGTGGGACCTCTGGGACTGATTGCCATGCAAGGCACCGAGGAAATCGGCGAAAAGGTTAACCAGTGGCTGCTCAAGTGGCGTTCCCATACGGAAGAATCCATGCCCGACATGGCAACTGCCCCGGGTCTGGAACGGCAAGACTTTCTCATTAAAACAGTGTGCCCCCGTTTCAGCAACGGCGAAGGCAAGGGCATGATCAAAGAAAGCGTCCGCGGCCTGGATCTCTATATCCTGTGCGATGTGGGCGCTTATAACTGCACGTACAACATGTACGGCAAAGAAGTGCCCATGAGCCCGGACGAACACTTCATGGATCTGAAGCGTTTGATCGCTGCCATCGGCGGCAAGGCCAAGCGCATCACCGTCATCATGCCCATGCTTTACGAAGGACGGCAGCACCGCCGCTCTTCCCGTGAAAGTCTGGACTGTGCCATGGCTTTGCAGGATCTGGAGCACATGGGTGTGAGCAACATCATCACCTTTGACGCCCATGACCCCCGCGTACAGAACGCCATCCCTACCACCTGCGGTTTTGAATCCGTGATGCCTTCCTACCAGATTTTCAAGGCATTGCTCCGCAACGATCATGATCTGCACATTGAAAAGGATCATATGATGGTGGTCAGCCCGGATGAAGGCGCTATCGATCGGAACATTTTCTACGCCTCCGTGTTGGGGCTGGATATGGGTCTGTTCTACAAGCGACGTGATTACACCCGCATTGTGAACGGCCGCAACCCCATTGTTGCCCATGAATACCTGGGTTCCTCTGTGGAAGGCAAGGATATTCTGGTGGCAGACGACATCATCGCTTCTGGCGAGTCCGTCATTGACCTGGCTCGTGAGCTGAAGAAGCGGAAGGCAAACCGCATCTTTGCGGCAGCTACCTTCGCCCTGTTCACCAACGGCATTGACGCCTATAACAAGGCCTATGAGGACGGCATCATCGACCGGGTCATTTCCACCAACCTGACCTATCGCCGTCCTGAACTGAAGTCTGCACCCTGGTTTGTGGAAGCGGACATGAGCAAGTACATTTCCTACATCATTGCCACGCTGAACCACGACCGTTCCCTGAGCAATCTGCTCAATCCCTACGACCGGCTGCATAAGCTGATGGGCAAGTACAACGCAGAGCAGGCAGCCAACGGCGTACGGCTGGTGTAAGAACGTGGATACAATCATTCGTCCTGCCGTGGCAGAGGATCAGGCGGCGCTGGCCAGCATCAAAACGATCTATGTGCAGAGCTTGTACCGGGGCATTGTTTCCCAGCAGGAGCTGCAGCAGATGGATCCCAAGGCCTATCAAGGCGTGATTGCTTCAGCCATCGAAGCCCCCGGGCGGCAGGTGCTGGTCATGGAACAGCAGGGCACCGTTGTGGCCTATGCGATTTTCGGTGCTGATCCGGAAGAAGCAGGGTTCGGCATGGTTTTTGATACCGCCTTTGCCATCAAGTGCAACCGGCAGAGCCACAATCAGCTGATGACCGCCGTGCTTGCCCAGCTGCGTGAAGCTGGCATGGAGCAGGTGCATTTCTGGCAGCTGCGGGAGAATTTCTACGTGCGCTACCAGCTTGAAAGCTTTGGCTTTAAGGAAGAGAACCTGCTGCGCACGGTGGAAATCGGCAACCGTCAGGCTCAGCTGGTGCGCTACCTGTACATCGATAAGCGTAAGGGGTGAGCACCATGGCACAACCTGTACTGCTGGCTTTCAATTTCGCCGATGAACGGCTGCAATGCTTGCGCAGGATCTGCGTGAGCAAACATATCCGGTTGATGGAAAAGCCTGTGGAAGAAGCCTCCAAGCCCCTTGGGGTTTTCTTCGGTATGACCTCTGGTGCAGCGGAAGCCGATACGGTTCCTGCCTTTTCTGACGAGGTACTGGTGATGCATGGCTTCACCCCCGGCGGGATGAACGCCTTCCTCCAAGCATGGCGGCAGGCAGGGCAGTCCCCCATTCGGTTGAAGGCGGCTCTTACGCCCACCAACCTGAGTTGGACGGTGGTACAGCTTCATGAGGAGCTTCTGAAAGAAGATCATGCCATGCAGCAGCATGAAGGTTCTGTTCATCAAAATGCATAAACATAAGAAAGCCCGGTGAGGAGTCACTCCCCACCGGGCTTTCTTGTTGGGTCACGCCTGTTTCAGTCGCTTCTTTTCCAGATGGCGGTTCAATCCTTTCCGCAGCAGCACCATCACCAAGGCCGAAGCCACCTGCACCGTCGTCAGCACCAGCCATGCCCGTGGTGTCAGTGCGAAAACGTCGATGAGGAATGTTTTCCCGGCGAAGAGTACTGCGCCGGAAAAGCCAAGCGTCATAACACCCAGCAAAATGCCCCGCATCAGCGTAAAGGGCAGGCAAACCGAGGTAAGCACCATGAGCCCCACCGTGCCGGCAGCAATGGTAGCCATGGTGGACACTGCCGTGGCATTGTGCCCGAAGTGTGCCATGACCATGGCAGCAATGGCGCACAGGGTTACCCCTGCTGCACCGGGAATCGCATTGCGCATAACCGTTTCCAGAAACTTGCCCTGCACCCGTTCCCGGTTAGGTTCCAGTGCCAGGAAGAAGGTGGGGATGCCGATGGTTACAGAGGAAATCAGCGTCAGCTGAATGGGCTGGAAAGGATAGTTCAGCGGGAACAGCAGGGTAATGACGCTGAGGGCGAAGGAATACAGCGTCTTCACCAGAAACAGGGAGGCGGCACGGGTAATATTGTTGATCACCCGTCGACCTTCATCCACCACCAGAGGCAGGGAGGCAAAGTCCGCATTCAACAGGGTCAGCTGGGCAGCATGCTTTGCTGCATCTGCACCGCCTGCCATGGCAATGGAGCAATCCGCCGTCTTCAGTGCCGGAATATCATTAACGCCGTCGCCAGTCATGGCCACGCTGTGACCAAGGCTCTTCAAGGCTTCCACCAGCTGCTTTTTCTGCATGGGTGTTACACGGCCGAAAACCGTATATTTTTCGGCAGCGTCCCGGAGCTGGCTTTCGGTGGTCAGGGTCGTGGCATCCACCCAGCGATCCCAGCCTTCCAGCTGTACACGCTTGGCAATGGAGGACACAGTTCGGGGATCGTCACCGCTGATGACCTTAATGGTCACCCCCTGCTGGCGGAAATAGGCCAGGGTGTCTGCCGCATTCTCCCGCAGGGCATCGCTCAGGCAGATCAAGCCCAGCACCTGCGTCACGGGGGGCGCATCCTCTTCCGTAACGCAGCCTTCTGCCCGTGCCAGCACCAGCACCCGATATCCATCCGCCGTATAAGCGTCAATGTTTTGGCGCAGATCGTCAGGGAAATGGTCTTCCAGCACAAAGCTGGGTGCGCCCAGAATCAGCGTGTCCCCTTCCGGGAAGGACACCGCTGATTTCTTCCGCTTGGAAGAAAAGGGCAGGATGCCAATGGGGCTGACACTTTCCGGCTTGACTGCATCTGCCATGGCCTTCAAGGTGCCGTTGCTGGTTTCAAATGCGCCAAGGAATCTGGCAAGGGAGGAGCGGAGGGTTCCTTCATCCCCATCCACAGGGATCAGCTTTTCCAGCTGCATTTCTCCTTTGGTGATGGTGCCTGTCTTATCCAGACACAGCACATCCACCCGTGCCAGGGTTTCAATGCCGTACAGCTCCTGCACCAGGGTTTGGTGCCGCCCCAGCTTCACCACGCCTACTGCCAGTGCCACACTGGTCAGCAGAATCAATCCTTCGGGAATCATGCCAATCATGGCGGCAACGGTGGAAGGAATGGCCGCCGTCAGGGCTGCATGGTTCAGGAAGTATTGCTTGCAGAACAGCAGCAGCCCCATGGGCACCAGTATAACGCTGATGCGGCGGACAAGCCGGTTCAGCTCCGTCATCAACACGGAATTGGGACGCTTGATGGCCTTGGCTTCCCGGGTCAGTTCAGCGGCATAGCTGGCCGAACCCACATGCACAAGCTGGGCAACGAATTTGCCTTCGGTAATGTAGCTGCCGGACATGAGCCAGTCCCCGGCATGCTTCCCAATGGCGTCGCTTTCGCCGGTCAAAAGGGACTCGTTTGCCGCACCGCCGCCCGAGCGGACAATGGCATCCGCCAGCACCTGATCTCCTGCCCGGAGTACCACCAAATCATCCTGCACCAGTTCGTCCGGCGTGCAGGTGACTTCTTCGCCATTGCGAATGGCATGGGCCTGAGGGGCATTGAGCAGCTGCAGCTTTTCAATGGTGCGCTTGGCTCGCAGCTCCTGTATGGTACCGATGAGGGTGTTGGAAAACACCACCCCCAAGAACAGCATATTGCGGTAGGAGCCTACCAGCAGCAAGCAGGCTGCCAAGGCAAAGTTCAGCAAATTAAACAGAGTGAAGAAGTTGCTCATCAGAATCTGCCAAACAGATTTCCCCGAATCTGCCTTCACCTTGTTGGAAAGCCCGTCCCGCTGACGGGTCGTCACCTCATCCGTTGTCAGTCCTGTATCCGGCGTGGGAACATAGTTTTCCGGCGTGCCGGAAGGAATTTGCAGTCTTTCTGCCATGCAGACCTCCATGCCTACGCAAACTTATTAAGAGGAGTATAACACCTTTGACCGGGATTATCCAGCAGAGAATTGTAAAATATTACGATTGCCACAGTAAAACAGAGCTGCACCGGAAAACGTCCCCGAAAGCAGCTCCGTTGGATTTGAAAATTCCCTTACAGGGTATTCACCAGATCATACAAGTCCCGGCGGAACTCTCTTTTTGCTTGCAGTGCCTTTTCAATCGGCATATAAAACACCTTGCCCTGATGGACGCCAATCACCTGATTGCTGATGCCGTCCCGGAGCAGGCGCACCGCCAGATTTCCTGCTTCGAAGGCAAAGGCACTGTCCTTGGCCACCGGTTCCGCCCCTCGCTGGGTGTAGCCCACCACCGTTGCCCGTGCTTCTGCCATGCCGCACATCCGCTTGAGGATGGAGGCAAACCGGTTTGCGCTGATGGGTTCTCCTTCAAAGCACTGCTTGCCGTGACTGTTCAGGAAGGTATACATGTCAAAGGGTGCCATGGATTCCCAGCAGCCTTCAGCCACAACAATGCTGGCCCTGGTATTCCCCTTGGCAATCAGTTTGTTCAGCCTTGCAGCCACCTCTTCCACCGACCAGGGCACTTCCGGCACCACAACGATTTCTGCCCCTGTGGCGCAGGCCGTCTTCAGCGCAATATCGCCACAGTGACGTCCCATGACCTCAATCACAGCCGGGCGGTCATGGCTGCGTGAGGTGGCCCGAATGGCACGCACCGCCTCCGTGCAAACCTGCACCGCCGTTTCGAAGCCCAGGGTCATTTCCGTATAAGCCAGGTCATTATCAATGGTTCCCGGAATGCCAATGCAGGGAATGCCCAATTCGCACAGCCGCATGGCGCCCTGAAAGCTGCCGTCACCGCCAATGACCACCAAGCCGTCAATCTCCAAGTCCTGCAATGTTTTGACTGCAACAGCCTGCCACACAGGATCCAGAAATTCCTTGCATCGAGCTGTCCGCAGATAGGTGCCGGGCTGATCCGCAATATCCAGCACCGTATCCAGCACCATTTCCACCACATCGTCCCGCAGGTTGGTGCTCTTGCGCAGCAGCCCATTATAGCCCCGCTTGATACCGACCAAAGGCATCCCGTACAGGGATGCGCTTCTGGCAATGGACATCACAGCAGCGTTCATGCCCGGGCTGTCGCCGCCGCTGGTCAGCACGCCAATTTTCCGCATAGAAGAACCCTCCTTGTCCCAATACACAAAGGGTCTGCCTCACAGCAGGGGGCAGACCCGAAGAAATACGCTTAGCCCTTGATACCCGTGGAAGCAATGCCTTCCACCAGAGACTTCTGGAAGATGAGGAAGATCACCGTTGCCGGCACGATGGACAACGTGGACATGGCCAAGGTAGAGCCAATATCCGAGCCGGAAGACGGGTCATTGAACAACTGCAGTGCCAAGGACACCGGTCGCATGCTGGCACGGTTGACGTACAGCAGGGCGGACAGGTAATCGTCCCAGCGCCAGATGAAGGAGAAGATGGCGGAAGTCACAAGAGCAGGCACAATCAGCGGCAGAATGATGCGGAAGAAAATGCCGTAATAGGAGCAGCCGTCAATCTTTGCCGCCTCATCCAGGGAGGCAGGAATACCGCCGATGAAGTTCATGATCAGGTACACGAAGAATCCCTGAATGGCGAAGAAGTACGGGAGAATCATGGGATAGTAGGTACCCACCCAATTCAGGTGCCGATACCACATGAACTGGGGAATCATCAGGATCTGTGCCGGCAGCATCATGGTGGACAGCACCAGGATGAACAGCACCCCCCGCAGCTTGAACCGCAGCCGCTTCAGTGCATAGGCCACAAAAGCGGAGGACATCAGGGTACCGAAGGTGGATGTCAGCGCAATGAAGAAGGAATTGGCGAAGAAGGTGCCAAAGGTATAACCCATGAAGCCCTTCCAGCCCTGAACGTAGTTATCCAGCGTCCATGTATCCGGAATCAATTTGGAAGCCGTAGGAAGCACCTGATCCGTTGGCTTAAAGGAGGACAGCACCATCCACAGCAGTGGATAAATCATGATAATGGCACCGATGGCAACCAGAACGTGATACAAAACTTCTTTCCAATGACTTTTGCCAACCATGACGAATGACCTCCTTTCTTAATCTTCGTACACCCATTTGCTGCGGCTCCAGAAGAGGAGCGCCGTAACCACCGTGATGATCACCAGCATGATCCAAGCCAGAGCGGAGGCATAGCCCATCTGGCTCTTGCCCACAGCTGGGAAGGCTTTGTTGTACTGGTACACGGTGTAGAACAGGGTGGACTTTCGCGGGTCGCCGTTGGTAATCAGTTTGCACTGGGTGAATGCCAGGAAGGAGTTGATGGTCTGCTGCACCAGGTTGAAGAAGATGGTAGGGGTCAGCAGGGGCAGGGTCACATGCCAGAACTGCTGATGTCCGGTAGCGCCATCCACTCGGGAGGCTTCATACAGTTCCCGAGGAATTTGCTTCAATGCAGAAAGGAAAATCAACATGGAAGAGCCGAACTGCCACACCGTCAGGATAATCAGCACCCAAATGGCAGGACCTTCGCTGAACCAGTTATAACCGTCCAGGAAAGGAAGGATACCGCCGAAAATAGCGTTGATGGTGCCGTTGGACTCGAACAGCCGCCGCCACAGAATGGCCACAGCCACAGATCCGCCGATGATGGACGGCAAATAGTATGTTGCCCGATAAATCGGAACAGCCTTGCTTTCGTGATTCAGAATCAGTGCTACGATCAACGCAAAGATCACCTTCAGGGGTGTACCGATCAGCGCATAGTAGCAGGTAACGGTCAATGCCTTGGTAAAGGTGGAATCGTTAGTGAAGATCTTAATGTAGTTATCCAGCCCAATCCATGTGGGCGCACTTTGAATATCGTACTTACAGAAGGAATAGTAGAGCGACAAACCCATGGGAATGGCCATGAACATCAGGAAGCCGAAGATAAACGGCAGACTGAAGACATAACCTGCGGTGCTTTCTTTACCGATCCATGCGGCGAAGCCCTTCTTTTTTGCCCGGGGTCCAACAGTCATGGCATTCATACCTCCTTGCGTTCAATACAGAGATGGTGGAAAGAGAAGAGAGGAGGGCGAGCGTCGCCCCCCTCTCTTTGCGTTTGTTCAAGTGACACGATCAGGGACGCACAGGGCGAAATCTTACACTCAATAGTCAGAGGCGATTTCAGCCGTCTGCTCAACCAGCATCTGTGCAGCTTCTTCAGCAGTCATGGAGGTGCCCTTGGTCAGGCATTCTTCGCTCAGGGTCTGCAGCACTTCGGTCTGCACCGTGCCAACGAAGCTGGGCAGGGCAGAGAAGATGGGGCTGGAGTTGGCCGTCACATATTCCAGATATTCAACGGTCATGCTGTAGGTGGGGTTCACAGCGTCCATGCTGTCAGCGATGGCGGATGCCACGGCGCTGCTGGCGGGGATGCCGCGCTCGGCCTGCATGATCTTGTTGCCTTCCACGTCGTTGATCAGGTAGTTCAGGATGGCCACGGCCAGGTCAGGATTTTCAGCGTCGGTGGTCACAGAGAAGAACTGGCTGGGCTTGACGTAGTTGGAAGCCACGGGATCAGCGGATGCCCAGTTGGTCAGGCCAAGCTCGATGCCGTCAGCCGTTGCAGCGGTCTGGAAAGCGGAGATCTGGTTGGAGAATGCGAATGCGCACCAGGAACGAACGTCGTTGGAGGAACCGTATACCAGAGGATGCTGTGCCAGGTCGGTCACGTTCACGCCGGCGATCTTGTCGGTGTCGAACATCCAGCCTTCAGCCACGCCATCGATCAGGCGCTGATAGTAGCCAGCCATTTCCTCAGCGGTGGGAGCCAGGCCTTCAGCCGTCCACAGGGAGGTGTAGCCCAAGCCGCGAGCGTAGAAGGTAGGCATGTTTTCGGAGTTGCCTTCGCCGTAAACAGCGCCGATGCCTTCAGCAGCATAAATCTGGCGGGAGATTTCCACGAACTGATCCCAGGTCAGGTTCTTGGGCACTTCGATGCCCAGCTTGTCGGTCAGGGTCTTGTTGTACAGCAGGGAGGGAGCATTCACGCCGGCGCACACAGCATAGATGCCGTCGCCAACCTTACCGGTGTCGATAATGTTCTGGGGAACGCTGCTCAGATCCAGGGCACCGCTTTCCACGTAGGGAGTCAGGTCCAGCAGGCTGCCGTTGTTGGCCCACAGTTCCAGGTAAGCGTAGTCCTGCTGCATCAGATCAGGCAGGTCATGGTTTGCGGAATAAGTGGTCATCAATGCCCAGTAGTTATTCCAAACGTTGGTGTTCAGGTTAAAGGTGATGTTGGGATAGTTTTCCGTAAAGAAGTCGGTTGCAGCCTTGGTTACTTCGTCACGAACCTGGTTGCCCCACCAGGCAAAGCCAACTTCCGTTGTGCCGGCAGATGCAGGATCATAGGTGCCAACCGTCAGCCCGTCAGCCAGAGCCGGCAGTGCCAAGGTTACCAGCAACACGAGAGAAAGAACCAATGAGCATACCTTTTTCATGGAAAAGCCTCCTTTGCGTTTGTAGGAAACGGTTTAATGTTAGCCATATTATACAGCCATGACGCAATTCTGTCAATACGTTTTGTCGCTTTTGTTCATTTTCTATCCATCTGGGACAAGTACGAAAGAAATAGCATTCCATGAAAAAAAGGCAGCTGCCTGCGCAGCCGCCTCAGATGGTGTTTCGTGTCCCTATTCGATTCCTTAGCCTACTTTGCTGCCGCAGTTGGAGCAGAACTTTGCCCCATCAGGCAGCCGAGTGCCGCACTCCGTGCAGAACTTGCCTCCCTGCTGCTGTGCAGCCGGTGCCGCAGCGGGCTGGGCGGCAGCCGTCTGCTGCTGACCCATGGCCTGTGCAAACATCTGCCCCATGGCCATGCCTGCACCCATACCAACCCCTGCACCTGCCGTGCCGCCGGGGTTATTCGCCGCTTCCCGCATGGCTTCCGCAGCCTGATACTGGGTGTAACGGTTCAAATCCCCTACCACACCCATGGAAGTGCGGCGATCCATGGCCTTTTCCACTTCTTCCGGCAGGGAAATGTTTTCAATCACAAAGCTTACCAGCTGAAGGCCAAGGCCTGCCAGCTTGGGATTGATGGCCTGCATGGCATAGCTGCTCAGCTCATCATAATTGGCAGCCAGATCCAGTGCAGGGATCTTGCTCTCTGCAATGGCATCGCTCAGGCCGCTGACCAGGGTCCGCTTGATCTGCCCTTCCACGCCGTCCGTAGAATACAGGGAAGCGGTGCCGAACACTTCCTTCAGGAAGGTGGCAGGATCCGTGACCCGGAAGGAATAAATACCGAAGGCACGCAGGCGAATCATGCCGAATTCCGTGTCCCGCATCATAACAGGATTGGCGGTACCCCACTTACGATCCAGGAACTGGGTCATGTTCACGAAGTACACATCCGCCTTGAAGGGGGAATTGAAGCCGAACTTCCAAGCCTGCAATGCCGTCATAATCGGCATATTGGAGGTCTGCAGCTCGTAGCGGCCAGGCTGGAACACGTCAGCCAGCTGTCCTTCATTAACGAAGATGGCCGTCTGTCCCTCACGCACGGTCAGCTGTGCGCCCATCATGATTTCCTTGCCGTGCATGTCATACTTGTACACCATGGTATCCCGGTCGCTGTTCGTCCATTCAATGACGTCAATCAGCTGTCCACGAATCATGTTGAAGATACCCATTACGTCCCCTCCTTAGTGTTCCTTTGCCAACGCTGTCAGCGTGGGAAGAATTTGAATATTCGTAATCCTGAGATCCAAGCCCAGATATTCTCTTACATTTTCCATAGCATCCTGTGCATGCTGGGCAACCGTTGCCGTAATGGAGTCCCCTGCCGCCACCTCTGAGCCAATCATGGGGCAGCACAGCATCTTGATCCGGTCACCTGGCAGGACGGAAATCAGCATCCGCATACCGTCCAGCTCTGCGCCGAAGAAATTGCGAAGGGCAATCTCCAGCCGTTCGGAACCATAGTGCCACCGGCCAGACAGGAAGTCATCTCCCTCGGGCAGGGAAAGATCCACCACCACGCAGGCCTTCGTGGGATCCATCCGGCTGCGCAGCAGCAGCAGCTGACTCTTCACCCGATCCGTGCCGACTACCTGACCATCCAGCAGCTTGCGGAAGAATTCATGCCGGCAAAGCTGCAGCATATCCTTTTCACCGAAGTCGTCATTGGAAAAGTCCATATGGGTGCGATTCAGCAGGCGGCGAAGCTCCTCCACCGCACTGACCACTTCCCCCTGATCCTTTCCAGCGGAAAAGATCGGCAGAATCGGATAATCGGTGGATAGATAAGCCATCAGCAGCTTCTCGTCATTTTCCGGAAGCGCTATGGCGATACCGTCGGCGTGGTGGGCCTTGAGGGAATCAACGGCCGCCTTGGCAGAGGAAACGATCCTCGGCTGGCGGAAGCCCATGTCCTCCCAGGATGAAACTGCACCGAAGGCCGCCTGAACATCCGGGCGATCGGTAGCCAGCAAAACTTTGTACATCCATAAACCTCCCGTTGGTCTTCGGCAAGTCGTTCTTGCCATGCCGATCCTTCTCGGCACGGTTCTATTATAGCCTATTTTCGCCCAAAATACAAATGTATCTTACACAGCTTTACCCGAAGTTACTGTAATGTGTAAAAAAAGATTCCCCACTGCATTCAGCAGCAGGGAATCCTCTTCATCGCTTATGTGGGTTATGATGCAGCCCGAAGGCTTTTCATCAATAACGGTTTGCGCGCTGAGCCTCGAAGCAGGCGCGGCAGTACACGGGGCGATCTCCACGGGGCTGGAAGGGCACCTGGGTGGTGCAGCCGCAGCCATCGCAGATTACTTCGTACATCTGACGAGGAGCATTGTTGCCGCCGTTCTGAGCACGACGAGCAGCACGGCAAGCGGGGCAGCGGCTGGGCTCATTCTGGAAGCCCTTCTCTGCGAAGAAAGCCTGCTCGGAAGCGGAGAACACGAATTCGTTGCCGCAGTCACGGCAGGTCAGGGTCTTATCCTGGTACATAGTGGGAAAACCTCCTTTATTCTGCACCCATACCATGTTGCCATTCAGTTGCTTCTATTGGGGGTCCCGACAAAGGATATGCGTGACAACCAAAGGAGGAATGATGCCTGGTTGGGTTACAACGCACATTATAGCATGGGAAAACCAAATTGTACAGTCCTTTTCCCCGTTATTTTTTTAACTCGAATGGGGAAAAGTGTTTGAAAATCAACGGCTTACAGGAAGTACTGGCAGCACACCAGGGTGTAGCTCATCCAGCCCAGCACTGCCAGATTCAGGATGCTGAAAGTCAGCGTCCAGCCCTGATGGTTCATCCTGTTCTTAATCCCTTCCGGGGAAAGGAGCATCAGCAGCAGGGGCATCACCGGCAGGAAATACCGTGCCTGCACGCCGCCGAAGTCGTTGACCCCCACAGGAGAGAAAGCCACATACAGGGTGGTAAACACCATGCCGATGCTCATACCGGCAAAGATCAGCATGGCCAGCCGCTTCTTCCAGTCCAGCTGCTGGTTCAGGCTTTCATCATTGTCCGTAAAGACTGTAAAGGCCGCCAGACCCAGGTGCAGCCAGCTGATGAACCCGGTGCATTCCCCTGCATAGCCCCACAGGGTGCGCACGGTGCTGATAAAGTAGAACTCAAAATGATTGAAAATGGTGGAGAAGAAGTAGCCTAGGTACGTCAGGGGATGCCCGAAGATGAAGGCGAACTGCCCGGCTGTATCAGCTACGTCGCTCTTCGCATCCTGCAGGGCCACACTGCCCCCTGCCACGCTGACAGCCATGGAACCCACCACCGCCACGGTCAGCACCACCATCATGACCTTGAAGCCAATCTTCTGCCCCTTGGTATCAAACTTGCTTGCAGGCAGCAGCAGGGTCAGCAGCAGCAGGGGAATGTACACGATTTTCGTCAGGCTGCCCAGCACAAAGCACAGGGTGATGCCCAGTGCCCGCTGCCAGGTCAGGCGAGTTTTCCTGTCCATGATGGCATCCATGACCAGCGCCAGACCCAGGAAGCACAGGGCTGTTCCCGTAGAATCATAGGACAGGACGCAGGCCTGATACATAGCACCCGGGTACAATGCCACGCAGGCCATGGTCATCTTAAAGCGGCGCAGCTTCTTCACGGCGGCATAGCTGACCAGCACATAGAAGAGCATGTTGAACACCCGTGCCAGAATCAGCTGCACCGGGAAGGGCAGTCCAAGGGTGCGTCCCAGCTTTGCGCCCAGGGCAGGTGCCAGATAGCCCACATCGGAGAAGCTCCAATGCACCTCCGTAGGCACATCCTCAATGTCTGCCGATTTGGTGCTCATGGCTTGGGACAGGGCTGCTTCATCCCGCTGGGTATCCAGCCGGTGCAGCGCCGTAGTATCCACATTCAGGCTCCAGCTCAGGCTGTCCAGCAGATAGGCATCCCCGGTGGTCACCGAGTTCGGCCAGGTGCTCAAAAGAAAGATCCGGCTGGAATGGGTCTGATCATCAAAGGTCAGGCTGGTGTTGGTAGGCAGGCCAATGCTCAGGAACAGTCCCACACACAGTGCCACCGTCAGGAATGCCAGCTCCTGCTTCTTCCCGAAGGCTTTGCGGAAGACAATCAGCAGATACAGGCATGCCGTGGACAAGCCCGTCAGCAGCATTCTGTTCCAGTTCAGGCAGAAGCCGTTGTGGATGGTTGCCCCGGTCAGGGTCACATCCCACATGCTGAATTCCACCACCAGACCGACTACCTGCCGGTCAAGGACAACAGAGTCTTCGTTCAGGGATTCCAGATAGGCCGAGCGAACCGTGTAGGTGCTGCCGTCTTCCATGACACAGGTTACGTTGTAATACTGTCCGCTGGAAGTTGTACCATACAGGGTCAGCTCATGAATGTACCCAGTATAAGGAATGGTCAGCAGATCCCCTTCGCCGGAAAGGGTAATGGCCGATGTGCCAGCTTCCGGTTCCTCTTCCGCCTCTTCCTCGTAGGATTCTTCTTCGTAGGATTCCTCTTCCTCCACGGCTGCTTCATGCTGGAAGGTGCTCATGTCCAGTACAATGTCGCCCTTCTCTTCCGCCTTGAGCTGAAGGAGGGGCAGCTGGCAGCAAACTTCCACCACAAACATGACGACTGCCACAATCAAGGGCAGTACCATCCACTTGATCATCGTTGACTTACGCATGATAAGCCTCCTTTCTGCTGCCAAAGGGCAGTGCACAGGCAAAGCACAGTGCAATCAGCAGGCAGGTAAAAGCAGGCATCAGCCCGGCTGATGTTTTCCGGTAGGTCAGGCGCAGATTCATAGCGTTCGCTGCATCCGTAGTGCCGTCCGGCATGGTCAGCACAGCAGCTGCATCCCCTGTGGTCTTTTCCCCCATGCGAACCGTCACGCCTTTGCCTTCCGTGCAGGTAGACGTAACGCTCAGCGTGTACACCTTGCCCTTGCTGTCCGTCAGAGGTGTTGCCCAAGTCAGGGTGACAAAGGCGTTATTCCGCATACCGCTTGCCTCCTGGGTATCCTCTGCCACAACCGTGCCATTTTCGTCCCGTAAAGTCAGGGTCAGGGTGCCGGTTTTCACTTTCTTCGTATAGTTGGAGAACATAACGCTGACGCTGCTCAGGTTGTTTTCCGCTGCCGTAAAGCTTTGGCTGGCGGCAACATCCGTAATCTGCCCAACGCCGGAGGTATGCTTCTCAATCAGTGAGGACGAGGTTTCGCTGGTCTGCTGATCGCAGAAATAGCCGACTACGGTAAGCGCCAGAAAAGCGACCGTCATGCACAGCAGAAAAATCCGTGCCGGGGTGATCCATTTACGTTCCATGAAGTACTCCTTTGATTGTCTCCCGTTCAAGTGTAGTATCCATGACCCATGAAAAACCGACCGGGTCTAAACTCGATCGGTCTTTCACTTAAATCACTTCAGAAAAGAGCATGTACAAGCCATAGCAGACAAGGCCGCCAATGATGATGGCCGCCAGCACCCGCCACGGGCTGACCGGAGCCTCACCGTTGCACTTGCCGGTTTGGCCGTTCACCAGCACATGATACACCTTGTCCTTGTAGGAAAAGCTGCTCAGGTACATGGGCAGCAGGGTCAGCTTGTACTTGGTATCGGCATGCTTGGTGTGGATGCTTGATACCCGTGCCTCATCTGCCCGAGTCAGAATATCTTCCCTGGCCAATTCTTCCATTTTGTTTTCAATGCGCTTCTTGGCATCCTGCCAGCCTTCCTCCATGGTGACAGCTGGTTTTTCCGCCGCAAAGCCGCTAAGATACTCTGCCCGGTAGCGGCACAAACCCTTCAAATCATAGGGCTGTACCCGTTCCAGGAGCTGCTGTTCCAGCCGCTTGCTGCCGGGAATCAGCAGGTCGTCAAAAACCTCATTCACCTGGCCTGCCGTCGGTTCCCAACGGGTGCGCTGTTCTTCCCGCATTTCCGTTACCTGCTTGCCGTCCCGGGTCACCGTGTGGGGAACCTCCACATAGTAGTGGTATCCGGCCTCGCCCACGTAGCTGCTGTCTGCCTTATCGTCATACGCCCAGTGAGGCAGGTACACCCCGGCGATCTGCCCAAGCTGTGCCATTTTCTTGGCCTTGCTGGGGGCAAAAAGCTTATGCTTCAGCCAGGAGCGGAAGGAAGTCACAGCATTCTTCTGGGGCACAGCAAAGGGCAGCACGCTTTCCGGGCGAATGCCGGCTTCGCTTTGATCCTCCAGCACGTGAGGACTGCCGCAGAAGGGACAGAAAGTGGCACTTTCATTTTCGCCCAGCACGGTTTGGGCACCGCAGCCTTCGCAGCGAATGACCCGCTTCCTATCGCCCCAATCCTTTGCCGCCGCTGTAGGGGCATCCCCCAGTGCATATTCCATGGGCGGCGTTTGATCCCTTTCCACCTCCGTAACAGAGCCGCAGAAGGGGCACTTCATATTCCCGCTTTCGGGATCCCACACCGGTCTTCCACCGCAACCCTTGCAGGAAAAGGTTTCTGTTACCTGTTGCTGAACATCGGTCATGGCACTATCCCTCCATTCATCTTTATGCTAAAATGCATAAACAGTATACCATAGGTGGCGAAAAGGTGCAATCATTCGCCTTCATGGGCGGACAGGCGTACCGTTTTAATCTCAAAAGGCCGGAAGGTCAGGGCTACCCTGCCGTTCACATCCGGTAGTTCCTCCACAGGTTCTTCCAGCATATTGCACAGGGTGATTCTCTCCGCAGGAAGATTCAGTGCCAGCACAGCATCGCAGGAGGCATGCTTGCTTTCGTACAGGCGGACGATCACATCCCCGGAGCCGTCCTCTGCCACCTTCACCGTTTCGATGATGACGCTGCTGCTGCCTTCCAGATGCATCATAGAGCCGGTTTTCCTTGTGCCTCTGGCCTTGGTCACAGGCACATTCAGCTCATACCCCTGGCGCACCACATCGCTTTCCCCGAAGGGGCCGTCCCATACATAATAGCTGTAGGTAAAATGGTGTTCCCCACGATCTGCCGTCAGATCCGGGCAGGTGGAAGCACGGAGCAGGGTCAGGGCAATTTCGTCCCCCAGCATGCTGACGCCATACTTGCAGTCATTCAGCACAGCTGCACCACGGTTTTCGTCACACAGGGCGGTATAGCGGTGGTTGCACACTTCGAACCGATCTGCATCATAGGGACGGCTTCTGTGGGTGGGACGTTTCACATAGCCGAACTGAATTTCATTGATGCCTTCCTCGGTGCAGATGCCTGTTGCAAAGCCTACCTTCAGCAGGCGATGGCATTCCTGCCAGTCTACCTTGGTGTCAAAGTCCACCCGGGTGCTGCCTGCCTCCAAGGAAATCTGCTGCACCAGCAGGGAATGATCCAGTATGCGGGTAACCTCCACCACGGCCTTCCAAGGCGTATCTTCCAAGATGCGCAGGGTGGCTTCCTCAGGGATAGGCACCCCCTGCCGGTCATACATGCTGTCAATGTCCCATGCATCAAAGAGCCGAGGCACATCCTTGTACATTTTCAGCACGTTGCCCTTGCCGCCGATGCGCTGATGTCCCGCCTGATCCCGGCAGTCAATAATTTCACCCAGATGGTTCAGCTTTACGCACAGCACGCCGTTATCCAGCGTCACCGTATCTTCATCCTGCTGCACCGTCACCGGGAAGGCAGGCAGATCCTCATCCACCTCCGATGTCCATCCGCAGGCTGGAATGTGGGCAACGCCATAGCCCTTGTCCGTCTTCACCAGTGCGTTCCGATCCCAGGAAAGGCTGTTGAAATAGGTGGTGCCTTCCTCCCCTTGGGTCAGGGCTGCACAGGAGGCGTTGACCACGTTTCTGCCATTGGCGAGAATCTCCACATACAGCGTCCTTGCCTCGTCATACACCCGGGCAATGGAGCTGCCGGGGAGAATGTCATGGAACTGGTTCAGCAGCACATGCTTCCAGCACCCATCCAGCGTCGCCATGGGATAAGGTCGCTTGTCCATGGCGGCTACTGCCCACATTTCCGCTTCCCGTAGCATGATTTCGCTCTTTCGATTGCCCCGCTTGATGGCTGCCTGACCGGTATAAGTACCCCGGTGACACTGGAAGTACAGTTCTCCCACGTACCGGTGCTTGGGTGCACCCTCCTCTGCAAGGTAATCATTGAAGAACTTTTCCGGCGCTTCCATGGTGGTTTTCGGCACACCCTCCAAATCCTCTTCCCGGCGAAGATACTCAATATCATCCCGGGTAGGGCCGCCGCCTCCGTCTCCATAGCCGAAGGGCAGCAGGAAACGATCCAAGTCCCGCTGCTGCACCCGGTTCTTCCACCGATCCGACAGAGTGGTCGGATCCGTGCGGGAGGTATAGTCCATGTGCAGGAAGGAGGTCACTTCACTGCCGTCCATGCCCTGCCAGGTAAAGTAATGATAGGGGAACCGATCCGAGCCGTTGTAGGTCCAGAAGATTTTCTGGGTGGTCAGGTACCGAACGCCGCAGCCCTTCAGCAGCTGGGGCAGCACGGCACTGTAGCCGAAGGTATCCGGCAGCCACAGGGTCTGGCAGTCAATGCCGAACTCCTCCCGATAAAACCGCTTGCCGTGAATCAGCTGACGAATCAGGCTTTCCCCGGAGGTCATGTTGGTATCCGGCTCCACCCACATGCTGCCATCGGCAATCCACTGCCCGGCACGAATCTTTTCCTTGACTTTCTCATACAGTTTGGGATAGAGGGTTTTGCAAATCTGATAGGTTTCCGGGGTACTCTGCAAAAACTTGTACTCCGGGTACATATCCATCAGCCGAAGCTGTTGGGCAAAGGTGCGCGCCACCTTCCGCTCTGTTTCCCGGTAAGGCCACAGCCAGCACACATCCAGATGGGCGTTGCCGATGGCGGTAAAGCGGGGCATGGTGGAGCCGTTATGGGCGGACAGGGCAGGCTTCAGCAGTTCCCTGACACGGGCATAGTTTTCCAGCCGCTGCTGCCGGGGCTGTTCGAAGTCCGTTTCCAGCATGAAGGTTTCCAGTGCTTCCTCCAGGCGGCACAGGCGCAGGGAGGAAGGATCCACCGCCGACCTTGCCAGGTTCAGGGTCATGACATCCATCCACAGCTGATATGCTTCCTCATGCCAAATGCCCCAGGTGCTGTGCCCAACCTTTTGCCGTAGCTCCTGTTCATCCCGGGGGGCATAATCCCCTTCATCCGGGCGAATAGGTCCTGTGGAGCAGCTCAGGCCGGTTTCGCTTTTGGGATAATCATGCCCCGCATAGGCCTCCATCAGCAGATGAAAGGTCTGTCCCGGCTGAAAACTATCGGTCAGCACCTGATCGCAAATATAATGATGGGGTTCCTTCACCCATTCCGCCCGGCGGGTGCCAAAGGCTTCCCCATTGACAAACAGGGTAGCCTCCCCACCGGCGTTCAGGTTCATCACCAGCCGCTTGCCCTGCAATGCAGCACCGGGCGCAATATCCCCCCGGAACCAGGCATATGCCCAAGTGCAGCCCCAAGCCGTGCCCTCCGGCATGGGCGCAAAAGTTTCCTGCTCTGCCTCCTCCGGCGAAAGCAGGTCGTAGGTGTTGAATCCTTCCAGAGCAATATCCCCCATGGGCTGATAAAACTCCTTCTTCAGGGTATTCAGCCAGTGCTTCAGTCTGTCTTCCCATTCCGGTTTCATACTATGTCCCCTTTCAGGCGGGTTCTCATTGTTTTGCAAACAGTATACACGTTTTTGCCGTCAAAGAAAAGAGGGTTAAAGGAAGGCAGAAAAAAATCCCTCTGCCTAAGCAAAGGGATCAGGGCATCGACAAAGTGGCGAAGCCACTTTGTCGAGTTTTGCACTCACTCACTGGTCGAACGGTTTCACCGTTCTCCCGGCCGTTCGTTCGTGTAATGAAGCTTTTTCTGGCGAAAAAGCACGAAAATCGCCGCACATGTCGCCGATTTTCGATTTAGAGTTGAAGGGCTTGCGAGCCCTCCAACGCCACCTAGGGTTTGTTGATGGTCTGATCCCTCTGCCTAAGCAAAGGGATCAGAAGATTTACACCGTTTTCTTGTTCAGCACCAGATTGGCCTTTTCCATGGCCAGCACCAGCAGGGGCACCAGAATGATCTGCACAATAATGCCGGGGATGGAGCCAGCCACAGCCCCTGCCCAGAAGGCTTCCAAGGTGAAGGAGGTGTGCTGCAAGCCGGCAATCAGGTACCGGGTCAGTCCCCAGGCCAAACGGCCTGCCACCATGGCCACGATCAGTGCCAGATAAATGTTCACCGTCTTCCTGGGCAGCTTTGCATACATCAGCCCGGCAATGGCACCGTAGCCCCCCATTTCCACCGCCATGGATACCGCCGTGGGGAACATGGGCGGCATGCCCACCGTGAGGGAGCGGAGAATCGGGGAAATGACGCCCACCGCCAAGCCCCAGGGCCAGCCGCACAAAAAGCCGCACAGCAGTGCCGGCAGGTGCATGGGGCACAGGGCCGAGCCAATTTGGGGAATGTGCATGGTCAGGGAGGGCAGCACCATGGCCAGCGCCAGGCACATGGCGGAATAGGTAAGCTTCAATACATTGGTGGTGGTTTTGCTGCGGGAGGCGGTGGTTACGCTCGTCATTGTTTTGACTCCTTCATATAAATGATGATATGCCGTCACGCAAAAAGGAAGGCATCGTTCCCCATGCATAGGGATGCGATACCTTCCTGATATCATTCTGATCAAACGACCCTGGGTGACGGTTCCAAACAAGTACGCTTCAGCGCACGCCCTCAGCTTCAGCCGAGGAATAGATTGATACTAGCACAGAAGGGCTTTTATGTCAATCACTTTTGCGCACGTTTTCCGTGGAGCAGCTTCAGCAGCAGGGGATAGCCTCCGGCAATCACAAACATGACCAGGAACAGGGAGGTAAACTTCCCCACATACACGCCCAGCAAAGGGGTGACCCCGTGGCTGCCCAGCAGGTAGGCGACCAGCATCAGCACCACGCCTACCACCAGCCGCAGCGCCCGCTGCAGGAAGGTGCCCGTCACTTCAAACCGGACGCACCGCTTTTCCAGCACCCATCCGCAAAGGAAGCCCACAAAGCCGCCTACCTTATGGAAGCAATCCGGCAGCATATCCGCCGGATCCACCAGCAGGGTACCATCCGCCGTGTAATCCATGGGGTAACTCTTCAGGGAGACGAAAAGAAGCACCGCTGCACTGATCACCAGCCCGGCAGCCATTACTTTCAGGTCACGGTTTTCTTTCTTTTCCGCCCAATCCATGAGAGGGCCTACCAGAAACACCACCAGCAGCGTCAGCAGGAAGCCCACCAGCACATCCTGAGGGGTGTGGGCGCACAGCCACAGCCGGGTAAAGGCCACAAACAGGGGAATCAGAATGCCGGGAATCCACACCCAACGGCGTTTTTCCTGCAGCCACTGGGCAGCGCCGCAGAAGAAGGACGTGGCTGCCGTGGTGTGGCCGCTGGGGAAGGAGTACCCGGTGGCGGTAGAAGCCGCCTGGGATGACACCTGCACCCGGCTGTCCTTAATCCAGGGGCGATAGACGCAGGCAATGTCCTTGGTCAGTTCATTGACCACATTACCGCAGTTGAAAATCATCAGCATTTTCGCCCCGGCCTTTTTGTTGATGCACCAGTAGATCATGGCGCAGAGGATCACCGGCAGCATACTGGTCAGCGCATCGGAGAGAAAAGCCAGTACATCTGTCACCCAGGGGGCTGCACTTTCCCGCAGCTCCTGCAGGAAAAGCAGGATATCGATATCCATAACATCGTCCTTTCGAGCGTAATGACTCCATTATAGGGGAAATTTTCGAAGGACGCAATGGGAAATATGGAACGCTTGTCAGCGGCGGTGGAGGCGTCATTTTTTCGCAAATAAATGCCATCTTTTGTAATGTGCACAAGATGTTAGTCGATTCCAGCAGGAATGTAGCCATTATCAAGCAGTGCATGAATCTGGCGAAGTATGGACTTTGTTATATTGGTGCATCAGAGAAACCCAACAATAAGGACGAAATCAATACATGGCACGCATTAACTCCATCATTGATTCAGTCGCTGCAGCAATGAATGCTTTTAACAACATAGATTTGTCGATGGTTTGAGTAGGCATTGTGCTGGGCATTATCAGTGCCGTTGGTGGTTTTCTCATGATGATGCATGTTTTCGATTGAAGAGATAGCAGCCTATTGTTAGCCATCAGGGGCAGCGTACAAACCATGCGCTGCCCCTTTTCTTTTTGATTTCCCCTGAATTAATGAATTTTTTGCTAGCCTGTCCTTGCTTTTTGTGTTACAAGTTGCTATCATGGCGGTGAGTATTGCACCGTTACAATTGTAAAAAGGTGCAAAAGGATAGGAGGAGTTTTCGTGCTCAAAAATCCAGGTTTGAAGATTCAGGTCATCGCAAGGATTTATTTTGGGTTCTTCCTTATTGCTGGCATCATCGCTGCTGCCCTTTTTATCGTTCCAAGTCCTCTCTGGAAGGATGAAACCCTTTGGCTGAGAATTGTAATTTCCGTTGGATGCATTGTGGGCGGCATCATATTGGGTCTTCTTTCTTGTCTTCCTTTCTATGCCTTCGGTACCATCGTTGCCGATACAGCTGAAAACAAAGCCACGCTGCTTCGCATGGAAGAGCTGGAGCAAAACATCAACTTCCTTATGGAAGATGTTGCAAACAGCAAAAAGGCAGGCACTGTATCCTCGGCTACCGAAACAACAGGTCGTGCTACTTCCCGTTACTAAGTTTTGATCATGCATCGCTTCAAATTGCGAGCTAAAATATGAACATGGTGAAGATGAATATTCGTGAGCTCTCTGCCGCTCTATCTGAAGAAGAGCTTCGTGAGCTGGATGCCGCAGCGGCAAAAGAACCGATCTTCGATGCAGACAGTCCGGAAATGACCGCAGATAAAATTGCTCAATTTCATCGTATGGATGAATACCTAGTACGCAAGTGTATGTAATGCTTCCATAATCAAAACAGGAGCCGCCCCACGCCGGAGTGGCTCCTGTTTGTTCTGCTTTCTATGCGATTACTTGCCGAAGTACCGCTTCAGCAGGCCCTCGAAGGCCTTGCCGTGACGAGCCTCGTCCCGAGCCATTTCGTGCACGGTGTCGTGGATGGCATCCAGACCCAGTTCCTTGGCCTTCTTGGCCAGCTCATACTTGCCCATGGTGGCACCGTTTTCGGCTTCCACACGCATGGTCAGGTTCTTCTCGGTGGAGTCGGTGAGCACTTCGCCCAGCAGTTCGGCAAACTTGGCTGCATGCTCTGCCTCTTCATAAGCAGCCTTTTCCCAGTACAGGCCAATTTCAGGGTAGCCTTCCCGATGGGCAACCCGTGCCATGGCCAGATACATGCCCACTTCGCTGCATTCGCCGTTGAAGTTCTCCCGCAGGCCTTCCACAATCTCCGCAGGGGCGTCCTTGCCCACGCCTACCACATGCTCGGCAGCCCAGGTCATGTTGCCTTCCTGCTTCACAAACTTGCTGGCAGGAGCCTTGCACACAGGGCACTTTTCGGGAGCCTGCTCCCCTTCGTACACGTAACCGCAAATGCTGCAAACCCACTTCATATCTGTCTACCTCCTAAAATAACTTCATGATGTTCCTTTACATTCAGGCGTTCCTACCGCCTGATGATAGTATCAACAGCTTTTCAGCAAGTGAAACCTGCTGACCAAAACTTTTTTTATTTTTTCTGCGCCTGCCATTTCAGCACCGCATCCACCGCCGGTCGGTTCATGCTGGGGGTAGCCAGCAGGTCAGCCTCCGTGGCGGCACGGATGCCCTTCATGGAGCCAAACCGGTTCATCAGGGCTTTCCGCCGGGTGGGGCCAATGCCGGGAATATCCTCCAGCTGGCTGTGCACAAAGGCCTTACCCCGCAGTGCCCGGTGGTAGGTGATGCCGAAGCGGTGGGCCTCGTCACGCACACGCTGCACCAGATGAAGCTCCGGCGTGTGGTGATCCAGGCAGATCGGTTCCTCCCGGTCAGGCAGGAAGATTTCCTCCTCCTTCTTCGCCAAGCCAAACATGGCCACTTCCCCTGCACCCATATCCAGCAAAGCCTGCCGGGCAAAGCGCAGCTGCTGGGGGCCACCGTCAATCAGTACCAGATCCGGCAGGTCGGAGAACTTGCCCCCCACGGCAGGAAGCCCCGCCGCTTCCCGCTCCGCCTTTTCTTCCAATCCACGGGCGAACCGCCGCCCCAGCACCTCATTCATAGAGGCAAAGTCGTTGGCTCCTTCCACGGTTTTGATGCGGAAGCGCCGGTATTCCTTCTTGGCCGCTGTGCCGTCAATGAACACCACCATGGAGGCAACGCTGAGCTGCCCCTGGGTGTTGGAAATATCATAACCTTCAATGCGCCGGGGCGGTTTTGCCAGCCCCAGTGCTTTCGCCAGTCCGGCACAGGCGCCGATGGTGCGCTCCTGCTGAATGGCCGCCTTGGCGTTCCGCTTATCCAGCGCATCAGCGGCATTCTTGGCCGCAAGGCGAACCAGGTCGTGCTTTTCGCCCCGCTTCGGGGTAGCAAGGGTCACAGCACTCCCCTTCTGCTGCCTCAGCCAGCTTTCCAGCTGCTCCAAAGCATCCTCCGGCAGAGTTTCGCACAGCACATGCCGGGGAATCAGTGCCCCATCCTCATAATATTGGGGGAGGAACGCCGCCAGAATTTCTGCCGGGTCTTCACTGCCTTCCCTCGGCAGTGGAAAATGATCGCCGCCCACCATCCGCCCTCCACGGACGTAGAGTACCTGCACCATGGCATCCAATCCATCCTGGGCCAGAGCGAAAATGTCCTGCTCCCCAGCGGCGGTCTGGATGGCGATCTGCCGCTCCATCAGCCCCTCCACCCGGCGGATCTTATCCCGGTACACGGCGGCTTTCTCGTACTGCATCTTGGCGGCGGCATCGTTCATGGATTGCTTCAGCTGATCGCACACCTGGCGGTAATCCCCATTCAGAAAGGCCAGCACCCCGTCCATCATGTCCCAGTAGGCTTCCTCGGTGCATTTACCGGCGCAGGGTGCCATGCATTTGCCGATGTCGTAATTGATGCAGGGGCGCTTGGTGGTTTTCAGGGGCAGGGTCTGCTTGCAGGTGCGCAGAGGGAACACCCCACGCACCGCTTCAATCACCTGCTTCACCGCCGTTGCGCCGATATAGGGGCCGAAATATTTTGCCCCGTCCTTCTCCATGCGCCGTGCCAGGGTCAGCCGGGGATAGGGTTCTTTCAGGTTGATCCGCAAGTAGGGATAATGCTTGTCATCCTTCAGGAGAATGTTGTAGTAAGGCTTGTGGAGCTTGATCAGGTTGCATTCCAGGCACAGGGCTTCCAGATTGGTATCACACAGGAGAATGTCAAAATCCGCAATGTGGGAGATCATAGCCGCCACCTTGGGGGTGTGGTACATATCCCGGAAATAGGAGCGTACCCGGTTCTTCAGATTGACTGCCTTGCCCACGTAAATAATGGTGCCCTCCTGATCCTTCATCAGGTAGCAGCCCGGGCTTTCCGGCAGCTTGGCAATCTTCAGTTCCAGATTTTCGCCCCAATCGATTTTCCCCACAGCGTACTCCTCCTGTGCTTTCCTGCAAAGGTGTGAAAAGAGGGCTGCCTCACAGAGACAGCCCCATTCGGTCAAGCCGTATGCTCAGGCTTCCTTGGTTGCCAGGTAAGCCTTGATATCGCTGATGACCTTTTCCACATCAATGCCGTGGCCTGCGCAGCCATCTTCCAGAGATTCAAAAGCGTGAGCAGGGCAGCCGACGCAATGCATGCCGTTCTGCATCAGGATGGCAGCAATGCCCCGATCCAGGCTGATCAGTTCGCCCATGGTAGTTTCCTTGCTGATTTTCATTGGTATTTCCTCCGTTTCGCTGGGACATTCTGCCCCGGTACAAGTGTATCTTATCATCGGATGCATCATCCGTCAAGCACTTACAATTCGTCCTTCAGCTCTTCCAGGGAGAAGGGGAACAGCAGCACACCAGCCTCTTCCGGGGCAAGGGTACCGGCCTGAATGAAGAACACCGGGTCGCCCTTTTCATCCAGATAAAAATCCTCTTCCGGATAGAACTCCTGGGTCAGCTGCTCGTAGGTCACATCTGCATTGTAGGCCACTGTGCCGGAAGTGCGCTGGAATTCAATGGCTTCCCACACCATCTGCCACACCAGATCATTAGCCTTGGCTGTCTGCCGATCCTGCATCCAGGTATCCGCTTCCTGATCCTCCAGAATGCCCAGCAGTCTAGGCAGGCTGGAAGCAATGCCAGCCCGCTCCCCGTTAAGCATAAAGGTTTGGGCGGAATAAATCTTTGTGGTGCTGCCATTCTGGAAGGATTCCGTTACCAGCAGCACAGACAGGTACTCCTCATTCAGGCAAGTGACCTGAGAGGTAACATTGCAGTAGGATTGCACGTCCGTATTTTCCAGGGATTCTGCCAGAATAGGCACAGTAAAGGCCAGTGCATCATCCACCAGATAGGTGTAAAACTCATTCACTGCCGCCGCCACATCCCCATCGCTGGCAGCGTGGGGATAGCTGTAGTGATACACGAACACGGCAGAGCTTTCATCTGCATCCTCCGGCCAGTATGCGGTGCCCGAAAGATTCTCATCCAGCGTCAGGGGTTCCGCCAGGCAAGGCAGGGCAAACAGGCACAGTGCCAGCGTCCAGGCAAGGAATCGTTTCATTTACAGTGCCTCCTTATTTTCCCGGGCAAGGTCTTCTGCAGCAGCAATGGCCGCCACGTTCCCCTCCCCTACTGCCTTGGCAATTTGCAGGGGCAATCCTGTGCAGTCCCCTGCGGCATATACCCGGGGCATACTGGTGGTCATCCGCCGGTTCACCTGAATGAAGCCTCCATCCAGCTTAAGCCCCGGCAGCAGCCGATCAGGCGCAACCGAGGGGCGGAAGATGAACACCCCATCATAGGCTTTTTCCCCATCGCCGGTGGTCAGCAGAATGCGGCCATCCTTTTTGGCAAGGCTCACAGGCTTCCCCGGCAGCACGGCAAAGGGCGCATTATCAGGCACATCGTGGGGAGCAAGGCGGTAATAATCCACCTTGCTGGCAAGCCCCGCAAGGAAAACAGCCTCTTCCACACCGTCCTCCCAGACAGAGAGCACAGCCACTTCCTTGCCCCGGTAGAACATGCCGTCGCAGGTGCCGCACCAGCTGACGCCCTGCCCCAGCAGTGCTTCTTCCCCGGGCAGCATTTTCGGCCGAGCTGCGCCCACGCACAGGGCCACGGCGCTGGATTCCGCAATGTCATTGCCAATCAGGGTCATGAAGCCATTGCCCATGGGCTGCACCTGTCTGGCCACGCCGTGGACAAATGCCGCCCCGGCATGGAGGGCCTGAGCATGAAAGCTTTCCAACAGTGCCTGACCAGAAACATCCGGCATGCCCGGATAATTGGCAATGTGCTCTGCACGCCACAGCCAGGTATCCTTGGCGGAAGCCCCGGCAATGAGCACCTTCAGGTTACGTTTGCGGGCCGTTATGGCACAGCTGTAGGCAGCCGGGCCGGAACCGATAATCAACAGATCACAGGGATTCATGGCATCTCCTTTGCCCTCGGGTATCGCCCCAAAGGCGGTTCAATTATCGCTGATAGGTATACCGGGCATTCAGCCAGGGCATGTTGTTGTAGGTGCTGTATGCGTCGGCATAAATTTCGTAGGTTTCCCCCACCACCCAGGTGGTCTTGGAATAATTCTGCACCAGCACCGGCTGGCTTTGCCCGTCGTCGCTGGTGTTGATCACCACCATCTGGGGTTTATCGCTGACGGAGTACTGCACCTTGCCTTTAATCACATACACCTGGGTTTTGGCTGCACGAACGGTCATGTTGTTCAGCAGCTCGTTGTAGTTGGTGGCATCCATGGCCCAGGCCTTGGTGGTGTAGGTATTGGCCGGGGGCACATAGTACACGGTGTAGTTCACCACCGAGGACTTCTTTCCCGGCATACTGGCGGTAATGGTGATGGTATTGTCGCCAATATGGTCGAACACCGCATAGAAGCTGAATGCACCGGTGGTATCCAGGTTGGTAATGTTCAGATCCTTATAGGGGCTGGAAACCTCAATATCCGCCCCGGGCATGGTGGTAGCGGAAACCAGCATATAGCTGGAACTGGTGGATGTGTAGGTATCTGCTGCCAAGTCCAGAGGGATTTCCTGCCGCTCCCGGTAGAGCACAACTTCCATGGTGTTCTCCCGGCAGTACTGGCTGCGGCACACAACGGTGAACAGGTTGTCACCCTGAGGCTGCACCGTGGCGTTATAGGAGAACTCGCCGGTTTCCGAGTTGACGGTATCGGAGTAATCCTCCCCGTTAATGGTCACCTTGGAGCCGGGACGTACGGAAAACTTCATGGTATACATGGATGCCGACACTTCGTACCGGGTAGCGTCCGGGGTCAGCAGTTCAATGGGCGACAGGGGAATATCAATTTCATAGGTAATGGGATCCAACGGCTTCTGCTGCCCGGAGGTGGTCTTGACAAAAGGGGTCAGGGTAACCTCCATGGTAGCATCCAGATAATCCGTTTTATCGTCATACCAGGTATGATCCTCCACCTCCACCGTGGCAAAGCCGCCGGTGACAATGTAGGAGGTGTGCAGCTCCCGAATGTAAATTTGGGTGCCGTCTTCCCCGGGAATCATAATGGTATGGGCAGCCAGGTCATTCTTAATGGAAGCCACCACCGTGGCAGCATTCTGCTCCTTGATGGTCTCCTGACGGTTCTTGAAGAAGTGATAGCCAAAGAAGGAGGCCAAGCCGGTTAAGCCCACAATCAGGATGATGATCAGGGCACGAATCAGGTGCCGGGTACCTCTCCGCCGGTTGGGCAGCTTGGCAGTAAAGCTTCTTGTGGCCTGCAGGGGGGGCATTTGATGGGTGGCGACAAATTCGTCCTCGTCCCCCCACATGGGGTCAAAGGAGCGGCCGCCCTCCAGGTCATTGCCTACAGGCATGATCCGATGGGTCTGGGTGGCGTTGAATGCGCCCCCGCTTGTCCCTTCATCATCCAGCTTACGGATGCGGACGGTGGCCTTAGGGTCATCCGCCACTTGCCAGAAATCATCGTGGGGCGTGTGGCTGCGCACATTCATGCCGGAAGGTGCTGCACCACGCTTGGCGCCCTCTGCCCGAAGCTGCCGCTGCTTTTCCCGGCCTTCTGCCTTGCGCACCTTCAGTTCGGACATTTCCCGCGCCAGTACATCACGGCGATCCGGGGCAGTCTCCGCATTACCGTCCTCATCCACCCGGATATAGGCGTTGTTGCGCTGGTCATCCTTTAAGGTGGTGCGCCAGCTGGGTTCCTCCCGCTTATCTTCCTGAGGCAGTTCTGCACCGCAGTACTGGCATGTGGGGAAGGAAGCCCGATTCCACTTACCGCATTGGGGACACTTCATGCATTCTTCCTCGTTTTACCCTTCTGTTTAATCTTCATCATCCAGCACCAGGAAGCTGCTTTGCAGGTAATTCTGCATGGCTTCCCGGCAGGCAGGCCAGTCAATTTCCTGCACTGCCATGGCAGCATAGTTGATGGGTGTTGCAGCCCCGTCAATGGGGATGCGCAGTTCCTCCACCGTGCAGCCCCGCAGGTCATAGGCGTAGGATGCAGCCTGCTGCATTTCTTCCAGGTTCATGTTGGTCATGGTGGTGTTGGCCATTACGTTATCCACCAGGGACAGGGCTTCGTCCCAGCTGATTTCCCGGCACTGATCCGCCAGGGTGGACAGCACCGTACGCACCCGCTGGGTGCGCATGAAGTCCCCGCCGCCGCCAGCCTTGCGGATGCGCATGTAAATCACTGCCGCATGGCCGCCGAAGCGATACGTACCTGCCCCCGCCATGGAAGGGGTTGTGGACGTAGAGCTGATGGCATAGCGCTTCAGGTAGCTGGCTTCCTCAGCGTTGACGGTAATATCCACGCCGCCCAGGAAGTCGATGATGGTCTGAATCTGGCTGAAATCAAAGAGGACGTACTTCTCCACCTTCACACCGATGTGGGTGCTGATGACCTGACACAGATCCTCCGGGCTATAGTTCTTGGCAATGTAGTTGATTCGACCAATGTGTCCGTCCGGCCGCACCACCAAGGCATCCCGAATAAAGGAGGTCAGCATGACACGGTGAGCACGGGTATCCAGAGTCACCAGCACAATGCCGTCCGTGTTGCCCAGATTGCCGGGCTTGCCGTGCCACTGATCCACACACAGCAGCAGGAAGTGATGCTGTCCGTCAATGGTGGCAGGCAGCTCATCATAGGGGATGGTTTCAATGGGCTTGGGCGTATCTGCCAAAGCCGTTCCGGCCATGGCCACAAGCAGCATCAGGGACATCATCAGGCATAAAAAACGCTTCATGAGTTTCCTCCTTGACGGGAATCGATCGTCCGCTTCATTCAACGAAACAACAAGCCGCCAGCATCCCGAAGGTGCTGAACGGAATCATTATAACATTTCAGGCAGGAAAAAGGAAGATGTAGACTTCGGTTCGGCTTTGACTCAGTCAAGCCCCTTCAGCCGCAGATCTTCCCTGAGCAGCTTCGCCGGATCATACAGGGGGATCAACGCTTCCAAGGCTGCAGGTCTGATTTCCTGCTGCAATCCGGCTGCATAGGCCAGCCACCCCAATATTTCCTCCGGCGTGAATCGTTTCAGCAGGGCAGTCATGTCCATGTCCCGATCCCGCTTGGCCAGCCGCCGCCCATCCCCGTCCATCAACAGGGGAATATGCAGATAAGCAGGGGTATCGTAACCCAGCAGGCGTTGGAGGTAAATCTGTCTGGGCGTAGCGGAAAGAATATCCCGCCCCCGAACCACTTCCGTTACCCCGGAAAGGGCATCGTCCACCACCACTGCCAGCTGATAGCCATACAAGCCATCGGAACGCTGCAAAATGAAATCCCCGCAGTCCCGCGCCAGATTTTCTTTCTGCACACCGTACAGCCGGTCGGTAAAGGTGATCTCCTCCTCCGGAACCCGCAGGCGAATGGCAGGCGTCCTTGTTTTTGCCCGCTCTGCTGCTTCTTCCCCGGTCAGGTTCCGGCAGGTGCCGGGGTAGACCACCACCGTATCCCCCAGGTTCGGCGCAATGCTGGCATGGAGCTGCGCCCGGGTGCAGAAGCAGGGGTAGGTGTGCCCTTGCTCTGTCAGGTATTGCAGCGCCCGGCGGTAAATGTCGCCCCGCTGGCTTTGATAAAGGGGCTCCTCATCCCAGGTAAAGCCCAGAGTCGTCAAGTCGTCAATGGCAGCTCGGCTCAGGGATGCCGGGCAGCGAGGAATGTCCAAATCCTCAATGCGGAGCAGGAACCGGCCGCCCTGACTCCTTGCCGACAGGTAGGCCACCATGGCGCAGAGCACGTTGCCCAAATGCAGCCGTCCGCTGGGCGTAGGGGCAAAGCGACCAATCACAGGCTGGGGCATAAGGGCAACATCTCCTCAAAATTTCGCTTTCCAGTATAGCATCAGTTCCTCCTTCGGTAAAGGACTTCGTGATGAAAGAAGGATTCTGCCCATTCTAAGGAGAATAGGAGCACAACTGGATTTATCCAGCCCAGACCACTTGCAGGGAAAGGGGTTCCTCCCATGTATAAAACCGGCGTTTACTTCGGCCGTTTCTGCCCCCCACACCGTGGGCATCTGTACCAGATCATTCAGGCCTCCACCAAGTGCGAGAAGCTGATTGTGGTCATCTCCGACAACAAGGTTCAAACGGAGAATCTCTGTGCAGCTGACGGACTGCCCACCATCACCTATCAGCTGCGGAAGCAGTGGCTCAGCCAGCAGGTGCAGGACATGAGCCACATTTCCGTCCGTGTGCTGGATGAAACGGACATTCCCGAATACCCGGACGGCTGGGCCATGTGGTCGGAAAGAATGCGGCAGGTAGTGCCGGAAAAGATTGACGCCTTCTTCGTTGGGGATCGGGACTATGACGATACCCTGCAGCACTTCTTCCCGGAAAGCGCCATCGAAATGTTCGACCCCACCCGGAGCCGGTACCCTATTTCCGCCACAGACATCCGCAAGGATATTCTGAACAACTGGCACTATATTCTGGGTCCTGCCCGTCCCTTCTTTGCCAAGAAGGTGCTGATTGCCGGCACGGAATCCTGCGGCAAAACCACCCTGACCAAGTGCCTGGCCAAGCTGTACAACACCTCCTGGTCAGAAGAGGTTGGCCGGTACTATGCCCGGGATTACCTGGGCGGGGATGAAACCATCTTCACCGATGAAGACTTCGGCCGCATGGCCTACCTGCAGGCAGAGCAGGACTACCATGCCATGCGTACAGCCAACAAGGTCTGCTTCTTTGACACGGATGCCGTGGTGACCAACTACTACAGCGAACTGTACATGGGGCACCGCAACAAGCTGGTGGAAGCCTACATCAACCCCAGGCGGTACGATGTGGTGCTGTACCTGAACCCGGACGTGACCTGGGTCAGCGACGGAATGCGCCTTAACGGCAGCCAGGAGCGGCGGGAAATGCTCAACGAACACCTGCTGGGCATGTATGAGGAATTCGGCTTCAAAGACAAGATCGTCCAGATTCGGGGCAACTACAATCAGCGGCTCACTGCCGCCATTGACCTGGTGGACGGCATGCTGAATCTGGCGCAAAAATAAGCTTATCATCCCCAAAGGGCGTGGAACGGCAGGCTGTCGGCTCTGCGTCTTTTTTCTTACCAGATTGACAACTTTGAGTAAAACTTTTTCTTTCCTTTCAGGGTGATTTCATGTATAATAGGCTTAACGAAATGAGGGGAGGAACCGCTGTGCCTAACGAATTCGAAACCACCAAGCTGAGCCCGATCCAGGAGTCCGGCAATGAGGCGCAGGACATCCTCATGTACGTGTATTCCGCCTTGCAGGCCAAGGGGTACGATCCCATTACCCAGCTGGTGGGCTATATCATCTCTGGCGACCCCACCTACATCACCAGCCATAATCAGGCTCGCAGCATGATTTGCCGGCTGGAGCGGGATGAGATTCTGGAAGAGCTTGTGCGCTTCTATTTGGCGGAGCATACGGAAGAATGATGGACAAACGCCCATTGGGCAAAACCGGGTTGATGGTGTATCCGCTGGCCTTTGGCACGCTGACCGTCAGCCCCATGCAAAAAAGCTTCCAGCCGGAGCGGGCTGCGGAGCTTATCCTTTATGCAGCAGAAAAGGGCATCAACCTGTTTGACACCGCCCAGCTTTATGATACCTACGAGCCCCTGCGCCTTGCCCTGAGGAAGCGGCCGGATCTGCTAATTTCCACCAAATCCTACGCATGGGATCGTCAAGGGGCAGAAGAGGCCTTTGAAGATTCCCGGAGGAAGCTGGACATGGACGTGATCCCCATTTTCCTCATGCATGAGCAGGAAGACCGGCTGACCCTGAAGGGGCACCGGGAAGCCTTTGATTTTTATCTGGAACAGAAGGCCAAGGGAAAGATTCGTGCCGTTGGTTTTTCCACACACCGGGTGGCAGCTGTGGATTATGCCCCCCGCTACCCCGGTCTGGACGTGATTCATCCCCTGATCAACCGCACCGGCGTAGGTATTGCGGACGGTACCCGGGATGAAATGATGGCAGCCATTGAGCGTGCCCATTCCGCCGGCATCGGCATCTATGCCATGAAGCCCCTGGGGGGCGGTCACCTGCTGCGTGAGCCCCGGGAGGCCTTCGATTACCTTCGCTCCTCCCCATCAGTAGATGCCATTTGCTGCGGTATGCAGAGCGAAGCGGAAATTGATGTGAACCTTGCCCTGGCAGAGGGCTTGACCCCTGACCCGGAAGCCCTTACGCTAACCAAACGGGAGCCTCGGCACCTGATGATCCACGATTACTGCCGAGGCTGCGGCAAATGCGTACAACGCTGCCGGCAGGGAGCACTATCCATCGTGGACGGAAAGTGCGTCTGCGACCAGAGCAAGTGCGTGCGCTGCGGCTACTGTGCCCCGGTGTGTGAGGACTTCTGCATCAAGGTTGTGTAATGGTTTCCTGCCTGCTGTTTCTGCAACAGAGACAAAGGAGGTTGGCCATATGAGTCGCAAATTCACCAGTTCCCCAGGACTTTTCGGTGGTACCAACTTTTACGACGAAAGCGGCCGCTTGGCGGGCTACAGCATGGATAATGCCCTGGGCGGCACGGACTACTTCGACCCCAGCGGCAGACGGGTAGGCTATAGCCTGGATGGGGTGCTCAGCAACCAAACCTTCTACGATAACGCCGGGCGGAACCTTGGCTACAGCCTGGACGGGCTTTTCGGCAGTGAAGACTTCTATGATGCCGGCGGGCGGCATGTCGGCTACAGCACTCCCGGTCTTTTCGGCACCAACACCTACATGGACGAAGCCCCGGATCCCTTTGCAGATACCGATAGCTTTGATGATGGTTTCGGCGGGGATGACGGCTTCGATGGCGGATGGTAATTGCATAAATGGTTAATCAAACAGGGCAGTGAGAGAACCTTTCATTCTCCCACTGCCCTGTTTTTTGCATCACGCCGTGTAGTCAAACTGCGCCATGTACATGGACGCATACACGCCGTTCTTCTTCAGCAGTTCCTGATGGGTGCCGCTTTCCACCAGTCGGCCGTGATCCATCACCAGAATCTTGTCCGCCCCGGTAATGGTTGACAGCCGATGGGCAATAACAAAGCAGGTGCGCCCTTTCATCAGCTTCAGCATGGCTTCCTGAATCAGTTTTTCCGTGCGGGTATCCACGTTGGAGGTGGCTTCATCCAGAATCAGCATGGCAGAGTCCATCAGCATGGCTCGGGCAATGGTCAGCAGCTGCTTCTGTCCCTTGGAAATACTGGTGCCGGAGGCAATCACCGGGGTATCATAGCCCTGAGGCATGGCCTCAATCATCTCATGAACGTGGGCTGCCTTGGCGGCCTGAATCACTTCCTCCCGGGTGGCATCCGGCCGGCCGTAGGCAATGTTCTCGTACACCGTACCTTCAAAGAGCCAGGTATCCTGCAGCACCATGGTAAACTGACTGCGCAGGCTGTCCCGCTTCAGGGTGCGGATGTCTCTTCCATCCAGCAGAATGGCGCCGTCCGTTACGTCATAGAAGCGCATTAACAGATTGATCAGCGTGGTTTTGCCGCAGCCTGTTTCCCCCACAATAGCAATAACCGAGCCCGGCTTGGCCTCGAAATCCACCTGATGCAGCACTTCTTTCCCCGGCGCATAGCCGAAGGAAACATGATCCACCCGCACGTTTCCCTTGCAGGGTGCGGCATCCAGTGCATTTCCTGCATCCGGGGTTTCCGGGGGCAGATCACACAGGGTCAGTACCCGTTCCGCCGCCGCCAGCGCCGACTGAATTTCGCTGAGGATATTGGCGAACTCGTTAATGGGGCCGGAAAACTTGCGGCTGTACAGCACAAAGGAGCTGACCCCGCCCAGGGTAATGCCCCCTGCCATGTACATCAGGGAACCGAAAATGCTGACCAGCGCCAAGGATACGTTGTTGATCAGGTTCACGGTGGGGCCGGTGACGCTGGCGGTGTAGTCCGCTTTCCAGTTGGCTTCCACGGCACCGTCATTCTTGGCGGTAAAGCGGTTGTGGAATTCCTCTTCCTGATGATAAGCCCTTACGGTTTTCATGCCGGAAATGGTTTCCTCCACGAAGCCGTTCAGCTCGCCCAGTTTCCTGGAACGTGTGCGGAACAGCGGACGCACCTTCTTGGCCCGATACCGTGTAAAGACAATGGAAATAGGAATGGTGAACACGAAGATCAGCAGCAGCCGGGGCGAAATGGAAAGCATCATGGCAAAGGATCCTACCACGGTGATGGCGCTGGACATCATCTGCACCAAGTCTGTGGAAAGGGAACTGCCCACCGTATCCACATCGTAGGACAGGACGGAAATCACATCCCCTGTCTGATGGGTATCGAAGAAGCTGACCGGCAGCACCGTCAACTGGCGGAACAGATCCGTACGCATCTGCTTCACCATGTTCCGGGAAATGGCAATCATCAGGGCAGACAATCCCCAGCTCATGAGGGCAGACAGGGCGGAAATGCCCACCATCCAGCCCACATAGTAGACCACCTGGGGCATATCCACCCCGTCGGGTTTGATGGCATCAATGGCATACCCGGAAAGTTTGGGGCTCAGCAGTGCCAGCACGTTGCCGATCACCGACACTGCCACCGCTGCCATGATCAGCAGCCGGTACTTGCCCAGGTACCGTCCCAGGCGGCGAAGCACGTGCATGGAGTGTCCCTTGGGCTTGTCAAAAGCCATGTTGCCCATGGGACTGATACCGTTGCCAGCCATTACACGGCCTCCTTTCCGTCAGGTTGCTGCTCGCTGCCCAATTGCAGCAGGCACAGGTCATGATACAGGGGACAGTTTTTCTTCAAGTCTTCATGCTTGCCATAGCCTGCTACCCTGCCGTGATCCATCACCAGAATATGATCCGCTGCCATCACCGCCGAAACACGCTGTGCCACCAGCACCGTGGTGGTGTTTTGATACGCTTCCCGAATGGCGTGGCGGAGGGCCAAATCCGTCTTAAAGTCCAGGGCACTGGAACAGTCATCCAGCAGCAGCAGCCGAGGCTTGCCTGCCAGTGCACGGGAAATCAGCACCCGCTGCTGCTGACCGCCGGAAAGGTTCCTGCCCCGCACATTCAGGGCAAAATCCAGCTGATCCTCATTCTGCTGAATGAACTCTGCCTGTGCCCGCTGGGTGGCCGTCATCAGGGATTGATCGTTAATTTCCCGGCCGAAGCGGATGTTTTCCCGCAGGGTATCCGCCATGAGAAAATCATTCTGGAATACAATGCCTACGTTCTTCCGCAGCTCTTCCGGTTGGATGGAAGCAATGTTCCTGCCCCCGATGCGGATTTCCCCCTGATCCGGGTCATACTGGCGGAGCATCAAAGCCAGCAGGGTGCTTTTCCCGGCGCCTGTGGGGCCGATAATGCCCAGGGTTTCCCCCTCCTTGAGGGAGAAGGAAACATCCTCCACATCCGGCCGGTGCTTATTGTAGGAGAAGCTTACATGGTCAAAGACCAGATAGGCATCCTCCTGTACTGCCGGAATGTCCTTCACTGGCAGCTCCGATTCCATGGCAAGAATTTCGCCGATGCGCTTTGCACTGGCCTGCCCCTTGGAGTACATCATGAACAGCCGGGACACTGCCAGCAATGCATTCAGGATGATGGTAAAGTAGCTCATGAAGGCAATGATTTTGCCCGGCTGGGAGACCCCCATGGAAACCCGAACAGCGCCCACCAGCACCACCGCCGCAAGCCCCATGTTCAGCAGCAGGCTCACCAAGGGACTGACCATGGCCATGGTCATGGAGGCATCCTTCTGGCTTTCTGCCAGGGACTCATTCACTTCATCAAAGCGGTCCCGCTCCCATGCGGTTCTGGATAGGGCACGCACCACCCGGGCACCAGCCATGTTCTCCTGAATTTTGCGCACCATGCCGTCTTCGCATTGCTGCACCCGGGTGTACAGGGGCAGCCCACGCTTGGAAATGGTGACCACCACCGTCAGCAGCAGGGGAAGGGTTGCCGCCATCACCAGGGTCAGCACCGGCTCCAGACAGGCAGCCACAATGAGCCCGCCCAGCAGAAGAATGGGCGCCCGAACCCCCATCCGCTGCATACGATCCACCATTTGGTGCACGTTGTAGGTGTCGCTGGTAAGCCGGGACACCATGGAAGAATCGGTAATCCGATCTCGCTGGGCAGCGGAAAGGTTCTCGATTTTATCAAACAGATCCTTGCGCAGCTTCCGGGTCATTTCCCGGCTGATGCCGGTGGAAAGCCGGTTGGCAGTGCAGTTGCCCAGCCATGCCAGCACGGCGCACAGCAGCATGCCGGCACCCATCATCCACACGCCGTGCATATCCCCAGCCGGGGCATAGTCGTCCAGAATAATGGACAGCATGCTGGGCAGGAACAGCTCGATCACCGTGCCGCCGATCTTAATCAGCATCTGCCAGAAAAGCCGTCCGTAATAGGGTTTTATGTAGGTTCGGATGAGATGCATTCCCCTTCTTCTCCCTTCACATAGGCTTCTGCCCGCCTGGTAATCCGATCCATCAGGCTGCTCAGCGTTGCCTGCTCTTCCTCCGTCAAATCCTGCACCAGATACGCCCGCCAATCCCCCAGCATGGTTTTCAGCCGCTCCTGCGTGGCCATGGCCTTTTCCGTGGGGTACAGCCGCAGCACACGCCGATCTTTGGGGTCACATGCCCGGCGGATATAGCCCTGCTTTTCCAGTGCAGCCACCTGCCTGGTAACGCTGGACTTATTCACGCACAGCCATGCTGCAAGCTCCTCCTGGGTCATTCCCGGCTTCCTGAACAGGGGCAGCAGATAAGGTGTCTGGCACCCGTTAATATCCAAATCCTTCAATTGATGATCCCGGTACATCATACCGCACCGATAAGTCACATTGATTTGCCTTGTTAAGGGCGGCATAAAAAGCCCTCCTTTTTCGTTGCGTACGCAACTATTATAGGAGAGGTGTTTATCCTTGTCAAGGCAGAAGGAACAAAAAATACAGACAGGCACTTCGCCTATCTGTCGGACCATCAACAAACCCTGGGTGGCATTGGAGGGCTCGCAAGCCCTTCAACTCTAAATCGAAAATCGGCGACAT
>CAVIWF010000016.1:0-42999 GCA_963646285.1 bacterium
GGCTGAATATGGCTGCCCATTTCGCAGCCAATATACACTGCTTTGGCATCGTTCCGCCAAGGACGTCCAAGGTAGACGCTGCCATCCGGAATGTTGTCCCCTGTTAAGCGGCAATGGTAGAATACATAGCCATAGCGTTGACCGGCAGGGGTGGAAGGGGCACTGATGTAGCTTTCATATGGCGTGGAGCGCAGCTTCCTGCCGTCCACACTGCGGATTTCACAATGGTCAAACCAGGCGGCAGCACTGCCAAAGATAAAGTCAATATCCCCTGCAATCAGGCAATTCCGGTACACTTGACGCTGGGGCGTGCGGGGCGCAAACTGCTTTGGGCCAACAAAGCCGTTCTTTTGCAGTTCTTTCAGAGGCAAGGGAGCGGTAAACAAGGTGTCCTGATGTCCCAGCAAGGCGCAGTGTTCTGCCAGAAAATGATCTCCATCTACATACAAGGCAATGGCTTGACCGGCCTCTTCACGGGGAGCTGCATCATTTTCGATGGTCAGGTGGCGCAGGGTCACGTAGGGTGCATCAATCATCAAGGTAGCCGTCCGGAAAGTACCCCGCTTCATGCCGTCCTCCATGACTTCTGTGGCGGCATCACCGAAAACGACTTTGGTCTGTTCCACACCTGAACCTTCAATCATGGTATGACTGCGATGGAGGGTCAGCTTCTCACGATACGTGCCAGGCGCAAGATGAATGCAAACGGTTTCCGTCTCATCAGCTGGCAGTAAAGCGAAGGCCTTGCCCAAGGTATCAATCGGGGTGGATGGTGCAACAGAAATGGTAAGCATGGCAATGATTCTCCTTTAACTGCGCATTTCACTGGGTGCCATACCGTAGCGCTTTTTGAAGGCCCTGCGGAAGGTGGTAGAATTGTTATACCCAAGCTCCAGATACAGGGAGGAAAGGTTGCAGCCGGGTTCCTTCAGCCTGCGGGCAGCTTCGTTCAGCCGCAGATTTTCCAGGTAGACGGAAAAGTTTTGACCCGTTTTATTCTTGAACAGGTGGGACAGGTAGCTTTCTGAAATGTTGAACCGATCGGACAGTTTGGCCAGACACATGGAAGGATCCGTATAGTTCTCCGTCAGATATCTTTCCACTTCAGGAATGGGATCAGCAGGCTCCGCTGTACGTGTGAAGAAGCTGCACAGTTCCAAAGCGATGCTTTCCAGCTGAGGAAAGCTGAGCTGCTCTCCCAGGCGACGATCCAGCTGCCGAAGCTGTTCCTGCTCGCTTTCTGTATGAACATTTGCAATCAGGAATCGGGACTTTAGCAAGGTATTCTTCAGGTCAGAAAGCAGCAGCGTCAGCAGAGGCATGGACAGTGAACGTTCTTCGATATTTTCCCGGTGAATCAGTGCGAACATTTCCGTTACCTGCTGTTTATTGCCGGTGGTAATAAAGTGCTGGAGCTTTGCAGAAATTTCGATGGGGTAGTACCAGGAACCGGCGTCCTTATGAATCATTTCGTAGGGCAGGAAAATGTGGTGCTTGGCGGTGTACCGGGCAGCGGTGCGAGCCTGCTCATAGGATTCCCAAAGCTTCTGAGCTTCCGTACATTTTTCGCCAACGCCGGCATAGAACCAGATGTCATGCTGCTCTACCAAGTCATTGTGCAGTGCGAGTACCCGATGCTGCAATTCCATCAACGGATCCGCTGCAGCGGACTGATCAAAGGCAGTCAGCACCACAAAGGAACGATCAGACATGTTGTAGAAGTAAACAGGACGATCGATGGTTAGGTACTGGGCAATGTACTGGCTGATTAGCTCGTGGGAAACATCGTGATTCACGGCAGCCTCGGACTGAACATTGGCAACGCAGTAGAGGACAAAGAAATTCAAGTTTCCTTCCAGCCCAAGAAAGGACATGATATAGTCAAATTCAGCAGAGGAAGCCACATGGCCGGAAAGCAGCTGCCGCAGGTAAGCAGAGCACACGGCAGGCTTTTGGGCATCAATTTCCCGCTGCAGCTCCGCATTATCTCCTTCGACTTTCAATAGCTGATTGTTAAGCTGCTGATAAGGCTTCATATTTTGCCGCACCAGATAGATGACCAGCATAACCCCGCCAAGCAGTGCCAACAGGAAGATTGCTGCAAAAGCCATGTCGTAATTGCCCAGTACTTCCGTGCACAAACTTTGGGGGAGCAGCAGGGTATAGTACCAGCCGTTGTCGCCTTCCTGAAAAAGTACTTTGGTATGTTTCCAATTGGTCATGGTGCCGGAAACGCTTTGCTGCTGCACAACTTTTGAGAGGCCATCAGGCAGAATGTCATCCAGCTGCACGGGTGTATTATAGGCGGTAAAGAGACCATCGGTGATTTGAAACTGAGCTGTACCATCGGCGGAAGCAACATACAGGGACACCCGCTGATCCCAGCCGGGAAGCAGGGTTTGAATCAGCTTGGCAGGCTCTATTTCGTACCAGATGACAGCTGGAACATTCCGGTTCATCAGCGCATTGATATCCTGTAAAAAGACGGCGCTGCCTGCAAGCCCGGTGTAGGCGACGGTGGATATGACTTGAGGCTTGGCAGATGCTGCAAGCAGCATGTTCATCCAGTTGTCATAGCCGCCTGCCAGGTAGCTTTTATAGGAGTTATAGTATTGGGACGCTTCCGTGAACTGGCTGCCGGAGATCACATAACCTGAATTGTTCAGGTAAATATGACACTCGCTGATGGGGGCTTTCAGCAGCAGGTAGGACTTGGGCGCAAGAATCTTCATCATTTCATAGGCTGTATAGATATAGCCGCTTTCCTCTATGCCATTCATGTTGGCGAAGCGGATAAATGTGGAGTCTGTCAGCAGCTGCCTGGTGTAGGCATCCATGGTGTCGATCACGTCGTCCATGTCGCTGACGGCGGCATTCATCCGGGCAGACTGCTGCTGCCAGAAATTCTCCCGGGCATTGTCCGTGGAGTTCATGTAAAAGAATAGCACCAGCGCAAGGCAAAGCAGCAGAAAAATGCTGTAGGTGATGACCATGGAGAATTTTGCCGAAGAAGGGCGGGAATCATCCGCAAGCTTCAGGCGGACAAGGGGATTCTTCATAACAGGATCATCCTTTCAGCGAGGGTGATGTCAAGCAGGAAAGTTTCAGCCTGCAGGCACAAGCTGACCCTTTCCTCATGACAAAAACGACAGGGAAAAGGAAAAATCATCAGGAACGTTTCATGCAATCCTATTTTACCACAAAATGACGATTTTTCAAGGGTTTCAGACCCTGCAGCGTACAAATCTTGCGCGCTTGAATGCGTCTGAAATCAGCTCAATCCAAAGAAATGAACGCTTCGGGCAAATCTTGTTTCTTGTTTTCCGATTCTGCCCATGGTATGATGCAGCCATACGAAGGGGCGGTACGCCTCAAAAACACAAAGGGAGGAACCACGTTATGAAGAAATTTCTTTCCCTGATGCTGGCACTGGTGCTGTGCCTGGGCCTCGTGCCCACCTTGGCCAGTGCTGATGTGGAGAAGCCCAGCAAGATCACCATCTTTGTTGACGGCACGGTCTTCACGGAACCCAATGCCCAGGATAAGTTCAAGGCTCGCTGGGAAGAGCTGAGCGGCATTGAGCTGGAAATCATCCAGCCCGACCACGATGCTTACTATGATGTGCTGCAGCAGCAGATCGCATCCGGCGAATGGCCTGATGTAATGATCCTTTCTTCTACCTATTATTCCGCATACGCCTCTGAAGGCGTGCTGTGGGACATGACGGAAGCCTGGGAAAACAGCGCTACCAAGAACAGCGGCCGGTTCACCGGTGACAACGTCATCGAAGGCCTGAAGATCGACGGTCGCCTGTATGGCTTTGCTGATGCCCGCGGCGGCGGCACGGTTACCTATGTGAAGAAGGCTTGGCTGGATGCCGTTGGCATGGAAGCTCCCACCACTTGGGAAGCATATACCGCCATGTGCGACGCCTTCGTGAATAACGATCCTGACGGCGACGGCGTGAAGGATACCTACGCCCTGACGGCTGCTGGCTTCGTCGGCACGGAAGCTCCCTACATCAACTACCTGCCTGAGTTCTATCAGGATGCCTATCCTTCCTTCTATAAGAATGATGAAGGCAAGTGGGTAGACGGTTTTACCGAGCCTGCCATGGAAGGTGCACTGGCTCGCCTGAACGAAGGCTACACCAAGGGCTGGATCGACCCCACCACCCTGACCAATGGTACCAAGGACTGCCGCAACAAGTTCTATGACAACACCACTGGTGTGTTCACCTACTGGTCCGGCACTTGGGCAACCAACCTGAAGACGAACCTGGAAAACAACGGCGTGGATGGCGAACTGGTTGCATTGGCTCCTCTGGAAGGCTGCCCTGCTTACATCGACCGTACGCCTCCCGTTTGGGCCATCTCTTCTACCTGCGAAAATCCTGAAGGCGTGTTCAAGTATTTCATTGACACCATTCTGGATGGCGGCGACATGCAGTTCCTGTGGACCTATGGTGTGGAAGATGTGCACTGGAGCACCAAGGCTGGCACCGTTTGCGGCAACACCTACGAAGAAGGCCAGTTCCACATGCTGGAGAACATGGAGATCCCCGGCACCCAGTACACCAAGCACCACACTGACCCTGTGAGCGCTCTGGCTACCTTTGCAGATGGCTACTACAACCCCGTCAGTGAAATCGTTCAGCCTGAAAACCTGGAGTCCAACCAGCTCTTTGCAGACAACTGCCGTCCGGCTACCATCGTTCCTTCTACCGAGGAAATGAGCACCTACAACGGCGACCTGACTACCCTGAAGAACGAGCTGATTGCTAAGGTTGCCATGGGCGAAATGACTTATGCTGAGGCCATGACCCGCTTTGCTAACGAAGGCCAGGCTTGGTCCGATAAGATTGTTGACAGCCTGAATGCACTGAACTGATCAGGTGCACACCCTGCCGATGAAAATTGGCTTTGATAAGGGTATCTTGTTGGGGAGGGGCGACAGCAATGCCGCTCCTCCCTCCAACAACGTTTGAACTTCATTCCACCAAAGGGAGGTTGTCGAATGGTAAGCGCCGCACGCCGTGATATTCATAAGAAGCCCATCGGCCCGAGAATCAAAAAATATGCGGGTTTCTATCTGCTGTTTTTGCCGGTACTGGCATTCCTGATTGTTTTCCATTACCTGCCCATGTTCGGCATTTACTTTGCCTTCACCAAGTACACCATCATCAAAGATCCTGTATGGGTGGGGCTGAAGAACTTTGAACGGCTTTTTTCCATGCCGAACTTCTGGAACGCTTTCTACAACACGCTGGAGTTGAGCGTTGTCAAGCTGCTCCTGACTACGACTTTCTCCGTCATTCTGTCCCTGCTGCTCAACGAGATGATCAACATCCATGCCAAGAAGACGGCGCAGACCATCATTTATCTGCCCCACTTCATGTCCTGGGTTGTGACGGCATCCGTTTTCCAGCTGATTCTTTCTCCCTCTAACGCCGGTTTGGTCAACCAGGTGCTGATTAAATTGGGTGTTACCGAACAGGGAATCTACTTCCTGGGCAGCTCCCAGTGGTGGAAGTTTGCCTACTACATCATCAACATTTGGCATGATACCGGTTGGGGCACCATCATCTTCATGGCAACGCTGACGGGTATTGACCCCGGCATTTACGAAGCTGCTTCCATTGACGGCGCAGGCCGCTGGAAGAAGATGTGGTATGTTACCCTGCCTGCCTTGGCCAACACCATCATCACGGTGCTGATTCTGAACCTGGCCAAGATCATGAACCTTTTCGAAAGCGTATTCGTGCTGCAAAACGATGCGGTCATGGATGTGTCCCAGGTATTGCAGACCTATGTATACTATCAGACCTTTAACAGCGGCGGCATCCCGGACTACGGCTATACAACGGCCATTGGTCTGTTCCGTTCCCTGGTCGGCATGATACTGATGCTTGTGTGCAACTACGCCAGCAAGAAAGTCCGCGGCCGGGGCATTGTGTAAGGAAGGAGGAGCGAAAGATGCAAACTGCTAAGTCTACACCCCACGTAAGAAAGAGCCATAAAAATGTGGGCGTTTTCCCGGTGATCAATGGCATCCTGTTTGTCATCGTGTGCCTCATCATCCTTGTGCCTCTGTGGAAGGTGCTGGTGGACTCCCTGGATTTGACCACCGGCTACGGCATGAAGCTTTTCCCGGAAAAGTTCGGCTTTGAAGGCTACATTACCGTGCTGACCAATCCCACCTTGGTGACTCCTTTGTGGAACAGCGTGATTACCACGATCAGCGGCACGCTGCTGGGCTTGCTCCTGTCCACCCTGGGCGCCTATGTGCTGATTCAGTTCGATATGCCCGGTCGTGGCCTTTTCGCAGGCCTGCTGCTGTTCACCATGATTTTCTCCGGCGGCATGATTCCCAGCTACATCGTGATGCGGAACCTGGGCTTGACCAATACCCTTTGGGTGGTCATCCTGCTGCCGGCCATCAATGTGTACAATCTGGTGCTCATGCGGAACTTCTTCGAAGGCATTCCCAACAGCTTGTTCGAGAGTGCAACACTGGATGGTTGCACGCCCATGCAAACCTTCTATAAGATTGCTCTTCCGCTGTCCAAGGCAGCACTGGCATCCATCGGCCTGATGTTTGCCGTGTCCTACTGGAACGATTACACCAACTACAAGCTGTACATCACCAAAGCGAACCTTTACAACTTCCAGATGAAGCTTCGCTCCATGATGATGGGCTCTAACCTGCCGACGGCTGTTGGCAGCGCAACGGAAAACACAGTGCAGAATGCTGCGGTCATCGTGGCCATCCTGCCCTTCATGATCCTGTATCCCTTCCTGCAAAAGTACTTCGTTAAGGGCATCAACATTGGTGCTGTGAAGGAGTAATCTCCGGCAGGAATCCATAGAGCCTGCGTCGAAACAGCACGCAGGCTCTATTCTTGTTGATGCACGAAAATCATAGGAGAAGGAGACGCACGCAATGAAAACAATTTTCTGGGCAGGGGACTCAACGGTAAAGCAGAACAGCATTTTGACCTTTCCGCAAACGGGCATTGGTCAAGTGTTTGACCGGTATACCAAGCGGTGTGAAGTGGTCATTGCCAACATGGCGGAAAATGGCCGCTCCACAAAGCAGTTCATTGATGAAGGCCGCCTTGCGCCGATTTATGACCAGATAAAGAAGGATGATTTCCTGTTCATTCAGTTCGGACACAATGATGAAAAGGTTGCCGATCCTGCCCGGTATGCAGACCCGGACACGGATTTCTGTGTGAACCTTGAAAAATTCGTCAACGTCGCCCGGAACAAGGGGGCGCATCCCGTCTTTATTACGCCCGTAACACGCAGGAAAAGAGAGACGGCAGCTTTCTCCCACGACCGGTGGGCAGAAGCCATGCGCCGCACGGGAAAAAGGCTGGATGTTCCGGTGATCGATTTGACCCGAATGAGCGAGGAGCTTGTCGACCACCTGCCGGAAGAAGAAAGCGCCAAGCTGTACATGATTTTCCCGGCAGGCATGTATCAGTATTACCCGGAAGGCAAGGAAGACAACACCCACCTGCAGCCGGAAGGGGCACTCATCTATGCAGGGATGATTGCCAAGGGGCTGAAGAAGCTTGGTGGCATCTATGCCCAGCTTCTCTGTGATGAATATGATGAATGGATGGAGGGACAGCAATGACGGATCAGCTCTGGTGTGCCGACTGCGGTGACGGCACCTATCGTAATCCGGTGCTCATGTGCGACTACTCTGACCCGGATGTGATTCGTGTGGGGGATACCTATTACCTGACAGCATCTACCTTCAATTACGTGCCGGGGCTGCCCATTCTCACTTCCAGGGATTTGGTGAACTGGACGCTGGTGAACTACGCCCTGCCCAATATTCCTGACCCACGGTATGCTGTGCCTCAGCATGCTCAAGGAGTGTGGGCACCTGCCATTCGTTATCACGATGGCCGCTTCTATATCTACTACGGTATGCCGGATGAAGGCATTTTTATGGTCACTACCGAGGATCCCTTGGGGCAATGGGAAGCCCCGGTATGCGTGCTGCCGGGAAAGGGCTTGATTGATCCCTGCCCCTTCTGGGATGATGACGGTTCCGCCTGGGTGGTGCACGGCTATGCGAAAAGCCGCATTGGGTTCAAGTCCATCCTCGGCCTTTTCCCTATGAGCTGGGACGGCAAACGTGCCATTGGCGATGACCATCTGATTTTTGACGGTCAGCGCACCCAGCCCACCATCGAAGGACCGAAGATGTACAAGCGGAACGGTCTGTATTACATTTTTGCACCGGCAGGGGGCGTGGCTACCGGCTGGCAGACGGTGCTCCGTAGCAGCTGCATCGAGGGACCTTATGAGGAAAAGATTGTCCTGAAGCAGGGCAGCACCGTGGTCAACGGCCCCCACCAAGGCGGCTGGGTGACGGCACCAAACGGTGAGGATTGGTTCCTCCACTTCCAAAGCAGGGGACTGTATGGCCGCATTACCCACCTGCAGCCCATGCACTGGGAAGAAGATGGCTGGCCATTCATCGGCGTGAAGGACGAACATCCGGTGGATCCTACCACGGTGAAGGCCGGGGAAGATGCAGGTGAAGCTGCCGTTGCTGCCGCAAGCACGGAATGCGGCGTGCCGGTGATGCGCTGCAAAAAGCCTGCAGCCCCTGAACAGGCGATGACCTCCGAACAGGCATCCGATACATTGACTGGCGACAAGCTGGGTTTGCAGTGGCAGTTCATGGGCAACTGGCGGCAGGACTTCTTTGTTGTAGGTGGAGGCAAGCTGAAGCTTTATGCACGGAAGCTGCTGGCAGCAGGCGATACTTTGTGGGATGCTCCCCAAGTGCTGACGCAGAAAATAGCCTGCCCAGCCTTTACCGTGGATACAGGAGTGGATGTCACGGAGCTTCATGCCGGCGGACAGGCAGGCATGGCACTCATTGGCGGCCAGTACGGCGGGCTGGCCATCCGCAAAGAGGCAGAAGGTCTGCGAATGGACTACATCCTTTCCGGCGGTGTCAATCGGGCAGAAACGGTTTGCGATACGGCTGTGCTGCCGAAGGATGCGCATCATGTGGCACTGCGAATGACCCTGACACCTACCGGCTATGATCAGGCAGAGGCTGTGTTCAGCTTCAGCCTTGACGGGCAGAATTACCAAACGATGGGGAAACCCTTCAGCCCTGAACGGGGTACCTGGGTGGGTGCACGGCCTTCGCTGTTTGCCATGCCCCGGCATGGCGGTGAGGATGCAGGCTTTGCAGTGTTTGACGCATTCACGGTGACGCCGGCGGTATCTTATCCCTTTGATGAATAAAAAGAAGGGGCGGGTTCAACCGCCCGCCCCAATTCGAAAACTTTTACTTGTCCAGCTTCACTCTGTTATTCCGCCATATGCCGGTTAGGTAGAAGATGAAGAGCACCAATGCGCTGATGCCATTGGAAATGACCACGGAATACCACACGCTACGTACGCCCATGTGCAGCACCTGATCCAGCAAATACAGGGAAGCAAAGCGGAAGACCCAAAGGCGAGCCGCTTCAATGGACATGGTAATCTCCGTGTGGCCGGAACCCTGAAAGAGTCCTGCTGTGGCGTTGTATACGCCGTTGGAGAAGCACCACAGGGCAAGGATGCTCAGGAAATCCGCTGCCATGGCAATCACATCTGCATCTGTAGCGAAGATGCTGACCACAGCGGTGGACACGGCGGGACGGGACAGCACAAGTCCGCCAACCAGCAGGAACGCAACGGCGGCAATCATGGAAACGTGGTAACCCTTCTCCGCACGCTCAGGCTGATTGGCCCCCATGTTCTGCCCGGTAATGGTGGCAACAGCGGAACCGATGGCATTGGAAGGCAGGGAAATCAAGCCATTCACCTTATTGCCGATGCCGTAGGCAGCCATGGCGTTCACGCCGTAGGCATAGACGTTTCGGCTCATGAGGAGGAAACCGAACTGCATGGCGCTGCTGCCTAAAGCTGTGGGCAAACCGATGCGGATGATTTCCTGCAGCTTGGATTTTTCAAGTTTCATCTTGGTGCGCTGAAGCCGAACCTGGGCGTTGGGTCTGGTGAGCAGTACCAGCACCACAATGGCAGGAACTGCCTTGGCTAGCACGGTGGCCAGTGCGGCACCGGCAGCGCCCCAGCGAATGACCACCATCAGCAGCGGATCCAGCACCATGTTGATAAGGATGCCCAGCAGGTTCATCAGCATGGGCTGCACCGTGTCCCCATGAGCCTGACGAATGGCCTGAAAAATGTTGACTGTAAACAGGAAGGGCATATCGAAGGAAACAACACGGAGATAGGTGGTGGCGTGCTGCCAGGTTTCGCCATCGGACCCAAGCCAGGTGACAATATCGGGCGTGAAAATTTCCAACACGAGGACACAAGCAAGGCAAAACAGCATGGAGCAGAAGTAAATCTGGTTCGCCATCTTTTCTGCTTCTTCGTGCCGCCCGGCGCCTACGTACTGGGAAATCAGCACCGATCCTGCCACGGTAAGACCGCTGCCGAAGTTGACAACCGTGCTTTGCACAGGGGTCACTAGGCTGATTGCCGCCAAAGGGGATGTGCCGATTCGTCCCAGCCAGAAGGTATCCGTCAGGTTATACATCGTCTGCAGAAAGCTGTTGATGATGACAGGAACGGCAATGGAAAGAATGGCCTGAAGAAGATTCCCGTGAAGGATGAGCTCTGTGTTGCCACGTACAAGGCGTTTCACCGCGTGCCACCTCACATCCGTAGATTTAGACGGGCTCATTATACACCTGTCATGGTAAAAAAGAAAGCGTTTACAGAAAATCTTTTTGTTCCTGAATGAAAAGAAAGCTTTGTAGATAAACGCTTGCAGGAAATAATGAGGTTCCGTTGACAAGGAAAAAGTCCTGGAGTATAATGAGCTCAAGTTGATAATGCTTACATTACCATACAGAAGGAGAGAATGCTCATGAAGGATGTTCAGCAATACGTGATCCGTTTTCTCAACGCCTACAAGCCCTATAAGGAGTACTGGAACTATGAAGACGGCTGCGTGCTGATCGGCTGCATCGACCTGTACGAGGCCACGGGGGATGAGGTGTACCGGAAGTTCGTGCTGGACTATTTGTCCAGCCGGGTGGAGGAAGACGGCACAATTCCCACCTTCGAAAAGAAGTTCAACATTGACTCCATCAACAGCGGCAAGGCACTGTTCTTCGCCTGGCAGGAAACCGGGGAGGAAAGGTACCGCAAGGCCATTGAGTTCCACATGGATCGACTTCGTCAGCACCCTCGCTGCGAATGCGGGAATTTCTGGCACAAGGCTATTTACCCGGAACAGATCTGGCTGGATGGCCTGTACATGGCGCAGCCCTTCTACATGGCTTACGAAACGACCTTTGACGGGCTGGCAAACGTGGCGGACATTACCAAGCAGTTTGCCAATGTGCGCCGTTATCTGTACGATGCGGAAAAGCAGCTTAGTTACCACGCCTGCGACATGGCCAAGCAGCAGCCTTGGGCCAACAAGGAAACAGGATGCTCCAAAAATTTCTGGCTGCGCTCCATGGGCTGGTATCTGATGGCCATGATTGACTGCATTGGCATTTTGGGGCCGGACAAGCTGTATGAGCACTATCGGGTACTGGTGGATCTTTTCCGGGAGACCCTTCGAGGCATTCTTCGCTATCAGGACAAGAATACGGGTTTGTTCTATCAGGTGATTGACCATGGGGAAGCAGAGGGAAACTATCTGGAGACCTCAGGTTCTGCCATGGTGGCCTATGCCATTTTGAAGGCTGTTCGGCTGGGTGTTATCAATGATGAAAAGTATGGGCCTCTCGGACGGAAAGCGTTCGAGCACTTGGTAAGCGACAAGCTGCAGCCGGATGAAAACGGTACCCTGCACCTGACGGACATTTGCTGGGTGGCAGGCCTTGGTCCCGGAGAGAAGCGGGATGGTTCTGTGGCTTACTACCTTTCGGAACCTCGCGTCAGCGATGACAGCAAGGGCGTCGGTCCTTTTATGATGGCCTATGCGGAATACCTGAATGCCGAAGCGAAAGCTTGATAGGAGGGAACACATGAAACTGACCTGTTTGTTTGTTTCGGGCAGAAGTGCCGCACTTCAGCTGGAAGACGGCGGACTGTACCATACCCTGAAGCCCTATACCCTGCGCATCAATGGAGAGAAAACCACGACTACCGACCGTGTGGTGACCAACCTGTACGGCCTGTGGCCGGATACGGACTACACCGTGGAAGTACTGGATGGCGAAGAAACTGTAGCCACCATTGCTTTCCGCACTGCGGTTGAAAGCGTTACCCTGAACGTGCGGCGCTTTGGTGCAATAGGCGATGGCGTCCATGATGATACCTCCGCCATTCAGGCGGCTATCCTGTGCTGCCCGGAAAAAGGCCGGGTGCTGATTCCCAAGGGAAAGTACGTGGTAACGCCCTTGTTCCTGAAAAGCCATATTGCCATTGAACTGGCGGAAGGGGCAGAACTGTGCCTGAATACGGATCGCCATTGCTTCCCGATCCTGCCGGGGGCAACGGAAACGACGGATGAAACCGGCGACTACAACCTGGGAACATGGGAAGGCAATCCGCTGGATGCCTTTGCAGCATTGATTACCGGCGTTGACGTGGAGGATGTGTGCATTTATGGCCCCGGCAAGCTGAATGGCAGAGCAGATCAGGCGGACTGGTGGATTAATCGCAAGCAGAAGAACATTGCCTGGCGTGGGCGGATGGTTTTCCTGTGCCGCTGCAACCATGTAACCTTGCAGGGTGTCAGCGTGTGCAACAGCCCCTCTTGGAACCTGCATCCCTACTTCAGCAATGATTTGAAGTTCATCGGTATCTCTGTGACCGCCCCTGCGGACAGCCCCAATACGGACGGCTTTGACCCGGAAAGCTGCAAGCATGTGCTGCTGGCTGGTGCACATTTCTCTCTGGGCGATGACTGCATTGCCATCAAGGCGGGTAAAATCTACATGGGTCGCACCTATAAAACACCCTGCGAGCATGTGGAAATTGCCCATTGCCTGATGGAGAATGGCCATGGCGGCGTAACCATCGGCAGCGAGATGGCCGGCGGTGTTCATGATGTATTGGTGCACGATTGCCTTATGCGCAACACGGATCGGGGTCTGCGGGTAAAGACACGCCGGGGTCGTGGCAAAGACGGTGTCATTGACGAGATTGTCTTCGAACGGGTAAAAATGGAGCATGTGGGTGCACCCTTCGTGGTGAATTGCCTGTATTTCTGCGACCCGGATGGTCATACGGCATGGGTGCAGTCACGGGAAAAGTATCCCGTGGATGATTCCACCCCTCGGGTGGGCAAGGTGATTTTCCGGGATGTACAGGCGGAAGACTGCGGAGCCTGCGCCGGGTATTTCCTTGGCTTGCCGGAGCAGCCCATCGAACAGGTGGAGATGGAGAACGTCACCTTCACATTTGACAAGCAGGGCAAGCCCATGTCACCGGCTATGGCGGAAAATGTGGAGCCCTGCCTGAATCAAGGTATCATTGCAAAGTATGTGGATCGCATCGTGATGAAGAATGTACGTATGACCGGTCAGGTAGGCGAGACGCTGGCATGCGAACAGGTTGCCCATGTGGAAGGAGTGTAAGCAAATGAATATCGGTATTCGGATGCATGACATGGCGGCAGGAACCATTGAGGAGCGGGCATTGATGGCTAAGCAGCAGGGCTTTACCTGCGTTCATCTTGCCCTGAGCAAGACGATTTCCCCGAAGTACATGGAGCCTGCAGTGGTTACGCCCGGGCTGGCAAAGCACTTGAATGAAATGCTCAACGGGGTTGATGTAGCAGTGCTGGGATGCTACCTGAATCTGGCACATCCCGATGAACAGAAATATCAGGAAATTCTGAGAAAATACGTGGCACATTTGCAGCTTTGCCGCTGGATGGGCGCCGGTGTTGTGGGCACGGAAACGGGCAATCCCAATGCGGAATATCGGTATGACCCTGTTGCAAGCCACACGGAAGCTGCCTTGTTCCTGTTCATTGACCGGCTTCGTCCTGTGGTGGAGGCCGCAGAAAAAATCGGCGCTACCATGGCCATCGAGCCGGTGTATACGCACATTGTGTCGGATGGCAAGCGGGCACGGAAGGTGCTGGATGCAATTCATTCGCCGAACCTGAAGATCATTTTTGATCCGGTGAATCTGCTTCATCCGGATAACGTCATGCGCCGTGATGCGGTAATTGACGAGGCCATTGACCTGCTGGGCGACGAAATCGCCGTGGTGCACATGAAGGACTACCACGCTACACCTGATGCCCTTGTGGCCTGTGCTCCGGGTCTTGGGGAAATGAACTATGATGCGGTGCTCCGCTACTGCATCGAGCATAAGCCCTATGTGCAGATGACCTTGGAGGATACGAAACCTGACAATGCAGAACAGGCAAGACTGTTCCTGGAAAAGCGGGCAGAAGCGTTGCTGTAACGATGGTTTTCCTTCAGTATCGACTGCTTTGCTGTTTTTAAATTGCCACTTAAACCCTGCAAATGGTTTTTGCATAGCTGTATTGGTTTTCTGGCTTTGCAGGAAACATATTTGACCATTTTGCCCATTGTTTTTCGCAATGGACGCTAGTACTCCAGCTATAGAAGGCGTTATTGCCTGAGGTGTGGCCGTGAATGCGTCCCCCTCTTGTAGAAAAGACAATAACGCCTTCTTGTGCATTCGTTGATTTGCATCCTTTACAATCTTCCCTTCCCTGCGTCTTTGTTTGTTTGCGCTGCATCTTTGTTTTGTTTGCGTTTGCGTCTTTGTTTGTCTTTGTTTGTTTGCGTAGTTTTGACACATCAAGCCTTCCATGCTATAATAATTCAGTTAAAATAGCAGGGTGTGCAGACTTACTGTCTGCAGCCTCTGCAAAGCCTGCACAGACGGGGAGTGAGACCTTTGTTCTGGAAGCGACGGAAGCCCAGTATGTCGGATGGGGTCATTGATCTCATTCCGCTGTCTCTGTACCCGCCGGACGAGGCTATGGGCTTTGGCGACAATTATGATTATATGATTGTGCCCCACGGTACCCGGCGAGAAGCGGGGCGGATCAACCTTCGCCTCGGCGAAAGCGAGTGCGTCTATTACTTTGGACACATTGGGTATCATGTGGACTTGGGCTTTCAGGGGAATCACTTTGCAAGGCGAGCCTGCGAGCTCCTTCGGGATGTGATCATCGGTGCAGGAAAATGCAGCGTGGTGATCACGACCGATCCGGATAATTGGCCCAGTCGCCGCACCTGCGAAGGATTGGGCTGCGTGATGGAAAACATTGTCCATGTACCGGAGGAAATTCAACGGCAGTGGGAAATCAGTGCGGTGAAGTGTCGTTATATTTGGCGGATGGATAGCGAAAAACGTCCCATCCCACCTAAAACATTGGAATGGTCGGAGGAATACCATGGAAGCGACAGCTTCAGGGGTTAAGATTCATTATACGCTGAGCGGACAAGGAACGAAGCGAGTGGTGCTGCTCCACGGTTGGGGCTGTGAAATCAAGTTGATGCAGCCCGTGGCGGAAGCACTCCGGCAGGATATGCAGGTGCTCTGCATTGATTTTCCTGGTCACGGGGCAAGCGGCCGCCCGCCGGAGCCTTGGGGCGTTCCGGAATATGCAGCCTGCCTGAAGGAATTGCTTCAACAGTTGAACTACTTGCCCTGTGCAGCGGTTGCTCATTCCTTCGGCGCACGGGTCGCTGTTTACTTGGCCAGCGAAGACCCAGCGGCCTTTACCAAGCTTGCTCTGACCGGTGCTGCCGGTATCAGGGCACCTCAAAGTGAGGAAAGCAAAAAACGTTCCGAACAGTTTAAGCGGCTGAAAGGAATGTGCGAAGGTCTGAAGAAAGCCAGGATTTTCGGCACATTGCCGGACAAGGCAGAGGATGCGCTGCGTAGGAAATACGGTTCCGCAGACTATAACGCCTTGGATGAAGAAATGCGCAAAACCTTTGTCAAGGTGATAAACCTTGATCTAACGGATCGGCTGCATGAAATCAAGCAGCCCACCCTGCTCCTGTGGGGCACAAAGGATACAGCAACGCCCATGTGGATGGGCAAAAAAATGGAGGAACTTATCCCGGATGCGGGTCTTGTGGAATTGGAGGAAGGCACCCATTTCGCTTATTTGGAGCAGTGCGGGAAATTCTGCACCATTGTCCGCCACTTTTTACTGGAGGATTGACGCATGACACCTGATGATTGGTTTGAGATCCTTGGCATAGCGGCAGGCATGGTGCTGTCCATGCGCAGTCTTGTGCATTACTTTCAGCTGGAAAGCTACCAGTTTTCCGGCTATTTCCGCACCTTAAAGCGGAACCTTCAGCGAGCCATGCTGCCGGGGATTTTGCAGGCTGCATGGGCTGGCATCATGACCTTGCTTGGCATGGCCATGGGCAACGGTATAGTGGCAAAGGTGCTGTACATGGTGCTGACGGCTGCAGCAGGCTTCGGCATTCATCGTACATTGAAGGATCAGAAGGCAAAGAAGCCTCTCCATATGACGCTGCGAGTAAAGCGGCTTTATGCCGTGGCAGCAGTGGTATTTCTGCTGCTGAGCTGGGGTGCGGCGGCATGTTTTGGCGCAAAGTGGCTGTGGCTTGTACCTGTGCTTTTGCCATTGTGGACTGCACTGGCTGGTCTTCTTGCCTGGCCCATTGAAAAACTGATCAGCGAAATGTATTTCCGGGATGCCCAGCGCAGGCTGAAGGAACGGCCTGATTTGATCAAAATCGGTATCACTGGCAGCTATGGCAAAACCAGCGTGAAATTCATTCTCGGCACCCTGCTGAGCGAAAAGTACCAAACCTTGGTGACACCTTCCAGCTTTAATACGCCCATGGGGGTGACCAAGGTCATCCGCACTAAGCTGCAGCCGGCACATCAGGTTTTTGTGGCAGAAATGGGCGCACGGCACGTGGGCGATATTAAGGAAATGTGCCGCCTGGTGCATCCGACCTACGGCGTGCTGACGTCGGTGGGGCCGCAGCATCTGGATACTTTCAAGACCATTGACCGCATTAAAAAGACCAAGTATGAATTGATGGATGCCGTGCCGGAAGGCGGCTGCTGTTTCTTCCAAAATGATGGTGCAATCTGCACCGAACTGTACGAGGGTACAACGAAGGAAAAACGGCTGTGCAGCCTGAAGCCGGATCACCGTGCAGATGTGTGGGCGGAGAATATTACGGTCTCTCCTGCGGGCAGCAGCTTCCTGCTGTGCACAAAGGATGGAAAGACTCCCTGCACAACCAAGCTTCTGGGTGAGCACGGCATTCAGAATATTCTCCTTGCGGCAACGGTGTGCTTCCGTCTGGGATTGACGGCCAAGCAGATTGCACGGGGCATCAGCAAGGTGCAGCCCGTGGAACACCGCCTGCAGCTGCTGCCTCAGCGTGGTGGCATGACGGTAATCGATGATGCCTTCAACAGCAATCCCAAAGGATCGGCAGCGGCCTTGCAGGTGCTGGCAGCCTTTCCGGGACGGCGTATCATCATTACCCCCGGCATGGTAGAGTTGGGACAAGGAGAAGAGGATTACAATCGGGAATTCGGCCGCCTTATGGCAAAGGCAGCGGATGTTGCCTTCCTGGTGGGGAAAAAGCATACCGAGCCGATTGCGGAGGGACTTCGGGAGGCGGACTTCCCGGAGGAAAACATCCATGTAGTCAGCAATTTGGCAGAGGCCACAACGCTTTTGCATCAGCTTGGGCAAAGCGGCGATGTGGTGCTGTTTGAAAATGATCTGCCGGATAATTATTCCGAACAGTGACAGCGGAGGAAGTATGAGCAAAACACAGTTGGGCGTCATCTTTGGCAGCAGAAGCTGTGAGCGTGAAGTGGCCATCATCAGCGCTGTGCAGCTGATGAACGCAGTTGATAAGGAAAAGTACGAAGTGATTCCTGTTTACATCGACGAAAAGGGTGTCTGGTATACCGGCAGTGCCTTGCGGAAGATTGAAACCTTTCAGCATTTCAGCCCGGACATGGCCGGGGTGGAACAGGTGTCGCTGGATATGACGGCAGGCAGCGGCGCACTCATGGCAGATCGCCCCGGTAAGGGATTGTTTGGTCATCCCACCCGTGTGCTGGTTGCACGCCTGCAGGTGTGCGTCATTGTGATGCATGGCCTTCACGGCGAGGACGGCACCCTGCAGGGCATGCTGGAACTGGCAGACTTGCCGTATACCTCCACTGGGGTTGCAGGCAGCGCCATCGGCATGGATAAAATCATGATGAAGCAGTTCTTCAAGGGTGCCGATCTTCCGGTATTGCCGGGCACGTGGTACACTCGTTCCGGATGGGAAAAGGGAAAGGACGAAATCCTCATTGACGTGGAGGAAAAGCTGGGGTACCCGGTTTTTGTGAAGCCGGCGAACCTGGGCTCTTCCATTGGCGTCAGCCGGGCGGATGACCGTGAAAGCCTGACGGATGCGTTGGATCTGGCCTTTGACTATGACCGTCGGGTCTTGGTGGAAAAAGGTCTGGACAAGCCTCTGGAGCTTAATTGCTCTGTGCTGGGCTATGATGATGATGTGCAGGCATCTCCCATTGAAATGCCCGTGCTTTCTGCCGGGGACAATATGCTGGACTTTTCGGAAAAATATCTGCGGAATGGCGGCAGCAAGGGCATGGCCAGCCTGCAGCGACTTTTGCCGGCTCCCATTGAGGATTCCCTCCGGGATGAAATTCAGCAGCTGAGCTGCAAAATTTTCCGTATGCTGGACTGCAAGGGCGTGGTGCGGATTGACTACATGTTCGACCGTGCCAGCGAAAAGCTGTTTATTACGGAAATCAACACCATTCCCGGGTCACTGGCCTTTTATCTGTGGGAGAATGCAGGCGTGAAGTATAAGCAGCTGATCGACCGGATGGTGCAGTGTGCACTGCGTGCCCATGAGGACAAGAACATGTGCAACTATGCGTTCACATCCAACATTCTTTCCAGCGTAAAGCTGGGCGGCACAAAGGGTGCGAAAGGAAGCAAGCTGTGAGGAACAACGATCGTCAGTACGATGCTTACCGCAGGCCGGAGGAGCGTCAGCAACCCTACGGAATGCAAGATTCGTACGGGTATGAGGATTCGTATGGCTACCCCCAGGAAGCACCCTACAACGATAGCTACTATGGGCAGCAGCCCTACAGCGGTCAAACGGGCGGGTATGATGCCCAGCCTTATGATGACGGACAAGGCAATGGCTACGGCTACGGCGCACCAACTTACGAAGAAGTGTACGGACCAGACCCGGATGATACGCAGCCCCAATACGATGAGGCGTGGGCGGAGCGACCAGACAGGTTTGAACCTCAGGTGATTGCTACCAACAACACCGTGCGCCTGACGTGCACCCTGGCATCCATGATGGGACTGTTTGGCCTGTTCCTGTGCTTTGCGGAGAAGAAGAGCAATGCCATCCGTCATTTTGCCCGGCAGAGTGCTGGGCTGATGATTGCCCACGGGATCTGCGGGCTGATTCTTTTCCTGATTGGTTCGCTGCTGGGGACAATTCCGCTGATGGGGTTCCTGATTCATCTGGTGTGCTGGCTTTGCTACATTGCCGTGTTTGTTACCATGGTGTGCATGAAGGTGCGCATGATGCTTTTTGCATGGCGGGGCTGGCGTTTTACCTTGCCTGTCATTGGTAAGAAGCTTGAAAAAATGGATTGAATTTTGTATCGCGAGAAGAAAGAAGGTTGATTATGCACCTGGAGGATATTCATAGTCCGCAGGACATAAAGAACCTGAGCTATGGTGAGCTGGAGATACTGGCCAAGGAAATCCGCAAGGAGATTGTGAATACCGTTTCCAAGCGGGGCGGACACTTGGCTTCTAATCTTGGCGTGGTGGAATTAACCATGGCGCTTCATCGTGTTTTTGATACGCCCCAGGATCAAATCGTCTTTGATGTGGGTCACCAAAGCTACGTCCACAAGCTGCTGACGGGGCGGTACAATCTTTTCCATACCTTGCGGGGGTTTGGCGGTCTCAGCGGTTTCCCCAAGCGGAACGAAAGTGAATACGACGTTTTTGAAACGGGGCATGCTTCTACAGCCATTTCGGCAGCGCTGGGGCTGGCTCGTGCCCGTGACCTGCTGGGGCAGGATCATCACGTGATTGCCGTGGTAGGGGATGGTGCGCTCACCGGCGGATTGTGCTATGAGGCACTCAACGACGCAGGCAACTCGGAAACTCGGCTGATTGTGATCCTGAATGACAATGAAATGTCCATTGCGCCCAATGTGGGAGCACTGTCCCGGCACTTGACGGACATCCGCATCAGCAAAGGCTGGACCAGCGCCAAGAAGAACGTGAAGCAGCACCTGGAAAAGCTGCCGAGGGTGTATCGTATCACCAAAAGGGCCAAGGACATGATCAAGTCCATTTTCGTGGATGAAGGCTTCTTCAGCGCCTTGGGATTCCATTATTTTGGACCCATTGACGGTCATGATTTGAAGAGCCTGGAGCATACCCTAAAGCTTGTCAAGGACTATGACCAGCCTGTGGTGATTCACGTGCTGACGAAAAAAGGCTACGGCTATGACAAAGCCGAGGAAATGCCGGAAGCCTTTCACGGCACGCCGCCTTTTTATGTGGAAACGGGAGATGTGCGGAAAGCCGGTACCCTTCCTTCCTTTGGCAAGGTGATGGCAACGGAATTGACGGACATGGCCAAGCATGACCCACACATTGTGGCCATTACGGCGGCTATGCCTGCGGGCACAGGGCTTAGCATCATGGAAGAAAGCCTGCCTAATCGGGTACTGGATGTGGGCATTGCGGAGGAACACGCCGTGACCATGGCGGCAGGCATGGCAACCGGCGGCATGAAACCTTACTTTGCGGTGTATGCCTCCTTCTTCCAGCGCAGCTTTGATCAGGTGATTCATGATGTATGCATGCAGCATCTGCCGGTGACCTTCCTGCTGGACAGGGCAGGGCTGGTGGGTGAGGATGGTGCGACCCACCACGGTGTGTATGATATGGCAAGCCTGCTGCCCATACCGGGTATGACCATTCTTGCCCCCAGAGATCTGAGCGAGCTTCGCTGCATGGTGCGTTGGTCGGGCACCTTCCGGGCGCCGCTGGCCATTCGCTATGGCAGGCAAAGTGTAGACCTTTCGGAACATTATCCCTGCACGGCGTTTACCCTTGGTCATTGGGAGCAGATGGAGCAGGGGCAGGATTGTGTACTGCTGGCGGTAGGTTCCATGGTGGAAATTGCGCTGGCGGTGCGGGAGTTGCTGATGAAGCACCACATCGAGGCAGAGGTCATCAACTGCTCCACGGTAAAGCCCATGGATGAAGAAATGCTTCGTCGCCTGGCGAAAAAGCCGATGATCACATTGGAAGAGCATGTGCTGACAGGCGGCTTCGGCAGTGCCGTATCCTCCTTCTGCGTCAGCGAGGAATTGCAGGGACCTATCATGTCCTTTGGCATTCCGGATATGTATGTACAGCACGGCAGACGGGAACAGCTGCTGAAGTATTTGGGATTGACCCCGCGGCAGATCGGCCAGAGGATTCGCATCACATTGGAAGAGAGATGGAAACATGAGTGATAAGCAGCGCGCCGATGTGGCGCTGGTAGCAAGGGGACTGTGCGAAAGCCGTGAAAAGGCGCAGGCCTGCATCATGGCAGGACAAGTGTATATCGGCGAAAGAAAGGTATTGAAGTCCTCTGAAACGGTGAAGCCGGAGGACGAGCTGATTCTTCGTGGACCGGCGCACCCTTATGCAAGCCGGGGTGGTCTAAAGCTGGAAAAGGCTATTGCATCTTTTCATGCAGATGTGCAGGGAAAAGTGTGCATGGACATCGGCGCCGCCACCGGTGGGTTTACGGATGTGCTGCTCCGCAACGGTGCCCAGCATGTTTATGCCATTGACGTAGGCTATGGTCAATTTGACTGGAAGCTGCGCAATGACGAGCGTGTGACCCTGATGGAGCGTACCAACGCCCGGTATTTGACCCCGGAGCAGGTGCCTCTGCATCCTACGGTTACGGTCATGGACGTGTCCTTCATTTCCATTAAGCTGATTTTACCTGTAGCGGCCAGCCTCATGGGGGAGACAGGCTGCTTCTATACGCTGATCAAGCCCCAGTTTGAAGTGGGGAAGGATCGGGTAGGCAAGAAGGGCGTTGTTCGGGAAGCATCGCTGCATGAAGAAGTACTGAACGATATTGTGGCCTTTGCGCCCAGCTTCGGTTGGCAGGTGCAGGCACTGGACTTCTCACCTATTACGGGGCCGGAAGGAAACATCGAATTCCTGGGCATGATGACAGCCAAGCAATCCGACCAGGAGCCCTGCACCCCGGAAGTGGTGCATGCATTGGTGCAAAAAGCCCACGAAGCCATGAAAAAATAATACAGGCATGCATGAATATACTTGCATGAATATTCGATTTATGCTATAATCATCTCAGATGCGTATCAGCGCACTTTGATGAGGAGGACGAACATGAAGACAGTCCGTCAGGTTGCCATTTTGGATATTATTGCGAAGCAGGATATTGAAACCCAGGAGGATCTTGCAGAAGCACTTCGCCGTCATGGCATTCGAGTCACCCAGGCCACGGTTTCCCGGGACATTAAGGAGCTGCGGCTCCTGAAAGTGCTGACCCCTGCCGGAACGTATAAGTATGCTACGGCTGACAAGGCAGAAAACGGTCTGTCGGAGCGGTTTGTCCGCATGCTGGCGGAGTCGGTGCTTTCCGTGAGCAGTGCCAACAATCTGGTGGTGGTGAAGACGCTGTCTGGGAGTGCCAACGTGGCGGCAGAAGCACTGGACAGCATGCATTGGCCGGAAGTGCTGGGCACTTTGGCAGGGGACAACACCATTCTGCTGATTATCCGCTCCAATGAGGAAGTGCCGCTGGTAACATCCCGCATTCATGAAATGATGAAGTGATTGCCCCGGAAAGGAGACTGTCATGATCCTGAGTCTGAGCATACATGATCTGGCGCTGATTACATCGCTGAACATGGAGTTTCAGCAGGGTCTCCATGTGATGACAGGCGAAACCGGCGCAGGCAAGTCCATTGTGGTGGATGCGGTGAACCTTGTGCTGGGGGGACGGGCAGACCGGGATTCGATCCGCACAGGCAAAGAAAAAGCCTGGGTGGAGGCTGCCTTTGACATTTCAGACAATGCACAGGCACAGGAAATGCTCAGCAGGCAGGAGCTTGAGGCAGAAGGCAATGTGCTGACCCTGTATCGGGAAATCAGCCGAAGCGGCAGAAACCTGTGCCGGGTTTGCGGCGTGACCATGCCGGTCAGCTTTTTGAAGGAGCTGGCTGCCCTTTTGATGGATGTGCATGGACAGCATGAGCATCAGTTTCTGATGGATCCTGCCATGCATCTGGCTTTTCTGGACAGGGCGGGGGATGAAAACCACCAGCGGCTGCTGATGCAGGTGGCAGACGCCCAAAGCACGTTCCTTGTGAATCATCGACAGTATGCCCATCTTGTGCGGGAAAATGAACAGAAGCATTACCGCATGAATGAGTTGAAGCAGTCCCTTGAAGAGCTCAAAAAAGCCGGGTTGAAGCCGGGGGAAGAAGCGGCACTGACGCAGGAGCGGGATCGGTTCCGCCATGCGGAAAAAATCATTGCCGCAGTGCAGACGGCCTATGGTGCTGTTGCTGCCGGTGAGGACAATGCCTCCCTGCTGACACGGCTGAAAACGGCAACAGATGCCCTGAAGGGACTGACTGAAATCGGGGAGCCCTATGCATCGCTTGCCTCCCGGTGTGAGAGTGCCTACTATGAGCTGCAGGAGATCGGCTACGACTTGGCAGGCATGGCGGAAAGCAGCGAGTTTGATCCCCACCGGGCAGAGCAGGTAGAAAATCGCTTAGATCTGATCCATCGCCTGGAGCGCAGGTATGGGGACACGATAGAGGCGGTGCTCCACCGGCAGGAGGAAATGCAGGAGGAGTTTGACCGCTTTTCTTCCATGGATCAGCAGGTGGCGGACATGGGACGGGAGCATAAGCGGCTGCTGGCTGAGTACCGTACACTGGCACGGCAATTGACAGCCTCCCGGCATGAACTGGCAGCTGTGTTCGAAAAGCGGATGATGCAGCAATTGCAGGATCTTGGCATGGAGAAGACACGCTTTTCCGTTGCTTTCCTGGAGCGGGAAAAGCAGCTGATGCCCCAGCCGAACGGAGACGATCAGGTGGAGTTCATGATTTCTCCTAACCCGGGAGAACCGCTGAAGCCCCTGGCGAAGATTGCTTCCGGCGGCGAACTGTCCCGGCTGATGCTGGCCATTAAATCGCTGGAGGCAGAAAAAGGCGGCGTTGGCTGCATGGTGTTCGATGAAATTGATACCGGCATCAGCGGACGCATGGCACAGGTGGTGGCGGAAAAAATGACGGCCATCGCCCGTAATCGGCAGGTGATTTGCGTCACCCACCTTCCGCAGATTGCCGCCATGGCGGATCATCAATTTCTGGTGGAGAAAAGCGTCGTTGACAATCGGACGAACACCAATGTGCGGATGCTGTCCCATGAAGAACGCATCAACGAGGTTGCCCGGATGCTGGGCGGCGGAACGGATACGCTGGATTCTGCTAGAAAGCATGCCGCTACCATGCTGGATAACGGGGAAAAAATCAAACAAACAATATGAGAAAAGCTAGGCTGCATGAGGTAAAATTCATGCGGCCTTATTTCTTTTCACGACAAATGCACCGAAAAAAGTTACTAGATAAGAAAAAATGCTGTACGAACAGGGGGAAAATATGCTATAATGAGTTCGTGTGATTTTCCTGATGATTGATCAGGCATTTTAGCATATAAGCTGGAAGGGGGACTTTTGTCCGTGTTTGGAACGCGTCTGTTTCCCGGCGGAATCCATCCCCATGAGGGAGAAAACGGCAAAGCCGTCAATGGCGGAAACGCTATTGTAGAGCTGGCCGCACCGCCGCGGGTTGTCATTCCGCTGTCGCAGCACATTGGTGCACCGGCAAAGGCAACAGTCAATAAGGGAGACTTGGTCAAGATTGGCCAGGTGATTGGTGAAGCCGGGGGATTTGTATCCGCACCGGTGCATTCGTCTGTGTCCGGTAAAGTGGTGGCTGTGCAGAACTGCGTGCTGGCCAACGGCAGTGAATCACTGGCAGTCGTCATTGATAATGACTATCAGGATACTTGGGTGGAGCTTACCCCCTGTGATCATCCTGAATCGCTGACCAAGGAAGAGCTTGCCAAGATTGTGCGGGATGCCGGCATTGTGGGCATGGGCGGCGCAACCTTCCCTACGGCTGTCAAGCTGTCTCCTGCACCGGGCAAAACCATCGAAAAGCTGATCATCAACGGTGCTGAATGCGAGCCTTATCTGACGGCGGATCATCGTTTGATGCTGGAAAAGGCGGACGAAATCATTGACGGCCTTCATCTGATGATGCTGGCACTGGATGTGAAGGAAGCTGTCATTGGCGTTGAAAACAACAAGCTGGATGCCATTACGGCGCTGCAGTCTGCTGCTGCAAATGTGGAAGGCATTACGGTGAAGGCACTGCCTGTCCGTTACCCACAGGGCGGTGAAAAGCAGCTGGTCTATGCCATCACCAAGCGGAAGGTTCCCTGCGGCGGTCTGCCGCTGGATGTGGGCTGCGTGGTCTGCAACGTGGGTACGGTGTACGCCATTGATCAGGCCATTCGTAAGGGCATGCCCTTGATTCGCCGGGTAACCACTGTCGGCGGTCTGGTGAATAACCCCGGCAACTTCCTTGTGCGGGTGGGCACGCCGGTGGAGGCCCTGATTGAAGCCTGCGGCGGTATGAAGGCCAATGTGAAGCAGTTTATTTACGGCGGTCCCATGATGGGCATGGCCATCTGCCGCACGGACATTCCTGTGACCAAGGGCTGCTCCGGCATCCTGTGCCTTGGGGAAGAAGCCATGGAGCCCATGGAGAGTGCCTGCATTCGCTGCGGCCGCTGCATCCAGGCCTGCCCCATGAAGCTGACCCCTGCCCGCATGGATGCTGCCATCCGCAATGGCAAGTATGAAGCGGCAGAACAGTACGGCGTTATGAACTGCATCGAGTGCGGTGCCTGCACCTTTGTGTGCCCTGCAAAGCGCAGCCTGACCCAGTCCTGCCGTATGGCGAAAAAAGTGATTACCACCCGCCGCAAGCAGGCGGCTGCAAAGAAGGAGGGTTGACCTATGCAGAAATCTTTGGCTGTATCCTCCTCGCCGCATCTGCGGGCAAAAGCCTCAACGAGGCGGATTATGCAGGATGTGTGCATTGCTCTGGCTCCGGCCGGCATTGCAAGCATCGTTCTCTTCGGCTATCATGCAGCACTGCTGATTGCGGTTTCCGTGATTACTGCTGTTCTGGCCGAGTTCCTCTATGAAAAGCTGACGAAGCAAAAGTCTACCATTGGTGACTGGAGTGCTGTTGTTACCGGCTTGCTGCTGGCCTATAACCTGCCGGCAGATGCACCGGTGTGGATTGCCGTCATCGGCAGCCTGCTGGCCATTATTCTGGTAAAGCAGATTTTTGGCGGCATTGGCAGTAACTTCATGAACCCCGCTTTGGCTGCCCGTGCCATCCTGTTCATCAGCTGGAGCGGCATTATGGCAAGCTATCCTGCAACGAAGTTTGCAGCAGATGCTACCTCCAGTGCAACGCCTCTGGCAACCCTGGGCGGCGGCACGGTAGAAGGTTTGAACCTGATGGATCTGCTGCTGGGCAACTGCGGCGGCGTGCTGGGTGAAACCTGCAAGCTGGCCATTATTGCCGGCGGCATTTACCTGCTGGTTCGCAAGGTGATTGACTGGCGCATTCCCGTTTCCTTCATTGGCACCGTGTTCATCTGCTATCTGTTGAAGGATGGCGCAGAAGTTGCGCTGTACCAGATCCTTGCAGGCGGCCTGATGCTGGGTGCATTCTTCATGGCAACGGACTATGCCACCAGCCCTGTTACCAACATCGGCAAACTGATCATGGGCGTTGGCTGCGGCATCCTGCTGTTTGTCATCCGTGCTTATGCTTCCTATCCGGAAGGATGCAGCTTTGCCATCCTGTTCATGAACGTGGTAACGCCTACCATTGATAAGTTTACCATGCCGAAACCTTTTGGGGAGGTGAAGAAGCATGGCTAAGGATCAAAAGAACAGCTTCTTCAAGGTCTTCTTGAATGGCCTGATTACCGAGAACCCTACCTTTGTGTTGATGCTGGGCATGTGCCCCACCTTGGGCATTACAACGGCAGCCTCCAGCGGCATTGGCATGGGTCTGGCTACCACCGCTGTGCTGGTGTGCTCCAACCTGTTCATTTCTCTGCTGCGGAATGTGATTTCCGATAAGATTCGTATCCCTGCCTTCGTGGTGGTGATTGCTTCCTTCGTGAGCATTGTGGAAATGCTGCTGAAGGCCTTCCTGCCGGATCTGAGCCAGACCCTGGGCGTGTACATTCCGCTGATCGTGGTGAACTGCATTATCTTTGCCCGTGCAGAGTCCTTTGCATTCAAGAATCCGCCCTTGGCTTCCCTGGCAGACGGCTTGGGCATGGGTCTTGGCTTCACCTTTGCCATTACCCTGCTGAGCTGCATCCGTGAGCTGCTGGGCAGCGGAACCATCTTCGGCGTGCAGATCATGCCTGCGGCTTATCAGCCTATGGAAATCATGCTGAAGGTTCCCGGCGGCTTCATTACCCTGGGTCTGCTGCTGGTGCTGGTCAATGCCATTAAGAAGTCTGCGGCTGCCAAAAAGGCCGGAAAGGAGAAGCTGGCATGAATACCTACTTGACCATTCTGGTCGGCTCTCTTCTGGTAAACAACTATGTCATGAACAAGTTCCTCGGCATTTGTGCCTTCCTGGGTGTGTCCAAGAAAATGGACACCGCCTTCGGCATGGGCATGGCTGTGACCTTTGTTATGACCCTGTCTTCTCTGATGACCTGGCTGGTGGAGCATTACCTGCTGATCCCGCTGGATCTGATGTACATGCGCACCATTGCCTTCATCCTGGTCATTGCCGTGTTGGTACAGGTGGTGGAAATGGCACTGAAGAAGTACAGCTATTCCCTGTATCAGGCACTGGGCGTTTACCTGCCTCTGATTACCACCAACTGCGCTGTGCTGGGTGTGGCTGTGCTGAACTCCGACAGCGGCTATGGCCTGGTGGAAAGCGTGCTCAGCGGCTGCTGCGCTGCTCTGGGCTTCACGCTGTCCATTGTTCTCTTTTCCGGCATTCGGGAACGCTTGGCAAACAGCCATATGCCGAAGTGGATGGATGGCTTCCCCGGTGCCCTGATTACCGCCGGCCTGATGGCTATTGCTTTCTCCGGCTTCGGCGGTCTCATCAAGTAAGGGTATATCGCGAACTCAATCAATAAGGAGGACACATCGTGGAGATTTTGTATGCGGCCCTCGCGCTGGGCGGCATGGGTCTTTTGTTTGGCATCCTGCTGACGGTTGCTTCCAAGGTATTCGCGGTACCCGGAAACCCTCAGCGTGATGCCGTGCGTGAAGTGCTGCCCGGCGCAAACTGCGGCGGCTGCGGCTTCCCTGGTTGTGACGGCTGCGCCGATGCCATTGCATCCGGCAAGGCTCCTGTGAATGCTTGTCCGGTTGGCGGTGCAGAGGTAGCTGCAAAGGTCGCCAAGATCATGGGCGTTGAAGCAGTTGATACTGGCGTAAAGAAGGTTGCTACGGTTCTTTGCCAGGGCGACATTGAGCACTGCGGCAACAAGTTCAACTATACGGGCATTCAGGACTGCGTTGCAGCGTCCCTGGTCAGTGATGGCAATCGTATGTGCAAGTATGCTTGCCTTGGCTTGGGAACATGCACCCGTGCCTGCCCCTTTGATGCGATTCATATTGATGAGCGTCTGAAGATTGCCGTGGTGGATGAAGAAAAGTGCCAGAGCTGCGGTAAGTGCGTTGCTGCCTGCCCCAAGCACGTACTGGAGCTGCTGCCGGCTCGCCAGCCTGTACAGCTGCGCTGCCGTGCTGCAGAGCGTGGCAAGCTGGTATCTGACAATTGCAAAATTGGCTGTATCGGCTGCACCCGCTGTGAAAAGGCCTGCAAGTTTGGTGCCATTACCATGGTGAACAATCTGCCTGTGATCGATCGTGAAAAGTGCCGTGGCTGCATGATGTGCGCCGAAGCCTGCCCGACCGGTGCATTGACGGCTGATTGGGATCACCGCAAGGAAGCTGTCATTGACAAAGACGTCTGCATTGGCTGCGGCATGTGCAAGCGTACCTGTCAGTTTGAGGCAGTGGCTGGTGAGGTTCGTCATCCTCATGACATCACCGATGCCTGCACCGGCTGCGGTGCCTGCGCTGAAAAGTGCCCCAAGAAGTGCATTACCATGCGTGTGCGCAATCACGTCCGTGATGCCAATGCCAAGGTGGGCACCACACCTGAAAAGGTGTTGGAAGCCAAGGAAAGCAAATAACAATAAATAATCAAAAGCCGAGGTTGAAGTAATGTTCAATCTCGGTTTTTGTCGATTTTCCTTCAATAGCAAGCAATCTCTCGGTCGCACCAGCAAGCTGCTGCTCTAATTCCTCCTTCTTATACCACCCCCCGTTGCGTTTCTACTACCAAATCGGTATAATAGTGGCGGCAACATCAGAAAAACGGAGGTCGTCTCAATGGAAGAGATTCGCTTGGGCGATATTGTGCAGACCAGAAAACAGCATCCCTGCGGCAGCAGCGAATGGACCGTAATCCGCACCGGCGCTGATATTAAAATCCGCTGCAACGGATGCGGACGAATTGTGATGATGGATCGGGAAACTTTTTTGAAGCGCCGCCGGAAAGTGCTGGTGCAGGGGCCCGAACCGTCATTACAGCTTTGATGCAGGCGGAGGAAAATCGTGTTAACGGATTTGGCACTCCTTGTTTTTGCTGTTATGCTTGTGCTGCTGCTGCGCTTTTTTGTGCTGGAGTTTTCGATTGTGCGTGGCAACAGCATGCGATCCACCTTGCACAACGGCAATGTAATGTTCGTTTCGATTCTTACTTATCGCCTGCGTTCGCCGAAACGGCAGGAAATTGTGATCTGCCATTATCCCAAAAGGCGAATGAAGCACATGCCTTTTTTGAAGCAGCAATTTGTGAAGCGGGTCATCGGTCTTCCAGGGGAAACCGTTGAAATCGTGGATGGCATCGTGCACATTAACGGCGAGCCTTTGCCGGAACCCTATTTGAACCCGACGCACAATCAGCGGCTGCGAAGCTATCCGCCGGTGACGCTGGGGGAGCATCAGTACTTTGTTATGGGGGATAATCGGGATAATTCCAATGACAGCCGAGCCATCGGCCCTTTGGATCAGCACATGATTGTCGGGCACGTTTGCTTTTTGATGCACCCCTTGAAAACACTAAAGTTTCCCAAGCTTCAGGCGGAAGAAGTCCACGAAAACGGCTGAATAAGAAGATTGACAGAAGGGGCAAAGCTTTGTAAAATAAAAAAAGCAAGTGCATGCGCATTATTTTTCTGCGCTTGAGGATTGGTTATAATGAGTAGGAGGTACATCGATGGATATTCAGATGCTACAGTCCACATGCCGTCAAGTGCGACGGGATATCATCACCATGGTTGCCAAGGCAGGGGCAGGGCATCCGGGCGGATCCTTGTCCTGCACGGAAACCCTGGTGGCCTTGTATTTTGATGTGATGAAGGGCATTGACCCCAAGGATGATAAGAATCCGAACCGGGATCGCTTTGTGCTCAGCAAAGGTCATGCTGCACCTGCCCTTTATGGCACCCTGTGCGAACGTGGTTATTTCGGACGGGAAGAATTCGATCACTTCCGCCAGCTTCACGGCATTCTCCAGGGTCATCCGGATGTCAAGAAATGCCCCGGCGTGGATGCTTCCACCGGTTCCTTGGGACAGGGGATTTCCATTGCGGTGGGCATGGCACTGGGCGCAAAGAAGACAGGTAACCCGGCTCATGTGTATACCATCATTGGCGATGGCGAATCGGATGAAGGCCTTGTTTGGGAAGCTTCCATGGCTGCCGCCCACTATAAGCTGGATAACCTGACGGTCATCCTGGACTATAATGGCCTGCAGATTGACGGCAGCAATGATCAGGTTATGAGCTTGGGCAATATTCGTGCCAAGGCAGAGGCCTTCGGCTATGATGTGATTGAAGTAGCAGACGGCAATGACATGCAGCAGGTGCTGGACGCCCTGCATACCCCTGCCTGCCCCGGAAAGCCCCGCTATATCCTTATGCATACATTGAAGGGCAAGGGCGTCAGCTACATGGAAGGTCAGGTTGGCTGGCATGGAAAGGCGCCCAATCAGGAACTTGCAGAACAGGCACTGAAGGAATTGGAGGGCTGAGCAATGAGCGAGAAGAAATCTACCCGCGTCGCCTATGGCGAGGCGCTTGTCAAGCTGGGTCAAACCAATGAAAAGGTCGTTGTGCTGGATGCTGACCTTGCCGCTGCAACCATGACCAATGGCTTTGCCAAGGCTTATCCTGATCGGTTTATCGACTGCGGCATTGCAGAAGCAGACATGGTGGACATTGCGGCCGGCATGAGCACCATGGGACTGATTCCCTTCTGCTCTACGTTTGCCGTATTTGCCGGACGCTGCTACGATCAGATTCGTAATGGCGTGTGCTATCCTCACTTCAATGTGAAGTTCGGTTTCTCTCACGCCGGTGTTACCTTGGGTGAAGACGGCGGCAGCCATCAGGCTGTGGAAGATCTGGCTCTGATGCGGGTTTTGCCCGGCATGACGGTGCTGGTGCCCAGCGATGCAAATGAAACCTACAAGGCAGTGGAAGCTGCGGCCGCTTTGAATGGCCCTGTTTATATCCGCACCGCTCGCCTGCCCTCGATCATCCTGGATGAACAGCCCTTTGTCATTGGCAAGGGCAACGTGCTGAAGGACGGCACGGACGCTGTGATTTTCACCTGCGGCATGATGGTGGAGCAGTGCCTTGAGGTTGTGAAGATGCTGGCCGAAAAGGGCGTGGATTGCGCACTGGTCAACATGCACAGTCTGAAGCCTTTTGACGAGGATCTGGTGCGTTTCTATGCTGCCAAGACGGGAAAAGTGTTCAGTGTGGAAGAACATTCCATCATCGGCGGCTTGGGTGATGCAGTGGCTTCTGCCATTGCCGGTCACGGCTGCACCTGCTTCAGAAAGATCGGTATTATGGATCGGTTTGGTCAAAGCGGCAAGCCTGCAGATCTGCTTGCTGAGTATGGCTTGGATGCCGCCCATATTACCGCTCAGGTATTGGAAACTCTCGGCAAATAATTAGGAACACAAATCAAACATTGCCACCTGCAGGACGTGTGGGAGCACTGCCTTGCAGGTGGTTCTTTTGAAGTCTGCTTGCAGAAAGGGGAGATGAGAACCGTGCAGGTTGTGATCATTGGCGGAGGTGCTGCCGGCATGGCTTGCGCCATTCAAGCTGCCGCTTGCGGTCATCAAGTTACCCTGCTGGAGCGGATGGATCGAGTAGGAAAGAAAATTCTTGCCACAGGCAACGGCCGCTGCAATTTGATGAACACGGGTGCTTTGCGGTATCCACGTGGAAGCAGCTTTGCGGCGGATGTGCTTGCGGCATGCGGCGCAGATGATCAAAAAGCATTCTGGCGTAAGTTGGGACTCCGTATGCGGGAGGAAGAAGACGGACGGGTCTATCCTGCCAGCGGTCAAGCCTCCACGGTGCTGGATACGCTTCGGCTGGCGCTGGAAACTCATCATGTTACCGTCCTTACGAATACGGCTGTTACAGCCATTACAGAAGGCAAAAAAGGCTTTTCTGTTCATGCAGCGGATGGAAAGATATTTCCTTGCGACCGTGTTGTTATCGCAGGCGGCGGAAAAGCACAGCCTAAGCTTGGCAGTGATGGGAGCACCCTTCAGCTGCTTGCCGCCCTTGGCCATACCGTACGCCCCTGCACGCCTGCATTGACGGCACTGAATTGCGACGCAAAAGCCCTTGCCGGGTTGTCCGGCATTCGGGTGAAGGCAAATGTCAACGTAACATGCGGCGGCAACTGTGTGCACAAGGAAGCGGGAGAAGTTCTGTTTACGGACACAGGACTCAGCGGCGTGTGCATCATGAACTGTTCTGGCTACACGGTACCGGGACGCAGTGAAACTCATCTGGATCTATTGCCAAGCCTTGGCCTTTGTGATGAGCGAGACGCAAGGGATGAGCTTCATAAGCGGCGACATTCACTTGGCAATCAGCCTATGGAACAGCTGCTGACCGGGCTATGTGTTCCCAGATTGGCCTCTGCCTTGTGCAAAAAGGCCGGTATCCGCTGGAGGGAACGCAGCTGCCGGGACTTGACGGATGCAGAGTTGTGTTCTTTGACAAGGACAATCTGCGATTTCGACCTTCCTGTGCTGTCCCTTCGTGGCTTTGAACAGGCGCAGGTAACCCGGGGCGGTGCGGCTTGGGAAGAGTTCGATGCGCACACCATGCAGTCGCTCCTTGTGCCGGGCTTGTACGCCGCCGGTGAGGTGCTGGATGTGGATGGTGAGTGCGGCGGCTATAACCTGATGTTTGCCTTTGGCAGCGGCATCCTTGCCGGAAAATCTTTGGAGGTACGCAAACCTTGAATATTGTTGAAATGCTGTGCCGGGAGTTTCAGGTGGCTCCTTGGCAGGTAGAAGCCGTAATCCGCCTGCTGGATGAGGGCAACACCCTGCCCTTTATTGCCCGTTATCGAAAGGAACAGCATGGCACGCTGGATGACCAGAAACTGCGTGATATATCCGACCGCCTGACCCAGCTTCGCAACATCGAACAGCGCCGGCAGGAGATCAGCGAAAGCCTGCAAAAGCTGGGCGTGTGGACAGAAGAATTGCAGGCCGATCTTGATAAAGCGGAAACCATGGGCACCTTGGAGGACATCTACCGTCCTTATCGTCCGAAGCGGCGCACGAGAGCCATGATTGCAAAAGAAAAGGGACTGGAACCCTTGGCGGAAACCCTGCTTTTGCAGGCAACTCGTGCCGCAACGCCGGAAGAGCTGACCCAAGGCTTTATCAATGCGGAGAAGGGCATTGAAACCCCGGAGGATGCGCTGAATGGTGCCATGGATATTATTGCGGAGCATATCAGCGATGATCCTGCCATTCGGGCAAAGCTGAAAAATCAGTATGCAACCTTCGGCCGGGTTCATACGGTGCAGGCAAAAGAGGAAGACTCTGTATACAGCATGTACTACGATCGGCAGGAGCCTTTGCGATCCATGCCTTCCCACCGTGTACTGGCCATGGATCGGGGCGAAAAAGAAGGCTACTTAAAGGTATCCCTTGAGCTGAACGAAGCAACGGTGCTGCGCATGATCCATAGCGCATACGTGATTCAAACCGGCAGCATTGCTTCCACATACGTGGAGAAGGCCTGCGATGATGCGTACAAGCGGCTGATCGCACCTTCTCTGGACAATGAACTCCGCAATGAACTGACCGCCCGGGCGCAAAAGGATGCCATTCGTGTGTTTGCGCTGAACTTGAAGCCCTTGCTGATGCAGCCGCCTGTCAAGGGGCGTGTTGCCATTGGGCTGGATCCCGGATACCGGATGGGCTGCAAGGTCGCTGTGGTGGATGAAACAGGGCGTGTGCTGGATACGGCGGTTATTTACCCGACACAGAATAACCGGATTCCGGAAGCAAAAGCGAAAGTCAAAGAGTTGATTCGCAAGCATGGCGTGACCATTGCGGCCATAGGCAACGGTACAGCAGGGCATGAGACGGAAGTCTTCTTTACGGAAGTTATGAAGGAAATGAATCTTGGCGACGATTTGGCCTATATGGTGGTCAGCGAAGCTGGGGCTTCCGTATATTCTGCCTCCAAGCTTGCCGCAGAGGAATTCCCCCAGTTTGATGTTAACCTGCGCAGTGCAGTATCCATTGCACGCCGTTTGCAGGATCCTTTGGCTGAGCTGGTCAAGATTGACCCCAAAGCCATTGGCGTTGGGCAGTATCAGCATGATTTGAAAGAAAGCGAGCTGGATGCCGCACTGGATGGTGTGGTGGAGGATTGCGTCAATAACGTGGGTGTGGATGTCAACACGGCCAGTCCCTCACTGCTGAGCCATGTGGCAGGCATCAATGCTACCGTTGCCAAGAACATTGTGGCCTATCGGGAAGAAAACGGAGCATTCACCTCCCGCGCACAACTGAAGAAGGTGCCCAAGCTGGGACCGAAGGCCTTTGAACAGTGCGCCGGCTTCCTTCGTGTGCCGGATGGCAAGGATCCCATCGAAAACACCGGCATTCATCCGGAAAGCTATGCGGCCGCCAAGGAACTGCTGAAGCACCTGAAGCTGACCCCGGCAAAGGCAGCCGGGCAGATTGCATCCCTCGCAGAAGCGGAAGGGTATGAGGCTCTTTCCCAGACCTTGGGAATCGGCGTTCCTACGCTGCAGGACATTGTGGCAGAGCTGAACAAACCGGGTCGTGATCCCCGTGACGAACTGCCGAAGCCTCTGCTCCGCAAAGATGTGATGGACATGGCAGATCTTGCGCCGGGCATGGAGCTCCAAGGTACCGTTCGCAATGTAACGGATTTCGGCGCATTTGTGGACATTGGCGTCCATCAGGACGGCCTGGTTCATGTAAGTCGTATGCCAGGCAGGGTGAAGCACCCCAGCGAATGTGTGCGGGTGGGCGATATTGTGAAGGTGTGGATCACCGAGGTGGACAAACAAAAGGGGCGCATTGGGTTAACAATGATAGCTCCTGCAAAACAGTAACAGAGACACGCAAGGTGCAGACAAGGATGTTCCATCGTCTGTGCCTTGCTCTTTTACCAGATGGATGAATGATAAAACATTTGCCAGTTCCCCATCGAAACCTTGACATCGACCACAAATCCGCTACAATGGAATTATATCCGATGAGGGGAGGACGGAACATGGAAGAAGGGCTTGAAGGATTTGTGCAGCGCTTTATTGACCGTCTCCATCATGAACAGGTCAATATGCACGGCTTTCAGTTGTCGGTGCATGGCGCAGTCAAGGCCAGGGCCTACTATGCTCCTTTTCAGGAAGGGCAGAAGCATCAGATGTATTCCATCACGAAGTCCATGACCTGCATTGCCATTGGGATGCTTATGGATGATGGAAAGCTGACGCTGGATGACCCCATTGTACAGTTTTTCCCCGATTGGCTGCCGGAACATCCTGATGAACGCCTGATGCGCCTGAAAATCAGGGATATGCTTCGCATGGCTACCTGTTACCGGCGCACAACCTATCGTGAAGGCGTGGATGAAAACTGGGCAAAAACCTTTTTCACCGCTGTGCCGACCCATGAGCCGGGCACCGTGTTCAACTATGACACCAGCTGTGCGCAGGTGCTGGCAGCATTGGTGGAGCGGCTCAGCGGCATGAGTGAGGAACAGTTCTTGACCCAGCGGCTCCTGAATCCCATTGGCTGTACGGATGGAACCCATTGGCTCCGTGACCCTTCTGGATGCTGCCGTGGTGGCACAGGCATGGCCATGAGCCTGCGGGATCTGCACCGTGTCGCCCAGTGGATGCTGGATGGAGGCAATGGCCTGATCAGCTCCGACTTCCTCCGGCAGATGACCGAAAAGCATATCGATACGGTGATGCAGACCAACGAAGAGGAACGGTACGGCTATTGCTGGCAGTGCTGGCGAACACGGAATGGTTGGGCACTGTATGGCATGGGTGGCCAGCTTGCTGTGGTTTGCCCGGAAAAGCAAGCAATTTTGACCACCATTGCTGATACCCGGCTGGATCCTTTCGGTGTGCAGCGAATCTATAATGCCTTTTTTGAGGAGCTGTATCCGGCCATCGGAAAGGAAGATATGGACTGCACAACCTATCAGCTGGAGGCAGAACATCTTCCTACTGCTGGGAAAGATAAAGTACCATGCGGAAAATATGTCTTTGAAGAGGATAACCCGCTGGGACTGCAATGGATGCAAACCAGTGAAAGCGTGCTTTGCTATCAGCAGGATCGGGGCGAAGTTACCCTTCCACTGTCCTTTGGGTGCAACGTAAAGACAAACTTTCCTGGCTGGGATGCGGAAGCTTTAACTTCCGCCGGATGGACGGAAGGACATCTGCTGCATGTCAGGTGCAGCGAAATTGCGTGGGAACCCTGCGGATTCGAACTGCTCCTGTGCTTTCAGGGGAATACGCTGACGGTTCAGGCTCGGTGCTCGTCCTCTGCCAAAACAAAGGGTTACGATGGGGTTGCAACCGGAAAAATCATCAAAGAATGAAGGAATGAAATGTGACGGATCTGACCATTCGCAGGGCGGAAAACAAGGATATCCCCTCGATTGTTAAGCTGCTTTATGAGGTGCACAAGGTGCACAGTGACGCTCGGCCTGACCTGTTTAAGCCGGGGTGCAGAAAGTATACCGACGAGCAGCTGAAAGAAATATTGGCCAATGATCAAACGCCTGTGTTTGTGGCAGAAGTGGATGGAGAAGTCCAGGGCTATGCCTTCTGCATTCACAAGCAGTTCGGGCAGGAGTCCAGCATGACGGATGTCAAAACCCTGTACATCGATGACCTGTGCGTGGACGAGAACGCCCGGGGACATCATGTGGGTACGCAGCTGTATCAGTACGTGCTGGATTTTGCCAAGGCTCATGGTTATTACAATGTGACCTTGAATGTGTGGGCGGATAACAAGAAAGCACTGGGCTTTTATGAGCGAATCGGTCTCCGTGTGCAGAAAATCGGCATGGAGAAAATCCTGTAAGCAGTCCAAACATCAACTGAATGGAGGAGAGCACCATGCACGATCACGATTGCTGCGGTCATGACCATCATCATCACCATGAAGAGGAATGCAGCTGTGGCCACGAGCACCATCATGATGAACACTGCGGCTGCGGCCATGAACACCATCACAGCGAAGAGCCACTGACGGCAGCAGAAGAAAGAATCCTGCATACCCTGCATCACTGCCACTACTTGCCGATTGCAAGGTTTACCCTGACATCCTCCAAGGAAGATGAATTATTTGCAGTGGCTATGGAACCTGTGTATTTGGTCAGCGCAGATACTTCCATGGAGGATGCGAAGGCAGACAGTGCGCCCTTTGCCTCCCTGGAAGAAAAAGGCCTCATCAGCCTGGACTACGATATTCCTTTGAGCGGCTATGACTATGGGGTTTATGAACAGTCTGAGCTGTACCGGTATTTTTGCGATACGGTCAAGGAGAATGCAGCCAGACCGGATGCACTCTTTGACACACCTAACCTGGAACTTGGCAGCGTGGCATTGGTGGAGGAGGAGAAACAGCATGGCAACTGATTTGGAAATTGCACAGGCAGCGGTACCCCAACCCATTGGCAAGATTGCAGAAAAAGCAGGCATTCCGGAAGATGCATTGTCCCTCTACGGACGGCTGATGGCGAAGGTGAATCCCGCCGCCCTGCCTGAGTGCAAGGAAAAAGGAAAGCTGATTCTGGTAACGGCCATCAACCCCACACCTGCCGGTGAGGGGAAAACCACCGTCAGCGTTGCCCTGGCAGATGGCCTGAGCAGATGCGGCAAGAAAGCCATGCTGGCGCTGCGTGAACCCAGCTTGGGGCCTGTGTTTGGCATGAAGGGCGGCGCAGCCGGCGGCGGCTATGCCCAGGTGCTGCCGATGGAGAGCATCAACCTTCATTTCACGGGAGATCTGCACGCAATCACGGCTGCTAATAATCTGCTGGCTGCCATGGTGGATAACCATATTCAGCAAGGAAACAAACTGGGCATTGATCCTCGGCAAGTCACGTGGAGGCGCTGCCTGGATGTTAACGATCGCCAACTTCGCCAGATCACCTCCGGCCTTGGCGGAAAAGCCAACGGCATGCCCCGGGAGGACGGCTTTGATATTACGGCAGCCAGCGAGGTCATGGCGGTGTTCTGCCTGGCACGGGATATTGCCGACCTGAAGGCACGCCTGGCACGGCTTCAGGTTGCCCGTACCTTTGATGGCCATGCTGTTACGGCAGGGGATCTCCATGCGGAAGGTGCCATGACGGCACTGCTGCGTGACGCTTTGCAGCCCAACCTTGTGCAGACCCTGGAAGGCACGCCCTGCCTTATGCACGGCGGCCCCTTTGCCAACATTGCCCACGGATGCAACAGCGTGATTGCCACGACCACTGCCATGTCGCTTGCAGATTACGTGGTAACAGAGGCTGGCTTCGGTGCAGACCTGGGCGCAGAGAAATTCCTGGACATCAAGTGCCGTCAGGCAGGCATCTGGCCGGATGCGGTGGTGATCGTAGCCACTGTTCGTGCCTTGAAGCACCACGGCGGATGCCCCAAGGATCAGCTGAAAACCGAAAACCTGGAAGCTCTTGCAAAGGGCATGAGCAACCTGATGCGCCATATCGACCATGTGCAGCATGTGTGGAAGCGTCCGGCTGTGGTGGCCATTAACAGGTTTGCAGAGGATACGGAAGCGGAAATGGCATTGATCCGTGAGGCATGCCAGTTGACCGGCGCACCGGTGGCAGTCTGCGAAGGGTGGGCCCACGGTGGAGAAGGCGCTGTGGAGCTTGCAAAAATTGTGTGTGAATTTGCAGATCATGCCGGGGCATGCGAACCTGCGTATACGTATCCCGCTCAGCTGTCCCTCCGGGAGAAGATTGAGGCGATTGCGCAAAGAATCTATGGGGCAAAGGACGTGGCCTTTGGTGCCGGTGTGCTGAAGCAGCTGGACAAGCTGACGGCGGAAGGCTGGGGAGAATGCCCGGTATGCATTGCCAAGACCCAGTATTCCTTCTCAGATGATGCAAAGGCGTTGGGTGCTCCGGAAGGCTTCACCCTGCACATTCGCAGCGTACGTCTGAGTGCAGGTGCCGGATTTGTGGTGGCGTTTGCCGGGGATATCATTGCCATGCCAGGCCTGCCCAAAGTGCCGGCAGCAGAGAACATTGATGTGGATGAGAACGGCAAAATCACTGGCCTTTTCTGATAAAATGAACTGGGGATGAAGTTTTGCTCAACCCCTTGTCCTATTCGGTTATTCCTGCTATAATACCGAAAGTACCCGATTTTGAAAGGAGCCGTTGCGCATGAATCTGACCAATCTCTTCTTTGGCCTCAGCACTGCCTTGGCCGATGCTGCTACCACGACGGATGCTGCTGCCACTGAAACGAGCACTGTTTCCGGCGTTGTTAGCATGTTGGTTTCCCTACTGCCCATGGTGCTGATCTTTGTGGTGTTCTATTTCTTCCTGATCCGTCCCCAGAAGAAGAAGGACAAGCAGGTTAAGGATATGCTGGATGCCCTGAAAGTTTCTGACCGTGTATGCACCATTGGTGGTATCTATGGTACCATTACGGCCATCAAGGACGACACTGTGACCCTGTCTGTTGGCAAGGATCATGTGAATCTGGTGCTGGCTCGCTGGGCTATCCGCTCGGTGGAAGAGGTTGCCGTTGAAAACGATACTGAGGCACTGAACTAAGCTAAAGATACAAAAAAGGCTCCCGACCATCCCTTGCGAAGGGAAGATGATCGGGAGCCTTTTGCTGTGCGCTTATTTCTGCCCGTTGCCATAGAAGGCGTCATAGGCCTCGACAATTTTCTGTACAAGCTCATGGCGAACAACGTCCTTGGCAGTCAAGTGCACCATGCCGATTTCGGGGATGTCCTTCAGGATCTCCAACGCTTCGGTCAGGCCGGACTTTTTCCCGGCAGGCAGGTCGGTTTGGGTCACGTCGCCGGTAACAACCACCTTGGAGTGAAAGCCCAAACGAGTCAGGAACATTTTCATCTGCTCAGATGTGGTGTTCTGTGCCTCATCCAGAATGATGAAGGAATCGGACAGGGTGCGTCCACGCATGTAGGCCAGCGGCGCTACTTCTACCGTGCCCCTTTCCAGCAGCTTCTGGTAGGAATCCACCCCCATGAAGTCATACAGGGCATCGTAGAGGGGACGCAGATAGGGGTCAACCTTTTGCGTTAAATCACCCGGCAGGAAGCCCAGCTTTTCCCCCGCTTCGACAGCGGGACGGGTCAGCACGATCCGCTCCACTTCCTTGTTCTTCAAGGCGACAACGGCAAGGGCCATGGCCAGATAGGTTTTACCTGTACCGGCAGGACCTACGGCAAAGGTCAGGTCATGGTCACGGATGGCCTGCACATATTCTTGCTGACCAAGGGTCTTGCACTTGATTTGCTTGCCCCGGTGGGTAATGGCCACCACCGAGCGAAGGATCTCATCAATCATGTCGACTTTGCCTTCACGGGCTAAGGCGATGGCATAGCGGATTCGGCTGCGGTCAACCAGCTCATTGCGGGCAATCATGTCCATCAGCTTCACAATGACGTTTTCCGCCAGTGCCGCATCAGCTTCCTGACCGGAGATCAGCAGTTCTGCCCCACGGAGGGCAATGGTCACGCTGCATTCCTGCTCGATGAGCGCAACATTCTGGTCGTTCATGCCGAAGAGGGTCATGTAAGTTTCCATGGTGTCCGCAGACAAATTGATCCTGCGAGTTTCTGTCAAAAAGCGTCCCAGCCTTTCCTGCTGCCTTGATCAGGCGTTTTCGTAAACAAGCTTCAGGTTACACCAGTACTTTACTTTCCCAACGGTTGCCCTTCATGCGAATCAAGAAAAGGGTAGAGCGGAAAACCCAGTCAATGATCATGGCCAGCCATACGCCAACCACGCCCATGGCGAAGTTTTGCGCAAGAATGTAGCCAAAGAATACCCGGAAAGCTGCCATGGAGAAAATGGAGATAGCCATGGTGAAGGTGGCGTCGCCGGCTGCCCGCAGTGCGTTGGGAAGAACAAAGGCCATCGGCCAAATGAAAATACTGCCCAGACCGTGAATGGCAATCAGTTTCTTCGCCATTTCTGCCGTTTCCGGAGAAAGGTTAAAGGGAATCACCAGCAGATCCATGCTCAGCAGAATGACCACATTCAGTACTGCCATAGAGGCATAGGCCAGCATCATCATTCGCTTCACATATATCCGAGCTTGCTTGAATTCACGAGCGCCCACGCATTGCCCAACGACTGTTATCATGCCTAGGCCAATGGCATTGCCCGGCAGCACTTCCAAGGATGCCATGGTATTGCCAACAGCATTGGCAGCGATGGACACCGTGCCGAAAGTGCTTACCAGACCAAGCAGAATCAGTTTGCCAAGCTGAAAAATACTTCCTTCCAACCCGTTGGGAACGCCTACGTAAAGGATCTTCTTGACCAGGTGGCTGTGCCATTCAAGCTGATGCAGCTTGGGGTAGGGGATGGTGCAGTGGGGATTTTGCAGGGCAATCTGCATAACGATTGCACCCAGAATACGGCTGACCAGAGTTGCAATGGCAGCACCGGCAACGCCCATGTTCATCACGTAAATCAGCAGGGAATTGCCGATGACGTTGACCACATTCATGACCAGAGAGGTTTCCAGGGAAATTTTTGCATTGCCCATGGAGCGAAGCAGTGCAGCCGATGCGTTATACATGGCAAGGAAAGGGTAACTGACGGCAGACCAGAACAGGTAGGTTCTAGCACTTTCCATCACGTCCGCCTCGATGGTGCCGTAAATGGCATCCAGCATGGAGACACGGAAAATCAGGCAAAGGGTCATGATGGCTGTGCTGGCAATCAATATAACATAAAAGAGCATTTTTGCCGATCGTCCGGCCTCTTCCGGGTCTTTTTTCCCTAAATACTGGGAAGCCACCACGGCGCCGCCTGTTGCCAAAGCAGCAAACACGTTGCTCAGCAGCAGGTTAATGGTATCCACCAGGGACACGCCGGAAACGGCAGCTTCACCACATCCAGCCACCATCACGGTATCCATCATGCCGATCAGTACCGTCAACGCCTGCTCTAGCAAAAGGGGAACCAGCAGCCGCTTCATCTCCGCACGGGAAAACATCATTGGCTTTTCTTCGGCTGTGCTTGCCACCTGTTCATTGTCCATGGCGACACCGCTCCTTCCTTCATAAACACCGAAAAGACGTGATAACGGTATCACATCATGCATGAATTGTCAACTAAAATGAAAACGCTTTCACAGATTGGCAAAACATT
>CAVIWF010000017.1:0-40228 GCA_963646285.1 bacterium
AGTGAGTGAGTGCAAAACTCGACAAAGTGGCGAAGCCACTTTGTCGATGCCCTGTGGTGCAGCATGTGAAGAAAAGCCATGCTGCGCTTTTTGTTTTTCCAAAATCCCCGCCTTCGGGAAGGAAAAGCATTCCTCCGGCGTTTTATTGGTAGGAAACCTCCTAAAGGCGGTGGAAACGATGGATGAACTGACCCTGCGGCGAGCCAAGGATGGAGACAGCGGTGCCTTTGAAGAGCTGGTAACACCCTATGAGCAGATGATCTGGCGGCTGTGCTGGCGTTATACCCGTCACCAGGCGGATGCCCAGGACTGCGTGCAGGAAACCATGCTGAAGGCATGGCGGCAGCTGCCCAATTACCGGGGCGAATGCAGTGTGGAAAGCTGGCTGTACCGCATCTGCGTCAGCTGCTGCATGGACTTTCTGCGCAAGCGGGGCAATCGGCAGCAGGAGTCTGTGGATGCCATGACCGACCTGGGCTATGATCCTCCGGATACGGAACCGTTGCCGGAAGAAAAGGTGATTGCGGCGCAGGAAAAGCAGGAAGTCCATCAGGCTATTGAAGCGCTTCCGCCTACCATGCGGGAAGTGCTGGTGCTCAGCGTGCTGGAAGGCAAGTCCTATGAAGATACGGCACGGCTGATCGGCATCAGCATCGGCACGGTGAAAAGCCGGCTGAACCGGGCACGGCAAAAAATAGGGGAGAAACTGCAGCAATTGGGAACAAAAAGACTCCACTCCTCGTCTGACAAAGTGAAAGGAGGGCACGCATAATGATGGATGATCGAGACGCTCTCCGCCAACAGTTGAAGGTGCTGGAAGACGATGTGCCCCCCATGCCCGAGGGCCTTCATCAGCGCTGGATGCACGCAGTGGAGGAGGAACCCATGGATAAGATCACCCCCGGAAAGAAAAGCACCCAGTGGCGGCGGATTCTGGCCGTGGCAGCGGCAGCCGTGTTCGTTATTGGGGGCGCCATTTGGGCAAAGAATGTGAACCTGGGGCAGAATCAGGGTCGGCTGGTGCTCATGCAGGAGGACAGCGACACCGCAGACACCTATGAATACAGCAGCAATGCCAACATGCTCATGTCCACCGGCAGCGGCGGGGCAAGGACTTCCCTGTATACCACCAGCGAAGAAAACAGCTTCGGTGGGGATGATACCGCAGATGCCCAGCAGGAGACGAAAATTATTCGCACAGTGAGCCTGACCCTTGGCACCACCGCCTTTGACGATACCCTGAGCACCATCAAGCAGGCATGCATCAATGCCGGTGGACGAGTGGAATATGCCAGCGAGTACGGCAGCACCTCCCAGCGCTCTGCCAGCCTGACTCTGCGGATTCCCTCTGAACAGCTGGATACCTTTCTGGAAGGGACAAACGGCTGGGGGCGGGTGATTCGCCGCAGTGAAACATCCGAGGATGTGACGGAAAGCTACTACGACACCAAGGGACGCCTGGAAACCCAGCAAGCCCTGATGGCAAGACTGAAGGAACTGACGGAAAAGGCGGAAACCCTGGAAGACATCCTGAAGTTGGAAAGCCAAATGGCAGACACCCAGTATCAAATTGACCGGCTTACGGGCATCCTGCAAAATACGGATAACCAGGTAGCCTACGCCACAGTGAACCTGTCCGTGCAGGAAGAAAAGGCTGCCGACACGGCGCAGAACACGGAAGAATCCCTGCTGTCCCGCATGGGCAGTGCCATGAAGGTGGGGGCTGACGCCTTTGTAGGCTTCCTGTCCGATGCACTGGTTTTCCTGGTATACGCACTGCCCTTCCTGGCGGTGGTAGGGGTGGCTGTCATCGTGGTACTGGTTGTGCGCAAGAAGCGGAACAAGTAAATCCTCAATAGATCCTTTCCCTCGACCTGAAAAGTCGGGGGATTTTTCTGTGTTTTCGTCCCCAAAAAAGACAGACGAAAAATTGCAATCCGTATTGATTTTTCTAATTAAATTATGATAGGATAAGAATTGCACAACGAAAGGAGAAACTGTCATGTTGATGAAGTTTCGAAAGTCCCATCCCATTTGGTTTTCTGTGGTGGCTGCTATCCTTTTCATGGTTGTCGGTATGCTTCTGAGCATGCTGGTGGTAACAATCATTCCTGCCCTGAAGAGTGAAGGCAACGAGTTTGCACTGACCTTTGCAGTGGAGCTGTTAAGCGCCCTGATCATGGCACTGCTGCTTCGCCTGTATCACCGGACGGAGCTGCTGACCCGGCGGGGAAGCTCTTTCAAGAATTGCTTCTTTGTCTGCCTTGTGCCCCTGCTGTTCAACCTTGCTTCCTTTGTGGCACAGATTGCGCAGGCTGTGGAGGATAACACCCCTGTGAACCCGGCAAACACCGTTCTGTTCTACGTGTTGGCCATGGTTGCAGTGGGCATTGCTGAGGAACTCATGGCTCGGGCGGTGATCTCCGAAACCCTGCTGGAGCACTTCGGCACGGATTCTCTGGGCAGCGTGTGGAAGGCTGCTACGGTCAGCGGCTTGGTCTTCGGCCTGCTGCACCTGGCCAACCTGATGTCCGTAAATTCCGTGAAGGGTGTGCTGATTCAGGCACTGAGCGCCTTCGCCGGCGGTCTCATGTATGCGGCTGTGTACTACAGAACCGGCAACATCTGGGCACCTGTGGTGCTTCACGCATTGAATGACTTGGGGGCAGGCCTTTCTGCCGGTGTCTTCACCTATGAATCCGGCATGATGAGCAACATCGAAGGTCTGGAAGGTGCCGACTGGCTGATTCTGATCATTCCCCTGCGGGAGCTGCTGATTGCCGCCTTCCTGCTGCGCAAGCAGAAGCTGCCTCAGCTGCAGCAGTGCTGGACCGGCCTTGTGGAAAGCAAGGAAGTCAGCGAAAAAGAATAAGCGATATTCTTCATCCCTTCGGTCTTTAGGACTGAGGGGATTTTCTGTACCTGAAAGCAACTTGTAAAAACGTGCAATCTTCTTGCGCCCCTGCTTGCTTTTTCCCTGTGGCAGATGATAAAATAAGAATCATTTCATGTGAGGAGGAAGTGCCATGCTGTCCAAATTTCGAGAATCCCATCCCATTTGGTTCTGCCTTGGGGCTGCGGTTGTTTTCATGATTTTCGGATTCGCACTGAGTTTTCTTTTGTCCTTCATTCCCTACTTTGCCAAGGAAGATTTGACGGCCAGTCAGGTGATGGTGATCGTCACAGAGGGGCTGTCCACGCTGCTGATGATGCTGGTGCTTCAGCGGATTCACCGGGCAGAGCTGTTGACCCGGCGGGGAAGCTCCTTTAAGAACTGCCTGCTTGTGGCGCTTTGCCCCCTGATTCTTTCCATCCTGTCGCTGGTGGTGCAGCTGTTCGTGGCAGCGGAGGAAAACGCCCAGCTTCGGTCCTGGGACTGCATTGTGACCTACGTGGTGGCCATGATGATGGTAGGCGTTTCGGAGGAGCTGATGGCTCGGGCAGCCATTGCCGAAACCCTGCTGGAGCACTTCGGCACCGATTCCCTGAAAAATGTGTGGAAGTCCACGGCGATCAGCGCCCTGATTTTCGGCCTGCTCCACCTGACCAACATGCTGTCTGTGAACTCTGTGAAGGGTGTGCTGATTCAGGCAATGTCGGCCTTCACCGGCGGCATCCTGTATGCAGCCATTTACTACAGAACCGGCAACATCTGGGTTACGGTGCTCCTCCATGGACTGAACGACGTGGTGGCGGGCCTCGGCGCAGGGGTGTTCACCTATGAGGCAAGCGTGGCCAGCGGCATTGAAAGCCTTGGCGACGCTGACTGGAATGTGCTGGTGCTCCCTGCCATTGAGGCACTGGCAGGCATTTACCTGCTGCGGAAGAAGAAGCTGCCCCAGCTGCAGCAGTGCTGGACCGGCCTTGTGGATAGCAAGGAAGTCAGCGAAAAGGAATAAGCAGTATTTCTGCCCCTGCACGCATCCTTGCGGCAGGGGTTTTATGTCTTGGAGTTGTACGCTCCTTGCAATCTGTCGGCAAAAGTGTTATCATGGGGTCATCAATCAGGCGAAGGGATGTTCGAAGCATGCGGTGCAGCTGTAAGGAATGCGGAACCTACATGGTACAGGCGGAAAGCGATCACTTGGGGTGCATCTGCCCGGATTGCGGCTATCGCTGCAATGACTGCCTGGGCACCAACACCGTGGTGTCCAGAGAGGCGCTCCGCTCCCTGGCCTTCGATCCTCGGTTCAGCCCGGAAGCCCTGGCTTCCTCCTTTGAGCCCCATGAGGACGAGGATGCCGATGGGGACGATCGATACGGCGATGACTACTGACCGAACCATCCTGCACTGCGACTGCAATAATTTCTTCGCCTCCGTGGAGCTGCTGGAACACCCGGAACTGAAGGATGTGCCCGTGGCTGTGGCTGGCGATCCGGAAGGCCGCCACGGCATTATTCTGGCAAAAAACATGCCTGCAAAAAAGTATGGCGTGCAAACAGCGGAAACCATCTGGCAGGCCAAGCGGAAGTGCCCTGACCTGGTGCTTTTGCCGCCCCATCATGAAAAGTATGCCCAAATGAGCCGGCGGATCAACGCCATTTATTTGGATGTAACGGATCAGGTGGAACCTTTTTCCGTGGACGAAAGCTGGCTGGACGTGACCGGCTCCCGGAATCTGTTCGGCACCGGGGTGGAGATTGCCGACCGGCTGCGCAAGCGCATTCGGGAAGAAACGGGCATTACCATTTCCGCTGGGGTCAGCGACAACAAAACCTGGGCGAAAATGGGCAGCGATTACAAGAAGCCGGACGCCACCACCCTCATTACCCGGGAAAATGTGGGGCGCATTTTGTATCCCCTGCCGGTCGGGGATCTGCTGTTTGTGGGCAAGTCCACGGCGGAAATGCTGCAAAAGCTGGGCATCGCCACCATTGGCCAACTGGCGGCCATGGATCCTGCCACGCTGAACACCCACCTGGGCAAGCAGGGGGACAGCCTGTGGCGCATGGCCCATGGGCTGGATGACAGCCCGGTGCGCCGCTGGGGGGAGCATGACCCGGCGAAAAGCATCGGCAGGGGAGAAACCTTCCCCCGGGACTTGGTAGGCCGTGAAGAATGCCAGGCAGGGCTCCTGCCCCTGTGCGATCGGGTAGGGTATCAGCTCCGCAGGCAGGGGCTGAAGGCACGGACGGTGACCCTGCAAATCAAGGATCCCCGGCTGAAGGTGATTTCCCGGCAGAAAACCCTGGATGTACCCACCAGCCTAAGCCGCACCATTTACCAGACCGCCTGCGCCATTCTGGCGGAATGCTGGCAAAGTGATGCGCCGGTTCGGCTGATGACGGTAACGGCTTCCGGGCTTATGCCGGAGGGAGATGCCGTGCCCACCCAGCTTTCCTTTCTGGAAGAACCCAAGGAAGATGATCCCCGACACGTGAAGCTGGAGGCTGCCATTGACCGGGTGCGGGATAAGTGGGGCAAAAACGCCGTGAAGCCTGCAACCCCGAAAATTCAATAAACAAACAGGCTGCGAGGACATGATGCCCTTGCAGCCTGTTGCTGTACCGATGTTAGGATGATGTTATGCAGCAGCCTTCTGCTCTTCCTTCTTCTTCAGACACAGAAAGTAGCCCACATTCAGCACCACGCCTACGGCGGAAGCAATGGGAGCGGCAAGGCCGATGCTGGTCAGGCTGGCGTTGGGCTGGATACTCATGATGTAGGCCAGGGGCAGGCGAACCAGCAGGGTCTGCACCAGTGCCTGAGCCATGACGAACACGGTCTTATCGTGACCATTAAAGAAGCCCATCATGCTGAACAGAATGGCGGTTACCAGGCACTCCGGGGCAAAACCCTTCAAATAGTCATAGCCCCGCTGAATCACGTTTTCTTCCGTGGTGAAGATGCCTGTCAGCAAATCGCCCTTAAACAGCACCAGCACGAACACCATGCAGCCGATGATCATGCCCACGGCAATGCCGCAGCCCAGTGCCTGCCGGGCACGCTTTTCGTTGCCTGCACCCACGTTCTGGGATACAAAGGAGGACATGGACTGCATCAGAGCGCTGGGTACCAGCATGGCAAAGTTGACGATCTTGCAGGCCACGCCGTAGCCGGAGGAAGCTTCCAAGCCCAACTTGTTCACAAAGGCGCACAGAGCAAGGAAGGAAAACTGGGTCAACAGCTCCTGCAAAGCCAGAGGCATGCCGATTTTGAAGGCTTGCTTGCACTGGGGGTTCAGGCTGAAGTCCCGCTTGGTGATGGTAAAGGGCAAACCCTGCTTCTTCAGCCGGAGCAAAGCGAATACCACGCTGATGGCTTGAGCAGCCACGGTTGCCCAGGCGGCACCGGCAGCATCCATGTGGAACACAGCTACCAGCAGCAGGTCACCGAAGATGTTCACCACACAGGCCACTGCCACAAAGAGCAGGGGGGACTTGCTGTCTCCCAGCCCACGGAAAATGGCGGAAAGCACGTTGTAGGCCACAATGAAGAAAATGCCGCCGCCGCAAATGCGCACATAGGCAGCCGTCTGGGTCACGGCTGCTTCAGGAGCCTGCATCAGCACGGAAATGGGGCGGGCAAAGCCAACCATGACCACGAACAGCACGGCGGAAATCACGGCAAACACCAGCGTGGAACCGCCAATGACGCCGCCGATCTGCTGGGCACGCTTTTCACCCAAATACCGGGCAATGAGTACTGTGATGCCCATAGACAGCTGGGTGATGACAAAGGTGACAAGGTTCAGCACCTGACTGCCCGTGGATACGGCGGACAGACCTTCCGTGGTGCCGAAGTGTCCCACCACCAGCAGGTCCACTGCACCATAGGCGGCCTGCAGGATCAGGGCACCCAGAATGGGCAGCATGAAGGCAACCAGCTTTTGCAGAATGTTGCCCTGGGTAAAATCAGACTCAGAATGACTCAACGTTAACCCTCCTTACACACATCACATCATAGAACTTGCCGATGGTACGGATCATGCAGTCCGCCTCTTCATCGGAAATATCGCCCATGGCCTCCGTCAGTGCCTGAAAGAACCGCTGATCGTACTTCTCGTTCAGGGCGGCTCCTTCTTCGGTAATGGACAGATAGGTGACCCGACCGTCCGCCTCCGAGGCGATCTTTTTCAGGTAGCCTTTCTGCTCCATATCCTTCACCGTGCGGGTGACCCCCGGGCGGGGCAGGCTTAATGCATCGCTTACGTCAGAAATGCGGACGTAAGGCTGCTCCTTTTCCAGCTTGCGGATGGTATCCAGCACATGCATGTAGGTTGGGGTGACCCCATTGGGCAGAGGGGGCAGCATGTCCCGGATTCGCTTGGCCTGATAGCAGGCGTCCAGCATCCGCTTGACCTTTTCTCCCGTCATATGTCCTCCAATAGTTATCAAATGTAATTACCGCAAGTAATTATAAAAGGATTCGAAGAAATGTCAAGGGCTTTTTCCATAAGAAAGATGTCAAGGAGTTCTGCAAACCTCCTTGCACGCCTTCATGTTCAATGATACAATGGGAAGCGTTCGAGGAAAGGAGCATTTGACTGATGGAGAGCCAGCATATCATGAAAACCTCGGAGCTTATCCGGCGTTTTCTCCCTTATTTCCGTAAATACAAGGGCACGGTGGCCTTTGACCTTTGCTGTGCCGCCTTTACCACGGTGTGCGAACTGGTGCTGCCCATGCTGGTGCGTTCCATTACCCAGCGTGCCACCACGGATCTTGCATCCCTGACGCTGGAATTTATCCTGACCCTTGGGGGCACGTACATGCTCCTGCGGGTGATTGACGCCCTGGCCAATTATTTCATGCAGTCCGTAGGTCACATTATGGGCACCAAGCTGGAAAACGACATGCGGGCGGATTTGTTCCACCACCTGCAGGAGCTGTCCTTCAGCTACTACAGTGAAACCAAGGTGGGGCAGATCATGGCGCGGATCACCTCCGACCTGTTTGAGGTAACGGAGTTTGCCCACCACTGCCCGGAAGAATTCCTCATTGCGGCGGTAAAGATCACCGCCAGCTTCGTGATTCTCTGCGGCATGAATGTGCCCCTGACCCTGATGATGTTTGCCGTGGTACCCCTGATGGTGGTCTTCACCCGGTACTATAATCAGAAGATGCGCCGGGCATTCAAAATGCGCAACGCTCAGGTGGGCGAAATCAACGCCCAGGTGGAGGATAGCCTGCTGGGCATCCGGGTGGTGAAGTCCTTCGCCAATGAAGACATTGAAGAAAAGAAGTTCGACGAGGGCAACAAAAAGTTTCTGGAGCTGAAGGCACTGTCCTACCGGTACATGGCAGCCTTCGGCACCTCTAACCGCATCTTTGACGGACTGATGTACATCGTCATTGTGGTGGGGGGCGCTCTGTTTATCAAAAACGGCACCCTGACCGCCGCCGACTTTACCGCTTATCTGCTCTACGCCCAAATGCTGCTGGCAGCCATTCGCCGTCTGGTGGAGTTCACCGAGCAGTTCCAGCGGGGCATGACCGGCGTGGAGAGGTTCTGCGAAATCATGGATGCCCCGGCAGAAATTCAGGATGCCCCGGATGCCCAGCCCATTGGCGAGGTCAAGGGGCAGGTGGAGTTCCGCAATGTGGGCTTCCACTATGCAGGGGAGGAGCATACCGTGCTCAGCCACCTGACCATGGAGGTGGAACCGGGCAAGTCCATCGCCCTGGTAGGGCCTTCCGGCAGCGGCAAAACCACCCTGTGCAACCTGATTCCCAGATTCTACGATGTGACCGAGGGCAGCATTCTCATCGACGGCAAGGATGTTCGTTCTCTGACGCAGAAGAGCCTGCGGAACGCCATTGGCATGGTGCAGCAGGAAGTGTATCTCTTCTCCGGCAGTGTGTATGAGAACATTGCCTACGGCAAGCCCGGAGCAAGCAGGGATGAAGTAGTGGAGGCCGCCAAGCTGGCTGGTGCAGATGAGTTCATCCGGGCACTGCCTCAGGGGTATGATACCTTTGTGGGCGAACGGGGGGTCAAGCTTTCCGGCGGACAGAAGCAGCGGATCTCCATTGCCCGTGTGTTCCTGAAGAATCCGCCTATCCTGATTCTGGATGAAGCCACCTCTGCTCTGGATAACGAAAGCGAGCATCTGGTGCAGCAGTCTCTGGAGAAGCTGGCCCACGGCCGTACCACCTTCACCATTGCTCATCGGCTGACCACCATCCGGGGTGCAGATGAAATCTGGGTGCTGACGGATAAGGGCGTGGAAGAAAAGGGTTCCCATCAGGAATTGATCAGCAAGGGCGGCTTGTATGCCCACCTGTATGAAATGTATACGGATCGAATGGAGGTACAGTGATGCTTACAGTACTGACAAAAGCACAGCCGGGGGACGAAACGGAAATTCAGTCCCTCTATGACCGGGTAACGGCTTCCATGCAGCAGCAGGGTCTTGACCAGTGGCAGGTGGGTTCCTACCCTGTGCCGGGCATGGCAGAGGCGGATGTACAGGCTGGGACTATGTATGTGGTGCGCCAGGCAGGACGCATGGTATGCGCCGTCACCGTGGACAGGGAGCAGGATGAACAGTATGCCCGGATTCCCTGGCTCTTTGGGGTCAAGCCCGGCTGCTTCCATCGTCTGGCCATTTTGCCGGAAGCCCAGGGACAGGGGCTGGGCAAGCGGGTGCTGGAGGACGTGGAGGAAATCCTTCGTTCACAGGGCTGCGACAGCCTTCGTTGCGATACCATGGAGACCAACCAGCGTGCCTTTCGCCTGTATGAAGGCCGGGGCATGCGCCGGGTGGGTGCTGTCCATTATCCCCCGGATGAAAGCCGGAACTTTCCCTGCCTGGAAAAGCCTTTGACAGAGGACTGCCCTCTGCTGCCGGTGCCCATGACCCCTGCTTTCCGCGGGGGCAGCCTGACCCCCTGGGGAGGCACCAAATTGAAGGATGTATACGGCAAGGCCATTACCCAGCCTACCGGGGAAAGTCTGGAAGCCAGCTGCATTCCCGGCTTGGAAAGCAAGGATCCCACCGGGGCGAAGCTGCCGGAGATGATTGAACAGTACGGCGCAAAATTTGCCGGCAAGTATGCAGGCAAAACCTTCCCCCTGCTGCTGAAGCTGCTGGATGCCAAGGATGCCCTGTCTGTGCAGGTGCACCCGGATGACGCCTTTGCTGCCGCCAATGAAAATGGCAAGCTGGGCAAAACCGAAGCCTGGCTGATTCTCTCCGCCGAGGAGGGCAGTCAGCTGGTGTACGGCATTCAGCCGGGCACCACCCGGGAAGCACTGCGTGCCGCCTGTGAAAAGGGTGCGGCAGTGGAGCCTCTCCTTCGTCGGGTGTCCGTGAAGCCGGGGGATGTGTGTTACATTCCCGCCGGATGTGTCCATGCTATTGGCGCAGGAATTGTGCTGTATGAAATTCAGCAGTCTTCCGATGTGACCTACCGATTCTATGACTGGGATCGGGTGGATGCCAAGGGCAACAAGCGGGAGCTGCATCTGGACAAGGCACTGGCGGTAACGGATCTTTCTTTTGCCGGCGACGGCGTGCCTGCCCCGGATGCCCCCTGCGCCCGGGTGCTGGATAAGACTTTCTTCACCCTGGATCTGCTCCGTGGGGATGCAGGGGTGCAACTGCCGGAGATTCAGTCCTTCGCCTTCTTTACGGCGCTGGATGACGGGCTGACCCTTACCTGGGAAGGCGGGGCTTATGCCCTTCGCAAAGGGGAAACCCTGTACCTGCCCACCACCTGCCCAACGTGCACCCTGCATGGCAAGGGACGGGCAGCCATGTCCATGCCGAAATAAACATCATCAACATAAAAAAGCTGACGCAATGCTTCTGCGCCAGCTTTTTAATTCAGGCTTCCACCGGGTTTTCATGAATCATGATGTGCTTGATTTCCGGGTGATTGGCTTCCACAGCGTGATGCACCTGTTCCGCAATGCCGTGAGCTTCAGACAGGGGCAAATTGCCATCCACCCCGATTTCTGCATCAATGTACACCATGCTGCCGAACTTCCGGGTACGCAGGGCATCCAGCCGGGCAACCCCTTGCTGTTTGCAGATGAAATCACCCAGCGCCTGTTCGTAACTGTCCGGGCAGGCTGTATCCAGCATCTTTTCCAAAGCGTCCTTCAAAATGTTGAAGGCAACCTTCAGGATGCACAGGCAGATGGCCACGCAGGCAATGGGCTCCATGATCGGGCAGCCCAGCATGGCGCCGCCGATGCCTACCAGAGAGCCGATGGAAGACAGGGCATCCGAACGGTGGTGCCAGGCATCCGCCATAAAAGCGGAAGAGTTCAGCTTTCGGGCATAGTACCGGGTGTATTGGAACATGGCTTCCTTGGTGATGATGGACACCAGGGCGGCGATAAGGGCAATGGGGGCAGGATCAATGGCAGCCACGCTTTCCTGCGACAGCATCTGCTGGATGCCGCCCCAGCCAATGGCCAGACCCGTGGTCAGCAGGATGATCCCCAGCACCATGGAAGCCACGCATTCCAGCCGATCGTGACCGTAAGGATGCTGCCGATCCGGAGCTTTTCCCCCAAGGCGAACGCCCAGGAAGGCGATGAAGGTGGCTGCCACGTCCGACAGGGAATGCACCGCATCGGATACCATGGCGCCGGAATGTCCGGCAATGCCGGCATACAGTTTGAAGGCGACCAGCAGGATGTTGCCCACAATGCCCACCTGGGTCAGGCGGGCAACGGTTTTCTTTTCCGTCATATGAAATCCCTCCGCAAAAAACAGTCCGCTCCTTGCCGGGGAATAGAAAAAGCCTCCCCGGAACATACTACCTGTCCCGCAGAGGCTGAAGTTTCCTGCTGCTGTCGCCCTGAGGCAACCCGGCTGACGTTGCCGCCGCCTGTTCAGTTTGTACTGTTGATTCCGCTGTGTGCGCAATGCAGTGCAAAGAGCCACTGCAAGGGTAGCATGCAGGAGGGAAAAAGTCAAGCAAAAATTATCGTATAGAAACTCTTGGAACGTAGATAAAGTGGCTTTGCTGCTGTGCCGACCTAAAATGGTTTGCGGGAGGGTGCTTTTGACACAAAAGCCTCTTCCCGCAAATTTCCATCATGCCGTGGAAATTCCCCTGCCCTGCCGTGGAAATTCCCCTGCTCACCCTTGCAAATCCGGCGAATTTGTGTATAATGGATTTGTTTCACTGGGAAGGGGACGGTGCGCCCTGCGCCTGAAGCGAGCCGGAGGGTGGTGCAAGTCCGGCAGGAAAGCAGCGCAGCACAAATCACCCCGGAGTGAGGCGATCCGATGCAATGGGTAGGGTCGCCCGGGTGCTCCCGTTACAGGGCGAATGAGCGGGCAGTTCTGCTTTCACGGAATTGCCAAAATGGGTGGTACCGCGGATTTCCATTGATGATGATCCGTCCCAGCAGGTTTTCTGCCGGGCGGTTTTTTATTACCCGGCGTTCAATATTCCTCAAGGGTGCAAGGAGGCAAGGAACCATGTACAACAAGGTATCTACCGATGTAAGCTTTGTGGAGCGGGAGCATGAGATTGCCCAGCAGTGGAAGGAGCAGGACATTGTCCGCAAGTCCTTCAAGCTGCGGGATGGCAGCGGCGAGCACTTCACCTTCTTTGACGGCCCCCCCACGGCCAATGGCAAGCCCCACATCGGTCACATTGAAACCCGGGTCATTAAGGATCTGTTCCCTCGTTTCTGGACCATGAAGGGTAAGAGCGTAACCCGGAAGGCTGGCTGGGATACCCACGGCCTGCCTGTGGAGCTGGAAGTGGAAAAGCTGCTGGGTCTGGACGGCAAGCCCCAGATCGAGCAGTACGGCATTGAGCCCTTCATCGGCGAATGTAAGAAGAGCGTGTGGAAGTACCTCCATGAGTGGGAAAAGATGAGCGACCAGGTGGGCTACTGGGTGGACATGGAGCACCCCTATGTGACCTACCATAACGACTATATCGAGAGCGAATGGTGGAGCCTGAAAACCATCTATGACAAGGGCATGCTCTACCTGGGTCATAAGATTGCCCCCTACTGCCCCCGCTGCGGTACGGCACTGAGCAGCCACGAGGTAGCCCAGGGTTATAAGAATGTGAAGGAAGTTTCCGCCATTGTCCGCTTCCACTGCACGGACGAGGAGAACACCTCCTTCCTGGCATGGACGACTACGCCTTGGACCCTGCCCAGCAACCTGGCCCTGTGCGTGAATCCCGGGGCGGTGTACTGCAAGTTCGCCTGCGAAGGGGAAAACTTCATCATGGCCAAGGCACTGGTGGAGAAGGTCTTTGAGGGCAAGGAAGTTACCATGCTGGCTGAACTGCAGGGCAAGGATCTGGTAGGCCGCACCTACGAGCCCCTGTATCGCTTTGTAGAGCCGGAAGGCGGCAAGGCATGGGTGGTCATTGCGGATAACTATGTTACCATGGAAGACGGTACCGGCATTGTTCACATTGCCCCTGCCTTCGGTGAAGACGATAACCGGGTCTGCAAGCAGAACGGCATCGCATTTGTCAACCTGGTGGATACCCAGGGCTGCATGGTGCCGGAAACCAAGTGGCCGGGCGTGTTCGTGAAGAAGGCCGACCCCATGGTGCTGGAGGATCTGAAGGAGCGGAAGCTGCTCTTTGCCGCTATCCCCTTTGCCCATGATTATCCTTTCTGCTGGCGCTGCGATACGCCCCTGCTGTACTACCCCCGTCCTACCTGGTACATCAAGATGACTGCCGTGCGGGACAATCTGGTGCGCAACAACCGTACCGTTAACTGGATGCCGGATCACATCAAGGAAGGCCGGATGGGCAACTTCCTGGAGAACGTGATCGACTGGGGTCTGAGCCGTGAACGGTACTGGGGCACGCCTCTGCCTGTGTGGAAGTGCGACTGCGGTCACGTCCATGTGATTGGCTCCATTGAAGAGCTGCGGAAGATGGCTGTGAAGGATCCGGGCCCGGATATTGAGCTCCATCGCCCCTACATTGACGCCGTGACCCTCCGCTGCGAAAAGTGCGGCGGGGAAATGCACCGTGTTACCGATGTTATCGACTGCTGGTACGATTCCGGCTCCATGCCCTTCGCCCAGTGGCACTATCCCTTTGAAAATAAGGAGAAGTTCGAGCAGAACTTCCCTGCCAACTTCATTTCCGAGGCCATTGACCAGACCCGCGGCTGGTTCTATACCTTGGAGGCTATCTCCACCGTCCTCTTTGACCGTGCACCCTTTGAAAACTGCATCGTCATGGGTCACGTGCAGGATGCGGAAGGCCACAAGATGTCCAAGCACCTGGGCAATGTGGTGGATCCCTTCCAGATGCTGGACAAGTTCGGCGCAGACGCCCTCCGCTGGTACTTCTACACCACCACGGCACCCTGGCTGCCCAAGCGGTTCTCTGAGAAGGCTGTGATGGAAGGTCAGCGGAAGTTCCTGGGCACCCTGCGGAACACCTACGCCTTCTTCACCATGTATGCCCAGATTGACGGCTTTGATCCCCTCCAGCATCCCCTGGACAAGGTGGCGCTGAGCCTGATGGACAAGTGGATCCTGTCCCGGCTGAATACCCTGATTGCCCGGGTGGATGCAGACCTGACTGCTTACCGCATTACCGAGCCTGCCAATGCCATTGCAGACTTTGTGGATGAATTGAGCAACTGGTACGTCCGCCGCAGCCGTGAACGGTTCTGGGGCAAGGGCATGGCAGGGGACAAGGAAGCTGCCTTCGCCACCCTGTACCATGTGCTGGTCAGCCTGAGCAAGCTGATTGCTCCCTTCGTGCCCTTCCTGGCCGAGGATATTTATCAGAACCTGGTGGTGAACAACGTGCCCGGTGCGCCGGAATCCGTTCACCTGTGCGACTATCCTGTCAGCGATGCCAGCCGCATTGATACGGACATGGAAGAGCAGATGGAAGCCCTGCTGGAGGTTGTGCAGCTGGGTCGTGCCTGCCGCAATGCCGCCAACATGAAGGTTCGCCAGCCTGCTGCCCGCCTGTTCGTCAAGGGTGCATCCTTCGCGGAAGCCTATCAGGTCCTCTGCGAGGATGAGCTGAATGTGAAGCAGGTGGTCTTCACCGATAGTGCCCGGGATTACACCACCCACAAGCTGAAGCCCCAGCTACGTACCTTGGGACCCAAGTATGGCAAGCTGTTGGGCAAGATCAGCGCTCACCTGAGCCAAATGGATGGCAACGATGTGGTGGAGGCCTTTGAGCGGGGCGAAACCGTGTCCTTCGATGTGGAAGGCACCACCGTGACCCTTGCCAAGGATGACGTGCTGACCGAGCCCATGCAGAAGGAAGGCTTCACCGCACTGGAGGATCACGGTGTCACCGTGGTGCTGGATACGGTGCTGACCCCTGAGTTGGTGCAGGAAGGCTATGCCCGTGAAATGGTCAGCAAGATTCAGACCATGCGGAAGGATACGGACTTTGAAGTCACCGACCGGATCGATGTGCGCTATGCCTGCGGTGATACCCTGGCCAAGGCTGTTGAGCAGGGCAAGGATATGATCATGAAGGGCGTGCTGGCACTGTCTCTGGAAAAGGGCGATGCTGACGAAAGCTTCATTGTGAAGGAATGGGACGTGAACGGCGAAAAGGCCGTGATCGGTATTAAGAAGCACAACTAAGAATGCAGGGGCTGCTTCTTCGGAACGGAAGGAAGATAGAAGCAGCCCCTCTTATGTTCTTAAAGCCAAATGTTTTACGCAGCAGATAGGTTCTGCTTTTGCCAAATCAGTAGGAGAATCAATCATGAAATTTGCATTCATCGGGCAGGATATTCCCACCCTGCTGCCCACCCTCCTGACCGACCTGCTCTTTGCAGGGAAGGAGGCTGCCGACGTGTGGGTGGAGGAAAGCAACCCGGCCATGCAGGATGTGCTGGATCGATACGGCAAGGCCATTATCCTCCGCAGCAAGCTGCCGGCCACCATCACCGTTTCGGCGGAGCGGGCGCAGGTATTGAAGGATGCGGACTGCGTCCTTTATGCAGGGGATGTGCAGCCTGCCAGCCGCTTTGCCATGGATCGGGGGGCTCTTGCCGGCACGGATGAAAAGGATCCGGGGCTGACGGAGCAGGCACGTGTTAACGGCGGCATTGGGGGGCTGATGCATACCCTCCGTGCAGGGGAAGCGGTGCTGACCCTGTGCGAAGCCATGAAGGAGCATTGCCCGAAGGCACTGGTGATCAACCTTGGCCAGCCTGTGGCACGGACGACAGATTTGTTCCTTCATCAGGGCTTCCGCTGTTTTGCACTGGGGCGCAATCCCATGCGGGGTGCTAACGGGGTGGATTCCCTGTGCAAGAAAATGAGCCGCAAGCCGGACACCGTCCATGCAGAAACTGCCGGGCTTCCCGGCTTCGCCTTTCTGACGGAGCTGAAAGACAAGGCTGGCGGCAAGGATCTTCTGCCCCAGATGAAGGAGCGGGCAGAAAAGGAGGAGCTGGGTCGCCTGAGCCGCCGCTGGCTGGATTGGTACGGCGCACTCCCTGTGGGGGATGTGACCGACCATGCAGAGTTTCTGCCTGCTCAGCCGGACTACATTCCGGAAGAGGAGCCTGTCTTCGGTGAAACCGTGGAGCAGCGGAAGGAAAGAATCCTGCACATGAACACCATCGGCACCTACGGCGCATCCTCCCAGGATGGTGCCATGGCACAGGTGGTGCTGCTGAGCAAGGCGCCGCCCATTCGCCCCATGAAGCTGGCGCTGGCGCTGCTGCGCAGGGAAGAGATGGACATGGAAGCCGTCACCCGGCGGAATGATGGCGAGTTGCCACAGCTGCCCGGATATGCTATCATAGAATCACGGCTGACCCTGAAGGCGGGGGAAGTGGTTCCCCATCGTTGGCAGCTGCCCGGCGCACTGGCGGAGGTCTGCGGCGAAATCGCAGAAACCAACGCCCTGGCGGCGAAGGCGGCGGAAGGGGATCGCTCCGCCCTGCGGGAATGCGTGGAAATGGATCCTGCCCTGGCAGGGCTGGATCGGCTGTATTGTCAGGATCTGATTGATAAAATGATTGAGCTGCACAGGGATGTGCTTCCTCGGCTGTAAGGGAAGGAGAAGGTGAATGTTCCTTACCGATGCATGGCAGGACTATGAGGTGCTGGATACCGGTGACGGGGAAAAGCTGGAACGGTGGGGGGATGTGATCCTTCGCCGACCCGATCCCCAGACCATTTGGCCTAAGGCTGACCCGAAAATGTGGAAGCAGGCGCAGGCCCACTATCACCGCTCGGAAAAAGGGGGCGGGGAATGGGAGTTTCTGCAGAAGCTGCCGGAGAAGTGGGTTGTTCACTTTGGGGAGCTTCGCTTCTGGGTGCGTCCCACTGGCTTTAAGCACACGGGACTTTTCCCGGAGCAGGCAGCTAACTGGCAGTGGATGGGCAACCTGATCCGCCAAAGCGGCCGCCGGGATGTGAAGGTGCTGAACCTGTTCGGCTACACCGGCGGAGCCACCCTGGCCTGTGCCGCAGCAGGCGCCCATGTGACCCATGTGGATGCAGCCAAGGGCATGGTGCAGTGGGCAAAGGAAAACCGGGAGCTGTCCCAATTGCCGGAAAGCAGCTGCCGCTGGATCGTGGAGGATGCCCTTCGCTTTGTGCAGCGGGAGATTCGCCGGGGCAATCACTATGACGGGGTGCTGATGGATCCGCCCAGCTATGGCAGAGGACCTTCCGGTGAGGTGTGGAAGCTGGAAAACGAGCTGTACGGGCTGGTGGATACCTGCGCTCAGGTGCTCAGCGATGCGCCTTTGTTCTACCTGATCAACAGCTATACCACCGGCTTTCAGGCCAGTGTGCTGAGCAACATGCTGGAGAAGTGCGTGGTTTCCCGTTTCGGCGGCAGGGTGGACAGCGAGGAGCTGTGCCTGCCGGTGACCACCGGGGGCGTGCTGCCCTGCGGTGCCAGCGGAAGGTGGAGTTATGCCGAAGATTGTTTATGAGGATAATCAGGTCATTGTGGCGGTGAAGCCCCCCAACATGCTTTCCCAGGCGGACAAAACCGGGGATACGGACATGCTGACTGAATTGAAACAGTACGTGAAGGTCAAGTATCAAAAGCCCGGCAACGTTTATCTGGGGCTTGTGCACCGGATGGATCGGCCTGTAGGCGGCCTGATGGTGTTTGCCCGCACCAGCAAAGCGGCGGCTCGGCTCAGCAAGCAGATGCAGCAGCACCTGATGGGGCGTGAGTACCTGTGCGTGGTAACCGGGGAAGTGAAGGATTCCTTTACCCTGATGGACTATCTGGTGAAGGATGAGCGGCTGAACCGGGTCAGCGTGTGCGAGGCGGACATGAAGGGGGCGCAGGAAGCGGTGCTCCATGGCAAGTGTCTGGGGCGGCGGCAGCAGACGGCCCTGTGCGCCATTCAGCTGGAAACCGGACGGAACCATCAAATTCGAGTGCAGATGGCGCATGCAGATGCGCCCCTGTGGGGGGACAACCGGTATGGGGACGGGATCCCCGGCCAGCAGATTGCTCTGTGGGGCTATAAGCTGACCTTCGAGCACCCCACCACCCATGAGGTCATGACCTTCTACGATTTGCCCCATGGCTCCGTGTGGGATGTGTATCAGGATATTCTGGAAAAGATATGAACTCATAAGCCCAAAGGGCTGTTTTCCCTTTGGCACAGCATGGTTGTGAATGCGTGAGCAGGGGCACTTCCCCTGTGAAAGGAGTTTCTCTCTTGAGTCAAACCAAAGGATTTTCCTATGAGCTGCTGCATGTGTGCAAGCAGTCCGGCGCCCGCCTTGGCGTGCTCCATACCCCCCATGGGGATATTCAGACCCCCATTTACATGCCGGTGGGCACGGCGGCCACGGTGAAAGCCATGACTCCTCGGGAAATGGAGGAAATCGGCACCCAAATTCTGCTGAGCAACACCTACCACCTGCACCTGCGCCCCGGCGAGGATCTGGTGAAGGAAGCAGGTGGCCTGCACAACTTCATGGACTGGCACAAGCCCATTCTGACGGACAGCGGCGGATTCCAGGTCTTCTCTCTGGCCAATATCCGCACCATTAAGGAGGAAGGCGTTACCTTCCAGAGCCACATTGACGGTTCCCGCCACTTTATCGGCCCGGAAACGTCCATGGATATTCAGGAGGCTTTGGGGGCAGACATTGCCATGGCCTTTGACGTGTGCTCGCCCTATCCCTGCGACTATGAAACGGCAAAGATCAACATGGAGCGCACCCATCGCTGGGCAGCCCGGTGCAAGGAGCACCACACCCGGGAAGATCAGGCGCTGTTCGGCATTGTGCAGGGCGCTTTCTATAAGGATCTGCGAATCGAAAGCGCCAAAACTCTGGCGGACATGGATTTCGTGGGCTATGGCATCGGCGGCCTTTCCGTTGGCGAGCCCAAGCCTGTGATGTATGAGATGCTGGACGAAATACAGCCCTACATGCCGGTGAACAAGCCCCGGTACCTGATGGGCGTGGGCACCCCGGACTGCCTGCTGGAAGGCGTCCTCCGGGGGGTGGACATGTTCGACTGCGTGCTGGCCACCCGTATTGCCCGCAATGGCACGGCACTGACCAGCAAGGGTCGCCTGGTGGTGAAGAATGCCAAGTATGCCCGGGATTTCCGCCCCATGGATGACGAATGCGACTGCTACGCCTGCACCCACTTCAGCCGGGCGTATATCCGCCACCTGTTCAAGGCAGGGGAGATTACCGGCGGACGACTGGCATCCATCCATAACCTACGGTTTCTCATTCACCTGATGGAGCAGATTCGTCAGGCCATTGCAGAGGATCGCTTCCTGGACTTCCGCCGGGAGTTCTACGAAAAGTATGATATGAGCCGGAACTTCTAAGAGAATTGCCATGAACCGGCATTTTCCGAAAAGGTGCGGGAGGAGCTTTTGACGTGAAAGTTTCCTCCCGCAAATTGTTTCACAGATTCGGCAATTCATCTGCCCCGAGGCCTTGCGGAGTTGTTGACACGGAATTTTCTTGGCGGTATAATAGACCATGAATCTGTATGGATTCAGGCGGTGAAAGCCGCTGGTACAGGATGAACAATTCCGGAAGGCATTGCCTTCCGGTGCTATACCGACAGGATGAAAATGAGCAAAAAGAACTGGATGATTCCCGGCTTTCTGGTGCTGGCGGCAGTGGTGATGCTGCTCGTTACCTACCTCGGGGGCATTTCCAAGGCAGAGGAAGACATGGTGATCATCACTGTGAACGGGCAGGAGTATGCCCGCATTCCCCTGTCCAGCCCACAGACGGTGACCATTGACCAGGGAGACGGACAAGTCAATGTGGTGGAAATCAGCGATCACGGCGCCGTGATGCTGTCCTCCACCTGCGATAACCAGCAGTGCGTCCACATGGGGGAGGTTACGCTGGATAACTGGGAAACCCGACCCAATCAGGCGTTCATCATTTGCCTGCCCCATCGGGTAACTGTGGAATTGGCGGTGAAGGAAGAATGATGAAGCGAATCCTGTGCGTCCTGCTGACGCTGATGATGCTCCTGGGGCTGGGTGGCTGCGCTGCGGCAAAGTCTACTGTGGAAAAGGCCACGGCTACCGGCTTCTATTTTGATACGGTGGTTACCCTGACCATCTACGGCGGGGAAGAAGGCTTGACCGATACCCTGCTGGCAGAGTGCGACCGGTATGAAAAGCTGCTGAGCAAAACCATTGAGAGCAGCGATGTGAGCCGCATTAACAACGCTCACGGAGAAACCGTTACCGTGGATGCAGAAACCTGGCAGATTCTGAAGCGTGCCAAGGAAATCAGCGACCTGACCGGTCATGCCTTCTCCGTGACCATTGCACCTTTGACAGCCATGTGGGACTTTACCGGCGGCACCATGCGGATGCCTACGGATGAGGAGCGCATTGCCGCCCTTCCTCTGGTGGATGATGATCAGCTGGTGCTGGGGGACAACAATACGGTTACCCTGCCCGATGGCATGGAAATCGACCTGGGCGGCATTGCCAAGGGCTACATTGCCGACCAGCTGGCGAACATGGTTCGGGGCAAAGTAAAGAGTGCCCTGCTGAACTTCGGCGGCAACGTGTATGCCGTAGGGGAAAAGACCGACGGCAGTGCTTTCCGGGTGGGCATCTGCGACCCGACGAACACCTCCACCCAGCGGGCGGTGGTGCAGGTGAAGGATCGCACGGTGGTAACCAGCGGCACCTATGAGCGGTTCTTTGTGAAGGATGGGGTTACCTATCATCACATACTGGATCCCAAGACCGGCATCAGTGCCGTGACGGATCTGACCAGCGCTACCATTGTGGGCACCAGCTCCATGGATGCAGATGCCTTTGCAACCGCCTGCATCGTGCTGGGCAAGGAAGGGGCCCTGAAGCTGCTGGAGGACAACGGGCTGGACGGGGTGCTTATCGACACGGACAATCAAGTAACGGCCACATCCGGCTTTGCGGATCATTATCCGCTGAGCGTGGTGGAATAAATGGATTCATTAAACAACGGGGAAGGTTCCCCGATGGAGGGACATCGCATGGAAAACAATACGCCCAAGAAAAAGCAGTTTCCGGCCTATGTGACCCTGACCATCATTGCAGTGATTGCTGCGGTGGTGCTGGCTGCAACCAACCAGCTGACCAAGGGGCCCATTGCGGAGCATGAAATGGCGGCATTGAAGGAGACCTTCGGCACGGTGATGCCTGCCGAAAGCTACGAGCAGGTCGAACTGGATGCAGCCTACGCCGATGACGGAGTGGACAGCCTGTACAAGGCACTGGATGCAGACGGCAACCTGGTAGGCTACTGCGTAAAGGCAGCCAAGACCGGTTACGCCAACAGCGTGGCCGTTACCTTGGGCGTGAACACCGATGGTACCGTAGCCGCTTGTGTAGTGGGCGACACCAACTTCCAGGAAACTGAGACCTTGGGCGGCCGCTGGAAGAAGGAAGAAAATCTGGAGCAGTTCAAGAGCCTGAGCGCTGTGGACGGCGGCAACATTGAAGCCCTCAGCGGCGCTACAGTAACCTCCAAGGCTGTGCTGGGCGCAACCAACGCCGCCCTGAAGTGCGTGGCAGAGGTTGCTCTGAACGCTGGACAGACTACGGAAGTTTCCTTCGGTGAGAGCAAGGCTGCCACCACCGCTTCTCAGCCTGCCCTGACCGGCGAAGTGCACACCGCCTCCGCCAAGGGCTTTGCCAGCGATGTGACCGTCAGCGTCACTTTGGATGATGCCAACACGGTGACCGGCATTCGCATTGATGCTAGCGGCGAGACCGCAGGCTTCGGTCAGCGCACCATGGAAGATGCCGACTATCAGGCACAGTTCATCGGCAAGACCCTGCCCCTGCAGGATGGAGACGTGGATGTGCTCAGCGGCGCAACCTTCACCTCCAATGCAGTGGTAGAGGCCGTGAATGCAGCTCTGGAAGCACCGGCTACCGAGTATGAAACCCTGGTAGGCACGGCCAAGGGCTTTGGCGGCGATGTGACCGTAACCCTGTCCATGGACGGGGACACCATTGCGGCCATCAGCATTGATGCCTCCAGCGAAACCCCCGGCTTCGGTCAGCGTACCATGGAAGAAGCAGATTATCAGGCACAGTTCATCGGCAAGACCCTGCCGGTGGAAGGGGTGGATGCGCTCAGCGGTGCTACCATTACTTCTACTGCTGTGGTGGAGGCTGTGAACAGCGCCGTTAAGGCAGAGGCTGATGCAGCAAGCGAACCTGCCCCTCAGGCAGAAGAAACCGCTGCTCCCGCTGTGGAAGCTACCGGCACCCCGGTGACCGGCACCGCCAAGGGCTTCGCCAGCGACGTGACCGTAACCGCAACCGTGGATGACGGGGTGATTACTTCCATTACCATTGATGCCAACGGCGAGACCGCAGGCTTCGGTCAGCGTACCATGGAAGATGCCGACTATCAGGCACAGTTCATCGGCAAGACCCTGCCCCTGAAGGATGGGGACGTGGACGTGCTCAGCGGCGCAACCTTCACCTCCAACGCAGTGGTGGAGGCTCTGAACAGCACCGTGACCGAGGAAACGGAAGAACCTGCTGCTCAGGCAGAGGAAACTGCCGCTCCCGCTGTGGAAGCTACCGGCACCCCGGTGACCGGCACCGCCAAGGGCTTTGCAAGTGACGTGACCGTGACCGCCACCGTGGATGACGGGGTCATCACTTCCATTACCATTGATGCCAACGGTGAAACTGCAGGCTTCGGTCAGCGTACCATGGAAGATGCAGATTATCAGGCACAGTTCATCGGCAAGACCCTGCCCCTGAAGGATGGGGATGTGGACGTGCTCAGCGGCGCAACCTTCACCTCCAATGCTGTGGTGGAAGCCCTGAACAGCACCGTTCCTGCCTCCATGCCGGAGGAAGAGGGAGAGGAGGCCGTCACTGCTGTTGGTGAGGCCAAGGGCTTTACCAGCACCGTGACTGTGACCGCAACCCTGGACGGGGAAGGCAAGATTACCGCCATCACCATTGATGCCAATGGCGAAACGCCTGGTTTCGGCCAGCGCACCATGGAGGATGAAGACTTCCAGAATCAGTTCATCGGCAAAACCGGCCCCTTCACCCTGGGTGAAAATGTAGATGCCCTGACCGGCGCCACCGTGACTTCTACCGCTGTGGTGGAAGCCCTGAACAATGCCGCCGTTCCCGCTGAAGCAGCAGCTGAGGTGGAAGCTACCGCTACCGACCTGGCTACGGCGACGGATGCTGCCACCGCTACCGACCTGCCCCTGGAGGCAGAAGCGGATGGCTTTACCAGCAAGGTGAAGGTCACCGTTACCTTGGATGCAGAGGGCGCAATCACTGAAATCACCGTGGATGCCAGCGGCGAAACTGCCGGCTTTGGTCAGCGCACCATGGAAGATGAGGACTTCCTTGCCCAGTTTATCGGCAAGAAGCTGCCCCTGACCCTGGGCGAGGATGTGGATGCCCTGAGCGGCGCAACCATCACGTCCACCGCCATTGTGGATGCACTGAACAGCTTGGTGAAGTAAACAAAACTGAAAGGGAGACCGTCACAATTCGGTCTCCCTTTTTGGTTCAGCATAGGAGGTAAAATGATGGAACGCTTTGCGTGGATGGGGCGCATCAAGCCCGGTATGCAGCAGGAATATAAGCGGCGGCATGATGCAATCTGGCCGGAAATGGTGGAAGTGCTGAAGGCGGCCGGGATCCGCAACTATACCATCTGGTCGGATGGGGATCGGCTCTTCGGCTACTATGAATGCGAGCAGGGCATTGCCTTTGCAGAAAAGACTCAGGCGGAAAGCCCGGTGGTGGATCGGTGGAACGACTACATGCAGGACGTGCTGGAGCTGGAAATGGATCCCGTTACCGGGGCGCAGCCCAAGCTGGAGCAAATGTTCTTTCTGCCCTAACCCCTTGCGAAATAGGCTAAGATATGGCAAAATAGAAGGGCAATAGATCCGAGGAGGAAACGATATGTCGGAGACGCAGAAGATCGTCATTCTGGACTTTGGCGGACAGTATACCCAGCTGATTGCACGGCGGGTACGTGAGTGCAAGGTGTATTCCGAGGTGCTTCCCTACCATGCATCGGCGGAGCAGATTCAGGCCATTCATCCTTTGGGCGTGATTCTCAGCGGCGGCCCTGCCAGCGTGTTGGCAGAGGATGCACCCAAGTGCGACCCGGCGGTGTACACCTTGGGTGTGCCGGTGCTGGGCATTTGCTACGGTATGCAGCTGACGGCGCACCTGCTGGGCGGCAAAGTGGAAGCAGCCATGCAGCGGGAATATGGCCGCATCACCGTGACCATGGACGATAAGGCAACCATCCTGAAGGATATGTCGGATACATCCAGCAACTGGATGAGCCATACCTATCAGGTGAAGGCGTGCCCGGAAGGCTTCCACCCCATTGCCCATACGGAGAACTGCCCCATTGCCGCTATGGCGGATGATGTGCGGCACATCTACGGCGTTCAGTTCCACCCCGAAGTGACCCATTCCGATGAGGGTCGAACCATTATCAGCAATTTCCTGCATATCTGCGGCTGCGCAGGGGATTGGACCATGGCAGCCTATGCCCAGACAGCCATTGCCCGCATCCGGGAAACCGTAGGCGAAAATGGTACCGTGCTGCTGGCGCTGTCCGGCGGCGTGGATTCTTCTGTGGCGGCGGCGCTGATTTACAAGGCTATTGGCGATCGGCTGACCTGCGTGTATGTGGATCATGGCTTTATGCGCCAGGGGGAAAGCGAGCAGGTAACGGAAGTGTTCAGCAAGCTCTTCCCGGTGCGGTTCATTCCCGTGGACGCTTCCAAGGAGTTCTTTGCCGACCTGGAAGGCGTGACCGATCCCGAGCAGAAGCGGAAAATCATCGGCCGGGACTTTATCCGTGTATTCAAGCGGGAAGCGGAAAAACTGGGCAAGCTGGATTACTTTGCTCAGGGCACCATTTACCCTGATGTGATTGAAAGCGGTCAGGCTACCGGCGCTGCCGTGATCAAGAGCCACCACAATGTGGGCGGCCTGCCTAAGGAGCTGGGCTTCACCGAATTGATCGAGCCCCTGCGGATGCTCTTTAAGGACGAGGTTCGTGCCCTTGGTGAAACCTTGGGTCTGCCCCACGATCTGGTGTGGCGTCAGCCCTTCCCCGGACCCGGCTTGGCCATTCGTGTTATGGGTGCGGTGGATCCTGAAAAGGTGGCCATTGTCCGTGCATCCGATGCCATCCTGCGGGAAGAAATTAAGCGTGCCGGCTTGGATGGGGACATTCATCAGTACTTTACCGTGCTCACCGGCGTACGCAGCGTGGGCGTGATGGGTGATGAGCGTACTTATGATTACACGGTTGCCCTCCGTGCTGTAACCACCGACGATTTCATGACCGCCGACTGGGCACGCATCCCCTACGACGTGGTGCGGATTATTTCCGCCCGCATTGTGAACGAGGTTAAACATGTTAACCGGGTGGTGCTGGATGTAACTACCAAGCCCCCGGCCAGCATTGAGTGGGAATGACGAAAAAAGTGGATGTGATGGGCTGCAAAGCCTTGAAAACACGCATTTTTTCAAAACAGGAATGCCGGATTGATAGCAAAATGATAGCAGCCGCGGCGTTCGTGCTATTCTGATGTGTCGGATGGTGCGAATGGCTTGCAGGTGCTGGAATATAACTTTATAGGATGAAAAAGGCTCTGCTGACTTCCGTGAAGGAAGAACGGCAGAGCCTTTTGCTATTACTCGGATTGATTTGCGGGGAAATTGGTGAATATATCGGGGGTGATATGATGCCAGTGAATGGTAGTATCGTACTTGGGATAGTAGTCACGCCAGCGGACGTATTCTTCCGGGGAAAATTCGCCGTTTTGCATTTTCTCTTTCATCTGCGCCCATATTCGTATAAGCTCATTAGGCAGCTTAACGAAGAACTGAAGGCAAGGGGATGCATTACGATTGCAGGACGAATTGATCGGAAATTTTCCCACGAAAAGCTCTATGGAATGCGCAATGGGGACGCAAGGGAGAAAAAGGAGTCTTTTTCATTGCCCTCTTGACGGGTGGCGGTTCATGTCGACCATTTCCGGATAAAGTCGACTTGCACTCATGCTAACAAATGCAGTTCGTGACGATAAATTCGATTATCGAATGTTCGTATGCGAATCGTCAATCGGCTCCTTGGGCATATCGTTTATATCATTATCATCCTTAGGATTGTCCTTTCCTGAATCGTCATCGGACTTTCCTAACGCTTCGAGGGTAGAGAAATCCCGCTTCCTCTCTTTGTCTTCATTCGTTTTTTTCTCCGAACCTTCCTTGGAACCCTCTTCGTTTCCCCCTAACGCTTCAACATTGCTAAAGTCTTGTTTCTTCTCTTTGTCTTCATTCGTTTTTTTCTCCAAACCCTCCTTGTAACCCTCTTCGTCTTCCCCTAACGCTTTGGGGTCAGTGAACTTCTGCTCTTCTTCTTTGCTTTCATTCTGCTTTTCGCCCAAGATATCATCGTGTTCCTCATGCATCTGCTCATAGCGCTGCTTAAGCATTGCGTCCGCATCCTTTTCCCAATCAGCAGGTTCAGGCTTGTCGCCGTCCTTGACAGGATGGTCATAGGCATCATGCAAACGCTGCCACTCCGGATCTTTTTCATAGGTTCCCCTGTCAATTTCGCTGTAATTATGCTCCTCCATGTAATCCATCAGGTCATTATAGCGATCTTGCTTTTCCTGCTGGGTAATCTCATATTGTTCCGGATCACCAATTTCGTTGATCTTTACCGGAATATCAATGCCAAGCTCTTGAGCTGCTGCAATTCGATGTCTGCCATAGTCGGTGAATTGATAGCTGCCGTCAGCATGATGATCCACAGTGACCATGTTTTCCGGAAGAAAATACTGCTCAGCACATGCACCAACCTTCTCATCCTGAACCAAGTCTTCCAGCGATTCTCCGTTCTGAAGGCGCTCGTAGACTTCCGGAATGTGGCTGGCCATTTCCAGATATTCTTCCTTGCTGCGTGCCTTGTATTCCCAGAAACCTTCTTGCTGATCAGGCCCCCACTGATTCAGTTGTATTTTATCCGACTGCATCATACCGACCCGGTCAGCGCCATCCAATACTGCCTCCCTGCTGATTTCTCTGGGGAGCGGCACGAACTCCGCTGGCTCGCGCTTTTCCAAATTGTTGACAGAATTAGCGGATTCATCAAAAACGGATGATTCAGTTTTTTCTTCGCGCGTCTCATTGGGAAAACCTGCGCCATTGCTATCGACCTTTTCGTCAAGCGGGGGGACATCATCTGAAGGCCGTTCATTCATATTATCGCCCTCTTCAGCTGCTAAAGGCGGATTGTCCAAATGATCGTTTTCGTCTTTGGGTTCAATAGGCTCTTTTACTTCTCTGAGCTTGTCTTCATTCAGAAGCTCTTGTTTTCCTGCCGCTTCTGAATTGTCACCATTATCAGGTTGATCGGGAATCCATACTCCATCATCGGTATAATGCCCATGCTCACGGGTGGCATCTTCCAATTCTTCCGGTGTCATTCTGTTATAATCTTCAGCTTCCGACATCTGATCTTCATCATAATCACGAAGAGCTTCATCCACAATCCGTTGAGTTTCTTTTACCTCGCCAACGCCACCGAGATGGTAAAAGTCTGCATTAATTGCTTTAGGGATCATCTGCATGGTCTCCATGTCATTGCATTCATGCCATGTCAAACCATGATCTTGGCGGTACTGAGCCACATCTTCCGCAGTCCATTCCTTGCCATCACGACCGTCCGCAGTCCACTGTTCCGCAGTGAGCGCATCCGCCTGCTCGAAGTTACCTGGCTTATCATATTTCATATGCAGATCAGCCATTGAGCTTTTGTCCACATGATGAGATTCTGATACCGTTTCGCTGTCTTCAAAATGAGCGTATATAGTGTTCTTTCCATCGCGTCCTGCCGTTAAGCCCTGACTGTGACGAGCATCCGTCATGTACCCAAGTTTAACGGTGGATTCGGAGAAAGGAGAGAAATCAGGAACTCCGTCATGGTATTGCACACCAGAAATACCGCGCTCTTCCATGATCTGGCGGGCAGCGTCACTCTGGGGAGCGCAAACAGACTCACCGCGTTCACCAGCCCAGCGATCGGATTTCAATGAGGGAGTCTGGCGTATACGGTCAGCATAGGAACTCTGGTAACCCATCGTCATTCCTCCTTTAAGAAATATTGCTGCAGCTTTGTGGAAAACTACAAAACTGCAGCAGTGCAGCGAGCGCACAGCTCGCAAATCATATTAATCGTCCACAGCGTCTCCGCCTGACAATGCAAAGGTAATACGTAAGACCAGCTTGACAAGAACCCACACAAACGCAAAGACAACAGCCACCCAATGTGCTATCTTGTATCGGAGCGGCAGTTCTCCAGTGCATTCCTCTTTGTATTTTGTCCATTTGGGAACGCAGCTGAAAACAATGATATAGATTGCAACGGCAAAACACAGCACTGCAACGGGAATAGTTTGACGCGCTGAGCAGGATGAGACACCAAAACCAACTGCCATCACAGCACCAACGATATTGCTATAGTCAAACTTGATACCGCCAGCAAGTTTCTTGTCAGATTCATAGGATCGCTTTAATCCCGCATTGGGATAGATGGACAGGGACAACTCAATATACTTCTTGTAATTGTTCCAGTCTTCCTTACTATTCCAATATGCGGATGCACCGTGACTCTGCAAGTATCCCTCAGCCACGTTGATGTAGGCCTGACCGACTTGCTTGGTGAACGCCTTGTCGTTGCCAACCGTCTTCTTGTACTCGGCAGTTTTTGCCTCTGCCAGAGCCAAATTACCCACAGCAATGTAGTAGCTGACATCCATTGCAGCCACTTTGCCCGGTATGTTCTCCAGATGCTCCAGCAGCCAGTCGATATGCGGGCGAGCTTGGCGGGTCTTCGATTTGAAAAGATTCAGATAAAGATACGCTGCCCAGTAGTGTGCATCTTCATCCTCCGGGAAAGCAGCGAGCATATCAGAGATGGTGCTTTCTGCTTGAGAGCCCTTGTCTACATCGACGTAAGCAAAGGCAAGCCACATGTACACAGCAACATTGGGCGCGCCTGCTTCGATGACAGAAGGTGCATTTTTACGGATGAACGCAAGATTCTGCTTGACAAACGCTTCATGCAGCAAGTCCATTGCTTCATCCATATCTTCCACGTCAAGCTTTACACGGGAAGTCGCTGCCGCTGGGTCAGCCTTCGCAGTGCTGAATGCATCCGGATTCTTGTCCAGTTCCTTGTCGTATGCCTTGCGCTTCTTGGGATCGCCAAGAACATCAATGGCATCAAGCACGAGGTTCAGCTGCTTTTGCGCATTGCTCTCCGTTTCAGGATCAGGCGCCATGTTCACTTTCTTCTGAAGCGCGCTGCGTTTCTTTTTCAGCTCGCCCAGCAAGTCTGCATCGCTTAAGCCTCTGTCCAGATTAAGCTCCACATAGTAGTTGATTTTGGCCATGATAGTCATCCTTTCAGTATAGTATATGCAAATGATGCAAATTGCCCCGTTCTAGAGCATGGATTGCATCTTCGCTGCAGAATCAGTTGATGTGCTGCTCGTTCATACGTTCAGCACTCTGCTGAAGTTTTTCCGGGCTCATGGTTTCCTTGGCATTCAAACGAAACTGCCTGAGAACCACTTTGTCCAGCAAGTCGAGTGCGCGCACGCTGATGATGCCATTTTCATCCGCCGACATCTCAATTGCAATGGGCGATCCCTTGGGATGCGGACGCAATGCAACTTCCTCTTGCCCAATAATGCGGACATAATCGATATCATCCTCGTCGCCTTCTGTCACCTGCAGCGCAGCAATTTCCTGATTATCCACCATGCTGCTGAAGACATGACCATCTGCAACGGGCAGCGGCGTGTTGCGAGGAACGATTACCTTATTTGTCAAGCGTCCCACATCGCTATCCCAACTGATAATCCCCAGTCCATGAGCCAGCACATCATGAATCGGCGGCTTAACAAGCACTGACGGGCTGCTGGCATTCGTTTCTGCAGGAACGAACGAGGGATTCTGCTTCTTCGCACCGTAATAAGCTGCGCCAATGGAGACAACTTCATCCGGATTCAACTCTGCGGAAGGGGTGATGTGCAATTTCCGAAAGATAAAATCGCGGATAGCAGGGATTCGGGAAGAACCACCCACCAGAAGCACCTTATCAAGGTCAGAGGGACTGAGCTCGCTGTCAGAAAGAACGGTGTCAATTGGATCCTCCGTCATTTCCACATATCGGCGAGTCAGTTCTTCAAACTTCTCCTTTGTAACGATGACATTCACTTGCTTCTGCTGAATGGTCATCGCAATAGTGGTTTCGGAAGCGCTGCTCAGTGCAATTTTTGCCTGCTCGCATTTAGCGCGCAGGGTTTGCATGGCATTGTCATCTTCCAAAATATCAATGCCGGTGTCTTCCAGAATCTTTGCGCTGGCGTATTTAATCAGGGCATTGTCGAAGTCTAAGCCGCCAAGGCGCTTGACACCATCGGATGCCAGCACTTGGATTTCACCGCCGGGGATAATCCGCAGGATGGTAACGTCGAACGTGCCGCCGCCGATATCGTACACCATAACAGTTTGCGCTTGGTCTTCTTTTCCCCGTGTGTACGCAAATGCAGCCGCGGTCGGCTCGTTAATGATGGCAATCACGTTCAAACCGGCGATGATACCCGCATTAACGGTCGCTTGCCGCTGTGCAGAGTCAAAATATGCCGGAACGGTAATCACTGCATCCGTGACAGGAGAACCGATGGCTGCCTCGCAGTCAGCCTTTACACGCTTAAGAATCATGGCCGAAATTTCTTCTGCCGTGTACTCGCTGTCGTCTGGAGCATAGTAGCGGAACTTGCCGTTCCCCATCTGCCGTTTGACAAACTGAACTACGGTGTCGCTCTGCGCCTCGGCACTGGCTTTCGCAGCTTTTCCAACGATGATTTCGCCATTTTCAAACTGCACTACCGATGGCGTAATGCTTCCACCTTCCCGGCTGGGGGCAACATGCACTTCACCGTGCTCATCAACCCACGAGCCCACAGAAAAGGTCGTTCCAAGGTCAATTCCGATGACAACTCCCATGATTTGCTCCTCCCTTGCGTTGTAGAATGTACATATCTAACAAATTCCTTTTACAGAAATCTGCTTAGAACAAAGCCAATTGCGGCAACGGCCACTCCTATGCCAATCCAAATCCACTTGTTGGACTTTTTGTGTACCTCAATGGAAGCAACTGCTTTGACAGGCGAACGGTTGCTGGTGACAACCAGCTCACAGTGTCCGGGTGCTCTTGCAAAAAACTTTTTGCTTCCTGCATCATATGTACCCACCGACGGATTGGACACAGTAACTTTTAATGCATCCAATGAGGCAGCCTCTGGAATGCGCAGAATTTTGACAGGTATCAAGTCGCCGACTTTCACCTTTTTCTGCTCCAAAGTGATTTGCAAATTTTCCAGCTTTGGATAGACCGTTACCGTGCAAAGATTGCTCTTGACTCGATCAGTAGCAAAGAACAATTTTGCCGTTCCTGCGCCAACCGCCTGGAATGTATCGTGACCAGTCACTTGCACACAAGTGGACGATGGTGACTTCAGCCTGATTTTCCCAGCATCAGCAGCGTCGCTCGGAGAAACCGTACAGCTCAACCGCACACCATCTCCAACACATAGCGCTATTTCCTGACGATCCATGCTGATTGACTGCGCCCAGTTCACTCGATATGCTGTGATGGATTTGCTGCAAAGCGGAGATGTTTTTCCTTCTTCGTACAGAGTAACAACAGCGTCTCCCGTTCCCACTGCCTTTAGTTCCCAGCCTTGAGGTGTGCGCACTGGACTCAGCACTTCTTCATTGCTGACTTCAACCATAATCTCTGGTTTTTTCAGCGTGGCTGGAATTGCACGAAGGCGAATTGGCGCTGCCGTTCCCAGTTCAATGCTGGACGGTAATTCAGCCAGCGTCACCGCTTCCGTCTTGTCAAGAACGAACACGTCGTCAAAGGAAGCATCCGCACTACTGACTGTTACAAGCTGAAGTGCCATTCTTAGAATTGCGGGATAGCAATCAAATTCCAGCGCAGTATCAATATCCTTTTCCATGCCATCAGAAGAAAACGGGAGAACGAGCGCTTGACCTGCGACACAGGGAGCATCCGCACCTTCATATAGAATAACGTTGACTGCCTTGCCAGCCTCTTCAACAGCAGATTGTCGCACTTGCCTGCTGAACACAGCAAGAGCCAATGCGTTTTGTGTCAATTTTGCTTCGGATGCCGGATGTTTTTTCAGCCGAATCTTCAGGAAAGACAAGTGCGGAAGAAGCGATTGCACAATTGGTCTAATATCGTCTTCCGGATAATCCGTATAGATGTGCATTGTTTCAGCTGCACGCTGCACATCCAGTCCATTGATGGCAAGACGGTTCAGCTTCTTCAAGCGAAGCAGCGTACTATCTGCATTGGCAGGTGCAGCATAGTTGATTTGCTGGCAAGCCGGACAGTCCGCCATACGCTGCAGCAGCAGATTGTACTCGCAGCGTCTCCCTGTATAGGTCAGAGCAAAGTTGTCATTTACTTCATTCTCAATTCGCGGCAGTAAATCAAACCACCAGCGGTGAAACGACTGTGTTTGAATCACAGATATAGAGGAAGTAATGCCTATAGGGGTGTTACCAACAAAGATGGACATACTGGTCAGGTAGGGCTGATAATTGATTCTAACATCCATATTATTCGCTCCTCAGCAGGAAATTCCGCATTGCTTTGAATCTTGGCTTTTCTACGCATATAGCCATATAGATGAAAAGATTCAGCGCAACTTCGATTCTTTCCTCGTCTGTGTCAAAGCGCTCGTACTGCTTCAGCGCATTGGAAATCGTCAAGACCCATTCATTGTGGGCTTCTTTTGCCTTCGCCTTCGCTTGAGAAAATTCTGCCGCACCCTTCTTTAGGTTCGGAACAGCGGCTGCGGGATAGATTTCTGCCAGACCTGCACAGCCCACTGACTGCACGAGGAAAGTTGACTTCATGACAGTTGTCATCTTTCCGTTGTGCTTATATTCGCTTGCTAAACGGTCGTATATATTCATCAAGGCATCCTTTTTGCTGATGGGGCAATCCTCGTCATTGAGCTCTTTTTCGACGGCTTTCCTGCTGAAGATTCTCGCAAACGGGACACCTTCCGCAGTCAGCTGCTCATAGCTGCTGCATTGCGCCATCACGGCATGGATAAACTTGCAAATCGTTCCCCGCTGTATGATAGTCTCCTCGAGCTTCATTGTATATTCATCTGTGGCTCTGTCAATGCGTGTCATAACCGGTTCCAGCCAGCCTGTCTGTGAGACAATGGCTGTTCCTCGGGGCAGCCTGACAATCTCCCGAATCTGTTCCTCCGACAAGCCGAAGGAATTGCCTACTGCTTCAAAGTCATTCCTTTCCGGCAGACGCATCACGATTTTCGTGTTGGTATTCTTAATCGCGGATATGTCTACTGCCGTCGGCGACTGATCCACAATCAGGAAGCTCTCGCCATAGCTGCGCATTTCTGCAATGGATGCGGAAATCATTTCCACTGATTTCTTGGCTAAATCCGATTCGCCATTCTGCACATTTTTCAGCAGGTTATGCGCTTCTTCCAGCACGGTCACATGCCGCATCCCTTTGTTCATGCCAGCACCTTCGGACATACGGTATTCATTGAGTTTCATAACCAGTACGCCCATAATCAGTGCCTTCGTCTCGGAAGAACCCACGCGGCTTAAATCGACAATCGTATTCTGGTCAAACAGCACCGCATTGCTGATTTCGCTCGATGCGCAGAAGATACTGCCGTTGATGCCATTGGTCAATGAGCTGACGCGAGTAACCAAAGCACCTGTATAGTCGCCCTTTGCATCCGCCGAATAGCTGGATTCTTCGATTACAGCTGTCAGGTGTTTCTGCAGGTCACTGAATGTAGGAAACTCGCCCTTCCCAATATCAATATGGATGGAGTTGACAAGATCCCAGCCGCAGCTTGCGTAAGCTCGCTCCATAGCTGACTTCAGGATAGCAGGCATCGCAGAATACAGCGGCCAGCACACATTCAGGATTTCAATCAGCCTATCCAAATGTTCCAGCACATGAATGCCTGCGGGAAAAGAGAACGGATTTAGCCGAAGCATCCGAAAAGTGTTGGGATTCGTCCAGAAGATGTTTATGTTTTTCAGCTTGCCAAAGGCATACTTATACTCACCCTTAGCGGGCTCTACTACCAGAAAATGCTTCTCCTTCTCCAGAAGTTTGCTGAGAATATGATACGTTGTGTTGGATTTGCCGCTGCCTGTGGAGCCTGTAACAAAGCAATGGCTGCATAAGGTTTCTACATCCAGCCTTACCGGAAGATGCGGATTGACAATGCCTTTATGCTGCACTGCACCAAGGCGGATGAAGTCATGATCAGTATTTTCCTCCGGATTGAACACATGCCTGCCGAAACTTGCCATATAGTCAACAAGAACGCCCGGCAAGGATTTCCGTGGAAAGCTCATAAACAGCGGCAGCTCTTTGCCGCTGACGAGAACGGCGGGTCTGACAATTTGTGCATCAAACTGATTTTGACGAGGCAGTTGAATGCGCGGATGAATGCCGTGCGTGACATAATTCACGATTTGCCGTGTATTATCAGCATCTTTGTTCCACATATTCAGGATTGCCTTGTCGCGGAAGGAATCATCACCAGCAACCAGAGAACGGAAGGTACTTGCTGCTAATAAGGCAACGTGGGGATCTTCCGAGAGAAAATATGCGGCAGACGACCACAGTCCAAATGCCTCGCAAGCATGGATGCGTTTGAGCTGCGCGTCAATGTTCTCCATCAGCTCCGTGATTGATTTGTTTGTATGCTTCACCGTGAATGTCCGGTTTTCACCTATGGTCTCGGTAATCGTCTGCGAAATACCGGAAGAGGTCGTTTTTGTCTGACCTTCAGAGACTGCCCTCGACCAGTTCTGGCTGGAACTATAACTTGAGCTATAAGACGACGAACTGCCAGAACTCGATCCAAATCCATCACAGCTATATGACGAACTTGATGACGAGGAAGAACCATACGTTGTAGTATGAGATACGGAGTCTCCGACCGTGTTGGTCACACTGTTGTTGATAGAATTGGAAAAACTCTCGGTGGTTCCGTCGGCTACTGCATAGCTGGCGTTGACCCCATAAGACAGCGTTATTTCTGATTCTGGTGAAAAGGTGGCATACAGCTCTTCAAGACCTCTTTTCTGGGTCTCAATATCCTGCTGCGGGAGAGGTTCTGCAATGAGAACCGCCGTAAACTCCTTTCCTGCCAAGCCATCCATCAGCTTTTCAATCCCCTGAACAGAATGGGTTTTCTCTTCATCGCGCAGAGAGGGAATCAGCGCAACAGAGGCAACGCATGGCTTTTTTTCTGTCCCAACGGATGAGAATAGTGCGGCAATTTCCTCTGCCCGCAGCGAATTGCTGGAGCACTGGCTGCCCGTAAAGTTCCCAAGAATCCCCGTTTTCAGGACACCGCCTGCATTTGATGCCTGCTCACAGCGTGTGCCAAGATAAAGTTCTATTCCTTCCTGCGTTGATTTCAGCACCAGAATAACGGTTGATAGAATACTCGTCAGTGCACCATACAGGCTGACAAGTTTGTCTGTCATTTCCTCTTCCGCATCATAGACAAGTTTATCAATCCGAAACATACGCATATGCCGATAGTCAAATGGCTCAGTCTCAACAGGTTTGTGCATATGCATATTAACCAGATATTGCTTGTTGACATATGTAGCTGCATAGGAAACGCCCTCTTCAAGCTGAGTCATCTGTGCCAAATGAATTTTTTTGTCCTGCGCAAGCAGCGCTTCGCTTGCCCTTCGTCCGCTCATGCTGGGAAAATAATCGTCCATGCACTCTTCCCCTCCTTGCGTGGGTGAAATTCGCATACATATCTCACCATTGACATTATAAAACCCGATTTCAGGCAATACAACATAACGCTGCTCACCTCAGACGTGTTTTTTTTGTCGAAATATCATAGATAGATAATTATTTTTAGCAAAGTGATGTATAATAACAAATAACAGAATAAGGGAGGAATGCTTCGTGGACTTAATAGAGTTTTTTCTACTTTGCGTTGAAAATCATCAACTTACGCTGCGTGAAGTCTGCCGCGTAGTTGGCTTCCGTTCTTATAATCAATTAGCTCGTCTGCTTCAGCACAAAACCAGCCCGATGAAGGTATTGGAATTTGGGCAGCTATTGCTGGATCATGCTTCACAGCTACGTTTGACTGCTGAAGAATGTCAATCAATCCGCGATTGCATGTTCCCATTGCTCAAAGGAAAAGAAAATGTATATGCCTTTGAGCATTTTTTTTCATTGATTACCACTCTGCAAGTTGAAGCGGCATTTCCAAACGCGGATTTGCTGTTGATGGATATGCAGGGGCATCCCGCTGGTTCGCTGCGAAAGCTGCTTTCCAACGCGGATAGCGCAGAGATATCCGTAATCAACTGCATACATTCCAATGTGCTGAGGATTATTGCATCGTGCGTGCATGATGTAAACTTGTCCGTTAATTATTACTATTGTGAGGCTCAGTCAATCTCATCGAGTGTAGATGCCGTGTGCGATATTTGGCCATATCTCTTCTGCGAGTGGCTTCATCCATATTCTGTTCGTGTCGCAACTCATCAGGGGCTATGGACTGGCGATGTCATATTCGTTCATTTAGCCCATCAAAAAGCGCCCAATAGCACCAGTTTTGAAGATTTTGAGATTGTTTTGTACTCAAACGAGACAGCTATTGCGATTCCTTTGCCGAATCCACCAGAATTGCTTTTGTGTCACAATGATATTGATATTCATGAATTATTCATACAGCCATACGGGAAGATGGAGGAGTACAAAGAGTACTTGTTGTATGCATATAATTTGGAGCATCAGCACCGCTTTTTTCGCATCAAACCGGATATCGGGCTGGAGCTTATCCATCCTGACATACAGGTTGCTGCGCTTGGAGATGATGTGTTTGGCAGCGGCAACCAGCAGATGGTGAACGTCTTGATTTCGATTGAAAGAAAGCGTTATGAGGAAAGCGCATCGAAATATCAGCGCCAATGTCATATTGTTTCTTACTATGCTATGCAGGAATTTGTTAAAACAGGAAAAACAGCAGACCATTTCTATGGTTTTCGTGCGTATACGCCAAGCGAGCGGTTATTCATTTTACGAGACATATATCAGCGAATGAAAGAGTCACCCTTCTTTCGCTTTTGGTTTTTACTTCCAGACGTCCACTTCACCTCTGCTGAAATTGTCTGGTACGAAGAATATGGTGTCAGCATCTTGATGCCCAACACAACATATGATTTGAACGGCTCGCACAAGGAAATTCTTATCAGGGATAGGACATTCTGCGACTGGTTCAGCAAGTATTTTCGAGAATATCTTTGCAGGCATTACATATACTCCAGTGCGCAGAGCATCAAGATGATGGATCGGCTGGTAGAGCAATGCACTGAATTGTTATAATGAATTATTTGATTTTTTGTTTGATTTGTGGATGAAACGGTATCAAAATGTGCAGATGTTTTTTGCAAATGCAGTGCAGCGCAGCGGCACTGCATTGCTCTCTGCGCAGAGTCTGATTCGCTTCTGGTACATGGTCGAGTGCGAAGTCATCAAGCGTAATGACTTCATTACAGGCATGAATTCCCTTTTTCACCGCTTAAATCCATATTCATCCATTTGCATGAGAAGATTTCCATGTTATATTATTCCTATTAGACTTGCGAAGTATGATAGAATATTGGACATGGGCAAAATGCAAAAAGTCATGGTGACACAAGGCGTTTTGAATTGTTGATAATACTTTGTCAATGGAAAATATAGAAAGCGGACAGCCAATTCGGTATAATTCAGTTGCAGGAAAACCATCCAAAGGAGGCTGACCGCTATCTACCGACAAGAAATCATACAGGACATACACAGGTTTACTTCACAGCTCAAGGCTGTGTTTTATGATACCCTGTTTCTTCATCTTGACCTATCTAAATTCGAGCAGCCCAAGAAGAGACTGGGGCGTATTGGTTATCCGGTATCTGCCATGATTTGCGTATTTGTGGTCATGAAGTGCGAGGACTTCGGCTATAACCAGCCTGGTGGATTATTTGGAAAACAATCGTCTCATCTTAGCGAGTGGGAATAATCAAGCAAGCGAGCTGCCTGATTTTGGTACAATCAGGCAGCTCGTTTCTTTTGGGTTCCCTTCAGAAAAGAACCCCAAAATCAAAAAAACACCGCCAATGCGGCAGCAACGGGTTCCTTATGCGCTTATCTTTTTCATCTCAGCATCATACAGGTAAATCAGCTTTTCAGTGATTTGTTGTAACGTGCAGGCAAGTTCCCCTTGTAAATATCGTGTATACAGTTCAACCATACTGCTGGCAAGCCAATATGGAAGCATGACTGCTTCTGCAGTATACAGGATTTTGTTGTTCTTCAACGCTAAAAGTATGCTCTGGATGATAATCTGCTTCATTTTTTCAAGAAAAGCGTCGTAGTGTGGTGTTTTTAGGAGCCACTTGCACATCTCTTCTGACTTAGAAAGAAATTGGGAAAAAGCGTTTAGCACATCAACAGGAGTGACTTCACAAGAAGCTGTGTTGATCTCATCAATACAACGATTGAACCGTTCTTCAAAAGTGGCTTTTATGCTGTCCCTAAGGGCGTCAATGTTGTAAAAATGTAAATAAAATGTATTTCTGCTCAACCCTGCACAGTCAGTTACTTCCGATACAGTTATTCTTTCTGCATCTTTTTCTGATTCCAATTTGGCATAAGCCCTAAACAGCATTTCACGTGTGCGTTCTACGCTGCGGTTCCCTTTTTTCATATTTTTTCCCTCCCATACGCAAAATTAGGACACTTTCACCGCAAACTGCACATCCCTGCACAGTTACACCCAAAACTGTAAATTGACTTTATGGGTTCAGTGCCATTATAATAAGGGTAGGCATAGAAGTCAAGAGAAATTAAGGATATATTAACAGTATATGCTGTTAATATAAGGAGGTTCGAGAGGAGGAAAGATGACAATGTGCCTGCATTGTAGAGACCCGGCAGTTTGAGGAAGTGCTGCGTAACAAGGAGGATGCTTTGCATCACAACGACCAAGCCCATCATGCCGTGAACACACAATTCCGGATGGAACGGGCAAAAGAAGGAGGATTTGTCATGAAGAAAGCAAGGTTGTTTGTTAGTCTTTTGCTGGTACTGTGTTTGAGCGTTACTGTAGTTGCTTTTGCGGCAAACTACAGCGAACGCTATGGCGACAATACGCTTAAGCGGAGCAGTACGGTCAAGCGTGTTGTGAAGAATGTGCAGGCTGATTTGAGCTTGAATACGAGCTACAATCTGGAACATGATGGTATCTACGGCTCTAACACGTCCAAGGCAGCAGAGGAATTTCAAGAGAAAGAACATCTGTCTGTGGATGGACAGGTCGGCAAGAACACGAAAACTGCATTGTATCCCCTTCGTGATACAAGATACAGTTATTGAATGATTGCTGCTCAGCGGAGCATTTGAAGGTGCTCCGCTGAGTGCTTTGAATGGATAGGAGGTTCACATGCTGCGTCAATTGCGAATGGTTTTGGCAGTTGCTTTGATCTTTACATTAATTGCTTCCTTTGCTGTGGCTGAAGAAGACAAAGGCTGGGAGCTTGCCTTTGCGCTTATTGAACGGGAAACCAGCTACACCCGTGATCAACTGGAGAAAGTGAATTTGGTCTATGGAAATGGTCAGTATGCATTCAGTGTGAAAATCATTGACCATC
>CAVIWF010000018.1:0-39767 GCA_963646285.1 bacterium
GTATAATATTCTGATGCTTTCCTCCGTGGCACAGGGAACCGTGGCACCCATGGGGTTGAAATCCTACCAGACCGTAGAAGCATTGATGGCGACCGCCGACTTGAAAGATAAAAAAATATATGTGATTCCCAACGGCAGTACCGTTGTACCTTATGTGAAAGAAGGAGCGAAACGAAAATGAAGGAGTACATTGCCAAACGTTTTCAGCACCGCAGTGCAGGCTTGACCTTGGACACAGAAGCCCTGCACCGCTACAACGATGTGATTGACCTGAGCATCGGCGACACGGACTTTACCACCGATCGCCGCATTATTGATGCTGCCTATCACGATGCCTGCAACGGCTACACCCATTACGGCGACCCCAAAGGCGACCCGGAGCTGATTGATGCCATTCGCCAGGCCTGGAAGGAAGATTTCCAGCAGGACATCAGCGCCGATGAAGTGTTGGTGACCACCTCCAGCTGCATGGGCATGTCCCAAACCCTTTTGAGTCTGCTGAATCCCGGAGATGAGGTGATTGTCTTCGGTCCTTATTTTGCCGACTACAAGAATCAAATTGAACTGGCTGGCGGTGTGCTGGTGGAAGTTGAAACCTGTGAGGAGCAGATGTACCGGCCCGACGAAGCGGCCGTCCGCAGTGCCATCACCCCTCGCACCCGTGCCATGATCGTAAACACTCCCACCAACCCTACCGGCGCAGCTTACGACTTGGAAACGCTGCAAATGCTGGCTAAGGTTGCTAAGGAAAAAGATTTGCTGGTGCTGGCGGATGAAATCTATACCCGGTACCTGTATGACGGGGCATTTGTGCCCATGCGTACCCTGCCCGGCATGGCAGACCGGACCGTGACCCTGAACAGCTTTTCAAAGAACTTTATGATGACCGGTTGGCGTGTGGGCTACATCATTGCTCACCCTGACCTGATCAGCGTATTCAAGCACGTTAACGACGCATTGACCTATTCCGCCCCTGCCATGTCCCAGCGGGCAGCCATTAAGGCGCTGACTCTCCGGGATGTGATTGCTGATGAATATATATCCAAATATCGTTCACGTGTATACAAGGTTGCCGAAGCCATTGCGGATATTTCTTATCTGACCATCTTCAAGCCCCGGGGCACCTTCTACGCCTTCCCCGGCATCAGCAAAACCGGCATGGATGATAAGACCTTCTGCAATTATTTGTTGGAGAAAGCCCACATCATGGTATCCCCCGGCTGCGTCTTCGGCAAGGCTGGCAACGGTCATTTCCGCATTGCCTGCACCACCTCCGAGGAGAAAATCACCGAGGCCATGGAGCGGCTGAAGAAGTTAGAAAAAGATTTTTGAAAAATGAAAATTTATGCTTGACAAGTGCATATTATCGTGTATAATCATACACGTACCCTGAATAAAGTAAACGGAGGAAACGAACATGAAGAAGATGCTTGCTCTCGTATTGGTTGCCTGCATGGTGCTGTGCACGGCTGTTGCAGCATCCGCTGAAACGGTGCTGGAAAAGGTGAAGGCCGCTGGTGTGCTGGTGGTTGGTACCGAAGCTACCTATGGCCCCTACGAATTCCTGGATGACGATGCAAACCCCATCGGCTGCGACATTTGGCTGGCACAGCAGATTGCTGACGAGCTGGGCGTTGAGCTGAAGGTGCAGGACATGGCTTTCGACGGCATCATTGATGCTGTAAAGTCCGGCGTTGTGGACATCGGCATTGCCGCTTTCACCGTGAGTGAAGAGCGTGCCAAGGTCATCGACTTCAGCAATCAGTACGAACTGAGCGAGCAGCTGTTCATTGTTAAGAAGGGCAACGGCGAAGCTTATGCCACCAAGGAAGCCATTGCTGGCCTGAAGGTTGGCGCACAAATGGGCACCATCCAGTCCCAGCTGATCACCTCCGCCCTGCCTGACAGCGAACTGTTCGAGCTGGATACCTATCCGAACCTGGCCATGGAAACCGTAAACGGCAACATCGCCGGCTTCGTGTGCGACAAGGCCGTTGGTGAAGGCATGGTTGCCCAGAACGACAATCTGGAAATCTCCGGCCTGACCTTCACTGCAGAAGAAGCTTCCTTCGGCAAGGCCTGCGTTGTGGCTCAGGGCAATGAAGATTTCCTGGCAGTGGTCAACACCGTGGTGGATCGTGTTGTGGCTGACGGCTCCTACCTGGAAGCCTTCGACAAGTACAACGCCATCTGGGCTCCCTCTGCTGAGTAAGCATTCACTTATGAAGGCATACCGGAAAGCTGTTCAGCAGCTTTCCGGTTTTCGCCGTATTTCTCCACCATGGAAGGAGCAATGGCATGGAATTTCTAACGACAATGTGGAATCTCGTTACCAAGTATTCCGGATTTTTTCTGGAAGGCGTGGGCAATACGCTGATTCTTTCTTTCTTCACCGTATTGCTTGGCACCATTCTCGGTACCCTGATGGCCACAGCACGCATGAGCAAGATTGCTCCCCTGCGCTGGTTTGCCGCGGCATACATTGAATTCTTCCGTGGCACGCCTCTGATGGTGCAGCTGATGTTCATCTTCTACGGCTTGCCCATGATTGGCATTACCTTCCCGAATGTAAGCTTCATCCCCAACTTTGACCGATTTGCCGCTGGTGTTGTGGCCATGAGCCTGAACAGCTGCGCTTATGTGGCTGAGATCATCCGCTCTGGTATTCAGGCCGTGGATAAGGGACAGACAGAAGCGGCTCGCAGCCTAGGCTTTCATGAAGGTCAGGCCATGCGGTTGGTCGTTCTCCCCCAGGCAATCAGGAACATTCTCCCTGCCCTTGGCAACGAATTTGTGACCGACATTAAGGAATCCTCCATTGTATCCGTCATTGGCATTGCCGATTTGATGTACCGCTCCAAGGGCGTGATCGCCAAGACCTACAACAGCTTGGAGTGCCTGGCCATTGCCGCTATTATTTACTTTGTGATGACTTTCGTCAGCAGCCGGCTGATTGCTCTTTTGGAAAGGAAGATGTCCCGTGGCAGAAAATAAAGAAACCATCATTAAGGTCAATCACCTTTCCAAAAGCTTTGGCGACCTGCATGTGCTCAATGACATCAGCACTGAGTTCAAGGCTCAGGAAGTGGTCAGCATTATCGGCCCTTCCGGCGGCGGCAAGAGCACCTTCCTCCGGTGCCTGAACCTGCTGGAAATCCCCACGGAGGGCGAGATTTTCTTTGATGGGGTTGACATTTGCAGCAAAAAAGTGGATGTGGACCTGCACCGGCAAAAAATGGGCATGGTGTTTCAGCAGTTCAATCTGTTTGAAAACATGAACGTGATGAAGAACCTGACCATTGCCCCCATGAAGATCCTGAAAATGACCAAGGACGAGGCGGAGAGCCGTGCCCATGCGCTGATCAAGCGGGTAGGTTTGGCAGACAAGCTGACTTCCTATCCCAGCCAGCTTTCCGGCGGGCAGAAGCAGCGTATCGCCATTGTTCGTGCCTTGATGATGAACCCGGCCGTCATGCTTTTCGATGAGCCCACCAGTGCCCTTGACCCTGAAATGGTCGGTGAAGTACTGGGGGTTATGCGTGACCTGGCAGAAAGCGGCATGACCATGATTGTGGTCACCCACGAAATGCGCTTTGCCCGGGAGGTCAGTACCCGCACCCTGTTCCTGGATGGGGGCACGATCGGTGAGGACAAGCCTTCCAAGGAATTGTTTGAACACCCGGAAAATCCTCGGCTGGTCAGCTTCCTGGAAAAGGTGCTGTAATCTTGCCTGCAAAAAGCTCCTGCGACTGATGCGCCGCAGGAGCTGATTTTTGTTTCAGCGGATTATCTTGCCGGGAAATACATCCCTTGTTGAATCAGGATGTCGCTGTCCGTCTGCACCTTTGCAAGGATGCGCAGTGCATCCTCCCCTTCTGCCAGCTTGGGACAGAAATCATTGTAGGGCACACTGCTGCTGGTAAGCACAGGCAGCAGGTTCAGAGTGGTGCCCAGATAGGTATCCCCGCTGAAACGCAGGCGAAGCTGCGCCAGCATGGCGTCAAAAGTGGTCATATCGTGGGTACCGCCAAACATCAGGTTGCCAAGGCTGTAGATGATCAGCGTACCACCACGGTATTCAATGCCCTGCACCACGTGAGGATGGGTGCCTACCACAATATCCACCCCGGCATCCACCGCATCCTGGGCCATGAGCTGCTGCAAGTCACTGCTGTGGGTGGGGCTGTATTCCGTTCCCCAATGGCAGCTGTAAATCACCACGTCGCAGCCCAGAGAGCGGAGCTGATCCACTTCCGTTTTAATGATGGTTCGATCCTGCCGCCAGATGGTTTCCCGGCAGCCGGCAAAGCCGATTTTGTGCCCATCCTTTTCCCAGATGTACAGCTGTCCATAGCCGCTGTAGGGCATGTTGGCATCCCGCAGCGCCTGCACGGTGGATGCACGTCCCTCCTGGCCGTAGTCGATATGATGATTATTGGCAATGTTCACCTGATCTACCCCGGAACGCCACAGCACAGCCGTGTAGGCAGGCAAGCCCCGGAAGCGGTACAGCTTATCCTTGTCTTCTCCTTTGCCATCGGACTTCAGCACACATTCCAGGTTAAGGAAGGTCATATCATCCGACTTGAAAATTTCCACCAAGTTCTTAAAGGGATAATCGTACCCTTCCTGCTCCAGCACAGCCGGGAACGCATCCTCCGCATGCTGCCACTTTTCCCGGGTACCCAGCACCACATCGCCCCCAAGGGTCAGCACCAGTTCCGACTCTCCATCCTGCAAGTCGGTGGCCGTGGCTGTCACTTCCAGAATGCGATTATTGGATACCCCTGCTTCGGCATTGGCAACCTGTTGAACCCGTTCCTCCGGATCATCGGTCAGGATGATTCTTGTGCCGGCAGGAATGTGAGTATAAATCCAGTAAGCATTGATTTCTCCGTCCCCCGTGTTATTTTCCATGCGGACGCAGCCGTGGGATGCTTTCTGTCCCAGATAAGGCAGCTGCGCCGAGAAGTCCAGCTTGCCGCTCTGCTTTTTCCACCCCAGCTGATGGATCAGGTTGCCGCCATCATAACGGATGGGATAGCTGTAGGTGTAACCTTCATCACTGAAGCTTTCCATGTGCTCCCCGGTAATGAAGGAGCCTGCTGCCGTTTCCCGAATCAGCCGATCCTGTGCAGCCAAGCCCGTGGAGATGGGCATGGTCCAGATTGGCTTTCCCTCTTCATAAATGGTCATGGTCTGCTGACGCTTATTCACCAGCAGGCCGTACTTTGTTTGGGGCTTCACCACCATCAGTCGATCAGTGGGCACATAGCCTTCCGTATAAGAACCGTCTTCATGGTTCCATGCACCGATGAGACACCAGCCATCCTCCCGAACTTCCTTGACTTCAACCGCCTGGGTGCCGCAGTGCAGGGTGCCCAGCACCTTGGATTCCTTGGAAGCCAGCGCATACACATTTTGATGGGTATGCTTGGCGGCACTGGTGGGGCGAACCACCGTTGCCGGTGCAGTCATGAGCTGCCAGATGGTCGCATCATCATCTCCGTCTTCCGGCATGATTTTCCCCGTCACGGCCACCTGATACGCAGGCGACGGCGCATCGACTATTGTCACAGGAATTTCCACGGCATAGGCAGGATTGTCGGTGGCATAGAGCCGCAGCACATAATCTCCTGCTTCGGCGGCCTTTCCATTCAGCTTGCCATCCCAGTGATAGGTGGTGGGTTTTGTGCCCACCTGCCGACGCTTGGTCGCCAGCAGGGTCTGCATATCATCTGCCCGGTAAAACTCCACCATGAGCTGTCCTTCCCGCACCAGGGCGTACTCCACGTACCAGTCGCCGTCCCGGTAATAGGTGTCCCCGCTGGACAGGGCAAAGAGCAAGGCCTGATTGCATCTTTTCAGGTCAAAGGCCGTAGTGACTGTCTGGATCTGTCCATCGCTGCCCTGCCATTCCACAAAAAAGCTGTAACTGCCTTCCTGCATCCGCTCCTGATGATCCCCCAGGCCGTCCCATAGCAGGGTGTTGGCACCGGATACCACATTCATCTCCAACCTGCGATAGGTGTTCAGGTTGTCCAGCACCGTCAGGCGCACAGTTCCGTTTCCCGGGCAGGTAACGGTCAGCGCATTTTCCTGAAAGCCCCGCAGCGTTCCGCTCCAGGAGACAGATAGGTCTTCCGCTTCCCCGGCTGCAGCAAAGCACAGCAGAAGCAACAGGCACAGCAGCAATCTCCGTATGGTCTTCATGGGTCCTACCTCCGGCTATCATTCCAATGGTTGGTAGATTCGCCGTCCCTGCCGTTTTTTCCTTCCTTTTAAGGAAAACCTCTTTCGATCATGTTGCAGTCGTCACGATCTTTTGTGCATCTGGCATCAATCGCTATCTGTTTTTGTGCAAAAGCATGGAAAAATGGGTCAATTTCTGCCCTGCGTGTACATTGTGAACAACCGTTGTTCGAAATGCTTGTCAATTTCGTCAATTTCATTTTTTTGAAAAAATCGCTATAATGACGGTAAACAAAGGCGTTGCAGAACGCATTGCGCAGGCTCGTCCTGCAAGATGACAAGGAGGAAGTAATCAATGGCAAGTGTATCCCTGCAGCACATTTACAAGATCTATGCCGGCGGCGTGCAGGCCGTCAGCGATTTTTGCCTGGACATCGAAGACAAGGAGTTCATCGTTCTGGTCGGACCTTCCGGCTGCGGTAAGTCTACCACCCTGCGCATGGTTGCCGGCTTGGAAGAGATTTCCGACGGCGAGCTGTACATCGGCGACAAGCTGGTGAACGATGTTGCTCCTAAGGATCGCGACATCGCCATGGTGTTCCAGAACTATGCTCTGTATCCCCACATGACCGTGTATGACAACATGGCTTTCGGCCTGAAGCTGCGCAAGACCCCCAAGGACGAGATCAAGCGCCGCGTGGAAGAAGCCGCCAAGATTCTGGACATTGCTCACCTGCTGAACCGGAAGCCCAAGGCTCTGTCCGGCGGCCAGCGTCAGCGTGTTGCTCTGGGACGTGCTATCGTTCGTGAACCCAAGGTCTTCCTGTTCGACGAACCTCTGTCCAACTTGGACGCTAAGCTCCGTGTGGCCATGCGTACTGAAATCACCAAGCTCCATCAGCGTCTGCAGACCACCTTCATCTATGTTACCCACGACCAGACCGAAGCTATGACCATGGCTTCCCGTATCGTGGTCATGAAGGACGGCGTTGTGCAGCAGGTGGACAGCCCCCAGAACCTGTACGACTATCCCACCAACCAGTTCGTGGCAGGCTTCATCGGCAGCCCTCAGATGAACTTCTTCAACGCCAAGCTGGAAAAGGAAGGCCAGGACGTAGTTGCCAAGTTCGGCACCAACAAGATCGTTGTGCCTTACAGCAAGGTATCCAAGTTTGTGGATGAAAGCTACATCGGCAAGGAAGTTGTGCTGGGCATCCGTCCTGAGAACATCAGCGACAAGCCCGCCATCCTGGAAGCCCTGTCCACCGCTACCATCGAGTGCGACGTGGAAGTGACCGAATTGATGGGCTCTGAAACCTACCTGTACCTGAAGACCTCCGGCAAGGATGACAACATCGTTGCCCGTGTGGATCCTCGTACCACCAGCCGTGCCGGCGAGAAGATTCGGGTAGCCTTCGACGTGAACCACCTGCACTTCTTCGACAAGGAGACCGAGAAGACCATTCTGGGTCGCTAATCGTTCATTGTACACAGAAGGGGCTTCTCTCTGAACAAGGGAGAAGCTCCTTTTTGAGTCAGTCTTCCATCATTGAAGCCCAATCCCATCGGATGGCATGTGATTTACCCATCCCGGCGATTGCATCCCTCCCGGCTGTGTGATACAATAGACCCCGGAAGAAACACAAGGGAGAAGCGGAACATGACTGAACGAAAGCATTCCGTACAGAAAAAGCACTGGCAGACGGCTTTGCTGGTGCTTCTGGATATTATACTGACAAACCTGTCCATGATCATGGCACTGCAAATCTACAGCGACATGCACCCCCCGGAAGCCCACCTGATTCATGTGCTGCACATTGCGCCAGTGCTGACCCTGGCCACCGTAGGCGCCCTGTTTGCCATGGGGCTGTACAAGAATTTGCTGCGGTACGCCAGCATTGATACCCTGGTGCAGGTAGTGACCGGCACCCTCATCGGCACAGGCGTTTCTTATTTGGTTTCCCTGGCCACCTACACCCTGTACCGGGACGTAAACATTTTTCTGATGCCCCGCCCTGTGTATTTGATTCAGTGGCTGCTGTCCGCATTCATGATTGGTGCCAGCCGGTTCAGCTTCCGCATTGCAGGGCAAGCCGGTCATTCCGGGCTGCTATTTAACAAGAAGCACGCCCGCCGAGTCATGGTTGTGGGTGCCGGATGGGCGGGCGCTCAGGTGCTGCGGGATCTGCTTGCCGGACGGTATGGCGACTGTGCCGCTGTGCTTGCCGTGGACGATGACCCCGGCAAGCGCAATACCAGCATCGGCCGTGTGCCGGTCATGCTGGGTACCGATAAGGTGGAAGAATATGCCCAGCAGTATGGGATTGACGAAATCATTGTGGCCATTGCCACCCCTCAGCACGACCTGACGCCCCTGATTCATAAGTGCATGAGCACCGGCTGTCACGTTCGGGTTTTCACCACCCTGCAGGATCCTTCCGGCAGCGGCACTGCAGGCAAGGTTCGTGACGTAAACATTGCTGACCTGCTGGGGCGTGCAGAGACCCATCTGGACATGACGGAGGTTCGCCACTACTTCGAAGGCAAGCGTGTACTTGTTACCGGCGGCGGCGGTTCCATCGGCTCCGAGCTTTGCCGACAGCTGATGAGCTTCATTCCCAGCCAGCTGGTGCTGTACGACATGAGCGAAAACTACATCTACGATCTTTTCTTCGAGCTGAAGGAAAAGTACGGAGAAATCGTCAAAAATACGGTCAAGCTTCGTGTAGGCTCCATCCGAGACCCAGAAACGCTGAACCGTGTCTTTGATGAGTTCAAGCCGGAAATCGTGATCCATGCTGCCGCCCATAAGCATGTGCCCCTCATGGAGGACAGCCCGGAACAGGCCGTGAAGAATAATGTCTTCGGCACCTACAACGTGGCCAAATGCGCCATGGAACACGGTGCAGAGCGCTTCGTGATGATTTCCACGGACAAGGCCGTGAACCCCACTAACGTGATGGGTGCTTCCAAGCGCATGGCGGAAATCATTATTGAAGCACTGCAAAAGCAAGGCAAAACCCAGTTTACTGCCGTCCGCTTCGGCAATGTGCTGGGCTCCAACGGCAGCGTGGTGCCCCTGTTTGAGCGGCAGATTCGTGCTGGCGGTCCGGTAACCCTGACCCATCCTGACATTATCCGATACTTCATGACCATCCCGGAAGCTGCAAGCCTTGTGCTGCAGGCTGCTTCCATCGCCAAGGGCGGGGAGCTTTTCGTGCTGGATATGGGAAAGCCGGTCAAGATTCAGGAGCTGGCTGAGCGGATGATTCAGCTGTACGCCGACCCAAAGAAGCCCCCGGTGGAGATTGTCTACACAGGTCTTCGTCCCGGCGAAAAACTGTATGAAGAGCTGCTCCGGGACGAGGAAAACTCAACGGCTACCAGCAAGGAAAAGATATTCATTGCCAAGCCGGAACAGGTGGATTGGCCCCAGGTGGAATCCATGCTGGCCGCCTTGCAGCAGTGCCTGGATGAGCATGGGGATATGAAGGCCTGTATGCACCGCATTCTGCCTTCTTTTAAGGAACCGAAGGAAATCAATGGGGATCGAGGAAATCTACCGACAGATGCAGGAGCAGCCGCTTCCCCTGCCGGCAAATCAAGAGAGTGAGGCGTTTGAAATGGATTGGTCCGAAAAGGTAACTGCCACGTTAGAATCTCTGCTTTTGTATGCCCGGCGCAGGGGGCTGATTGAGCAGGTGGATCTCCCCTACTACCGGAATCTGCTGCTGGATGTGATGGGACTGGATGCTCCCGCCGCAGTAGAAGCCCATGATTTGGGCGAAGAAACCGCCACCACCCTGCTGAACCAGCTGACTGCCCTGGCACAGGAAAAGAGCATGATCGGCAATATGCAGTACGAGAAGGATCTTTTCACTGCCCGGGTTATGGGACTTTTGACCCCTTCTCCCAAGGAAGTGCGTGAGGACTTCCTCAGCAGCCTTCAGGATGGCAAGGCGGAAGCAGCTACCCGGCATTTTTATGACATGTGCCGTGCCTGCGACTACATCAAGGTTGACGCCATTGCCCAGAACGTGCGCTATTTTGCGGACAGTCCCTGCGGCGAATTGGAAATCACCATCAATCTGAGCAAGCCGGAAAAGGACCCCAAAGAAATTGCCAAGCTGAAGAACGCCCCCGGCGTTGGCTATCCCAAGTGCATGCTGTGCGTAGAAAACCCGGGGTATGCAGGCCGCAGCAATTTCCCTGCCCGGCAGAACCATCGCATTGTGCCCTTGACCTTGGACGGTGCTTCCTGGTACATGCAGTACTCCCCCTATGCTTACTATCCGGAACACTGCATTGTGTTTAACAGCCAGCACACCCCCATGAAAATTGATCGGGGCACCTTCCGCCGTCTGTTTGCCTTTGTGGGTCAACTGCCTCATTATTTCCTCGGCAGCAACGCCGACCTGCCCATTGTGGGCGGTTCCATCCTCAACCATGACCATTTCCAGGGTGGCTGCTACCAGTTCCCCATGGATAAGGCGGGAGTGCGTGCCGTGATGCAGTCCCCTGTGGAAGGGGTGCAGGCCTCCGTGCTGGACTGGCCGTTGTCCACCCTTTGCCTTGAGGGAACCGAGCCGGAAAAGATGATCGACCTGGCAGACAAGGTTTTGCAGGCATGGCGCGGCTACAGCGACCCTGCTTGCGACATCTATGCCGAGACCGACGGCACACCCCACAACACCATCACGCCCATCCTGCGCAAGGTCGGCGACACCTACCGGCTGCTGCTGGTGCTTCGGAACAACCGCACCAGTGAGGAGCATCCCCTGGGTATTTTCCATCCCCATGCGCCCCTGCATCACATCAAGAAGGAAAACATTGGCCTGATCGAGGTCATGGGCCTGTTCATCCTCCCCGGACGGCTGAAGCAGGAGCTGAAGGAACTGGAAGGCTACCTGACGGGTGAAAAGCCCATGGTTTGCCCGGCAGAAAGCGATCCCAGCTGCAAGCATTACCCCTGGGTGGAAGCCATGGTGAAGGAGCATGGTCTGTGCGCCTCCCATGAAGAAGCAGAGCAGCTGCTGCGCAGCGAAGTCGCCAAGGTTTGCGCACAGGTGCTTTGCGACGCCGGGGTGTACAAGCTGGATCAGGCGGGGCTGGAGGGCATGAAGCGGTTCCTGACCACTGTAGGTTTTGCCGAATAAACAGCAATCAAAGAGCCAGGCTGTTCCATCGGATCATGGACGCCTGGCTCTTTCCGTATAAGGAGCACAATGAAGCATCAGGTTATGCAACATGAAGAAGGCATGCGCCTGCGTGACGTACTGCGCCAAAGCATGGGCATGAGTTACACCGCCATGAAATCTGCCAAATGGGATGCACGTATTCTTGTCAATCAGGTGCCCCGCACAGTCGATCAGCCGGTGCATACCGGCGAATGGATCGAAGTGCTGGAGAAGGAAGAGCAGCCGGTTTACAGCCTTACGCCTTGCTACCGCCCAGTGTCCATCGCCTACGAGGATGACGATCTTTGGATCATTGACAAACCTGCCCCTCTGGCCAGCCAATCCAGCGAGCGGCAATGCGATGACACTCTGGAAAACATGCTGTATGCCCACCTGGGCTGCCCGGCGGACTTCATCTATCGCCCGGTCAACCGTCTGGACAAAGGCACCAGCGGCCTGATGGTGGTGGCAAAGACCGCCCATGCCCAGTATCGCCTGCAGCGGCTGCTGCACACGGACGAATTCAGGCGCACCTATTTTGCCGTGACGGAAGGCACGCCGGAAGCGCCGGAAGGTGTCATCAACGCACCCATTGCCAAGGAGGATGCCGCCAGCATCAAGCGTGTGGTTGATCCCAATGGGAAGCCCAGCATAACCCATTATCAGGTGCTGGAAAGCGATGGGCATCGAAGCCTGATTCGCTTACAGCTGGAAACCGGACGAACCCATCAGATTCGTGTCCACCTGTCCTATCTGGGTTGCCCCATATGCGGCGACTTTCTCTATGGGCAGGAACTGCCGGAGCTTCCCGGACGCTTTGCCCTGCATTCAGCAGAAATTCTGCTCCATCACCCCATAACGGGGCAGCAGCTTACCATTGCTTCTCCCCTGCCTGCGGAACTTCGGCACCTGCTTGCGCCAGCGCATCCCTGAGCCACGTCAAGCCACGCTGACGCAATGCTTCCAGTGCCGCTGACGTGGGCGTTTCTCCCTGGGTAATGCCAAGGTTGCGGTGCAGCTGATCAATGCGGCTATTCCGTGAAGCAGGATCCTGATCGTTGTATCTCCGCATGACCGTTACAGACGTGCCCAGCAAATAGGCAAAGGCAGCACCATGGAAGGAATCCGTCACCATGGCAGCAGCATGGGCAATCAGTCCCACCCAGGCCTGGGGCGTAACGTCCCCGTATTTTTCCCCTTTCTGCTGCCATGCTTCTTTAGTCGCAGGGAGGATCACCATCTTTAGTCCACGCTTTTCTGCCACTTCCTGTACCTGCTGCCAATAGGATGGATTTTCGCCAATGAAGTAGCACAGCAGATAATCTCCCTGCACTTGCGAATCTGTCGCAAAGCTTCGCCATGCATCCGCTGACACCAGAAAGACAGGATCTGGCATCACCGGAGCTTGACGCCCTGTAAGGGTTTGAAGGAGCTTGGCACCTTCCTCCTCCCGCACGCTAACAGAGCGGAAAGGAGCAATCAGTGCCTGCATCATGTGTGCTTTGCGCCCCTTGGGCGCTTCGGCAACACCAAAGGAAGGGGCATAGGCCAGCTTGGGCATGTCTGCATCAGCAAAGGAAAGAAAATACGCAGGGTTCAGCCAGGTAGGCGACCATATTTGATCGCTGCCTGCCAGCAGCACATCACACGTTTGGGATGTTGCATGCAGTTCTGCTGCCCCGTGGCAGGGTGCAGAAACAGGCAGGGACTCCCTGCGGAAAGCTGCCAGTGCCGCCGCTTTGCCCCGTGCCTGCCCTTGCTCTGCCTTGACAAGCCGCTTACGGAGTCCATCCAGCAGCAGCTTAGGCGAATTGCCACAGCGGAGCATGTTGCGGATTTTTTCGCCGGTACCGGGGGCATAGTCCAGGTGCATAGCCTCGCATCCAAGGCTGTTCACTGCCTGCGCCAGTGCCCAAGCCTGCAGCATGGAGCCATAGTTTTCATTATGCAGGAAGGTTATGATGCCTACTTTCGTCAATGTGACCACCCTTTCCGGAAGCATTGTAGCACGCTGCAAGCAATGCTTCAAGGTACAAAAAAAGCTTCGAACCATGTCGAAGCTTCGCTGTGCGACCGACGGGACTTGAACCCGTACCCATTGCTGGACACGCCCCTCAAACGTGCGCGTATGCCAATTCCGCCACGGTCGCAAGTCAAACAGCAATGTATAGTATAGCGATGAAGTCCCTTTTTGTCAAGGATTTTTTTCGTCCTATGATTTTCCGTCATCCACGGTGATTGTTCAGCTCCGTCCGCTCCAGACGAAGGTTATTGATGGTACTGCTCAGGTGACGATCCACCTGCTCCATCACGTTATCCAAATAGTCAAAGGTATTCTGCCGCAGCTGGCTCAGTTCCTCCTGGGTGCTTTCCTGCAGTTCGCTGGCTTCCACCCGTGCCCGGCGAACAATTTCCTCTTGATCCACCATCAGATCCGCCTGACGGCGTGCATTGGCAAGAATCCGCTCTGCCTCGCTCCGGGCAGCCTCCACCGTGGCGGCCGCTTCGTTCTGCGCCTTGGTCAGGGTTTCATTGGCCGTACGTTCTGCACGAGACGTGGTATCGGAAGCCTGCTGCTCTGCATCAAAAATGGTCTGCTGCGCCTTTTGCTGTGCATCCCGCAGCAGTGCAGAACAATCCTGATTATTCTGCTGCTGAATGGCCTGAATGTTCCGCACGTACTCAGAAGCCGTCTGCACAGCCTGGGGCAGGGAATCCTGCAATTGCTGCACACGAGTGCGCAGGTAAGTACGGCTGACAATGCAGTCGTCCTTACTCATCAGGTACTTCCGTGCCTCTTCAAGGGTTCGGTCAATATCTCGAATAATATTCATGCATTGATCTACAGCGGTGCCAGCCATGGGACGCCTCCTTCTCTATCGTTCAACAAACCCTTGCAGGGAAATCAGCCATGATGCTCCTTGGAAAACGCTGCCGTAACGTAAGGAATGACTTCCTCCGGCAAAAAGTCAGCAACTTGGCCGCCGAAGCTTGCCACTTCCCTGACCATGGAGGAGGAAATGCAGGCATGCTCCGGCTTCGCCAGCAGAAACACGGTTTCCACCTGCGGATTCAGCCGGCAATTGATCTGCGCCATCACAGCTTCCCCAGTGAAATCGCTTTCGCACCGAATGCCGCGAATCACTGCCACTGCACCCCGCTGCGCCACATAATCGGCCAGCAACCCTGCAAAAGCGTCTGTCTCCACATTCGGCATGAATGCGCAGGCTTTGCGGATCATTTCCAGCCGCTGCCGCACGGGGAAACAGCCCACCTTCGCCGGATTATGAAGGACTGCCACCACCACCCGGTCAAACAGCTTTGAGGCCCGGCGAATTACATCCATATGCCCGATGGTCAGGGGATCAAAACTGCCGGGATAAATGCAGACTCTTTCCATTTACCCTTCCTCCCGGCTATAGCAGGTAACTCCTGCAATGCCCCAGCGACGATTGTCCCGGCAATAGTAGCCTTCCGCCACAAGAGGCTCATGCTGGGCACGATGCTCAATAACCACCCAACCATCCTGCGCCAGCAGAGGAATCAGTGCTTCCGTAACCTGACTCAAATCCTCCATGGCATAGGGAGGATCCAGAAAGATCAGGTCGAACAGGCGGCCTTCCCTTTGCAGTTGATTCGCAGCAGCCTGCCAATCCGCCTGAAGCACAATGGCAGCATCTTCAAAACCCAAGGTGGAAACATTCTCACGAATGCAGCGAATGGCTGCCCGATCATGGTCAACCAATACAGCACTTTCCGCCCCACGGCTGAGGGCTTCCAGCGCTAAGGCGCCACTGCCAGCGAACAGATCCAGCACCCGGGCACCGGGCACACGGCGGCTTAATACATTAAAAAGGTTTTCACGCACACGATCCAGTGTGGGACGGGTATCCCGGCCTTCCGGCGCATGAATCACCCGGGAACGGGCGCTACCGGCAACAATCCGCATAAGAGCCGTGCCTCCTTAGTTCAGCTGCTCGGGCGTATTCCGCTTAGCCCGCTCCTGCTGCTGCTTTTTCTCCCGCTTCACACGCTTCCGGTCGTTGCTGGCAATGTTGGTGTGCACTTTGGTGCGCAGCTTGGGACCCTGGGTGTAGCCGATGCCGTAAGCCACAGCGGGCAGCAGCACCGCTACAGGGCTGAGCCGCTCCAGGAGCAGCAGCCCCTGCGTATTGCTGGTGCCCACCATGGACACCATAGGCATGATGCACACACGGATTACAATGCGCATGATGCCCTCCAGCCCCATGCCTTCCGCTGCATGATAATAAGCCAGGGCATCGCCGATTTCCGCACGGTTTTCATAGGTAGTCAGCCAGGAAGGAAGGGAGGACAGCCCCGTCATCTGCACCTGTGCCGTGCATGCCAGCAAAATGGCGCACACAAGCAGGGGCAGCGTGCCTACAAAGCCACGGGCAAAACCTTTCAGCTTGTGATAGCAGCCCCGTGTTTCTTCCTGGGTGACAGTGTGACCGTTTTCCCGGCGCATGTACAAAGTCTCGCCCAAGGTAACATCCGCTTCACCCTTTCCTGCACCGCTGTTATAAAACAGCAGATAGCAGGCGCAGAGGATCACGCCGTTCAAAATCAGGCTGAGCACACGGTTGCTTACCATCAGCAGAGTGCTGAGCAGCAGGAACAGGAAGGCCATCATTGCCTGTGCACCCAGGAATTTCAGGCTGCCGCTCAGCAAGTGCTGATCCAGCATACGGCCTTGCAGATAGGGCTTGGTAACAATCTTCGTTTTTTTTGCTGCCTTGTGCTTTTGCTCCATGATGTTCCTTTCCTCTCAGCCATTGATTTTTCCGTTACAGGTTGTTGTTTCTTTCAGAAAAGATTCGGATACCCTCAGCATCTGCCACGGCATCCAAGGGTTGATCACATGCCTCCACAGGGACGCTATCGCATTCCTGCCAGGAAAGGGCAATGCCCACAGACAGGCAGTGCGTCTTTGTCAGCAGGTAATCGTAATAGCCGCAGCCCTTGCCCAACCGATGCCCTTCGCCGTCTATGCCTTCCAAAGGCACAAGCACCAGTGAGAATGCCTCCGGAGGAATCACAGGCGCATCTGCCCGTGGTTCCAGAATCCCGTAAGCACCGGGTACAAGCTCCGACAAGTCTTTCACTCCATGGAAGGTCATGCAGGGTGCTTCGTCGCATCGGGGCAGGGCAAGGGTATGCCCTGATTCCAAGATGCTTGCAAGCACCGGCGTAATGTCTGCCTCCCGGGACAGGGGCACATACCCAGCCACCACGGAAGCATCCTGCAGCACAGGCCACCCGCAAAGGTGGCGGCAAATGCTTTGGCTTTCCGCATCCCTTTGCGCCGCTCCCGGAAAGGCACTGCGCAAGGCCTTCCGAAGCTCCTGCTTACTCTTCAGGCTCATTTTCCCACACCCGGGGCACACGGCCTGTGGCAGCCAGCAGCACTTCATAGCTGATGGTTCCTGCCCACTGTGCAATGTCCTCTGCAGTAATCGCTGCGTCTCCCATGGTGCCCATGAGCACAACCCGATCCCCTGCCTTGACATCCGGCAGATCCGTTACGTCCGCCATCATCTGATCCATGCAGATGCGCCCCACCACCGGCACTTTCTTTCCGGCAATGATCACCTGTGCCTTGCCGCTGGCTGCCCGGTGATACCCATCCCCATAGCCGCAGGCAATGGTAGCAACCCGGCGGGGAGCTTCTGCCCGGAAGGTGCGGCCATAGCTCACCGTATCCCCGGGATTGATTTCCTTCACGTAGGTAACCTCTGTTTCCCACGTCATGAAGGGTTTCAGGGGCATTTCTGTTTTTACAGGCGGATAGCCATACATGGAAATGCCTGCACGCACCATGTCAAAGGCCGCCTCAGGCAGGCGATGGATTGCAGCCGAATTGGCGCAGTGACGGATCACCCCTGCGGGGAGCAGATCCGTCAACTGACGAAAACGGCGAAGCTGCTCATAGGTAAATGCCATGTCGTCGCCATCAGCATCGGCAAAGTGGGTGAAGGTGCCGGTAAGATGCACATGAGGACATTCCGCAAGGGTCTTCAGCACCTTTTTCACTTCATCCTCGGTGCGGCAGCCGATGCGGCTCATGCCTGTATCCATTTTCAGATGCACACTGGCAGGCTTGCCGAACTTTACCGCCGCTGCTTCTGCCCAGCGAACCATCTGTTCATCACATACTGTCAGGGTCAAATCAAAAGCGACGCCTTCCATGGCAGAAGCTTCCGTTGTGGCGCCCAGCACCAGAATGGGTGCTGCAATGCCAGCCTTCCGCAGGGTTTCCCCTTCTTCTGTAATGGCCACTGCCAGATGATCTGCGCCGCTCATCAGGGCGGTTTTCGCCACCTGTGCCATGCCGTGGCCGTAAGCGTCTGCCTTCACAACTGCCAACAGGTGAGCGCTGGCGGGAACAGCAGCACGGATCAGCTTCACATTTTCCTGCAGCTGCTCCAAATCAATCCGCCGAAGATTCTTTCGTGCCTCCATGTTTCATGCCTTCTTTTTATCGTTGGTGATAATCGCATTCATTATAGCACATCCCGCCCCCAGTGAAAACCCCGCAATTTGGAAAAGCGTCGCAACCAGTGGCGGGCACCTGAGCGAAAGTTTTACAACCTCGTCACATCTTTCTCCTTGTCCTGCCCTTGCCACTTGGGGTGCCGGATGCTATAATAGGATGGTATTTGTGTATTGACACGGTATGAAGGAGGCCTTCCTTTTGAAGATGAAGCGTTTGCTGGCACTGATTGTTGCCTGCTGTCTGCTGCCTGTCAGCATGCTGGCAGAAGAAGATACGACCCCGGATGAAGGCAGTGAAGAAACCATTTCCGCCGAAGAAGAGCGTGAAGTGGAAGAGCTGGACGCAGTGGATGAGGACGATGATGAAGCGTCGGAATTCCATGCAGGTCCTACCTATCAGGAAGCGGATCTCAGCGATTTTGACCTGAACTCCACCGCCCTTTACAACTGCAAGATTCTGGCCAAGTCCAGCCTGTTTGCTGATCGCTCCACCCAGGCTGCCAAGGTGACGTACAATGAGGGCGTTGTGTCTGCCGAGGTGCTATATGTAGGCAGCAGCTGGGCCATTGTGCGCTACAAGCAGTACATTGGCTACATCAACCGCAGCAGAATCTACGAAGTCAAGGCCATTGATACCGTTAACACCCATCCTTACGGCGTGCAGAAGTCCATCTACATCGCCACCACCGCTTCCACCTGCTATGTGCGCAAGTCCATGAGCGAGGAAGACGACAGCTGGGTGGTACTGAATCCCGGCACCATGCTGAGCATCTGGCGCATCGAAGGGGAATGGGCAATTGTCCCCTACTGGCGCACCTATGGCTACATTCACCTGACGGAACTGACGGACTTTGTGCCCGTATCCCCCACAGATGAACCCCTGAGTGATGATACCCCCATTGCCGCCTACACCTCCTACTACAAGATGGTGCAGACGAAAATCAACCTGAGCCGCATTAACAACATTAACGTGGCCTGTCAGCGGCTGACCCGGGTGATGCAGCCCGGTGAATCCCTGAACTTCAACAAGGATGTAGGCCCTTATAAGAAATCCCTGGGCTATCAGGAAGCTCCCGTGCTGGTGGACGGCACCAGCCGCCCCGGTTACGGCGGCGGTACCTGTCAGGTGTCCTCCACGCTGTATAACGCACTGCTGCAATTGCCCGGGGTAGAAATTCTCCAGCGCCGTCCCCATGGCCCCGGCGGTGCCAGCTATCTTCCCCATGGTGTGGACGCAGCCGTTGGCAACGAAAACCTGAATCTCCGCTTCCGCAACAATTACGACTTCCCCATCCGTGTGGAAGGGCACACCAGTGATGACGGCGCACTGCTGATGGTCATCTATAAGGTATCGGAATGATCCTTTACGACAGAGTGCGCAAGGCCGTTTTCCTGAACCGTCCCAATCGATTTATTGCCCACTGCCTGCTGGATGGAGCGCCTGTTGTCTGCCATGTGAAAAACACTGGCCGCTGCAAGGAGCTGCTGCTCCCCGGTGCAACGGTTTATCTGGCAGAATCCCCGAATCTTCAGCGCAAGACCCGTTTTGATCTGGTCTGTGTGGAGAGCCGGGGCTACATCATCAACATGGACAGTCAGGCGCCCAACCACGTATTTGCCGAATGGGCACAGAAGGGCGGCTTCGCTGATGGACTGACAGAGCTTCGCCAGGAAGTGACCTATGGTGCTTCCCGGTTCGATTTTGCCTTTGTGCATCAAGGTACGCCGGGCTTTGCAGAAATCAAGGGCGTTACGCTGTTTGACCATGAAAATCACGCCTTCTTCCCCGATGCGCCCACGGAACGGGGTGTGAAACATCTGCATGAGCTGATTGCTGCCCGGCAGGAAGGCTACCAGGCTGCCCTATGCTTCGTTATTCAGCGAGACAATGTGGTCAGCGTTTCTCCTAACGATGTTACCCATCCAGCCTTCGGCATGGCATTGGCAGAAGCTGAGGCTGCCGGTGTTCGCCTGGTGGCTGCCGTGTGTCACGTTACGCCGGAAAGCATGACCATTACCCACACTGTTCCCGTAACCTTTGACAGGAGGCTTGCATGATGCCGCTTCGCCGTTTTCTTGCTTTGCTGGCTGTGCTGATGCTGCTGATGCCTTCCGCCTTGGGCGAAGAGGAAGAAGTCATTCAGCCCCAATGGGAAGTACCGGACTACGTTACTTGGCTATTGCAGGTAGCCGATGGAGAAGTCGGCTACACGGAAGGTGCCCATGGATACAGCAAGTACGGCGAATGGGCGGGTGATCCCTATGCCCAGTGGTGTGCCGAGTTTCTGTGCTGGTGCGTGGATCAGGTGGATCAGCAGCACGGCACCAACCTGCTGAAGAACGTGTATCCCCTGTACTCCGGGCAAAACACCGGGCGCAGCTGGTTCATTACCAAGGGACGGTACATTGTCCGCTGGGGTAACCTGGAGGATTGGGGCTATCAGTGGATGCAGGGTGATGACAGCTACATCACCACCGGCACGTACATTCCTCAGCCCGGGGACTGGGTTTTCTTCACCTGGACGGATGACCAGAACACGGATCATGTGGCCATGGTGGAATACTGCACCCGGGACAAGGAGGGCAATGTGAATGTCCACGTCATCGAAGGCAATACCCCGGTAGCTGTGAAGCGCACCGTTTACCCCCTGACCTACACCCGCATCCTCGGCTACGGCACGGTGCATGATGTCGCTGAAACGACCATGCGCTACGGGAATGTGGGAGAAAAAGTGCAGCAGCTGCAAAACAAGCTGGTGTACCTGGGTTATTTGAATGCAGACAAAGCCACCGGCACCTTCGGCAACGCCACGGTGGATGCGGTCAAAGCCTTTCAGCATGCAGAGGGCTTAAAGGAACACGGCGTTGCCAACAAAACCATGCAGGATATGCTGAACAAGCGTTATCTTGCCGCTGTTGATGCCGACCCGGCCACCTGGCAGGTGGTTGACGACAACGACTGACGCAGGAGGAACAAATGGATCCCATTTACGTATTTGGACACAAGAACCCGGACACGGACTCTGTCGTGTCCTCCATGGCCTATGCAGCACTGCTGAACGCACTGGGCGAAAATGAGTATGTGGCCGCCCGGCTTGGCCACCTGAATGATGAAACCACCTACTTGCTGGATCGCTTCGGTTTCGAAGCCCCCATGTACCTGTCCACCGTGCGCACCCAGGTGCGGGACATTGACTTTGACCGTCCTCCGGCTGTGGGTGCCAACGTGGCCATCAGCCATGCATGGGAAATGATTCAGGCCAACAGCAGCGTTTCTGCCTTGCCCATTACCACGGAAACCGGTGAATTGTACGGCATGATCACCGCCGGCAGCATTGCAGAAAGCGACATGGACTCCACCCAGAACCCGGTGGTGGAAAACGTGCCCGTCTTCAATCTGCTCAGTGCCTTGGAAGGCCGCATCATCAACGATGATGAAGACGTGTTCGACCAGATTTCCGGCGAGGTCATGATTGCTCTTCCCTCTTGCGGTGCCTGCCTGAAGGGTGCCGGTGAACATTCCATCGTCATCTGCGGTCAGCAGGAAGACGTGGTGGATCGGGCACTGGAGCTGGGTGTCAGCTGCGTGATTCTGTGCCAGAGCGACCTGGCGGAAAAGTATCGTGGACGTTCCTCCCGCACCTGCCTCATTGCCACCCCCTGTGATGCCTACCGTGCCGCCCGGATGATCTATCAGGCTATTCCCGTCAGCCGTATTGCCCAGACCAAGGATTTGGTCTACTTCCATTTGGACGATTTTATTGACGATGTACGGGAAACGGTGCTTCAGTCCCGTTACCGTTCGTATCCCGTGCTGGATGAGCATGACCACGTGGTGGGCACCTTGAGCCGGTATCACCTGCTGCGTCCCCGGCGCAAGCGTGTGGTGCTGATGGATCACAACGAGCGGAGTCAATCCGTTCTCGGGCTGGATCAGGCGGAAATCATGGCCATTATCGACCACCACCGCTTAGCTGATGTGCAGACGGCCAATCCCGTGTTCATGCGGAACGAGCCTGTAGGATCCTCCACCACCATTGTGGCCACCATGTTCCAGGAGCGGGGACTCATGCCTTCGGAAAAAATGGCTGGGCTCATGGCTTCCGCCATTTTGTCCGATACGGTGCTGTTCAAGTCCCCCACCTGCACCGGCCGTGACCGGCGGATTGCCGACCGGCTGGCTCGGATTGCAGGCATTGATCTGGATCAGCTGGGTCATGAAATATTTGCAGCCGGTCAATGCGGCGACAAGCCGATTGAAACCCTGCTGACCATGGACTTCAAGGAATTCCACATTGCCGGGCACAGCTTGGGCATCGCTCAGGTTACCTGCTTGGATACGGACAAGATCATGAGCCGGCTTAATGAAATCCTGCCTGCCATGGAGAAGCTGAAGACGGAAAAGCAGTACGACATGCTGCTTCTCATGCTGACCAATGTACTGCTGGAAGGCACGGAGCTGATTTTCCTCGGTGAGGAGGAAGCGGTTAAGTCCGCCTTCAACACCGGCGACATTCAGGATCATCACGTTTTCCTGCCCAAGGTTGTTTCCAGAAAGAAGCAGATTGTGCCTGCCCTGGCCCTGCTGTGGGGCTAAGAAGCGAAAGAAGGAATGCAAATGAAGGACTTGGGGCGCCGCCTGACCGCCTTGCTGCTGTGTGTGCTCTTGCTGCCTGCCGCAGCCTTGGGCGAAAGCGCAGACGTAGGCTATGGTTTTGATGTTCACTTTTCCATGGATGTGTCAGCCTATCCCGAAGACGTTCAGACCCTGATGCAGGGCGTGGCAGATACGCTGAACATGCTGACGCTGTCCGGCACCTTTGCCCTGGCTGGCAGCAGCTTCGATATCACCGCCGACCTGCTGCTGGAAAATGACGAGGACACCCGCACCTCCCTGCACCTTTATGGCACCGATACCCACTATCAGCTGGGCAGCAGCCTGCTGGGCAATCAGGAGCTGATGATGAACAACCTGGCCTTGCTGGAGTTTGCCATCAAGGCTTACAATCACCTGGGCATGCCCTTGCAATACCCTGCCCTGCTCATTTCTCCCTACGCCCACACCAGTGCCTTCGACTGGATCCGTGATGAATGGAGTCGAGTGATGCAGGCTGAAGAAGGCAGCCGGGTCATTGCCCGGGAAGATGTAATGGAGCTGGCTGCCTACGCTGCCGACAATGCGGAGCAGGATCGAGCTTTCTATTATTGGCTTGCCGCCCTGGCCTTGGAAAGCGGCTACAGCGACATGGTGCTGGAAACCATCACCGAACTGCCTGACTGGCTGGATGGTTTGCTGGACGATGAAGGCATAACCGTATCCGTGGAAGATGATACGGAAACATGGAGCAGCGGCGAAGAAACCTTCTTCACCCGCACCACAAGCGAGGAAGAAACCACCTGCTCCCTGACCCTGCCCATGCTGCCGGACGGCAATACGGTGGAGGCTTCCTATCAGTACCAGCAGGAGGATGGCAACATTACCCTTTCCATCCTGATTGCCAATGAGGAAGAGGAAACCTCCATGCTGGATGCGTCCCTGACCTTGACCGGCTGGACGGAAAGCCTGCCCCTGAATGGTCAGGTGGATTTCAATCTTGCCTTGCAGGGGGAAATGGTGCCCAACAGCCTGAACCTGCACTTCGCCTATCAGGCAGAGGATGGTCAGTTTACCCTACAGCAGCTGAATCCGGATACAGACGCTGCACTGTTGACCGTTCAAGGTACGCTGACTCAACAGGAGCTTTCCGCCCCCAGCTACACAGCCGAAACCCTGAATGGGCTGAACATTTTCTCCCTGAATGACGCCAGCATGAAGACCTTCGTTTCCGGCGTTGCGGAGCCCTTTGCCAAGGGAGCCATTCCCCTGCTGAAGCATTTGCCCCTGTCCGCCTACGAAACCCTGTTTTCCCTGCTGGATCAATACGGCATTCTGTCCATGCTCACATCCAACTTGGAATAATCACTACAGAGAGGTATCCGCAAAGGGTACTTCTCTTTTTATGCAAAAAACCAAAGAAAATGCAGAGACAGCTGCATTTCCGTCTTGTGCTTCCTTTTTTCCTGTGATAGACTATGGAAGGTATTCCCTTTATCACGCTTTGAAGAAGGCTTGATTGATGATCGAAAAATGGAACGTCGCCATTCCGCCCCTTAGCGGCGAAAAGGTTCAGCGGCGTGTTTACGTTTACATCCCGGATGATCAATACGAGGACGAGGATCAACGTTACCCCGTGCTGTACATGTTCGACGGGCACAATGTTTTCTTCGATGAGGATGCCACCTACGGCAAGTCCTGGGGGCTTGGCGACTATCTGGATGAGAATCACATTCCCCTGATGGTCGTTGCTGTGGAGTGCAGCCATGCGCCAAAGAACGGTCGCCTGTCCGAGTATTCCCCTTACAATTTCTTCGATAAGAAATTCGGTTCCGTCCGTGGCCGTGGCAACATCACCATGGACTGGTATGTGAACACCCTGAAGCCCATGATTGATGAGCAGTATCCAACCATTCCCGACCGGGAAGCCACTTTCATCGCCGGCAGCAGCATGGGCGGACTAATGAGCCTTTACGCTCTGGCCGCCTACCCCGAAGTCTTTGGCCGAGCCGCCGCCCTGTCCCCCTCCATTTGGGTTGCTCCTCGGAAGCTGACGGAGCTGATGATGAATGCACCGCTGCATGAGGGTACCGTGCTGTACATGGATTACGGTTCCCGGGAGATGGCTAACCATCCCACCATCTGCCGCCATTTCGCCACGCTGACCGCCAAGCTGATGACCAGAGGCGTGCAGGTCACCAGCCGCATTGTTCCCAATGGGGATCACTGCGAAGCCTGCTGGGAAGAACAGCTGCCCTGGATGATCAGCACCCTGATGTACGAGCGGGAATAAAACTCCTTTGTGGCAAATACGTTTTCACCTATTACACCTGAAAGAAGATGCAGCATGGAAACGCAGTATTTTAAGCAATACAGTCCGGCACTTGGTCGGGACATGGAAGTCAAGGTTTATGGTCATGCGGGCAGGCCGGTGTTGTTCATCCCCTGCCAGAACGGACGATTCTTTGACTTTGAGAACTTCCACATGACGGATGCCTGGGCGCCCTTCATTGACGCCGGGCAGGTCATGGTATTCTCCATTGACACCATTGACGAAGAAACCTGGTCCAACACAAACGGTGATGCCTATTGGCGCATCCGCCGGTATGAACAGTGGATTCACTTTATTGTGGACGAACTGGCTCCTTTTATCCGGGATATGGTGAACGCCCGGAATGGTTGGGATGGTTATCCCGGCATTATTGCCTTCGGATGCAGCCTGGGTGCAACCCACGCCGCCAACCTGTATTTCCGCTTCCCCGGCGTTTTTGACGGCTTGCTTGCCCTCAGCGGCATTTACACAGCTTCCTATGGCTTCGGCAGCTACATGGATGAGGTGGTTTACCGGAATTCCCCAGTGGATTACCTTGCCGGTATGCCCAGTGACCATCCGTATATTGCGGAATACAATCGTCATCAGGGCATTATCTGCGTAGGACAAGGTGCATGGGAAGTGCCGGAAACCACCCGCCGCATGGCACAGATTTGTCAGGAAAAGGGCATTCACCTGTGGGTGGATTTCTGGGGCTATGACTGTGCCCATGATTGGGACTGGTGGTACAAGCAGGTCGCATACTTTGTGCCGAAGCTGCTTGGGTAAGCAAACAGAAGAGAAAGGGACGACCTGCCGTGAAGAATTTCGTATTCATCTCCCCCAACTTTCCCGTGAACTACTGGCATTTCTGCCGTGAGCTGACCAATAATGGCCTGAATGTGCTGGGCATTGGCGATCAGCCCTATGATGAGCTGCTGCCTGACCTGCGTGCCAGCCTCCATGAATACTACAAGGTTTCCAGCTTGGAAAACTACGATGAAGTCTACCGTGCGGTGGCTTACTTCATCTTCAAGTACGGCCGGGTGGACTTCCTGGAGTCCAACAACGAATACTGGCTGGAACGTGACGCCCGGCTGCGGGATGATTTTAACATCAGCTCCGGCTTCCGCAGTGTGGATATTCCCAGGATCAAGTACAAGTCCAAGATGAAGGAATACTACCAGAAGGTCGGCATTCCCACGGCACGGTATCACCTTGTGGACAACTTTGAGGGCTGCAAGGCTTTCATTGATGAAGTAGGCTATCCCGTGGTCGTCAAGCCGGACAACGGCGTGGGTGCATCCCACACCTATCGACTGGCCAATGATGATGATCTCCATGCTTTTCTGGCGGAGCGTGAAGAAAACGTCAGCTACATCATGGAGGAATACGTCTTTGCAGAGGTCAACTCCTACGATGCCATCATTGACGCCAGCGGCAATCCCCTCTTCGAAACTGGTAATGTGACCCCTATCTCCATCATGGATATTGTGAACACCGGCGACAACTCCATCTACTACATTGTGAAGGAGCTTGCGGATGACGTCCGTGCCGCAGGCCGTGCCACGGTGAAGAGCTTTGGCGTTCGCAGCCGGTTCGTCCATTTTGAGTTCTTCCGCCTGACCCAGGATCAGCCCAGTCTGGGCAAAAAGGGACAGGTGGTGGCGCTGGAGGTAAACATGCGCCCCTGCGGCGGCATTTCTCCCGATATGATGAACTACGCCAACAGCACCGACGTGTACAAGATCTGGGCCGACATGATCGCCTTCAATCATTCTGACAAGGGTGTAGGCGAACGGGGCTATTGTGCCTTCTGCGGCCGCCGGGATGGTCATCGCTTTGTGCTGAATCACGATGAACTGATGGCCAAGTATGCCGGTGCCATTCGTGTGGCCGGCCGTGTGCCGGACGCCCTCTCCGGCGCCATGGGCAACCAAATGTACCTGGCGGTGTTTCCCACCAGGGAAGCCATGGACGACTTCTATGCGGATGCGTTGAAGGAATATTAAGCAGCGTTTCCAGAAAGCATCATCGGCAGTGGATGTATTTTCCGCTGCCGATTTTGTCTTTTGAGCTTGGCTTTTCTCCCAAATTCCCCCGGGTGCTTGCCTTTTTCCCTTTTTCTATGGTACAATACCGTGGGATAGGATGAAGTCAGGGTTCTCCCTGTTATTTGTTATGCGAGAGGAAAGTGACCTGCATGAAGAAAGCTGCCTTTGCACTGCTGCTTGTATGCCTGCTGACCCTGTGCGCCTGTGCCTGTGCGCAGACTTTCACATTTGATGATATTGCTGCCACCCTGTCCATTGATGACAGTTATATTCTGCTGACCCCCGAAAATCTGGCACAGCACCCGGAATGGGTATCTGCCGCAGGCTCCACGCCGGAAGCCCTGGCGGAACAGTGGCGGACGGATGGAATCCTGCTGGTGGCTGACTCCTCGGACAGCGTGACCCGCTTTGTCCTGACTGCTGTGCAGGACGATGATGCAGCCCAGTATTATGACCTGGATCAGCAGGACAGCAACTGCCGCAGTACTTTCCGCAAGCAGCACCTGAAGGGTACCACCTATCAAGCAGCGGGCTACACCTATCAATCTGCCGAGTGGAAGAAATTCAGCACCAACGGCCGCTTCCTGACCCTGAAATACAAACGCACCACTGAGGGCGGCACTTATCGGGGCTATGCCTACCGAACCGTCCGCAACGGCTACACCATCACCCTGGACTATCAGGTGTACGGCCGCAGCCTGAAAAATGCCGACAGCACGGCTCTGAGCAAAATCATGTCCGGCTTTACCTTTACCAGCATTGCCGTGAAGCCTGACACAGCCGTTGGCAAGGTAACTTTCACCTCCACCCCACCCGCTGAAACCAATACAGGCACCTTTACCGTATCCGGCACAGGCACAACGGGATTGAAAGTTATCGGCGTAATGATGCGCATGTCCTCCAACGATCGAATTCTGGTAGAAGACACCATCAACAAGTCCGGAGAGTTTGACCTGAAGATGAGCCTGCCCAGCGAAGGCGTTTGGCTCATGACGGTTACGGTGGAAAACGGTTCTACGGTAACTCAGGAAGAAGTGTTCGAGACCACCACGTATCAGTCCACCCTGCTGCCTGTCAACCTGAACGAGGACGTCCCCGCTCAGCTGGACAGTGACAAGCTGGTCATCTCCGGCAAGACCATTTCAGGCGTGACCATCCAGTGCATTGTCAACGACACCTACTATGACAAGCTCGTCCGCACCAACAACAACGGCACTTTCTCCTTCAAGATTGACACCTCCGAGGAGGGCGACTATAACATTGTCCTCACCTTCCAGAAGAAGAACTATGACACCCGCCGGTATACCTTCACCGCCAATCGTACGCTGACGGAGGCGGATTTGAAGGCTCAGTACATCGAAGAAGCCGTGAAACCCGCCTACTCCACCCTGACGAAGAAGCTGACCGGCTACACCGGGCGAATCATGAAGTACAAGCTTTACGCCGTGAAAATCGCTCAGGAAGGGGATCAGTGGATCATCACCATGGCCATGGACAAGACCAAGAGCGGTGCGTACAAGAACTTTGTGGTTGTCACCACCACCCAGGAGCCTAACTTCTCCATGGACAGTCAGCAGACCATGTATGGCCGCTGTACAGGTGCTTACGAAACCACAGACGGTGAGAAGACCGTTTCCTACCCGGGCTTTGAACTGCTGTTCTGGGATTGACAATAAAACAAAAACAGAGGCTGTGAAAGCATGATTGCCTTTCACAGCCTCTTGTCATATATGGTTATCATGCGTGTGCGACCAAATACCCCAGCACCTTCACCATGGTTTCCATTTCATTCACGCTGACCAGCTCCTTGCGGCTGTGGCAATTGTAGCCGCCGGTTGCCAGGTTCGGGCAGGGCAGACCCATGAAGGACAGCCTTGCGCCATCTGTGCCGCCACGAATGGCCTGCACAATAGGCGCCACGCCAAAGGCCTGATAGGCATCCTTGGCTTTTTCAATAATCTCCATGTGGGGCTCCACAACTTCCTTCATGTTGCGGTAGCTATCCTGAATGATCACCTCCACCGTGCCATCCCCATACCGCTTGTTCAGGAAATCCGTAATATCCTGCGCCTGCTCCTTCCGCTTGGCGAAGCGAGCGGCATCATGGTCACGGATGATATAGTGGAGCTTGGCCAGCTCCTCCGTGCCTTCCATGCCGCCCAGGTGGAAGAAACCTTCGTAACCTTCCGTGTGGGCAGGCGTTTCCGTAGGGGGAAGGAGTCCGTTCCACTCCATGGCCACAAGGCAGGCGTTCTTCATCTGATTCTTCGCAGAGCCGGGATGGATGTTCACGCCGTGAACCACCACTTCCATGGAAGCCGCATTGAAGTTTTCATACTCCAATTCGCCGATTTTGCCACCGTCCACCGTATAGCCGTAGTCTGCGCCGAAGGCTGCCACATCGAACAGGTCTGCGCCCCGGCCAATTTCTTCATCAGGGGTAAAGGCGATGCACACCGTGCAATGCTCAGGGGCATCTTCACGGCAGAGCAGTTCCGCCAGGGTCATGATCTCCGCCACGCCAGCCTTGTCATCGCCACCCAGCACGCTGTCGCCGCTGGTAACGATCAGCTCATCCCCCACCAGATCCTTCAGGAAATCAAAGCCATCAATGACCACGCCGTTCTTCAGGATGATCGGCTTGCCATCGTAGCAGTCAATCACCTGGGGATGGGTGGGCCCCATAACGCCATCAGAGGTATCCATGTGAGCAATCAAGCCCACCTTGGCGGGATGATTGCCCTTGGCGGGAATGGTGCCATACACATAGCAGTGGTCATCCACCCGGGCATTCTGAATGCCCATGGCCTTCATTTCCTCCACCAGCATGTTGGCCAGTGTCCACTGACCGGGAGTGCTGGGGCAGGTGTCGCAGTCAGGGTTTGAGGTGGTTTCTACCTGCACATACTTGAGGAACCGTTCTTTTACCGTCATGTTCATCACTCCTATTACAATAAAGTTTCCAGTGCCATCAGGGAATCCAAAGCATGATCCACATAGGGTGCAAGGGCGTCGGTATAGGGCAGCATGTCCGGGATCATAACCGTCAGCATGCCAGCTGCCTTGGCGGACTTCACGCCGTTCACCGAATCCTCCACGGCCATACACGCTTCAGGTGAAAGCCCCAAGGCTTCTGCACCTTTCAAATAAATATCTGGGGCAGGCTTGCCCTGCTTTACCTGATCGCCTGTAACAATGGCATCAAAGGCATCCTGCCAGGAGGCCAAACGGAGATACTCTTCCACTACCTGCTTTTGATTGGACGTGCATAGGGCGATTTTTATGCCCTGCTGGCGAAGGAGATGAAGGATTTCATCCGCTCCCGGCTTTTTCGGAATGCCATGCTCATGCACGTAATCGAAGGTGACATCCACCCAATCCCGGAAGAACTGTTCTGCCTGCACCCGCCCCTGATACCATGTGCCGATGGAAGCGCAGGTGTGGGCAAGATTCACCCCCAGCAGTGTTTGCCATTGGGCTTCCGTAAGCGTCTCCCCCTGCATGGCAATGGCTTGACGCATCATAGGGAAGCTTAGGGACTCCGTATCCAGCAGCACGCCGTCCATGTCAAAGCACACGCCGCAGATCATAGGTCACGGCTCCTTTCCATGGCGGCATAAGCCGCAGCGATGCCATCGACTGCCGCACTGACAATGCCCCCTGCATAACCGGCACCTTCCCCTACAGGGAACAATCCATCCACAGAGGCCATCATGCCTTCCCCACGGGGCAGACGCACCGGCGAGGAGGAGCGTGTCTCCACGCCGGTCATCACCGCATCCGGCATAGCAAAGCCGTGAAGCTGCCGATCCATTTGACGGATGCCGAAAGCCAGGTCTTCCGCCACAAAGGCAGGCAGGCACTCGTGCAAATCACAGGGCATTACCCCCGGCAGATAAGTGGGTTCAACCTCCCCCAGCGCCTTGCTTGCCCGATGGTTCAGGAAGTCCTCCACCCGCTGCACAGGCGCATGATAGTTGTTGCCGCCCAGGCGGAAAGCAGCCTGCTCAATGCTCCGCTGCCACACACACCCTGCCAATGGATGGTCATCCCCGAAATCCTCCGGGCGAACACCTACCAGCAAAGCCGCATTGGCATTCCGGCCGTCTCTGGCGTGGTAGCTCATGCCGTTCACCACCAGTCCGCCTGGCTGAGATGCCGCTGGAATGACCTCGCCCCCCGGGCACATGCAGAAGGTATAGGCTCCCCGACCGTCCGGCGTCCGTGCCGCCAGCTTATAGGGAGCTGCCCCCAGCGCCGGATGCCTGGCAAAAGCACCGTATTGGCTCTTGTTAATCATGGATTGAGGATGCTCAATTCGCACCCCTACGGCGAAGGGTTTCTGCGTCATAACCACCCCTTGCCGGAAAAGGTTTTGCAGGGTGTCCCGGGCGCTGTGACCAATGGCCAGCAGCACCGTATCCGTCAGCAACTCCCGCTCTTCTTCCTCTTCCTGATAGGTCACACCTTCCACATGGTTGCCCCGAAGGATCAGCCCCGTCAGTTTGGCAGAAAAGTGCACCTCGCCCCCCAAACTGATGATTTCCTGCCGCATGGAGGCCACCACACGGCGCAGGTTGTCGGTGCCGATATGGGGCATGTGCTGGTAAAGGATATCCTCCGGCGCACCATGCTTCACAAAGGTTTCCAGCACCGTTTTCTGCCAGGGAGATTTAATGCCGGTGGTCAGCTTGCCATCAGAGAAGGCACCTGCGCCCCCCTCGCCAAACTGGACGTTGCTTTCCGGGTCAAGCAAGCCCTGGGTACGCATAGCCTCCACATCCTGCATGCGGACATCCACAGGCTTGCCCCGCTCCAGCAAAATAGGATTGGCACCGCCCCGGGCAAGGGTCAGTGCCGCAAAGAGGCCTGCAGGGCCTGCACCCACCACCGCAGGCCGCTTGGAAAAAGCAGCCGGAGGCAAAGGCCGTGCCGCCTTGGGCGTAACCTTTTCCGCCGTGCCTTTCTTCATGTGGCGAAGCAGTTCTTCCTCCCCTTCCACCTCCACATCCATGGTCACGACAAAGTGGACATCCCCCTTGTCTCGGGCATCGATGGACTTGCGGTACATGGTCATGGTGCGCAGTCTGCTTGCAGGAATGCGAAGCCGACGCAGTACCAGCTGCATCAGCTCCTCATCACCGGCAGAAAGCGGAAGGTTCAGGTTGCTTACTCGAAGCATGTGTATTCCTCCAGCAGGGTTTGATTCTTACAATTACGAAAGATCATGGTCAGGATTGGTGCCAGCGTACTTCCTCCGGATCCCGAAAGGCGGCTTCCGGATAGAATACCTCTGTTAATTCCAGCCCGTGGGGCGGTGCCGTAACGCCAAGGCTCAGCCGGTTCAATGTGCGGAACGCCTCCTGAAAGGCATCTTCTCCCCGCTTATGCAGGCCGATTTCCATCAGCGTACCGGCAATGATCCGCACCATGTTGTACAGGAAGGCGTTGCCCTCAATGGTCAGGATGATTTCATCCCCCTGCCGCACAAGGGACATCGCCCGGATGGTGCGCACGGTGGTTCTTGCCGTGCCGCCGGAGGCCTGGAATGCAGCAAAGTCGTGCTCCCCCAGCAGGGTTTCCGCCGCTCTGGCCATGGCGGTTTCATCCAAGGGCACAGGAACATGCACATGGGTGTTCCGCTTCAGGGCACTGCCGTGGCGGCTGTTGATGATGCGGTACGTGTACCGCTTGCCCCCCGTCATGAACCGGGCATGAAAGTCCGGCGGCACCTGCCGCCCCGTATGCACCCGAATATCCGGAGGCAGCATGGTATTCAGCACAAAAGGAAACTTCTCCGGCGGAATGCCGCAGTTCGTATCAAAGTGAGCGGCCTGCCCCAAAGCGTGGACACCTGCATCCGTTCTGCTTGCGCCGGTTACGGCAATCTTTTCCCGGCAAGCGGCAGAGAGGGCTTCCTCCAGCACCTGCTGCACCGCCAGCCCATTATACTGCCGCTGCCAGCCGGAGTAGTTGGTTCCGTCATATTCAAGGGTCAACAAAATGCGTTTCATCAGCTGCAACCTACATCGTTTTTGAAAATTCGGGCTGCCTGTTTGTTAAAGGACAATACCTTCCACAACAATCAGCGCAATCAGCCCCCACATGACTGCAAAGGCCAGCCAATCGTTTTTGGTAATTTTCAGCACACGCAGCCGGGTACGGTTTTCGCCCCCGTGGTAGCAGCGTGCTTCCATGGCCATGGCCAAATCCCCTGCACGGCGGAAAGCACTGACAAACAGAGGCACCAGCAGCGGCACCATGGCCTTTGCCCGGGCAAACAGGTTGCCGCTCTCAAAGTCTGCACCACGAGCCATCTGAGCCTTCATAATCTTATCCGCTTCTTCCAGCAGGGTGGGAATAAAGCGCAGGGCAATGGTCATCATCATGGCCAGTTCATGAGCAGGAAAGTGTACTTTCTTCAGAGGCGACAGCAGCAGTTCCAGTCCATCCGCCAGGGAAACCGGGGAGGTGGTCAGCGTCAGCAGAGAAGTGCCCACCACCAGGAACATCAGCCGCAGCGAATAATGAACGGCCTGACTCAACCCCTCCTGGGTGATGGTGATGAAGCTCCATTGCCACCACACCGTTTCCCCATTGGAAAACAGCAGATTCAGCAGAAAGGTCAAAATCAGGATGAACCGAAGGGGCTTGATTCCCTTCATCAACAGCTTAAAGGGAATGGTGGCCAGCTTCGTAATCCAGTAAACAAAAGCCAGCACCAAGGCGTACCCCACCAGTGAATGCACCATGAACACGGCGACGATCATCATCACCGTCAGCACGATTTTCATGCGAGGATCCAGCCGATGCACGAAGCTGTCTCCCGGGTAATATTGCCCCATGGTAATATCCTTGAGCATCAGCGCACCTCCTTCCACCGTGCCAGAATGGCATCCCTTGCCTCGTCCATCTGATACAGATCATCCGGCAGCTGGATGTCCCTCTGGCGAAGCATGTTGCATAGCTTTGCCGCCTCCGGCACGCCTAGGCCAATGGATTCCATCATCTTGACCTGCTTGAAGATTTCCCGTGGCGTGCCTGTGGCCACCAGCTCACCCCGGCTCATTACCACCAGACGGGTCGCCAGGCGAGCCACATCATCCATGCTGTGGCTGACCATAACCACTGTGGTGTCCCCTGCCTCATGCAGCTCTTTCACCATGCCCAGAATCCGATCCCGGCCCTGGGGGTCCAGTCCGGCGGTGGGCTCATCCAGAATCAACACTTTGGGCTTCATGGCCAGCACGCCTGCAATGGCCACACGGCGCATTTGCCCGCCGGAAAGTTCGAAGGGCGAACGCTCTGCATACTTATCGTAGTCCAGATGTACCTGCTCCATGGCCATGTGCACCCGGCTGTCAATTTCTTCTGCGCTGAGGCCCTGGTTCTTCGGACCAAAGGCAATGTCCTTGGCAACGGTTTCTTCAAAAAGCTGGTACTCCGGGTACTGGAACACCAAGCCAACCTTCTGCCGGATTCGGCGGCGATCCACCTTTTCGCCATTCAGGTCTTCTCCGTCTACCAGAATTTGACCATCTGTAGGCTTCAGCAGACCGTTCAGGTGCTGCACCAGGGTAGACTTGCCTGAGCCGGTGTGGCCAATCACCGCAATGAACTCACCTTCCTCAATGGTCAGGTTCACATTGCGGATGGCCGTTGCCTGAAAGGCGCTGCCTGCACTATAGGTATGGGTCAGATTTTTTACTTCGATGGGCATAGCAGCTTCATAACCTCCTCAGCCATTTCTTCCACCGTCAGGATGCCGTGGGGCAAAGGCATGCCTGCTTCACGCAGCTGATGTGCCAGCTCCGTCATATGGGGCACATCCAAATGGAGCTGACGCATGGTGTCAATCTCTTCAAAAACCTGCTGAGGCTTGCCGTCCCGTACCACCTGACCGTCGGATACCACCACCACTCGATCCGCTTGGGCAGCCTCCTCCATGAAGTGGGTGATCCACACCACGGTAATGCCCTTTTGCCGGTTCAGCCGGCGAACCGTATCCAGCACTTCCTTGCGGCCGGAAGGATCCAGCATGGCCGTAGATTCATCGGCAATGATCACATCCGGTTCCATGGCCAGCACACCGGCAATGGCCACTCGCTGCTTTTGTCCGCCGGAAAGCATGTGGGGTGCTTTGTCCGCAAATTCGTTCATATGCACAGCAGAGAGAGCGGACTCAATCCGGGGCAGCATTTCTTCCGTGGGGATGCCCATGTTTTCCAGTCCGAAGGCCACGTCTTCCTTTACGATGGAGGAAACGATCTGGTTATCCGGATTCTGAAAAATCATGCCTGCTCGCTGGCGAACCGGCAGGGTGTTCTCTTCTATCTTCGTGTCCATGCCGCAGACCGTTACCGTGCCCGATGTGGGAATAAACAGGGCATTCAGCAGCTTGGCCAGGGTAGACTTACCGGAACCGTTATGACCCAGCACGGCCACAAACTCTCCGGGCATGATCTGAAGGGATACGTTCTTCAGCGCAGGCTCTTCCGCCTCTTCATAGGTGAAGGAAACGTTCTCCAGCTTGATTCTTGCTTCCATCTGTTGCTCCTTGTGTTCTATCAAAACTGCCATTGTGTATTCTACCACGTCAAAGAGGTTGACGCAAGGAAAACACCGCCTCTTTACGTGCCAAACTCTCCGCACAGGCTGCGGCTCAGCCATGCATCGGGATCTTCCTGCGCCAGTGCCCACATCAGCTTGGTCACGGCGGCTTCTGTCGTCATATCCTTGCCAGAAATCACGTCCGCTTTCAGCATTTGATTGCCCACTTCATAGATGGACAGATCCGCCTTTTCGTACATGCATTGGCTGACCACCAGCACCCGAATGCCGTGCTCACGAAGCATCCGCAGCTTGTCCACCAGATTCCGCCGAATATAATGAAGTCCGCCCAAGCCGAAGGCCTCGATCACCAGCCCCCGATAGCCTGCCTTCAGCACATAATCCATAATGTCCGGATGGGTGCCGGGAATCAGCTTCAGCAGGAAGACCCGGCTGTCCACCTCCGGGCGTAGGCAGTAAGGCTCCGTTGTTTCCAGCGGCTGACGGAAATGGACGCCTTCGCTGTCAATAACACCGCACAGGGAGCGGTTCACGCTGTCAAAGGCGTCAAAGCTGGTGGTGTGGGTCTTGACTGCCCGGGTGCCCAGGATCAGCTTCCGATGAAAGCACACGTAAGTACCCGGCACCCCCTGCCGTGCCGCCTCAATGGCGCAGGCCAGGTTGGTTTCCGCATCTGAAAAGGGTGCACCCATGGGCAGCTGACTGCCGGTGAAAATGACCGGCTTTTTCTGCCCCAGCAGCATATAGCTCAGGGCGGCTGCCGTATAACCCATGGTGTCCGTGCCGTGGGTCACCACCACACCGTCGCAGTCCTGCATGGCTTCATGGCAGGCGTGGGCAAGCTTTGTCCATTCCTCCGGCTGAATGTTGCTGGAATCCATGGAAAACACGTCCCGGCAGACAATCTCTGTATCGCCGCTGATATGAATTTCCCGCAGCAGTTCTCCTGCATCCAGCGCCGGGGACAGTCCCTCCGGGGTTTCCCGGCAGGCAATGGTTCCTCCCGTAGCCAGCAAAGCCAGCTTCTTCATGGTTTTCCCTCCACTAGCCATCGAAAAATCAGCATTCATGCAGCGCTCCATCCTGCAAATGCACGCTGGACGGAACGCCCTGTCTATGGTATCATAAATCCCGTGAAAATGCGAGGGGTTCCCCTGAATCCTTCCGGGAGATGACAAACATGCAAACACTGTGCTTGATCCTGCTAATCCTTTTTGTGCTGTATCTTTTTCTGGTGCTGCCCAAGCTCCCCCGGCGGAAGATTGATCACCTGAAGGGCTACGACTATGCCCATCGGGGTCTGTGGAATGAAGCGCTGCCTGAAAACAGCCTGCCTGCCTTTCAGAATGCCGTCCGCCACGGCTTTGGCATCGAGCTGGACGTGCACCTGACCAAGGATGATCATCTGGTGGTATTTCATGACGACACATTGCAACGCATGTGCGGCGTTGACCGCCCCATCAGCGACTGCACCCTGCAGGAGCTGCGGCAGATGCGGCTCAAGGGCAGCGACTGCACCATTCCCACCCTGGAAGAAGTGCTGCAATGCGTAAACAAGCAGGTGCCCCTGATTGTGGAAATCAAGCCAGACAAGCGGCTGAATCAGCTGTGTGAAATGACCTACGCCGCCCTGACAGCCTACAGCGGCCCCTACTGTGTGGAAAGCTTCCATCCCCTGGCGGTTCGCTGGTTCCGCAAGCATGCGCCGGAAATCATCCGGGGGCAGCTTTCCTTCGGCAAGGGAAACGGCAGAGAGCAAACCGTGCTGTTCTTCTTCCTGGGGTCGCTGGTGCAGAATGTTGCAGGCCGGCCGGATTTCATCGCCTATGAGGCAGCCACGGACGGCAACCTGGCCATGGCGCTCATGCGGCTTTTCCGCCCCACGCTGGTCTGCTGGACCATCCACACCCAGGCAGATATGGACAAGCAAAGGAGCCGCTACGATCTGGAAATCTTCGACGGCTTCGTCCCCAATGATTGACAAGGCCAGTCAAATCCAGTATAATAACTCGGTGAATCTGAACCTCAGGACGCACCTTGCGCAGCATGTTCCGGGCAGGGTGCTTCTTTATCGTTGATAGGATGAAAGGAGTCGATCCATCCATGGCAGAAGAAAAACGCAACATCATGACGGAAGATGGTATGAAAAAGCTGCAGGAGCAGCTGGATTATCTCATCGGTACCCGCCGCAACGAAGTGGCCAAGCAAATCGAGATTGCCCGTGGCTTTGGCGACTTGAGCGAAAATGCCGAGTATGACGAAGCCAAGAAGGAGCAGGCCAAGGTTGAGGAAGAAATCAACCGGCTGCAGAACCTGCTGCGCACCGCCGTGGTGGTCAGCGACAGCGAAATCAGCACGGAAAAGGTATCCGTTGGCGTTACCGTGGTGCTGGAAGATGAAGAAACCGGCGAGAACTTCGAGTACGCCATTGTGGGTGCCGAAGAAGCCGATCCCTGGCAGAACAAGATTTCCAACGAAAGTCCTGTCGGCATGGCGCTGATGGGCGCCCGGAAGGGTCAAATCGTTCCCATTGAAATCCCCATCGGCAATGTGAACTACAAGGTCGTTGACATTCGCCGCTAAGTATAAGGAGGCGTCCCCCATGGCTGATTATCCCGTAACCCCCCTTACCCCTCCGCTGACTGAGCAGGAGATCATCCGCCGGCAGAAGCTGCAGGGTCTGCTGGATGCCGGTCAGAATCCCTACCTCATCACTAAATTCAATGTAACCCACCATTCCACCGATGTGGTCAACAACTTTGACGCACTGGAGGGTCAAGTGGTTTCCATCGCCGGTCGTATGACCAGCCGCCGGGTTATGGGCAAGGCTTCCTTTGCGCACCTGCTGGATGGCGAAGGCGACATTCAGATTTATGTGAAGCGGGATGACGTAGGCGAGGAATCCTACGCCGCTTTCAAGCAGGATGACCTGGGCGATATTCTGGGCGTTACCGGTCTGGTGTTCCGCACCAAGACGGGGGAAGTGTCCATCCATGCCCAGAGCGTTACCCTGCTGACCAAGTCCCTGAAGGTGCTGCCTGAAAAGTTCCATGGCCTGCAGGATGTGGATCTGCGCTACCGCCAGCGGTATGTGGACATGATCGTCAACCCGGACGTGCGGGATACCTTCCGCAAGCGCAGCCGGATCATTGCCGCCGTGCGTGAATTTCTGGATGGCCGTGGCTTCCTGGAAGTGGACACCCCTGTGCTGCAGACGGTGGAAATCGGCGCAGCCGCAAAGCCCTTCCGCACCCACCACAATGCACTGGACATCGACATGTTACTGCGCATTGAGACAGAGCTGTACCTGAAGCGGCTGATTGTGGGCGGCTTTGAGCGGGTATATGAGGTAGGCCGTATCTTCCGCAACGAAGGCATGGACGCTACCCACAACCCGGAATTCACCACCGTAGAGACCTATCAGGCCTATGCCGACTATCACGATGTGATGGACATGGTGGAGCAGCTGTATGAGTTTGTTGCCATGAAGGCCCTAGGCACGACGGACGTGGAGTATCAGGGGGAAATCATCCACCTGAAGGCACCGTGGAAGCGGATCACCATGGCAGATGCTGTAAAGGAAGCCTGCGGTGAGGACTGGAAGGCTTGGAGCAGCGATGAGGAAGCCCGTGCCATCTGCGAGAAGCGGAATGTGCATGTGGAAAAGGACGCCAAGCGTGGGGACTGCCTGGCTGCCCTGTTTGATGAGTATGTAGAAGCCACCCTGGTGCAGCCCACCTTCATCACGGACTACCCGGTGGAGATCAGCCCCCTGGCCAAGCGGAAGCCTGAAGACCCCACGCTGACCGAGCGTTTCGAGTTCTTCATTACCGGCCACGAAATGGGCAATGCCTTCTCCGAGCTGAACGACCCCATCGACCAGCGCCGCCGCTTTGAGGATCAGATGCAGGCACGGCTGGCACAGGGCATTCATGCTGAGGTGGATGAGGACTTTGTGAACGCCTTGGAATACGGCATGCCCCCCACCGGCGGTCTGGGATTTGGCCTGGATCGGATGGTCATGCTGATGACCAACAGCCCCACCATTCGTGACGTGCTGCTGTTCCCGACGATGAAGCCCACGGACAAGTAAATCTCTATAAATGTCTGTATCTGAAGCTAACGGAGCTTATCGGCGGGATTTACACCAATTCTTACGCCAATTTAAGCCAAACTTACGCCAAAAATGCGATTGAAATTCTGCGATGGCAAATAAGTTAAGATAGCTTCCGACAGTTTCATACTACTCAAAGCCCGCTGATTTCGGTCAGTGGGTTCAGCCCATCAACAAACCCCTGTTTTCAGAAAGGCAGGGGTTTGTTCTATTTGCGATGCAGGGTGTCAACAAAAGA
>CAVIWF010000019.1:0-39642 GCA_963646285.1 bacterium
GATTTTCGATCTAGAGTTGAAGGGCTTGCGAGCCCTCCAACGCCACCCAGGGTTTTTGATAGTCTGAGGAGCGCAGGCCATGTTGCTTGCGCTCCTCTTACTTATGCCTTACATTTCATTCATGAAAGCCTTGATAATGCCCACGCACTTTTCCTTGCCAATCTTGGAGGAATCCATGCACAGGTCGTAGTAGTCCGCATCCTTCCAATCGTGGCCGGTGAAGTACCGATAATAATCCGCCCGGCGCTTGTTGATGCTGCGGATAGCCTTGATAGCGTCGTCACTGGTCATGCCGTACTTGCTCATCACCGAGCGGATACACACATCCTCCGGCGCATGGACGTACAGCTTAATGGCATTGGGCGATTCACGGAGGACGTAGTTGGCACACCGCCCCACAATAACGCAGTTCTCCGTTTCCGACAGGGCACGGATCATCTTCGCCTGATAGCGAAACAGGTTCTCATTGGAGATAAAATCATCCCGATCCGGCGGAATGGTGCGGCCGTCAAACACGTTGCTGGCAATGCGGAACAGAGGCGTGCGCCGGAAGGTTTCATCCGCCTTGGCAAAGAAATCTTCACTGATGCCGCTGTCTGTGGAAGCCAGCTGCAGCAGCTCCCGGTCGTAAAAGGACCAGCCCAGCTCCTCAGCCAGCATCTTCCCCATAGCATGTCCGCCGCTGCCAAACCCCCGGGCAATCGTAATGACATGGTACTCCGACATAGAATGACCTCCCTTCCTGATAGGGCAAGGATAAGTTTCTTTCGTATCCTCATTATAGACCAATTTGGGTGAAAAATCAACCGGATATTCAAGGAATTCACTTGTCAGCAGCGTATCTTTCCCGCTATCATCGGCGTATCGTTTCCGCACGCCACGGGTGCGGAATCAACACCATACGCAAGTCAGGCAGAAAAAGCATAATATGCGAAGGATCTTCGAAAAAGTTCAGCAAATCCCTTGCATTGCAGAAGTTTTTGGCATACAATATTTCTCGGTGAATGTATGCCCTAAGGGTTAAAGGAGGATGTCTGCATGAAAATTCTGCTAACCGGCGGCGCCGGGTTCATTGGCTCCCATACCTGTGTGGAACTGCTGGAGGCTGGTCACGATGTGGTTGTGGTTGACAACTATGTAAACAGCAAGCCTGAAGCACTGGCACGAGTCAAGAAGATCACCGGCAAGGATGTGAAATCCTATCAGGCTGACTGCTGCGACAAGGATGCCATGAACCGCATCTTCGACGAGAGCAAGTTCGACGCTGTGATTCACTTTGCAGGCCTGAAGGCTGTGGGTGAAAGCGTGCAGAAGCCTTTGGAATACTATCGCAACAACCTGGACTCCACTTTGACCCTGTGCGAAGTCATGCGTGCCCATGACTGCAAGCGCATTGTGTTCTCTTCCTCTGCCACGGTGTACGGCGTGCCGGATGAAGTCCCCCTCCGGGAGGATATGTTCTGCAAGGGCTGCACCAACCCCTATGGCTGGACCAAGTACATGATCGAAAAGATCCTACAGGGCATTGTAACGGCCAATCCCGACTGGAGCGTGGTGCTGCTGCGGTACTTCAATCCCATCGGTGCCCATGAAAGCGGCCTGATCGGTGAAAACCCCAACGGCATTCCCAACAACCTGATGCCCTATATTGCCAAGGTGGCTGCCGGTCAGCTGAAGCAGCTGTCCGTATACGGCAACGATTACAACACCCCCGATGGCACCGGCGTCCGTGACTACATCCATGTGGTAGACCTGGCCAAGGGACACGTAAAGGCCTGCGCCTATGCTGCCGACCACACCGGCTGCGAAATCATCAACCTGGGCACCGGCATTGGCTACAGCGTGCTGGACATTGTGCACGCCTTTGTGAAGGTGAACAAGGTAGATGTGCCTTATGTGATTGCCCCCCGCCGTGCCGGCGATGTGGATGCCTGCTATGCAGATCCTGCCAAGGCAGAAAAGCTGCTGGGCTGGAAGGCTGAAAAGGATCTGGAAGCCATGTGCCGGGATTCCTGGCGGTATCAGACCATGAACCCCAACGGATACGAAGCATAAGCTTGTTTGTTACACGCTTCCGTGCAGTCCTGTGTCTGTGCGGAAGTTTTTTTCATAAGGAGGATATGCCCATGTCCCCAACGGAATCCGCACTGCTGGGTGCGCTGATCGGCCTTGCTCGTGCCTTGGAATCGGACGAAGCTATGCCAGCCCCCAACGCTCCCAAGGTGTTGGTAGAAGCCTTAGCCCACATGCACACAGCAGATAAAGCTGCGGCCAAAGTGCTTGTCGAGCGCATACATCAGGAGAAGCTGCGCCTTTTGCCGGACTGTGCCGCCTGTCCCCATCCCTGTGGCAGAACGGATGACTACGATACGGCCAAGTTGACCGAGGATGGCAATCAGGTGGAAGCCTTAAAGCTGGAGCTTCTGTCCCGGCTGCAAAAAATCGCCGCTCAGCAGAAGGACACAGCCTTGCCTGAAACGGTCAAGCTGCTTCAGGATGGGCTGAACCAAATCGGCTGGGGTTACCGGGCAGAAACCCTGGAAAAAGCATTGCAAAAGTGCCCATCATAAGTGCATAATCCCAGGAAAACAAGACGGACAAGCTACTGACCCGAAGGTCACATTGCTTGTCCGTCTTGTTTCATTCCCATTATTCTTACGGGATGATCATTCGTCCGCAGGTTTCGCACTCGATGATTTCCGTGCCGGACTTGATCTTGCGCAGCAGTGCCGAAGGCTGAGCCGTGTTGCAGCCGCCGCACTGGTCATTCAGCAATCTTGCCAGAGGCGGCGTGATATGCTTCTTGATGGTGCGGTACTCCTCCATCAGTTTGGGATCAATGCCCTCTGCCGCTTTTTCAGCCACAGCCCGCTGGGATTCCAGCTTGGCCTTCTGCTCGGTAAGCTCCTTATTGTAGGACTCCCGCAGGGTCACAAACTTCTGCTTTTCCTGAGCAGCTTCCACCTGCAGGGTCTGCTGATTCCGCACAAACTCATTGGAATCCTTGGCAATGCGGCGCATTTCCTTTTCGTAGCTGTTGATGGTATCACGGCAGCGGGACACCTTGCTCAGCAGTGCCTGCACAGCTGCCAAATCAGCAGGTGCATTCTCTTCCAACTCCTTGCTGAGGGAAGCCAGCTGCTCCTCGCAGCGGGGCAGTGCATCACGGATGATGTCCATCCGGTCTGCCATTACGGCCACCTGCTCCTCAATTTTCGTATACTGTTCCTTGCGATCCGCAATGAAGTCCCGGCTTTTTTCAAGCTGCTGCCGGGTAGGCGAACGGCGGATTTCCAGTGCAATACGATCCGCCTTCATGTCCTCTTGCTGGTAAGCCCACAGCATTTCCAACTGTTCCATGGGATTCCTCCTTTATCTCCGCGAGGCAAGCCCCGGTGATCAACGAGTATCTCTGCTTCCTTCACATCTTAATCGTAGGCATTCAGAAGCGATTTTGTTACACGCACATTCCATTGTACCGCATCCGCATGCTTTTGTAAAGCATCCGCCAAGGCAAAAATGCCGATGGTCTCCGTTGCCGCATGACCGCACTCAAAGCATGTAACCCCCTGCTGGCAGGCTGCCAGGGCATGATGGTGATGAATTTCCCCGGACACAAAGGCATCGGCGCCCATGGCTTTTGCCTGCTGCCACATTTCACTGCCTGCGCCGGAACATAGCCCCACCCGGTGCACCATGTTGGCAGTTTTGCCCATGGGGCGCACCACCGTCTGCAGATGCTCTTGAAGCCAGCGGGTGCAGTCTGCCACCGTCATGGGATAGGGCAAATCCCCCACTCGAAGAAAATCCTCGCCGGTAATGTGCTGCAGGCCGATTGCCTCCGCCAGCACATCGTTCATGCCGCCATGGGCACGATCCAGACAGGTATGGGCTGCAATGAGCGCCCTGTGTCCACGGATGAGCCGGCACAGAATCGCCCCTTCCCCATCGTCCTCCCGCAGATGCTTCCTTGCAGCAAACATGAGAGGATGGTGGGTCACAATCAAGTCAGCGCCGATTTCTTCCGCCTCCTGCACCACGCCCATGGTGCAGTCCAGCGCCACCAAGATGTGATGCACCTGCCAATCCGGATGCCCAAGCAGAAGGCCGCTGTTATCGTAATCCTCCTGGGTATCAAAGGGTGCTGCCTGATCAATGAATCGATAAATCTCCCCTACCGTCAGCATGATTGATACCTCCTGATGATGGTCAATTGATGCTGCAGCTTTGCAATCTCTGCTTCGTGGATGTCTGCCGCCAGCCGAAGCCCCTCCAGCTTTTTCTCCAGCACCCACTGCCGCCAGGCCAAGTAGTCCGGCAGCAATGGATTCCTGCTTTCCATCAGCAAGGGCGTGCCAAGTGCGATTTCGTCCTCGTCCATGGCTACCTTGCCGGGCAATGCCTTCCACACCAGATAAAACCGCCCCGCCGCCTTGCAAAGCTGTTCAGCCGTAAAGTGATAGCCCATGTCCTGCACAGTTTGCCGCACCACTTCCTGATCCGTATGGGCAGACAGCACAAGGGCAGCCCCCCGAATGCGCTTCTTCCCCTGCTTCACAATGTCCGCCATGGTTTTGCCCCCCATGCCGGTGATGGAAATGCAGCCTGCCGCCTCGTCCAGTGCATCCAGTCCATCGGCGCAGACCAGCTTCACACTGTCTTCCAAGCCCTGCTTGCGCACCTGCTCCCGTGCGTGTTGCAATGCTTTTTCACTGATGTCCGCAAGAATCATGCGTCGGCATACGCCCTGCTTCAAAAGATGGCAGGGCAGCAGGCCATGATCCGTGCCAATATCTGCCCCCACCTCGCAGGGCTCGTAAAGAGAGGCTGCCAGTGTCAATCGCTCGTCCATGTATCCTCCATGGAAAAGGAGGAACCCTGCATCAAGCGGCTCCTCCTCATCATTCATTCTTCCAGATAGTCCCGCAGCTTTTTGCTTCGGCTTGGATGCCGAAGCTTTCGCAGTGCCTTGGCTTCGATTTGCCGAATCCGCTCCCGGGTCACATTGAATTCTTTGCCCACTTCTTCCAAGGTGCGCAGCCTGCCGTCCTCCAAGCCGAAGCGAAGGGTCAGCACCTTCTTTTCCCGAGGAGTCAGGGTATCCAGCACTTCCTGCAGCTGCTCCTGCATGAGAGCAAAGGATGCCGTTTCAGCAGGGGTCGGTGCAGACTCGTCCTTGATGAAGTCCCCCAAATGGCTGTCTTCCTCTTCACCGATGGGGGTTTCAAGGCTCACAGGCTCCTGGGCAATCTTCATGATTTCCCGCACTTTGCTTTCAGGAATGCCCATTTCCTTGGCAACTTCCTCCGGCGTAGGCTCCCTGCCGTACTCCTGCAGCAGCTGACGATTCACACGAATCAGCTTGTTGATCGTCTCCACCATGTGAACAGGAATGCGAATGGTGCGCGCCTGATCGGCAATAGCGCGGGTAATGGCCTGCCGTATCCACCAGGTGGCATAGGTGGAAAACTTGAAACCCTTTCGGTAATCAAATTTTTCCACGGCCTTGATCAAGCCCAGATTGCCTTCCTGAATCAGATCCAGAAAAAGCATTCCCCGACCCACATACCGCTTGGCGATGGACACCACCAGCCGCAGGTTGGCCTCGCTCAGCTTCTTCTTTGCTGCTTCCTTTTCTTCCGGCGTGCCATTTTCAAGGATTTTGGCAATTTCGATTTCTTCTTCTGCCGTCAGCAGAGGCACCTTACCGATTTCCTTCAGGTACATGCGTACCGGGTCATCAACGCTGATGCCCTCAGGCACGGAAAGGTCAAGCTGCTTTTCTTCTTCCGAAGATGTTTTTTCTTCCGATTGAGGTGCCGATGCATCATCGCTGGTTACTGTAATGCCCAGGGCCTCCATGGTTTCAAGCACTTTATCCAGCTGATCAGGCTCCATTTCCATTTCCATCAGGCGATCCATCACTTCTTTGTACGTCATGGTGCCTTTACTGCGGCCATAATCATAGAGCTCATTCAGCTTTGCCTGACGGGCATCCGGAGAAAGCGTCATTTGAAACCACTCCTTTTCGACCGTCTACACGGTCACGGTCTGTGCGCATCAGCGGCAGACGTCGGTCCATAACTGCATTACATGTTCAGGTCATTAGCGGGCGCAGTAAGCGTCCCTTGGCACCTTCTTGCTTCAGGCGGTCATGCCGCCGTATTCTTGTCAGTTTCTCAGTCAAGGTATCCGGACAGAAGCCGTCCCCGGCTGGGGTGGCGGAGCTTCCGCAGTGCCTTGGCTTCAATCTGCCGAATCCGTTCACGGGTCACGTTGAAGTAAGCACCGACTTCCTCCAGTGTCCGCATCCGTCCATCTTCCAGGCCAAAGCGGAGGATCAGCACCTGCTGCTCACGAGCCGTCAGGGTATCCAGCACAGAGGCCAGCTGTTCCTTCATCATGGACATGGAAGCTGCTTCTTCCGGGCTTTGGGAAGTTTCATCTGCAATGAAGTCGCCAAAGCGGCTGTCTTCTTCCTCGCCAACAGGTGCGTCAATACTGCGAGGCTCGCTGGTCAGGCAGATCAACTCTTCCACCCGCTTCACAGACAGGTTCATCCGCTGGGCAATCTCTTCCGTGGTGGGGTCACGGGTCAACTCCTGGGTCAGTTCACGGCGAACCCGCATCAGCCGGTTCACGTGCTCCACCATGTGTACAGGAATGCGGATGGTACGAGCCTGATCGGCAATGGCACGGGAAATAGCCTGACGAATCCACCAGGTTGCATAGGTGGAGAACTTATAACCCCGGCGATAATCGAACTTCTCTGCTGCCTTGATCAGACCCAGATTGCCTTCCTGAATCAGATCCAGCAGCTGCATGCCACGTCCCACATAATGCCGCGCCAAGGATACCACCAGGCGCAGGTTAGCGGAAATCAGCTGCTTCTTTGCATCCGCATCCCCTTCTTCAATCCGCTTTGCCAATTCCACTTCTTCTTCTGCCGTCAGCAGAGGGGTTGCGCCAATCTCCCGCAAATACATCCTTACCGGGTCGGACAGGCTGTCATCGTAGGTATCCGCATAGGCGGCGGTGCTGTCATTCTTTGCCGGTTCTGTGGCCGCTTCATCCACCACTTCGATTTTCATGGATTGGAGCGTATCCAGCACAGCATCCATCTGCTCCGCATCCATGCCAAGACCTTCCAGCTGATCGGCAATTTCCTGACAGGTCAACTTGCCCTGTTCACGTCCCAGTTCATAAAGATCGTTCAGTTTCTCTTGGCGAACGTCCGTTGAAAGTGTCACGGGAATCCTCACTCCTATTACTCTGTCTGCACGTTATTGCTGCGTTGACCTGCGAGCTTTCAGCTGATTCAGCTGTGCGCTAAGCTGCTGCACCTGCATCATCGCTTCCCGTTTTTCATCGCCGGTCATACTGTTAACGTTTTGCATAATGGTTTTGATCTGTCGTTCAATGCGCTTGCGGCGCAAAGAAGAAAGGCAATCCTCTGCCATGCGGATCAGCTGATCCGTATCCTCTGACGGCGGTGTCAGAAGAAGGCGACCCACACGAGCCCGGATGTCCTCTCGATCCTGAAATGCATCCACCAAGGCTGCCGGAGAGACTCCCTCCTTCAGCCTTGTATAAAGAGATTTCAGCAAAGGATCCTCAAAATCCTTCTCAGAAATGATATCTGAGGGCAATCTTCTTGTACCCAGCAGGGAAATCAGCAGTTCCTGGGCACGGAGCTCCTCATCCGCACCGTCCGCTGCAGGCACACGCCTGCTTTGAACGGCAGCGGCAGGCTTCTGTGCCCCTTCATTCGTGCGAGGAAGGGTCTGCCCGATTTGCGCCATGAGCACTTCCCGGCTGAACCCGGTCTGCACCATCAGCTGCTGGAGATGATTCTCCATTTCCACCGGCTCCAGCCCTTTCAGAATCTGGGCACAGGCCTTGGCGTACTCAGTTCTGCCCTCCTGGGTAGATAGATCGTACTGATCCTTCAGCCGACGCATGCGATAGGTCGCCGGAGAAAGTGCAGGAAGCTTTTCGAAGCCTTCCAGCCCGTCCCGACGGATGAACTCATCAGGATCCAGCCCATCCGGGAAATCCAGCACCCTGGCCGGAATGCCCTCCGCTTCCAAAATGTCCAGCCCCCGAAGGATGGCATGCTGACCGGCACTGTCGCCGTCATAGCTCAGGTACACCTTGGGAGCAAACCGTTTGAGCAGTCGTGCCTGTTCATTGGTCAGTGCTGTGCCAAGGGTCGCACACACGCCGGTCACGCCGAACTGGGTCAGAGACACCACATCCATGTAGCCCTCCACCAGCACCACACGCTCCAGATGCCGCTCCTTGCGCAGCAAATTAGCTGCATAGACCCCCAGCCGCTTGTTGAACACCGGGGTGTCCGACGTGTTCAGGTACTTGGGCTGTCCATCGCCTAAAATGCGTCCGCCAAAGGCCAACACGTTGCCGTACTGATCAATGATAGGAAACATGGCTCGGTTGCGGAACATATCAAAGGCTCGCTTCGGCCGCTTGGTGCCATCCGGCAGGGTTTCCTCGTCCTTCACCACGGTCAACCCTACCTGCCGCAATTCATCCAAGGTGAATCCCTTTTGCAGCAGCTGTTGGGTCAGGAAATCCCATTTCTCCGGCGCAGCACCCAAGCCGAACTTGCGAATCACGCTGTCCGTTAAGCCACGCTTCTTCAGGTACTGAAGGCTTGCTTCCCCTTCCTTGGTGTACAGGGTCTGGTGGAAGATGCGTGCCGCTTCCCGGTTGGCTGACAGCAGCCGATCCCGCTGATCCCGCTTTCGCTGCCAATCCGGGTCGTTTTCCATTTGTGGCAGAGGCATGTGCAGCTGATCTGCCAGAAACCGCACCGCCTCCGGAAAATCCAGCCGTTCAATTTCCATAATGAACTGAATCACACTGCCCCCGGCCTTGCAGCCAAAGCAGTAATACAGCTGCTGTTCCGCATCCACGGAAAAGGAAGCGGTCTTTTCCCCGTGAAAAGGGCACAACCCCCAATAGCGATGCCCGTTCTTCTTCAGAGGGACATAGCCGGAAACAATCTGCACAATATCAGCCCGTGCCCGGAGTTCATCCAGCCACGCAGCAGGAAAGCGTGATGCCATCTTTGCTCCACCTGTCCTATTCTTTCGCCAAAGCCGGTGTTTTTCCTGCTTCTTTCAGCAAAATCCATCCAAGCCGATGAAAAAGCGCACAAAACAAAGCCATATCTGCATTTTCCATCAATTGCCTGCCGAGAAGCCGTTAGGAATAAAAAGCCGCTCATAGGTGCGGATGGCAAACCGATCCGTCATGCAGCTAAGGTAGTCTGCCACTGCCCGATCCATGCCGTCCCGGTAGCCGATGAGCAGAAACTCTTCAGGCATTTCGCTGGCATGCTCAGCATAATGGTGGAACAGTGACTTCATTACGTGGTCGCACTTGGCTTCTTCCTTAGCACGCCATTCATCCCGGTATACCCGTTCAAACATAAACTCCCGCAGCCCGTCCATGGCTTCCTGCACCAGGGGACTCATGGCCAGCATGGGCTGATCCTTGCTGTTTTCCACCACGTCCAGAATCATGGTATTGATTCTTTCCCCATGGGTTTTTCCCAGCACCCGAAGGCAATCTGCCGGTAATTCAAAAGGCTGAAGGATGCCGCCACGAAGGGCATCGTCCAGGTCATGATTCAGGTAGGCGATCCGGTCCGCCCGGCGAACGCACTGTCCTTCCAGGGTAGCAGGAAACTGTTTGCCGCTGTGGCACAGGATACCGTCCCGCACTTCCCAGGTCAGGTTCAGCCCGTTGCCGTCGTTTTCCAGCACCTCCACCACCCGTTTGCTCTGCTCATTGTGGCGGAAGCCTTCCGGCAGCAGCTCATCCAGGGAGCGTTCCCCAATGTGCCCAAAGGGGGTGTGTCCCAAATCGTGCCCCAGAGCAATGGCTTCTGTCAGGTCTTCATTCAGCCGAAGAGCACGGGCAATGGTGCGCGCCACCTGCGCCACTTCCAGGGTGTGGGTCAGGCGGGTACGGTAATGATCCCCTTCCGGAGCAAGGAAGACTTGCGTCTTAAACTTCAGCCGGCGAAACGCCTTGCAGTGTATAATGCGGTCTCGATCCCGCTGGAAATCTGTTCGCAGGGTGCAGGGCTCAACCGGCTTTTCCCGTCCACGGCTGTCACTGTTCTTCATTGCCAAAGGTGACAAGCGCCGCTGCTCTTCCGCCTCAAGCTCTTCCCGGATGGTCATGCTTCCTCCCTGCCTTTCTGCAAGTGATGATGAATGTATACAACATTTGCCTTGCAAAATCCTCCTTTTCCACAACCTGTGGTACAAAAAAGACGGAAGCCCTTCACTTCCGTCCCTCTATTCCATCCTTATTCCTCTGCCAAGCGGAGAATCATCTGTTCCAGCTGGGCTACGGAATAGGCCTGTTCATCTGCCAAGGCCCACTCTTCCGGCGAGCCGTAGCCATAGCACGCTGCAATGGTGGGCAAGTGATTGGCCTTCCCTGCCAGCATGTCGCCTGCTCTATCCCCCACCATGACTGCTTTAGTTGGGTGCATCTCTTCCAGCAGCATGGCAATATTATCCGCCTTGGTATAACCGTCCCGGTATCCCTGGGCTCTTTCAAAGCATTCCTTCACGCCCAGGTATGCCATGGAGGCTTCCAGATAGGCGGCATTGCCGTTGCTGACGATCACCAGCCGGGCACAGGACTGCACCCGATGCAGCATTTCCTTCATGCCGGGGAAAATGCGCTGATAAGCCGGGAGTAATGCCAGCTCCGCTTCTTCCCGCAGGGCAAGGTACTCATCCCCCCGCTCCGCAGGCACTTCCATCAGAGCAATGGATTCCACGTTGGTGGGGCCGTTGCACTGCATCAGCTCCCGATCCGGTCTATCCGGCAATCCCATGTGCACCAGTGCATAGCGCACCTCCTCAATGCATAGCTTCATACTGTCGGCAATGGTGCCGTCCCAGTCCATCAAGATCACAGGTTTCACGTTTTTCCTCCTTAGGAGTGAGCCTCCACCAGTTTCACATTTTCCTTGCCAAGCTGCTGTGCCATACGGTTCAGGCAGGCTTCCGTAGCATCGCACCAGTTCAGTTTCGGTGCAAGCAGGGTGATTTTTTCTTCCGGAATGTGCAGATACACCGGCACGCTGCCGGGATGCAGCGCCAGTGCCGCCAGTGCCCCATCCATCTGCCTGCGAGGCAATTGAAGATAAAGCTTTTGATTGGCAGCTTTAGCCTGCTGGGCATCCGTAGCAGGCTGAACAGGCGGTGTCTGATGCCGTGCCGGCGCATAGGCAGCACGAGGGCGTGCATTTTGCACCCCCTGCCACTCTGCCAACTTGGTGACGCTGTCCACCAGCAGCTTCGGGGCTTCTTCCTCCCGAATGGAAAGCTTGCCGGTCAGCACCACGGTAGCGTCCAACGTCAGCATGGCCTGATACAAATCGTACACCTTAGGGAACACAAGGCATTCAATCTGTCCCGTTAAGTCTTCCAAGGTAACAAAGCCCATGTAAGCCCCCTTCTTGGTGGCTTTTCCTTTAGCTTCCACCAGAATGCCGCCCATGGCCACGTTCATGCCGTCCATGCTTAGGCCCTGATCTTCCCGCTCTTCCAACCCCAGCAGGTCAGCGGTAGAAAAGGTCAGCTTGCTCAGCTTTTCCCGATAGTCATCCAGGGGATGGCCGGTAATGTAGACGCCGGTCATTTCCTTTTCCATGGCCAGACGAGTTCCGGCAGGATAATCCGGCACTTGGGGCAATTCCTCGTTGCCTGCAATGCCTGTGCTTTCTCCGCCGAAGGTCATATCAAACAGGCTCAGCTGACCAGTGACGTTTTGCTTCCGCTGGGCTATGTTGGCATCCATGGCACGCTCATAAACCGCCAACATTTGGGGGCGGGTGGCGTGCATGCTGTCAAAGGCACCGGCACGAATCAGGCTTTCTACCACCCGCTTGTTAACAAGGCCGGTATCAATGCGGCGGCAGAAATCGAAAATATCCCGGAAAGCACCCTTTTTCCGTTCCTGAATGATGGCTTCTGCCGCACCTTCCCCCACGTTTTTCACAGCGCCAAAGCCGAAGAGAATGCCCATCACGCCGTCAGCAGTCTTTTCCACGGTGAATTTCCAGCCGGAAGCATTCACATCCGGGGGAAGAATGGGCACATTGCGGCTGCGGCAGTACTGGATGTAGCCGGCAATCTTGCCTGCATTGCCGAAGACGCTGTTCATGATGGCTGCCATAAACTGTACAGGATAATGCCGCTTCAGCCAGCCTGTTTCCATGCACACCACGCCATAGGCAGCGGCATGGGATTTGTTGAAGGCATAGGAGGCAAAGGAGATCATTTCGTCATAGATTTGATCCGCTACCTTTTCGTCTACCCCGTTGCGGACGCATCCCGGAATGACGACCTTGCCCTGCTCATCCACCATGCCGTGAACGAAGTATTCTCTTTCCTGCTCCATGACCTTATGCTTTTTCTTAGCCATGGCACGGCGAACCAGGTCACTGCGGCCGTAGCTGTAGCCAGCCAGGTCCCGCACAATCTGCATGACCTGTTCCTGATACACCATGCAGCCATAGGTCACTTTCAAAATGGGGCGAAGCTTCTCCGTTTCATAGTGGACACTGCTGGGATCCTGCTTGCCCGCAATGTACCGGGGAATGGACTCCATAGGACCCGGCCGGTACAGGGAAATGGCAGCAATAATGTCTTCAAAGCAGGCAGGCTTCATGTTCATCAGGAAGGAGCGCATGCCATTGCCCTCCAGCTGGAACACACCGTCCGTGTCCCCTTTGGAAATCATTTCATAAACGCTGGCATCATCCAGAGGAATATCCTCCGGCTTCATGTTTATGCCTTCCTGCTTCATCATGTCCAGCGTATCCCGAATCACCGTCAGGGTTCGCAGGCCAAGGAAGTCCATCTTCAGCAGACCCAGCCGTTCAATGGTGCCCATGGGGAATTGGGTGGTGATCACCTCATCGTTCCGCTGAAGGGGCACGTATTCAATCACCGGCTTGCCGGTAATGAGCACACCGGCGGCATGGGTGGACGTGTTGCGGGGCATACCCTCCAAGGTCATGGCGGTATCAATGAGCCGCTTCACCTCAGGCTGTTCCTCATACATGCGGTGCAGCTGGGGGGAAATTTGCAGTGCTTTTTCCAAGGTAATGCCCAGCTCCATGGGCACAGCCTTGGCCACCGCATCAGTTTCCTGATAGCTCATGCCCAGCACCCTGCCCACGTCCCGGATCACGCCTCTGGCTGCCATGGTGCCGAAGGTGATGATCTGGCTCACATGATCCGCTCCGTACTTGCGAGCCACATAGTCAATGACTTCCTGACGGCGTTCGTAGCAGAAGTCCACGTCAATATCCGGCATGCTGACCCGCTCTGGGTTCAGGAACCGTTCAAACAGCAGCTGATACTTCAGGGGATCCAGCATGGTGATGCCCATGGAATAGGCCACAATGGAGCCTGCGCCGCTGCCACGGCCGGGACCTACCATAATGCCCTGGGACTTGGCATAGTGGATGAAATCCCACACGATCAGGAAGTAATCCACGTAGCCCATGCCGGAGATAACCCCCAGCTCGTATTCCAGCCGTTTGTAGGGTTCGTCACCTTCCGCTGCATCCGGATACAGCCGCTTCATGCCCTCCCGGCAGATGCGGTTCAGCATTTGGTACGCCGTTTCCCCTTCCGGCACCGGATAATGGGGCAGACGGGTCACGCCAAATTCGAAGGTAACGTTGCACCTTTCCGCAATTTCGTGGGTGCGATCCACTGCATCCGGCACGGCTGCAAAAAGCCGCCGCATTTCCGCCTCGCTTTTCACATACAGCTGGCGGGTTTCCATCCGCATCCGGCTTTGATCTTCCAGGGTTTTGCCGGTTTGGATGCACATCAGCACTTCCTGGGCATCCGCATCTTTTTCCTCCAGATAGTGGCAGTCGTTGGTGGCGACCAGCGGCACCTGCATTTCCCGGGCGATTTGAATCAGCCGGGGCAAAACAATCTTTTCATCCCGAATGCCGTGATCCATGATTTCCACAAAGAAGTTGTCTTTTCCGAAAATTTCCTGCATCTCCCGGATATAGTCCCTTGCCCCCTGATACTGCTCGGACAGCAGCAGCTTGGGCAGGTCGCCGGAAATGCAGGCAGAAAGGGCAATCAGCCCCTCATGATGCTGGCGAATCAGGTCATAATCCATACGGGGCTTATAGTAATAGCCGGTCAGAAAGCCTTCGCTGACCAGATACATCAGGTTCTGATAGCCTGTATTGTTTTCGCACAGCAGAATCAGGTGGCTGTAGTCTCTGGCGGCGGCGCTCTTGTCCAGCCGATTGCGGCACACGTAAACTTCGCAGCCGATAATGGGCGTAATGCCGGCTTCCTTCATAGCATTGTAGAAATCAATTACGCCATACATGACGCCGTGATCCGTAATGGCGCAGCTGTCCATGCCCAATGCCTTGATGCGTTCCACCAGCTTCGGAATGCGGCAGGCGCCATCCAGCAGGCTGTATTCCGTATGTAAATGCAGATGGGTAAACATGACGTCCTGCACTCCTTTGCTTTTTCCTGATCAGCCGAAAACGATCTGTCCCGCTCTTGTAACCATGCTCTGCATGGTAAAGCCCTGCTGCTGCACAGCCAGCACCCGCTGCAGCTTGTTCATTTTCTTCGTTGCCAGGTAGGCGGCAATATCTTTCCGCCCCTGCTCCGGCAGCACAGCGCCGTACATATCCCCAAAGGCTTTGGCATGGTCGTAGGTCAGCTGAATGCGGTTCTTTCCCTTCTGCCAGGTGCTCAGCGCCTTCACGCCCCGCTGAATCTGCCCACGCTGGCTTGCGCCCTTCACGTTATCCCCATGCTGGCGATAATCCACAAGGGGAGCATCCACCATGATCACATGCCCGAAAACAGCGGCAGACAGGGCAAGGAACCAGTCGTGCATCACCATTTTTGCTGGATCGCCGTAATTCACCGCAAGCTTTTTCAGCGCATCATTCATCAAAATGGTGCAGCCGGTCACATTGTTCTGCACCAGCAGGCGACGGAAGGAGGTTGCGCTCCTGTCCCAGCCCTGATGGTCAAAGAAACTGGCATGAAGCACTTTCCCATCGGCGTGGATCACCCGGCAATCGCTATGCACAAGCAGGGGCGTATTTTCCCCGTACTGCTTTTCTGCCCGTTCCATGGTCTGCCTGCACCGGCTGAGCCGGTCAGGATGCCAGAAATCATCCTGATCGCAAAGGGCAATATAAGGAGCATTGCTTTGCTCCAAAAGGCTCCAGAAATTGCCCACGGCCCCCAAGCCTGCTCCCTGCTGTGCGCCCATAACAAACCGGCTGTCTGATGCGCAGATTTGCAAGAGGGTCATGGGCGTATTATCCTGAGAACCGTCATCCTGCATAAGCACACGAAACAGAGGATCATCCTGTCCGCGCAGGCTGACCAGCTGCTCCGGCAAATATCGGGCGCCGTTGTAGGCAGCCAGCAGCACATCAATCTTCTTCACCACTCGACGCCCCATTTCATGAAAAATTGGCAAACCGACCGAATCTGCCGGAACACCCCTTTGGCGCTTCTGGTATTCTCCCGAGCCCAGTCATGGGTAATGCACATATCCGGGTGATAAATGATCGGCCCCAGCTGGGCAGCCCGGCGGCTCAGGTCGGAATCCTCCTGATACAGGAAGAACCGTTCATCAAAGCCCTTCAGTTCCTTGAAGGTCTTTGTGCGAATCATGAGAAAGCAGCCGGTGGCAAACTTCACCTTCAGGGGATGGCTCAGGTCATCATCCGCCATGGTATACTCCCGCCGCCAGCGGACGAAGGGTCCTCCCAGCTTTTCCAGAAAGCCCCCCAGCAGGTAATGCACCGTGGGCTGCTTTTTCGGCAGAAGCTGATCTGTGCCATCTGCATTCAGCACATGGGGGGTCAAAATCACCACATTGGGATGATCGTCCATGTACCGCACCATGCGGCTGATCACATCCGGCTCGAAGGTAACATCCGGGTTGACCAGAATGTGATAGTCGCTTTCCAGCTCGTTCAGCACCACATTGTTGCCCCGGCCGAAGCCAAGATTCTTCATTTGGGGGCGCACCTGCACCCCGGGATGTGCCCAGCGGATGCGCTGTGCCGTATCATCCTCCGGCGTGTTATCCACCAGATACACATCCACCATGACATCGGACGCATCCAGACAATCCACTGCCCGTAGTGCTTCATCCCCTGCGTGGTAAAGCACCATGCAGGCAGAAACTCTGGCCTTTGGCACAGGCAACCCCTCCCTTGTGTGAAACGTCTGCTTGTCATTGTACCTTTCCAAGCCCCTTTTGTCCAGTGCTTCACAAAAATTGACAGAAAGTCAACCTGTATGCAAATGCATTTTTTCTTTCGCAAGGTGTTGGTTTTTCCGCTGAATGATGTTATACTGTGATTGTTCGCCTTTGTGTGTCACGCCCTCCGGCATGAAGACGTATTGTTCTCCCCCTGTAAGCGGCAGACACACAACTGTATACAAGCAGACGATGCAGAGGTGCCGCATATGAAAAACAAGCAGATTCTGGATTCCGACAGTTACAGCCCCCTGTACAAGCAGCTGATTAAGAAACTGCGCAGCGACATTGCCGCCGGGGTGTATCCTGTGCACAGCCGCATTCCCTCCGAGCAGGAGCTTTGCGACACCTACGGAGTCAGCCGTGTAACCGTACGCAAAGCCCTCCATGAGCTGACCCAGGAAGGCCTGCTGAAGCGGCACCAGGGGAAAGGAACTTTCGTTGGCATGCCCCGCATTCGCAAGGATCTGCGGGGAATGAACAGCTTCCACGAAGCCTGCCGGATGATGGGCTGTGAAGCCGGCACCCGGCTGGTGCATGCTTCCATGGTGCATGCAGGAGATGAAGATGTGCAGGAGCTGATGCTTTCCCCGGAAGACGAAGTGGTGGAGATTGTACGTCTTCGCCTGGCAGACGGCATGCCGGTCATGCTGGAAACCAACCACTTTGCTCCCTCCTTCCGCAGTCTGCTGAGTGCCGACCTGACCGGGTCCTTGTATGCCCTTTTGCAGGAACAGCACATTGAGGCTACCCAGGGTATCCATGACATTTCCTTAAGCTATGCCACCCCTGCCCAGGCCAAGCTGCTGGACGTTGCCGCAGGAGACGCTCTGCTGTGCCTCCACGAAGTGGTGTTCGACCAGCACGGTCAGCCGCTGCACATTTCTCACCAGGTGATTCGAGGCGACCGGTTCACCTTCCGTATTTAATCCGAAGGGACTGTTTGATTCATTATGAGCAAGTTTGCACTTTTTGTAGATTTGGAAAACTGCGGTGCAAAGGTAGAAACGCTGAACAGCATTCTGGAAAAGGTCAAGATCCGCGGCGACATTTTGCTGGGCAAGGTGTACGGCTACACAGATCGGTTCAGTGACCTGAAGGAAGTGCTGCTGAGCAACACCTTCTCCGTGGTGCCTTCCCTGCGCTACGGCATCGCCCAGAAAAACAATGCCGACATTCTGCTGGTTATTGATGCGCTGGAAGTGGCCTACACCAACGACCTGATTGACTCCTTCTGCATTGTGTCCGGCGACAGCGACTACACGCCCCTGGTAGGCCGGCTGAAATCCATGGGCAAGTTTGTGCTGGGCATCAGCCGAAGCGAAGCCGCCAGCACCATTTTCATCAACGCCTGCAACGAGTTTCAGTTTCTGGAAAGCGTGGGCAGCCGCAAGGTGAACAACACCCCCTCCAAGAAGCACAAGGTAACCACCAACAATGAGGAAATGATGGACGAGGCTGAGCTGAACAAGCTATTGTGCAGCGTTTTTGAAGAATCCTCCGACACGGACGAAATGTATGCCAGCGAGCTGAAGGGGGTTTTGCTCCGTCTCCGTCCTGACTTTAACGAAAAAGCTTATGGCTGTGCCACTTTCTACAAGCTGCTGCTGAAGCTGGCAGGGAAGTTCGGCGACCTGCATGTGAAAAATGACAACTTCAATGTGATGGTCAGCCTGAATAGTCCTGCCGAGGCAGAAAGTCATCCCCAGCTGACCAAGGACAACTGGAAGGACGCTTTTGCCGCCCAGCTGCAGGCCTACAAGGACGGGGGCTTTGACCGGGTGAATCCTTCCATCCTGAAGGCGGACATTCTGACCACCTACCCGGACTTCACGGAGCGAGCCATTGGCTTCAAGCGTTTTTCCGACATGCTGAAGCAGCTGGAAAAGGATGGCTTGCTGGTGGTGGAAATGGATGAGCAGAAGACCATGCTCATTAAGCTGCTGTAACGGGGCGTTTGCCTCAATGCAATACACCAAACAAATCAATCGTTGAAAGGAGTGTTTCCTTTGAAAAAGCTGGAAAGTGATCTTCTGGAACTGTTAAAGGAAGATTGCCGGCTGAGTGTGGACAAGCTGGCCGTTATGACCGGTGCATCTCCGGAAGAGGTTAGCGAAACCATCCGCCATTTGGAAGAAGAGCGGGTCATTCTCCGCTATGCCCCCACCATTAACTGGGACAAGACGGATCGGGAACGTGTGGAGGCCATGATTGAGGTGCGTGTCACCCCCCAGCGGGACATGGGCTTTGATGCGGTTGCCAAGCGGATCTACCGCTTTGAAGAGGTGAAGAGCGTCTACCTGATGAGCGGCAGCTACGACCTGCTTGTATTGGTGGAAGCCCGCACCCTGAAGGAGCTGGCTCTGTTTGTATCCGAAAAGCTGTCCACCCTGGAAATGGTGACCGGCACTGCCACCAGCTTTGTGCTCAAGCGGTACAAGGAGGAAGGCGTCATCTTCGAAGGCGACAAGTCTGATCAGCGGCTGGTGATTTCTCCGTGACGTACGAGCAGTATTTGAATCCTCGTGTAGCGGCTGTTCCACCCAGCGGCATCCGCCGTTTCTTCGACCTGGCCGCTACCATGAAGGGCACCATTTCCCTGGGCGTGGGCGAGCCGGACTTCATTACTCCCTATCACATCCGCAATGCTGCCATTAACAGCATTGTTGACGGTGAAACCCAGTATACAGCCAACCGGGGATTGCTGCCCCTGCGGCAGGAAATCGCCTGGTATCTGGAGCATCGCTACATCCTTACCTACAATCCCGAGACTCAGGTACTTGTTACCGTGGGTGCAAGCGAATCCATTGACGTGGCGCTTCGTGCCATTGTCTCCGCCGGGGACGAAGTGCTGGTGCCTGAACCTAGCTATGTGAGCTACAGCCCCAGCGTCATTTTTGCAGGAGGCAATCCTGTCGGCGTTGTGACCACCGCAGAGACCGACTTCCGCCTGAGTGCGGAGGCTGTCCGCAAGGCTATTACCCCCAGAACCAAAGCGTTGATTCTTCCCTACCCCAACAATCCTACCGGTGCCATTATGGAAAAACAGGACTTGGAAGCCTTGGCCGAGGTGATTCGGGAGAAGAAGATTCTTGTCATTTCCGATGAGATTTATTCTGAGCTGACCTACGGCGACCGGCATCATGTCAGCTTCGCCTCCCTGCCCGGCATGGCGGACTATACCCTGACCATTAACGGCTTCAGTAAATCCTTTGCCATGACCGGCTGGCGTGTGGGCTACATTTGCGGCCCTGAAGCGTTGATCGACGTGATGAACAAGATTCATCAGTACGGCATTCTGTGCGCCCCCCGTCAGGGTCAGGCTGCCGCCTTGGAAGCTCTCCGCTCCGGCCGGGAAAACGGCTACGAAGATGTGCTGCGCATGCGGGACAGTTATGACCGACGCCGCCGTCTCATGGTGGAAAGCTTCCGTTCCATGGGACTGGAATGCTTCGAGCCTTTGGGGGCTTTCTATGTATTCCCGTCCATTGCTTCCACCGGCATGAGCAGCGAAGCCTTCTGCGAAAAGCTGCTGCGGGACAAGCACGTTGCCTGCGTTCCGGGCACGGCCTTCGGCCCCTGCGGCGAGGGTCACATTCGCTGCAGCTACGCCACCGGCATTGAAAAGCTGACTACGGCACTGGATCGCATGAGCGAATTTTTACAAGAAAACTGCTGACGCTGCCCTTCGGGATGAAAACCTGCTCCTGCTCCGTTACATAAGCGGGTTCGAGTTTTCATTCCGTCTCGTAACGTTTCAAGGAGGTATCCAATGCAAAGATTTGCAGCGCTTTTCCTTGCGCTGATGCTGGTCTGTCTTCCTGTACTGGCTGAGGAAGAGGATGATCTGTCCATGGACGACATTCTGGACAAGGCCAACCCGGATGTAGTCTCCGAAACGGTGGTGAGACCCAGTGACGGCACAGACGATGTGTCCCTTGACGAAGAGGAAGAAGAAAGCATCTACGAAAGTGACGGCTCTGTGCTCATTACCATTTCCGCCACCGGAGACTTTACCATCGGCGGCGACAGCCGAAAGAGCACTGACATTTTTGCTGATGAGCTGAAGAAGCAGGGCGGCGATATTAACTTTACCATGCGCAATGTGCGGGATATTCTCATGGCAGATGACCTGACCATTGTGAACTTTGAGGGCACGCTGACGGACTCCACCTATGTGCCTAGCAGCAAAAAAGAAAATCAGTTTCTTTTCAGTGCGCCCCCCAGCTATGTCAGCATGCTGACTGACAATGGCATTGAAGCAGTATCCCTGGAAAACAACCACGTGATGGATCACGGTGAAGATGCTTACGAGGAAACCAAGCAGACCCTGCGGGATGCAGGCGTTGTGTACTCCAACTCCACGGAGGAGGGCGTCATCAATGTAAAGGGCGTGGAAATCTGCATGCTTTCCTACCTGTGCATTGACCGGTATGAATCCCTGTGGGACAAGGTGCCGGCAGACATTGCCGCCGCCAAGGAGAAGTACCCCATTGTCATCGTCAGCTTTCACTGGGGCAACGAAAAGGATTACTCCCCTACCGATAATCAGGTCAAAATGGGACGTCTGGCCGTGGACAGCGGTGCCGATTTGGTGCTGGGTCACCACAGCCACCGAATCAATCCCATTGAGTACTATAACGGGGTGTACATCTGCTATTCCCTGGGGAACTTCTGCTTCTCCGGCAACAGCAAGCCCAGCGACATGAGCAGCTTCATCTTCCAGACCCGTTTCCGCCTGCGGAATGACACCATCACCAATGAGGGCTTCCGCATCATTCCCATCCGCATTTCCAGCCGGACGGACCGGAACGATTTCACCCCCACCGTATTGACCAAGGAAACCGCCATTGACAGTGTGCTGACCACCTTGAAAGCCAACGGCAAAAAGCTGGAATACGTTGTGGATGAATATCCGCTGGAATGGTAATAATCAGTGAAAGCAATCAAGGGTGTGCGCTCCTTCATGAGTGCACACCCTTTTGTTTTTGTTATTTTGTCCAGATACACACGGCTGCGGCAACACCCCCATCGTGGGAGATGCTCAGCAGAAATTCTTCATCCCTGCCGAAGGAAACCGCCTGTCCCTGCAATTTGTAGCAAGGCTGCCCCTGCTCATTATGGGTGACGCCCACATCCTTCAGCGGCAGCACAATGCCAACCCCCACGGCCTTGAGGAACGCTTCCTTGGCAGCGTAAATGCCTGCCATGGTTTCCGCCGCTGCTTTGCCTCTACTGTGGATGTATTGTTCCTCCTCCTCGGTAAAAAACCTTTGCAGGAAGGAATCCTGCCTCGGCAAAGCTTCCATCCGTGCAATTGCGCACAGATCCAGCCCTACGCCCTGCACCTTACACATAGCCCATGACTCCCCGCACGGACACATCGCCGCTGAGCACCCGGCGAAGCTGCCCCTCATCATCCCGCACAAGAAGGGCACCGGTCTCGTCAATGCTTTCCGCTACGCCTACAAAGTCCACACTGCCGGATACATGCACCCTGCTGCCCAAAGTGCAGCTGTTCGCCCTGTACGTATCCATAATGGCTTCAAAGCCGCCCTCTTCCAGCTTGTCCATGAGCGCTTCCATGGCCGTCAGGTAGTGGACAATCAGATCCCGCCGCTTGGGCACAGGCGCAAACTCTTCAATGGCAATGGCACGCTCTGCCAACTCCGGTGGGTAAGCGCCTTTTTTGACATTCAAGCCGGTGCCCACCACCACATATTCGATGGCGTCAGGGTCTGCTCCCATTTCCAGCAGAATGCCGCAAATCTTCTTGCCGTTGTGCACCAAATCATTGGGCCACTTAATGGCGCAGTCTGCTCCTGTCACTTCCTGCACCGCCTTGCTCATGGCCATGGCTGTACACAGGGTGATCAGCGGCGCATGGGATGGTGTCAGATGCGGCCGCAAAAGCAGGGAAATCCACAGCCCCTGCCCGGCCGGGCTGATCCACTGCCGCCCCAGTCGGCCCTTGCCTGCCGTCTGGCATTCTGCCACACACAGGCTACCGCCGGGTGCACCGGCAATGGCCATTTGCTTCACCTGCACGTTGGTGGAGTCCGTTTCTACCAAGTAGCGATTTTCGCCCTGCCCCATGTAGCGGGTCGTCAGTTTTCCTTTCCATAGTTCCGGCGCAAGGCTGTCGCCGCTTTCCAGCCGATAGCCCCGCTTGCCGCCGCTTTCAATCTGCCAGCCCTGTTCCTTCAGCACGCCAATCCGCTTCCATACAGCGGCTCGGCTGATGCCCATCTCCCGACTGATCTCTTCCCCGGAAACATACTGCCCGTCCGATAAGATTTCAAGAATGCTGCGCATGGTACTCCTCGTTTATTTCAAAATTGTTACAACTATTTCATTCTCGGAACCGCCGTTCCATGCCTATTGTAGCGCATTCCCCGGTGGGATGCAAGGAAAAAGCCTTGATTTGTCAGCATAAAACGATTATACTGTTAGGGTACTTAATTTGTGACAACCTTGTTGCAAAACAATGTAGGTCATGAAACAAGTACGTTCCCTGCTTTTCCTTGGGGAACTATTTTCTTATGACCATCGTCCTATGATCAAGGAGGTACGGCGTTATGCAGGAACCCGGACAAATCGTTTATGCCCTGCAGCAGAATATTGCCAAAGCCATTGTGGGCAAAGAGGAAGCCATTGAATATGCGTTGATCGCCCTGCTGTGCAAGGGTCATGTATTGATTGAGGACGTGCCCGGCGTAGGCAAAACCACCCTGGCCAGCGCCCTTGCCAAATCGCTGGACTGCTCCTTCAAGCGCATTCAGTTCACCCCCGACCTGATGCCCTCCGACGTAACAGGCTTTACGCTGGTTAACTTCAAAACCGGCGAAATGGAATTTAAGCCCGGTTCCGTCATGAGCCAGATCGTGCTGGCAGACGAAATCAACCGTACCAGCCCCAAGACCCAGTCTGCGCTGCTGGAGGTCATGGAAGAACATCAGGTCACGGTGGATGGTGTTACCCATCCCCTGCCCAAGCCTTTCTGCGTGCTGGCCACCCAGAACCCCGGCGAGTTTGTGGGCACCTATCCCCTGCCAGAAGCCCAGATGGACCGCTTCTTTCTGCGCATTTCCATCGGGTATCCCACCATTGAGCAGGAAATGGACGTGCTGGATCGGTACTCCGGCTCAGTAAAGCCCATGGCCACCATCGAGCCTGTGTGCACAGCTGAAGACGTGGTCAACCTGCAGGAGCAGGTAACCCAGGTCTATTGCTCCCCTGAAGTGCGCTCCTATGTGGCGACCTTGGTGGCCGCTACCCGGCAGGAACCTGCCCTGTCTTTGGGTGCTTCCACCCGTGCTGCCATTGCCCTGCTCCACGGCGCACAGGCCTGCGCCTTGCTGGACGGCCGGGATTTTATCCTGCCGGAGGATGTACAGCACATGGTGCTGCCCGTCATTGCTCACCGGCTGGTGCTGAACCCGGAAGCCCGAATGAAGGGCATTGCTGCCGAGGACGTGCTTATGAATATCCTCAAGAATGTGACGGTACCCGTAAAACTATGAAAATGCATCTGACCCTGCCGGCAGTGGTGATTTTCGCCTTGCTGCTGGCCGCATTTTCCACGGGAAGCCCCCTGTTTTTCATGGCAGCACTGCTGCTTGTGCTGCTGATCCTTTTCGGATTCATCAGCGTATGGCAGGCTTCCCGAACGCTGACGATTCAGAGTGATCTCAGCGGCAAAACCGTTCAGCGGGGAGACAATGTGATCCTGAACGTGGTGGTGCATCATCACGGTCTGTTGCCCATTGCCCCCATTCTGCTGGAATTGTCCGCTACCCCCGACATGCCGGAAACCAAGGTACGGCTGAAGGATGCCCCCGGCAAGCATCAGCGGCTGACGCTGCCTTTTCACGCCTCTCACGTAGGTGTCTGCGCCCCGGGCGTGAAGGCCTACACCATTGAAGATCTGTTTGGCTTCTTCTCCATTCGCCGCTGTCCCGAGGCTTCCCAGGGGGATTTGCTGGTGCTGCCAGTGGTTTTCCCAGTGGAAGATTTACTGTTTGCCCCCGGGGATTCCGGCTTTGAAACCCTGGCAAGAGCCACGGAGGACGTGACCAACCCCAGTGACGTTCGCACCTATCAGCAGGGGGATGCGCTGAAGAAAATCCACTGGAAGCTTTCCCTGCGGAAGGGTGAGCTGATGGTGCGCCGCTTTGAAGAGCCGGTGCTGCCTGAGGTGCTGGTGCTGATGGACTGTTCCCAGCCGCCCACCTGGGAGCACCCGGATGCTGAGGCGGATGTGCGGGACAGTTTGCTGGAAACCGCTGCCTCCGTTGTTGCCCATCAGCTCCATTCCGATCATGGGGTGCGCTTGCCCCTGCAGGGTGCGCATCCCGTGGAATTTGAAAAATCCATGGGTCTGCCTCTGCTGCTGGAAGATCTGGCTCGGCTGGATTTTTCCGAAACCGACCGTTTCGAGCGGGTGCTGCTGCTGGAAACCCGTCGGCTGCGGAAGGTGGGCTCCACCGTTATCGTTTCCGCAAGGCTCAACAGCAACATGGTGGATATGATGATCCGCATGCGCCGCATGGGTCCCTATGTCCGCCTGTATCTTATTACTTTTACGCCGGATGACCCGAAGCTGGTGCCGCTGATCAGCAAATTGCAGCAGGCTGCCATTCAGGTACGGTTTGTTACCCCTGCCCCGGCGTAACGGATGATCAATCACAAAGGAGGTGCCACCTTGTCCCCTGAAAAGCAGGAATCGATTTCCCACGGCATTGTGGCCCTTTTCATGGCAGCCGGCTTGATGCTGCCCATTCTCGGCATGCTGGAGATCATGCAGTGGGCACTGCCCTGCTGCTGCATCCTGCTGGTGATTATCGCTGCATGCACGGTGGCCAGCATGCTTCGCAAGCCCCTTCGGCTGATTCTTTATGGCGTGCTGGGCGCTTCCGCCCTTGTTTTTCTGCTGACCCTGCTGGCAAACGGATCCCTCACGGAAACCTTCCGGGCTATGGTCATGCAGATATCAGGTCAAAGTGCCGCATTACCCTTATATGCCCGTGAAATTGCATTGACCGCCGCCGTGCTGGTGGCCTTTGCTTCCTGGGGGCTTACCTGCCGTGCCATGGGGTGCTATCCTGCCATTGCCCTGGTGCTGCTCAGTGCGCTGATGCTTTGGCTCAGCAGTCATGAAGATTTGCTGTGGGGCCTGCTGCCTGCCGTGGCCTCCGTGATCGCCCTTGCCGTCATGACCACCCATGATGAGCTTCCCCTGAAGCGCATTCTGCCGGTGACGGCAGCGGCGGTGCTGCTGGCGTTTTTCCTGACACCCTCCAGCGGCGTAACTGTTGCTCCCCTGAAGGAGGCTGCTGACAACCTTCGGCAGCGCATCTTTGACTATTTTTTCTTTACCGAACAGCGGGACGTGTTCTCCCTGGCCTCTGAAGGATACTATCCCCAAGGGCAGAACCAATTAGGCGGCACGGCAGAGCCTACGGATCATCCCGTGATGATTGTCTCCACGCCGAAGAAGGTTTACCTCCGGGGCATTACAAAGAACGAATACACCGGCCGCACCTGGCTGAACACCACCGGCGGCAGACGGTATCAGTGGCAATCCTCCCGGTGGGTCAACCAGCGCACCGCCTTGTTTAACATGGATCTGCCGGATGGCGTGCTTGGCTCCTCCGGCAGCCTGATGGAGGAACAGACGGTTATCGTTCAGCTGCTGAGCGAGAACGCTTCCAGCCTGTTTGTGCCCCAGCGGGTTCGTTCCCTGAACCCCGGCGGCGCCCTTGTTCCCTATTTCAACAACGCAAGCGAAATCTTCGCCACCCACGACCTGCAGGCGGGAGATACCTATTCCGTCAGTGCACCCCTGTTCGTGGCCGGGGATGCAGGTCTGGGCACCCTGATTGATGCCTGTGCCCTGACTGATGACCCGAACTACGCCAATATCCTGACCGAGTATACCAAGCTGCCGGATCACTTGCAGCAGATGGTGTACGACCTGGCACGGCAGATTATCACCGGCTCGGATACGCCCTATGAGCAGGCCTTTGCCATTCAAAACTACCTGAGCCGCAATTTCCGCTATTCCCTGACGGTGGACGACCAGCCCTCCAACCTGGACTTTGTTACCAATTTCCTGATGAACACCAAGAAGGGCTACTGCACCTATTTTGCCTCTGCTATGACGGTGCTTTGCCGCATGGTGGGTCTGCCTGCCCGGTATGTGGAAGGCTACCTTGCCACCCCGGATGAAAACGGCCTTGCCTATGTGACCGGCCTGCAGGGACATGCCTGGACGGAAGTGTACTTCGAAGGCTTTGGTTGGCTGACCTTTGACGCCACCCCGGCGCAAAACAATCTGGTTACGCCACCTTCCTTCACCTCCGAAAACGACAGTGACAGTGCTGCAGAGCCTACCCCTACCCCCGAACCGGAAAACAACCAGAGCACGGAAGACGATGCAACGCCGCCTCCGCAAGATACCGAGAATCAGTCGGATCAGGATGATGAGCCGACACCGCCCCCGAACAATGAGGATCCCTCCGTTGACCAGGATCCGCCCAGCAATCCTTCCCTGTGGTGGCTGTGGCTGCTGCTTGTGCTGGCACTGGCAGGCGGTGCAGCCTACCGCTTCCTGTCGGTACAGCCGGAACGCATGGCTGCCAAGGCCATCGACCCCGAGCAGAAGTTTGACCTATGGATTCAAGCCATCCGTGACATTCTGGATGTACAGAAGCTGCCCATCCGCACCGGTGAATCCCCCATGACCTACACGAGACGTCTGGACGATGCGCACCTGCTGCCTGCCAAGCTGTCCCCGGTAGGCGTGCTGATGGCCAACGTGTACTATGGCAAGATCATCCCCAACGAGGTGGAAATCGAACAGGTTCGCACCTCCTGGCAGATTCTCTTTAACGGCCTTTCCCTGCAGAAGAAGGCGCAGTTCCAGCTGAAGCGGTTTATCCGCCTGGACGGCAAAAAGAAGAAGGACAAAACAAAGCACTAAACGCAGCCCGGCAGCTATGCAACCCGCATGCCTGCCGGGTTTTTATCGTGAAAAGATGATTGCACCCGCCTTGTGCAACCTGCTGCTTTGTGTTATGATAAGGTCATAGCAAAGGGTGCTGATGTTTGGGCGCAGTCGGCTGCCCGGCAGAAGTGCATCACGTTTTGAATTTCGGAAGGAGTATGGATTCCATGAAGCAGGCAACCCTGATTATGGATCGGGACTATGTCATCGGTCAGGTGGATCCCCGGGTGTACGGTTCCTTTATTGAGCATCTTGGCCGGGCTGTTTACGGCGGCATTTATCAGCCCGGTCATCCCACGGCAAACGCAGACGGTTTCCGCAAGGATGTGATCGATCTGGTTCGCAAGCTGGGCATTTCCGTTGTCCGCTATCCCGGCGGCAACTTCGTATCCGGCTTCAACTGGGAAGACAGTGTGGGACCCGTTGATCAGCGTCCGCAAAAGCTGGATCTGGCCTGGTTTACCACAGAAACCAACGAAGTGGGGCTTCACGAATTCGACCGCTGGACAAAGGCCACGGATACGCAGATCATGTATGCCGTTAACCTTGGCACCCGTGACGCAGATGCGGCACGGAACGTGGTGGAATACGCCAACCATCCCTCCGGCAGCTACTGGAGCGACATGCGCATCCGCAACGGTGCAAAGGATCCCTTTCACATTAAGCTGTGGTGCCTGGGCAACGAAATGGATGGTCCCTGGCAGATGGGCCACCGTACCGCCACGGAATACGGCCGTGTTGCCTGTGAAGCGGGCAAGCTGATGAAGTGGACAGACCCCTCCATTGAGCTGGTAGCCTGCGGCTCCTCCGGCAGCGATATGCCCACCTTCGGCTCCTGGGAGTATGAGGTGCTCTCCGAGTGCTACAATGAAATCGACTACGTAAGCCTCCACCGCTACTATAAGAACCCCACCGGGGATACCGCCAACTTCCTCGCCAGCACCATGGATCTGGATGCATTCATCAAGGCCGTGGTGGCGGTGTGCGATGCTGTAGGCGGCAAGAAGCATACCAAGAAGAAGCTTCACCTGTCCTTCGACGAGTGGAACGTGTGGTACCATTCTGCCGAGCAGGACAAGGAAGTGTGGAAGCGGGGCAAGTGGAACCGTGCCCTGCCCCTGCTGGAGGATGTGTACAATTTTGAGGATGCTCTGCTGGTGGGCGCCATGCTCATCACCTTCCTGAACAATGCAGACAGGGTGAAGATTGCCTGCATGGCGCAGCTGGTGAACGTGATTGCCCCCATCATGACCAATGACAACGGCGGCGCATGGGTGCAGACCATTTTCTATCCCCTGATGCATGCCTCCCGCTATGGCCGTGGCACGGCGCTGCGTCCCATTGTGCACAGCCCGGTGTATGACGCTAAGGACTTTGAGGAAGTGCCGGTGGTGTCCTCTGCCGCAACCATGGATGAAGAGGGCAACGTGACCATGTTTGTGGTCAACCGTGACCTGAAGGAAGATGTGGAACTGACCGCTGACCTGCGTGCCTTTGGCAAATTGAAAATCAGCGAACACATTCTGCTCCATCATGATGATGTGCATGCCGTGAACACAGAAGCAGACCCCGACCAGGTAAAGCCTGTGGCCGGTCCCGGCGGCGTGATGGACGGCGGTCATCTGACCGTTAAGCTCCCCGCCCTGAGCTGGAACGTTATTCGGCTGAGCAAAGAAGGGTAACATTTTTTCGTAGCTGTCCCAAATCCGCCGTTTGCCAAGGTGCAGACGGCGGTATTTTGCATTGACAAACCTTTGACGTTTATGAGAAAATACCTCCATGAAAAAGCGAGACCTGCAATGCTCGCTTTTTCCATGCTAAGAAAGGCGGATGAACCTATGAAGAAGTTCCTTTGTGCCCTGACTTCCCTGGTGATGCTGCTGGCCGTTGTCTGCGCATCTGCTGAAACTGTGGACGCTTATACCTCTGCTTCCACCACCAAGACCCTGCTGAGCGGCGATGACCTGGCTGCTGCCGAAACCCTGCTGGCCTCCCACAGCTCTGACCTGGCCACCAAGGCAGAAGCCTCTGCTGAAGGCTATACCGCTCCTGCCGATGCCCTGAACGCACAGATTATGTCCGTGAACCCCGATGGCAGCGTTGGCCTGTCCACCATTTCCGAGTGGAAGCTGACCCCTGCCGCTGATGGCGCTGCCGCTACCGTGACCCTGGAGCTGACCTATGGCCAGAACGCCCTGAACCTGTCCGAAGACGGCGCCCGTGGTACCCTGCTGGTGGGTGTGGACGGCACCTGGTACATTGTGCACCTGAAGGTGCTGAACTCCGATGAGCAGGTATACAGCGATGAAGCCTACGAAGCCGGCGAGTTTGATCACCACTATTCCGGCTCTGACAGCAAGCTGTCCTCCTACACCATCGACTGCGAAGTGCTGTCCATCGAGACCAGCTTCCTGCTGATGTTCTAATTTCGTACGACTTACGAAAAAGGCGGAACCGTTTCCAATGCGGCTCCGCCTTTTTTGTATTTTCAATTCGATTATTCTTCTCCGGCAAGGATATTCATACCCAGCTCTTCCTGAAACTGATTGGTATACAGCTGATAGTAGTAACCCTGCTTGGCAATCAGCTGCTTATGGGTGCCTTCCTCCGTGATTTTCCCATGCTGAATCACCAGAATTCGGTCTGCGGAACGGATGGTAGACAACCGGTGAGCAATGATGAAGCTTGTCCGTCCGCTGAGCACCTTTTGAATCGCATTCTGAATCAGCTGCTCCGTTTCCGTATCGACAGAAGAGGTTGCTTCGTCCAGTACGAAGATGGCAGGGTTGCACAGAATGGCTCTGGCGAAGGAGATCAACTGCTTCTGCCCGGTAGACAGGCGGTTGCCGCCTTCGCCTACATTGGCTTTGAAGCCTTCAGGCATCTTGAGAATGAAGCTTTCCGCACCTACCAGCCGTGCCGCCAGCTGCACTTCTTCATCGGTAGCATCCGGGCGACCGTAGCGAATGTTATCCGCCACTGTGCCGCTGAACAGGTGGGGAGATTGGAGCACGTAGCCCAGGTTGGATTGGAGCCACAGCTGACTGCGGGTTCGATAATCCGCCCCATCAATCAGAATCTGTCCCTCGGTAGGCTCATAAAAACGGCAAATCAGGTTCACGATGGTACTCTTGCCGCTGCCGGTTTCCCCCACCAAAGCAATGGTCTGACCATGCTGCACCTTCAGGTTAAAGTGTTCCAGCACCTTTTCCCCATCCTTGTAGCGGAAGGATACGTCCTGAAATTCAATGTCCCCCACAAGGGCAGGCCAGTTTTCCTTCCTGGGATGGAAATTGTCGCCGAACACAGCTTCCACCTCGGGAGTATCCACAATGTCAGGCTCTGTTTCCAGCAGGGAAACCACCCGTTCCGCCGCCGCCTGGGAAGATTGGAGTTCGGCAAAGATTTGGGCGATGTCCCGCACAGGCTGGAAGAACTGGACGGTATAGTTGATGAACACCTGCATCATGCCAAGGGTCATCACGCCGCTGAGCACATCATACCCGCCCTTCCACAGGGCGTAGGCCGTAGCCAGTGAACCCAGGGACACCACAATGGGCATGAACAGGGCGGACAGTGTAGCCGCCCGAACAGAGGACTTGCGCATATCCTGGGCCACTTCATTGAACTCCTCAATGTTCATTTCTTCCCGGACAAGGGTTTTGGTGGTTTTTGCGCCGTTAATGCCCTCATTGAAGCCTGCAGTGATTTGGCTGGAGCGTTTCCGCACGCTGCGGTAAGCGCTGAGGATTTCCCGCTGAAACTTCCAGCTGATCACCGCCAGCGGCGGCAGTACCAGCATGACCACCAGTGCCAGCTTCCAATTGAGCACCAGCATTTGGATGGAGCAGGCTACCAGAAACACTGCGCCCCAGCAAAGATCCACCAGCGACCAGCCGATGGTATCCCCCATGCGCTGGGTGTCCGTGGTCAGGCGGCTCATCAGGTAGCCCACAGGCATCCGATCATAGTAGGAGAAAGGCAGCTCCTGCAGCTTGTGGAAGCCCTGCTTCCGGATGGTGTAGCACACGCCGGTTTCCACCTTGCCGCTTTGGTAGATGAAGAGGAAGATCATGGCCACCTGAATCAGCAGCAGCCCCACGTACAGCACACAGAAGCCGGTTAATTGCTCCGTCTGCTGCTGACCGATGATGGTATCAATGGCGTAGGAATTCATGAGGGGCAAGACCACGTCAATAATGGCAGACACCGTCATGAAGAGGACGATCAGGGCAAGGTTCTTGTGATAGTCCTTGGCAATGTGAAAGATTTTCTTCCACAGAGAAAAATCAATTCGTTTGGTGTATTCCTGTTCCTGAAAGGCCTGCATTATGCCCTCACCTCCTCTGCTTTCGCCTGGTTCAATTCTTCTTCCAAGGCGTTTTGAATGTTGTTAATGCGCTGATACAAGCCCGGCACCCGGCACAGTTCCTCATGGGTACCCTGCTGGGTAATGCTGCCGTTTTCCAGCACCAGAATCAAGTCCGCCTGACTCAGGGTGGTAATGCGGTGGCTGATGATCAGGGTGGTCATGCCGGAAGACCGCTTTTGCAGTGCCGCACGAATCTGTGCATCCGTTTCCGTATCCACAGCAGACAGGGAATCGTCAAAGATGAGGATGTCATTATCCTTCAGCAGGGTTCTGGCAATGGCAATACGCTGCTTTTGTCCGCCGGACAGGGTAACGCCCCGCTCACCCACGATGGTATCATAGCCCTTGTCTGCGTGCTCGATGAAGTTCCGTGCGCTGGCCGTTTCCGCCGCACCGTTAATATCATCCATGGAGGCATCCCGAAGGGCAATGCCTACGTTATCCCGAATGGTTTTGCTGTACAGGAAAGGTTCCTGCAAAATCAGTCCCACATGGCTGCGAAGGTATTCCCGGTCAATCTCCTGCAGGGGCACGCCGCCAATGGTAATCTCGCCGCCGGTAGGCTCATAGAGCCGCTGCAGCAGGTACATCATGGTACTCTTGCCGCTGCCTGTGCCGCCCAGAATGGCCACCGTCTTCCCGGCGGGAATGGTGCAGGTAATATCATGAAGCACAGGAGTATCATCGTCCGCATAGTGGAAGGATACGTGATTGAACACAATGTCTCCATCCAGCGGAGGCTTTTTCGCATGGGGTTCTTCTGGCTCCGCTTCCTCGTGCAGGATGCCCTGAATGCGCTCCATAGCCACCAGACTCTTGCCGGCATCGCTAAGGGTACGCCCCAGCTGACGAATGGGGAACAGCAGCTGACTCACATAGTTGGTAAACACCACCAGCGTACCCACTGTGATTTCTCCCCGGCAGGCAAAGAGGATGCACACCAGCAGGGTGATAAAGGACTGGGTCATGCTCAGCATGTCGCCGCCGCTCCAGTACACTGCCAGCAGGTCATTCAGATGCTTGGACTTGGTAAAGTAATCGTGGTTCACCTTTTCGAACTTTTCCACTTCCCGCTCCTGCTGACCGAAGGCACGCACCACCCGTACGCCGGAAAGATTCTCCTGCAGCACGGCACTCATTTTGCCCTCTGCCTCATCAGCAAAGCGGAAGCCCTTATGCACCTTGCGGAAGAACCACATGGCAAACCCGAACAGCAAGGGCACAAGAATCATGGAATACACGGTAAGAGTTACGTTTTTCCCCAGCATGATGGTCAAGGCAATGACCACCATGAGCACCGTGTTCACCACCTGCATGACCTGCACGGACAGGAAGCGGCGGATGGTATCCACATCGCTGGTACAGCGCTGGATCAGGTCGCCCGTTTCCGCCTTCACATGATAGGCGAAGGGCAGCCGCTGCAGGTGCTCATACAGGCTGGTGCGCAGCTTATAGGCAATGTTTTCGCTGGCCACGGCAGTCAGCCTGCCTTTCAGGTAGGTAAACAAGCCGTTGATCAGGTTCAGCGCCACCAATGCCACCGCCACAATCCACAGATTGTTGATTAGAAATGTCCGCCCGCCAAGGGCTTCAATCGGCGCTAAGATCCAGCTGGGCAGCGTAGAGGGTGCAGTGCCCAGCACGCTGTCAATGATTTCCGCCAGCATCAGCGGCGTAATAAACCCGATGATGACGATCATCACCGTTGAAACCATGGCGCCGATGAAGCTGCCCATGTTTTCCCGAATCAGTGCCCACATGGCGGCAACCGGCTTTTGTTTCTTCATAAACAACTCCCTTTCTCCCCAAATGCACAAAAAAACACCGGACGCAATGCGACCGATGCTTCTGTTATCCATCTATGCAGGCGCACAAAAATGCTCCTGCCTCAGAACAGGTCGGGTCGCAAGCGAGCATACAGATCAACCATTCCCAATGCATACAATACGAACACTTTGCGACCCTCCTTTCATTTTACTGACTAACAGCTGTCATTATAACCATGACCGAAAGGGCTGTCAATAGCGAATTTGCACCTTTTGCCGGCAGATGGTCATTTTTCCCTTGCCACAGGCACTTCTTTTGGCTATAATCAATGCTGTAAATGCGCAGCTTTGCCATAACAAACTGCGGAAAGGATGGCAATTGCCATGTATAAAAAGAATGCCTGGGAAGGCTATAACGAAACTGCACTGGAGCAGGTGGAAGCGCTGAGCAAGCGCTATGTTTCTTTCCTGAACAATGGCAAAACAGAGCGGGAGTGTGTTGCTGAAGCCGTTCAGCTGGCGGAAGCAGCCGGATTCCGTGACCTGGAGCAAGTCATTGCCAAGGGCGAAAAGCTCAAAGCCGGCGACCGGGTGTACCGGGTGTGGATGAAGAAGGACATCATGCTTTTCATCATCGGCAAGGAGCCCATAAGCAAGGGCATGAACATTCTGGGTGCTCACATTGACTCTCCCCGTATTGACGTGAAGCAGAATCCCCTGTACGAGGACGAAAACATTGCCTATCTGGATACCCACTACTACGGCGGCATTAAGAAGTACCAGTGGGTCACCCAGCCTTTGGCCCTCCACGGCGTGATCTGCAAGAAAGACGGCACGGTGGTAACGGTAGCCATCGGCGAGAAGGATGAGGATCCTGTCTTCTGCATTTCCGACCTGCTGATTCACCTTTCTGCCGACCAGATGGGCAAGCCCGCCAAGGACGTAATTGAAGGCGAAGCCCTGAACCTGATCGTTGGCGGCAAGCCCCTGAAGGACACGGAAAGCAATGCCGTGAAGGCCAACGTGCTGAAGATCCTTGCCGACACCTACGGTGTGGAAGAAGAGGATTTCATCTCTGCTGAGCTGGAAATCGTGCCTGCCGGAAAGGCTCGGGATCTGGGCTTTGACCGGAGCATGATTTTGGGCTACGGCCACGATGACCGTGTATGCGCCTTCCCCTCCATGGCTGCCCTGCTGGACTGGGAGGGTGTGCCGGAAGCCACGCTGTGCGCCGTGCTGACCGACAAGGAAGAAATCGGCAGTGTGGGTGCTACCGGCATGGCTGCCACCTATTTTGAAAACACGGTGGCCGAGCTGTACGACGTGGTGCATGGCTATGATGCCCTGGGCGTTATGCGCACGCTTCAAAACAGCCGGATGCTTTCCAGCGACGTCAGTGCAGGCTATGATCCCAACTTTGCCGGTGTGTTTGAGAAGAAGAACGCCGCCATTCTGGGTCAGGGCATTTGCTTCAACAAGTTCACCGGCTCCCGGGGCAAGTCCGGCTCTAACGATGCCAATGCAGAATACATGGCTCAGGTGCGCAGCATCATGGACGGTGCTTCCGTTGCCTGGCAGACGGCTGAATTGGGCAAGGTGGATATTGGCGGCGGCGGAACCATTGCCTACATCTGCGCCAAGTATGGCATGAGCGTCATTGACAGCGGCATTGCAGTGCTGTCCATGCATGCGCCTTATGAAATCATCAGCAAGGCAGACCTGTACGAGGGCTACAAGTGCTATGTGGCTTTCCTGAAGGATGCAAAGTAAAATTCGCTAATAAAAGAAAGACCGTACCTGTCGAGTGCTTTGGGCAGGTACGGTCTTTCTTTATGTGGCATTTGCCAGCATCAGCTTCAATCGGTTTTCCTGATTGACCCGGCTGGCACCGGCATCATAATCAATAGCAACAATATTCACGTTAGGATACTTCTCCTTGATGGGTTTCATCATGCCCTTGCCGCAGATATGGTTAGGCAGACAGCCGAAGGGCTGGGCACACACAATATTGGTGCAGCCAGAATGGGCAAGCTCCATCATTTCAGCCGTCAGGAGCCACCCTTCTCCCATCTTTACCGCAGGAGAAATGAACTCCTCTGCCATGGGCGGCACCTGCTCAAAGGGCGTCCATGGGCGAAACACTCCCTGCTCCTTCACCAAGGCAATGATGTCGTTTTTCTTGCCGCACAGGTACCGCCAAGCCATGTGAATCACCGGCTGCAGCAAAGCCTTGCGGTGATAGATGCGATACTCCACCATGTTGTTGTATACCATGTAGAGCACAAAGTCCAGCAGACCCGGCATGGTGACTTCCGCCCCTTCCCCAATGAGGAAGTCTTCCAGATGGTTGTTGGCAAGGGGGGAATACTTCACAAAAATCTCCCCGACCACGCCCACCTGCACCGCCTTGCGCTGGGTACGGGGGATGGCTGCAAAGTCCTCAAGGATCTCACGGTAAAGCTGCTTCACATGACCGTAGCGGATTTTAGCGTTGCTGCCCAGTTCCTTCCCCAGCCGCTCCGTCCACCTGCGGCAGAGTGCTTCCGTATCCCCTGCATGGTTTTCGTAAGGAGCAACCTGCCCCTTCAGGCTCATGAGCAGGTCTCCGAAGAGCACCGCATAGGCCAGTCCGTGGAGGAAAGGCAGGGTCAGCCGAAATCCCGGATGCTTCTCCAGATTTGCAAAACTGAAGGAAATCACCGGCACAAAGCCCAACCCTGCACGCTCCAAAGCCTTGCGAATCAGGGAGATGTAATTGCTGGCACGGCAGCCGCCGCCGGTTTGAAACATGATGAGTGCCACTTTGTGCACATCATACTTGCCGGAAAGCAGCGCATCCAAGAACTGCCCAATCACGCACACGGCAGGATAGCAGGCATCATTGTGGGTATACTTCAGTCCTGTTTCCACAATCTTGGAGCCGCTGGTTTCCAGCAGCTCCATATGATAGCCATAGGTACTGGATACCTGCGCCACCAGCTGGAAGTGCATAGGCAGCATGTTGGGCACAAGGATCGTATAATCCCGCTTCATTTCCTCCGTAAAAGGAATATAGGTATTATCATGCATGCTGTTCCGCCTCCTCCAGTGCCCCCAACAGACTGCGGAGACGAATCCGCACTGCGCCCAGGTTGGTAATTTCGTCAATTTTCAGCTGGGTATAATGCTTGCCTGCCTTTTCCATGATGGCACGCACCTCATCGGTGGTAATGGCATCAATGCCGCAGCCGAAGGAAACCAGCTGCACCAGCTCCACATCCTGATTGGCTGCTGCAAAGGCTGCTGCCCGGTACAACCGGGAATGGAACGTCCACTGATCCAGTACCCGCACCTTCTGCACAGGTGCCAGCTCCGCCACGCTATCCTCCGTCACCACGGCAAAGCCGAGGCTGCCAGCCAGTTTGTCAATGCCGTGACCGATTTCCGGATCAATATGATAGGGTCGCCCTGCCAGAATCATGATGCGCTTGCCGCTTTTTCGAGCTTCTTCAATCACCCGACTGCCTTCCGCCTTGACGGCAGCATGATAGGCGGCATAGGCATCCAGTCCCTTTTGGGCTGCCCGGCGAACCTCGTGCTTGGTCAGGTTTCCATCCAGCTTTTTCAGCACAGGATAAAGCCCCAGGGCGATGCTCCTTGCATTGTCGATGCGCACATAAGGGTTCATAAACTCTGCCTGCTTCAGTTGAGGCATGTTGCTGCCCAGCACTTCCCCATAATACGCCACCACAGGGCAGTTAAAGTGATTATCCCCCGCATGCTCGTCCACATTATAGGTCAGGGCAGGATAAAAGATATTGTGAATGCCCTCTTCCAGCAAGGTCAGCACATGACCGTGCATGATTTTTGCCGGGTAGCACACCGTATCAGAAGGGATGGTCAGCTGTCCCTTTTCGTAGGTTTTCCGGGTGGAAAGGCCGGAAAGATGCACCTCAAAGCCCAGCTCCGTCAGCATGGTATACCAAAGAGGTGCCAGCTCGTACATGCTCAATACCAGCGGAAGTCCAATCTTTCCCCGTTTTCCCTCCACAGGCACAAGCCCGGTCAGATAGTTCCGCTTGAACTGCTGCACATTGGGCAAGTCCTCTGTCTGCTTCAGCCCTGCACCCTTGGCACACTGGTTGCCGGAAATGTACTTTTCATTAGTACCGAAGCGATTCACCGTCAGGTGGCAATGGTTGGTACATCCGCCGCACACTGCCGCCGTGGCCGTGTGGGTGAACTGCTCCAGTGCTTCCAGGCTGAGGAGCTTGCTTTCCTGAAAGCGCATGGCGTACAGTGCCGCACCGTATGCCCCCATTAAGCCGGCAATGTTGGGGCGGATCACCTCTGCGCCCAGCTCCATTTCAAAGGCACGGAGCACCGCATCATTGTAGAAGGTTCCCCCCTGCACCACAATGTGCTCCCCCAACTCCTTGGGGGTGGATGCACGAATAACCTTATAAATGGCGTTTTTCACCACGCTGACGGACAGCCCGGCAGAAATATCTTCCACCGATGCGCCATCCTTCTGCGCCTGCTTCACGGAGGAATTCATGAACACTGTGCAGCGGGAACCAAGGTTCACCGGGGCGGCACTAAGCAGACCCATCTTGGCGAAATCCGCCACTTCGTACCCGGCACTCTTGGCAAAGGTTTCAATAAAGGAACCGCAGCCGGAGGAACAAGCCTCGTTAAGCATGATGCTGTCAATGGCACCGTTGCGGATGCGGAAGCACTTAATATCCTGTCCGCCAATGTCCAAGATAAAGTCCACATCCGGGCGGAAATGGCGAGCTGCTATGTAGTGCGCCATGGTTTCCACCAGACCTGCATCCGCATGGAAGGCGTGGCAGATCAGCTCCTCCCCATAGCCGGTTACGGCGCAGCCGCAGATTGTCACCCGGTCAGCACACAGGTTCCGCAGCTTCAGCAGCTGTTCCCGTACCAGCGCCACAGGATTGCCCTTGTTAGAGGAATAATAGGAATAAAGGATGCTCTTGTCTTCCCCAATGAGGGTCAGCTTGGTGGTGGTGCTGCCGCAGTCAATACCCAGCCATGCCTTACCGCTGTACGCAGACAGGGGCTTTTCCGCCACAGCCGCCTGATTGTGCCGCCTGCAGAAAGCCAGATAATCTTCCCTATTCTGAAACAGGGGCGGCAGACGGTTGGCAGCGTTTTCCTTGCCGCCGGTGCTCTTTTCCAGCTTGGACAGGAGGGTATCACAATCCATGGGTTCTGTCTTTTGGGACAGCAAAGCAGCCCCCAGTGCCACCGTGAACCGGTCATAGGTTGGAAAAACAGCCGTGCTCTCATCCAGCTTCAGTGTTTCCGTAAAGCGCCGACGAAGCCCCTTACAATAGTGGAGGGGGCCGCCCAGGAACATGACCTTGCCCTTGATTTCTCGCCCCTGAATCAGTCCGGTAATGGTCTGGTTCACCACTGCCTGATAAATGCTGGCAGCCACGTCGCTTTTGTTGGCGCCCTGATTTAGCAGGGGCTGAATGTCCGTTTTGGCAAACACGCCGCAGCGGGACGCAATGGGATAGATGCGATCTGCATGCTGGCTGGCTTCGTCCATTTCATCCACGGACATGTTCAGCAGCACCGCCATTTGGTCAATAAAAGCGCCCGTGCCCCCGGCACAGGTACCGTTCATTCGCTCGTCTACGCCGCCCTGGAAGAAGATCACCTTGGCATCCTCACCTCCAAGCTCGATCACCACCCCTGTATCCGGGGCAAGAGCACGGACGCAGGCTGCCGTGGCATACACTTCCTGGGCGAAGAAAATGCCTGCCCCCTGGGCTGCACCCAGCCCCGCCGAGCCGGAAATAGCCGCCGTGAAGGGCTGTTCTTTCAGCAAAGGCGCCATATCATGCAGCATGTTCATCAGCGTTTCTCGGATGCGGGAAAAATGCCGCTGGTACCGCTCAAAAATCACCTGTTCATTTTCCACCAGCACCAGCTTGGCGGTGGTGGAACCGATATCGATCCCCAGGGATCGGATCTGTTTCTCCATCATATACCTACTCCTTACGACTTTCATTTTCGTGATTCTCCTGCAAATTCCTTCTGACAGAGAATGGATTTTGTCCAACAGAAAGGAGGGCCACATTGTGGCTTTCAGGGCATCGACAAAGTGGCCTTGCCACTTTGTCGAGTTTTGCACTCACTCA
>CAVIWF010000020.1:0-39614 GCA_963646285.1 bacterium
GAGTTGAAGGGCTTGCGAGCCCTCCAACGCCACCTGGGGTTTGTTGATAGTCTGACCTTCCTTATTCTTCTTATACATTCACCCGCTTGCCGTAGGGACTGATGGCCTTCATGGGGCACACCAGCACGCACAAATGACAGCCTACGCAGGTGCGGGGATCCATCACCGGTTTGCCGTTGACCAGGCGCAGTGCTTCATGCCCGCCGTCCCGGCAGGACAGCACGCAGCGGCCGCAGCCAAGGCACTTCTGCCGGTCGAACTTAGGCAGCAGCTTGGTTTGCCGGTTCAGCTCCTCCAGCTCCGTTACGTTTTCCACGCCCAGTCCTTCCAGGTCGGAAAGGCGGGTCAAAGCTTTCTCCCGTAGGTACCAGGTAAGCCCGTCCTTCAGGTCGTCAATGATCCGTGCGCCGTACTGCATCACAGAGGTGGTAATCTGCACATGGTTGGCACCCAGAAGCAGGAATTCCACAGCATCCCGCCAGGTATCAATGCCGCCCATGCCGCTGATGGGCAAGGGTTTCATCTCCGGGTCAGCCGCCATTTCCCAAATAAAGCGCAGGGCAATGGGCTTCACAGCCCGTCCCGAATAACCGCCCACCCCGGAACGTCCCCGAACAGAGGGTTCCGTGGTGTAGGTATCCAGATTCATACCCATCAGGCTCTTCACGGTGTTGATAGCGGCAATGCCGTCCGCCCCGTGCGCCATGGCCACCCGGGCAAAGGGACGCATGTCCGCCACATTGGGGGTCAGCTTGGCCAGCAGTGGCACCGTGCAGCCCCGGCGAGCCGCTTCCGTGCACCGAGCCACCGCCTCCGGGCTTTGGCCGATGTCCACGCCTAGGTCGTGCTGCTCCATGTTGGGGCAGGAGAAATTGCATTCAATGATGTCCGCCCCTGCCTCCTGCGACAGCCGTGCCAGCCGTTCCCATTCTTCATCATTCCGCCCCATGATGGAGGCAATGATCACCTTGGTGGGATAATCCTTTTTCAGCCGGCGGATAATGGCCAGATCCGCTTCCAGCCCATTGCAGGAAAGCTGCTCAATGTTCTTAAAGCCGCAGAAGCCATGCTCTGCCGGCAGGGCGGAGTACCGGGGCGACGCTTCCCGTGGAATAAAGTCGCACATGGTCTTGAAGCAAGCCCCTGCCCAGCCCCGATCAAAGGCACGGGCAATCTTTTCATAGGTGCTGGCCACCACGGAGGAGGACAGCAGAAATGGATTCTCCAGATGCACCCCCAGAAAATCGCAGCTTAAATCCACCGGCGTGGCAGGGATGTCCTCCCAGTTTTGCCGATCCTCATACAAATGGGTCAGCACCCGCTGGATTTGAATGGGATTGTTCAGGTGGGCGCAGGCTTTTTCGCAGGGTGCCGGGCAATCTTTGCAGGGATTGTCCTCCCCCAGCCGTTTGCCTGCTCCCACAGGGTTTTCAAACCGAAGGGAGCGCAGCAGGCGAGCCGGATCAATCCCCTTGGGGCAAGCGTCGGAGCACCGGGCAGGTTCACAAAGCAGACAGCGGGCTACTTCTTCCACAGGGATGGATGTTTCGTATTGCATACAGCTTCCTTTCTCCCTGCACAGCAGGGCAATGTTGGTCAAGGGAACAATCAGGCCTTCAGGGTTTCACAGGCATCCATCCACCCTTTGACCTCTGCATCGGAAGGCATCCGCCAGTCTCCACGGGGGCTGAGGGCAATGGAACCGATCTTCACCCCATCGGGCATACAGTTACGCTTAAATTGCTGGTTAAAGAAGCGGCGGTAGAAGTTTTTCAGCCACTTCAGAATGGTCGCCCGATCGAAGTCTTCCGCAAAGGCGGTGCAGCACATGGCATAAATCTTTTCAGGACGGAAACCAAAGCGAACCGCATAGTACAGGAAGAAATCATGCAGGGCGTAAGGTCCCACCAAATCCTCTGTCTGCTGGGCAATATTCCCCTTTTCATCCGGGGGCAAAAGCTCCGGACTGATGGGAGTATCCAGAATCCGCAGCAACACCTGACGGGCAGGCGCAAAGTCCTCTCCGTCTGCTGCCGCCTGAATCACCCAGCGGACAAGGGTCTTGGGCACGCCGCTGTTCACGCCGTACATGCTCATGTGATCCGCATTGTAGGTGCACCAGCCCAGAGCAATTTCCGACAAATCCCCAGTACCCAGCACAATGCCCCCAAACTGATTGGCCACATCCATCAGAATCTGGGTGCGCTCACGAGCCTGAGCATTCTCATACGTTACGGAATGATCACTTTCATCATGACCGATGTCACGGAAGTGCAGCCGCACCGCCTCATGAATGGGAATTTCCCGCTGACTGACGCCCAGGGTGCGCATCAGCTCCAAGGCAGACTGATATGTCCAGTCCGTGGTACCGAAGCAGGGCATGGTAATGCCCAGGATATTTTCCCGGGACTTGCCCATCATGTCCATGGCTTTGCAGGCTGCCAGCAGGGCAAGGGTGGAATCCAAGCCACCGGAAATGCCCACCACCACCTTGCCCCCGGTAATGGCCAGCCGCCGTGCCAGTGCCGTGGCCTGCATGGCGAAAATCTGCTCGCAGCGCATTTGCCGCTGTGCCTTATCGGCAGGGATAAAGGGATGCTTGCCCACCCGCATCAGGGTCGGCACATCATCAGACAGGTACAGGTTTCCTGCATAGGGAATGGATGCAGCTACATCCTTTTGCCCCCACCGGGCAGCAGCGTCCCGGAAGCTGGACTGCCGCAGTCGATCTGCCCGAATCCGCTCCACGTCAATATCTGCATACAGGAGATAATCATCTGCCAAATAGCCTTCATTCTCCTTCAGCATGGTGCCGCAGGAGGCAATCATGCTGTGGCCGGAAAAGACCAAATCGCTGGTGGATTCACCGCTGCCGGCAGAAACGTATACATAGCCGCAAAGCTCCCGGGCGGATTGCTGGCGAACCAGCTCCTGCCTGTATTCCCGCTTGCCAATCAGCTCATTGGAGGCGGAAAGGTTCACGATGATTTCCGCCCCATTCATGGCCAGCAGGGTGCTGGGAGGCAGAGGGGACCAAAGATCCTCGCACAGTTCCACACCAAAGGCCACCCCGTCCCGGCTGCGAATCACCTGGGGCTGGGGGCGCATTTTCGCCAGCAGAGGATTGGCGGAAGCCGTCTCCTGGGGGCTGTTCTCCGGCAGGGTGGAAAACCAGCGCTTCTCGTAAAACTCGCCGTTGTTGGGCAGGTACTCCTTGGGGATCACCGTCACAATGCCGTCTGCATCATCCCGGTGAAGGACAACGGCGCAGTTATACAGTCCGTCGTTTCCTGCCACAGGTGCGCCGACCACCGCCGTCAAACCTTCCGGCATTTCTCTGCACAGCCGCTGAATACCGCTTATCACACCATCCAGCAGTGTTTTTTGAAAAAACAGATCGCCGCAGGTATAGCCTGTCAGGGACAATTCAGGAAACACCACCAGGGATGCGTGCTGCCGGGCAGCTTCCTTCATCATGGTCAAATGGGCTTCCACATTTTTCTGCACATTGCCCAGGTGAAGATGGGGCACCGCAGCACCGACACGAACCAAACCTTCCATGTGCATGAACCTCCCTAAAATTCCCGCAGTTCCGCCTGCAATTGACCTGCATCATCCACGGTCAGCAGTGCCAGGCGGCCATCCGCCGCACTGCCGGGATTCAGCAGCAGCAGTCCATCCTCCGTTTTGCACAGGGGACAATGGGTGTGACCAAACAATGCCACCTGACACCCCAGCTCCCGGGCATGATGGGCCAGCACTCCATAGGTCTGCTTTACTGCATAGTGATGGCCGTGGCACGCCAGCAGGTAAGCGTCCCCCAGGCGAAGGATTCGCTGCATGGGCACGTCATCAACGCCCAGGTCGCAGTTTCCCTTGACCCCAACAGGGATGCACTTGGGATCCCGCATCAGCAGAAAGTTTTCCAGCCGCTGAAAATCCCTTGCCCCATCCCCCAAATGGATGTAATAATCCACAGCCCCCGTGGTTTTCCATAGCTGCTCCAGCATCCACCGAAGTCCTGTTTCATCCCCGTGGCTATCGGAAAGGATCACCGCCCGCTTCATTTGGCAGACTCCTTCATGACTTCCAGCATCTTTTCACAGGCACGGGCACGGTGGCTGACGGTGTTCTTCTCTTCCTCCGTCAGTTCGGCGAAGGTCTTGTTCAGGGGCTCATACAGGAACAGGGGATCATAGCCGAACCCCCCTTCCCCACGCTCTTCTTCCAGCAGCAAACCGGGGCACACTCCTTCCACCACTTTGGGCTCCTCGCCGGGAATTTTCAGTGCCAGAGCACAGTGGAAAGCCGCCGTCCGGGGGAATTTGCCCTTCATCCGCCGCAGCAGCAGGGCATTATTGGCCTTGTCGTCGCCGTGCACCCCTGCATACCGGGCAGAGTACACGCCGGGCTCCCCGTCCAGCTCGTCCACCGCAAGGCCGCTGTCGTCTGCCAGGGTAGGCAGGCCAGTGGCTTCGCAAACCTTTTCCGCCTTGATCACGGCATTCTCCGCAAAGGTTTCCCCAGTTTCCTCAATTTCCCCGTGGAAACCGGCGGCGTACATGCTGATGACGGTATAGTAATCCTTGAAAATGTCCCGCAGTTCCTTCAGCTTATGCTCGTTGCCGGAGGCTACCACCAGAGGCGGCTTGGGGTCAATGTGCCGCACCCGATCCCCCAGGGCACGCCGTTGTGCCTTCATCAGGGCACGGATGCCTTTTTCCCCGTAGGTCATCAGGGTATTCAGCTCTTCCCGGGTAAAGGCTCGGCCTTCCCCGGTGCCCTGCAATTCAATGAACTCTCCATGTTCGTTCATCACCAGATTCATATCCACCTGAGCATGGCTGTCCTCTTCGTAGCACAGATCCAGGCAGGGCGTGTCATTCACCACACCGCAGGAAATGGCAGCCACCTGATGCCGAATGGGGGACATGGTCAGCTTGCCTTCCGCCACCAGCTTATCCACGGCGCAGGTCAGTGCCACCATGGCACCGGTAATGGAGGCCGTGCGGGTGCCGCCGTCGGCTTCCAGCACATCGCAGTCCAGGGTGATGGTTCTTTCACCCAGCAGCTCCATATCCACTGCCTGCCGCAGGGCACGGCCAATGAGCCGCTGAATTTCCACGCTCCGGCCGTCCTTCTTCACCCCGTCACGCTTCTTCCGCACGCCGGTAGAGGCGGGCAGCATGGCATATTCTGCCGTGACCCAGCCTTGTCCCTTTCCCTTCAGGAAGGGAGGCACCGTATCCTCCACCGAGGCGGTGCAGATCACCCGGGTGTTTCCGGTAGCAATCAGGCAGCTGCCGTCGGCGGTGCGTACAAAGTCGGTTTCAATCTTGACCTTACGAGGTTCATCAGGGGTACGTCCATCAATGCGCATGGTTTGCTTTCCTCCTTGAGGGTTCTAACCTGAGACGATTTCTTCTGTATCCGTGCCTCAGTCTTTTTCAGACTGCCTGGCAGCTTCTTCGTTGGTGTCAATGGTGCCCCGGTAGACCACCAACCGCTGGTAGAAATATTCTGTCACGAAGTTGATCAGCATGTTCAATGCTTCCACCAACCAGTGAATCATGCCTGCATTGGCCAGTGCCGTGCCCCACCAGGCGGACAGGGGCGTGAACACCAGATAGTACAGCGCCACCAGTGCCATGGAGCGGGGCAGGCTGGCATCGGAGCGGAAGGTGTACTTCCGATTGAAGGTAAAATTCCACAGGACGCTGAGCACCAGAGACGGGACGTAGCTCAACCAGTAATCCGTCAAGCCGCAAACCTCGTGGAGCAGCGTATAGCTGAGCACCTGAATCAGCCCCGCAGAGGCAGAAAACAGGGTAAACTTCACAGCCTGCCAAAGATCCTTCTTCTTCATCTTAGTTTTCCTCTCCCTTTTGCCACACGTGGAAGCAGTTCCCGCCTGCCCTCTTGGCCTGATACATGGCCTGATCTGCCCGGCGGTACATTTTATCAAAGGTCATGCCCGTATCCTGTGCATAGGCAACGCCCACGCTGGCCGTAATGGCAACACCTTTGCCTGCTTCATCAGTCATCACCCGGCGGACAGTTTCCACCACAAGCTGTGCACGGTTTTCCAGCAGGGTAGTATCCGGAATATCCGGAACGAAAATCAGGAACTCGTCGCCCCCCAGGCGGCACAGCACGTCCGTGGTGCGGAACAGCCCCTGTATGTCCCTTGCCACTTCCTGCAGGGCTTGATCCCCCAGCCGGTGCCCCAGCTGGTCGTTCAGCTCCTTGAAGTGATCCAGGTCAAAGAGCATCATGGCTGCATCCTTGCTGCCGGTATACAGGGCGGCGGTAATGCGCCGCTCTGCACAGGATCGGGTATTCAGCCGGGTCAGGCCGTCCGTATCCCGCTGATTCACCAGCTCCACCCGGCCAATAATCTGGCTCATCCGGCCATGGGTGAAGTTCTGCATGACCGCCTGATTCACCAGAAAGAAGATGCCAATGGCCAGCGTATCCGATGCCACGTTCCTCGGCATGGAGGACAGGGCTACGCTCAAGATGTAGAAAGCGGACAGGGTGGCATTCACCAGCGTCAGCCGCAGGGGATAGTCCAGGATATACACGCACATCAGCAGCTGCATGCCGCAGAATAGGGCGGTGGCGTTGGTGGTCTTTCGGGTGCAGTTGAAGTAGATAATCACCAAGCTGAAGCAAACGCCGATCAGATAAGCGCCGTTGTTGGGCCACTTTTTTTCCTTGATGTGCTGCCACTGACCCACGAACCAGGCAATCAGGCAGATGACGATCAGCGCCACTACCTCCGGCAGCAGGGTGCGAATGTCTTCGATCAGCAGCACCGGAATAATGGCAATGACGCACAGCCCTGCCATCATACGGCACAGCACCTTCAGCAGCTGCCAGTTGGTGGCCACCACTTCGTCTGCATACAGTTTGAACACATCCAGGGAATAGCCACCATAAAGGAAGCACTTCATGGCTCTTGTCAGTTTTTCTCGCAAGGGCAGATTCCCTCCTTATGGCAGTTCGTCACACCAGACGCAGGGCAGGCTGGGCATTCAGGGTCAGGGAAGCGATTTCCCCACGCAGCAGCCGGTAATAGGCCGCTGAACCGATCATGGCGCCATTATCCGTGCACAGCCCCAGCTTGGGCATGTACAGGGGCAGCCCTGCTTTGTCACAGGCCTCCTGCATCATGCGCCGCAGCAGCCGGTTGGCGGATACGCCCCCCGCCATAGCCAGTGCCGGGGCATGAGTCTCCCTGGCAGCCAGGATGGCCTTGTCCACCAAGCTGGACACCACCGCATACCGGAAGGTGGCCGCCATGTCCGCTTTGTTCAGGGTCTCCCCCTTTTGCTCCGCCTTGTGGGCAAGGTTCAGGAAAGCGGTCTTCAGCCCGGAAAAGGAGTAATCATACCGCCCCTCCGTGTGGGGATGGGGCAGCTGAAAAGCGTGGGGATTCCCTTCCTCTGCCAGTGCGTCAATGCGGGGGCCTCCGGGATAGGGCAGCCCCAGCACCCGGGCAGCCTTGTCGAAGGCTTCCCCTGCCGCATCGTCAAAGGTTTGCCCCAGCAGGGTATAAACCCCGTAATCCTCCACCCGCACCAGATGGCTGTGTCCCCCGGATACCACCAGGCACACGAAGGGGGGCTTCAGGTCAGGATGGGTCAGGTAATTGGCAGAAACGTGGCCTTCAATGTGATTCACCGGAATCAGCGGCTTTTGCAGGGCATAGCTGAGCCCCTTCATGCAGTTCACGCCGGTCAGCAGTGCCCCCACCAACCCGGGCCCGTAGGTAACGGCAAGGGCGTCAATGTCCTGAAAGGTCATGCCTGCCTCTGCCAGTGCCTGATCAATCACCCGGTCGCAAGCCTCCACATGGGCACGGCTGGCGATTTCAGGCACCACGCCCCCGTACAGGGCGTGGAGATCAATCTGGCTGAAAATCACATTGGCGCAAATCTTGCGTCCATTTTCAATAATCGCCGCAGCCGTTTCATCGCAGGAGCTTTCCAGGGAAAGGATCCTTACCGTATCCTTTTTGCAAAGCTCAGCTGCTTTTTCGGCCATGGCCTGTTCAAAATCCATTGCGGTACCTTCTTTAATTGGGAATTCAGGAAAAATCAATGACGGTGCTGCCGATGGCACAGAATGCCTGCCCCCACCGTAGCAACCGTTAAAGCTGCCAGCCAAAGCCCGGCAATCACAGCTGCCCAGTCCACAAAAAATTGGGTGGGCATGAGCCGAATCAGCAGATCCGTTTGAGGATTGAGGAGCCACAGGTCATTGCTGAAAAAAGTCTGATGGAAGTGGACAAACAAGCCTTCAAAGTCTGCCAGCCCCCACACCACCAAGGTCAGGCACAGGAGCAGCACCAGCCCGTTTCCGGTAAGGAAGCCGACTGTTCCCCTGCCCCATTTTTTCCCCATCACAAGCGCAAGGATGCACCCGCATGCGACGGCAGCAGACAGGAGCATGATGCCCCGGCACAGGTGAAAAAGCTGCAGGCAGTCCGCCATGTGGGTCTGTTCCCGGGTGTTGAAGCAGTTGACTTCCGTGCCTTCCTCATTGGTGAAGGTGTACTGGAACTCCGTGTTGCCCCCTGCCAGATACCTGGCGATCATGGAGGCCATACCTGCATACTCCTCATCCGGCAGGCCGGTTTGGGCATAGGAGGTGTGGCTTGTCAGCATGGATACCATTACAGCAGGGGATGCAGCACTGCCTCCGATGAGTGCGGACAGCGTCAGCACCGCCAGCGACAGTGCCAGCATGAGTCCCGTCAGGAACATACAGGCTCGTTTCATGGCAGGTACTTACTGCATTTTCAGGTAGGCCGTTACGAAGCCTTCCAGATTGCCGTCCATGACGTCCTCAATGTTGCCCACTTCATAGCCCGTGCGGTGATCCTTCACCATGGTATAGGGCTGGAACACATAGGAGCGGATCTGGCTGCCCCATTCGATCTTCTTCATTTCGCCCTTAATGTCTGCCATTTGCTGTTCCTTTTCCCGTTCACGGATTTCCAGCAGCTTGGCCTTCAACATCTTCAAGCAGGTTGCCCGGTTCTGCACCTGGTCACGCTCAGTCTGGCAGCTGACCACAATGCCGGAGGGGAAGTGGGTCATACGCACGGCAGAACTGGTCTTGTTCACGTTCTGTCCGCCTGCGCCGGAGGAGTGGTAAGTATCCACCCGCACATCCTTCATGTTGATTTCGATTTCCCCATCATCGTCATCCAGAATGGGGGCAACGTCCAGCGAAGCAAAGGAGGTGTGGCGGCGGGCATTGGCATCGAAGGGGCTGATGCGCACCAGACGGTGCACGCCCTTTTCACCACGGAGGTAGCCATAAGCATGGTCGCCGCTGACCTCAAAGGTCACGGACTTAATGCCGGCTTCGTCCCCATCCAGCAGATCCAGCAGCTTCACCTGGAAGCCCATCTGCTCGCAGTACCGGGTGTACATGCGGTACAGCATCTGCGTCCAGTCCTGGGCTTCCGTTCCGCCGGCACCGGCATGGAGGGACAGAATGGCATCGGAATCGTCATAGTTGCCCCGCATCAGGGTTTCCAGCTCCAGGGCATCGGACTGCTCCTTCAGCTTGGTCAGCTCAATGCCGATTTCCTCGCCCATGGCATCGTCGTTTTCTTCCTCCGCCAGGGAAATCATCACTTCAATGTCATCTGCCGTGGAAAGCAGCTTTTCGTAGTGCTCCAGCCGATCCTTCAGCTTGCCCAGCTTCTGGTTCACCTTGGCGGAATGATCAGCATCATTCCAGAATTCCGGCTGATTCATTTCCTCCGTCAGCTCATCGATCTGCTCCCGGATGTGATCCACATGCAGGGCTTCACCGGCGGTGGTAATTTGATTGCGGACGTTTTCCACGTCCCGGGCATATTGTTCCAGTTCCAGCATTGTACAGCGTATCCTCTCTTTGAAAGCGTGGGGTGTGTTTGTAGTGCCGTGGGGGGATTATTCCGCCTGATCCTTGCCGCAGCAGTTCTTATACTTTTTGCCGCTGCCGCAGGGGCAGGGATCGTTCCGGCCAACCTTTTCCGAAGCCTTGACCCGCCGGGGCTGCTTAGGCTGATCGCCGCCTACCCGGGCTTCCACAGGCTTCACCTGCTGCACCCGCTCCGGCTGGCGCTGAATCCGTGCCTGATACAGGCGGCGCACCGTGTCCTCCTGAATCAGGTGATTCAGTTCGGCAAACATGGCACCGGCCTCAATCTGGTACTCGGTGACAGGATTCTTGCCGCTGTAGGCACGGTAGCCAATGCCGTCACGGAGCTGATCCATGGCGTCAATATGATCCATCCAGCGGCGGTCGACGGAAACCAGCAGCATGGTGCGCTCGAATTCCCGCATATCCACGCCGATTTCCGTCAGTTCCTTCTCCCGCTCTTCATAGAAGGCGTGGGCATCCTGCTTCAATGCCTCGATGAAGGCTTCACGGCCGTTTTCATCTGCAATGGCCTTGCACTTCTCCACACAGCCGTGGTGCAGGCACAGGTTTTCCAGATAGTTGGTCAGCTGAGTCATATCCCAGTCCGCCCCATCCGGGTCAACGCAGAAGCGATCCATGGCGAAGTCGATGATCTTATCCGCCATGCGGGCAACTGCTTCGTGCACGTTTTCGCCCATCAGTACCTGACGGCGCTGACGATAGATCACCTCACGCTGGCGGTTCATCACATCGTCATATTCCAGCACGTGCTTACGAATGTCAAAGTTCCGGCCTTCAATCCGCTTCTGGGCAGCCTCGATCTGCTTGGTCAGCATGCCTGCCTGCAGGGGCTCGTCATCCTTGAGGCCCAGCCGTTCCACCATGGCGCCGATCCGCTCGGAACCGAACAGGCGCATCAGGTCATCTTCCAGGGAGATGAAGAACTGGGTGGAGCCGGGGTCGCCCTGACGAGCGGCACGGCCACGGAGCTGATTGTCGATCCGGCGGCTTTCATGCCGCTCTGTGCCAATGATGTGCAGACCGCCGGTTTGCAGCACCCGCTCGTGCTCCGCATCAGTTTCCTTCTTGAACTGGGCATACAGCTCGTTGTAGCGGCTGCGGGCTGCCAGTACTTCTTCCGCCACTTCCTCATTATGGCCGGTGGCGTTCTCGATCATTTCATCATCGAAGCCTTCCTGCCGCATGGCCCGGCGTGCCAGGAAGTCCGCATTGCCGCCCAGAAGAATATCCGTACCACGGCCAGCCATATTGGTGGCGATGGTCACAGCACCCCAATGACCAGCCTGTGCCACGATTTCAGCTTCCTTGGCATGGTTCTTGGCATTCAGCACTTCGTGGGGAATGTTTCTGCGGCGCAGAAGGGTGGACAGCATTTCACTGGTTTCCACCGTGACGGTGCCCACCAGCACAGGCTGTCCCTTGGCGTGATGCTCCTCAATGGCGGCAAGCACGGCGTTAAACTTGGCTGCCTTGTTCTTGTACACCATGTCGTCCAAGTCCTTGCGGATATTGGGCTTGTTGGTGGGAATCTCCACCACGTCCAGGCTGTAAATACCCTGGAACTCGGTTTCTTCCGTCTTGGCGGTACCGGTCATACCAGCCAGCTTTTCATACATGCGGAAATAATTCTGGAAAGTGATGGTGGCCAGGGTCTTACTTTCCCGCTCCACCTTCACATGCTCCTTGGCTTCAATGGCCTGATGGAGGCCTTCGGAGTACCGGCGGCCAATCATCAACCGTCCAGTGAACTCATCCACAATGACCACCTGACCGTTCTGCACCACGTAATCCACGTCACGCTTCATCAGCACATTGGCACGGAGGGCGCAGTTGATGTGGTGGTTCAGCTCGGCATTCTCGGCATCGTTCAGATTTTCAATTTCGAAGGCACGCTCCACCTTCTGGGCGCCTTCATCCGTCAGGGCAACGGACTTCTTCTTTTCGTCCACGGTGTAGTGCTCATCCCGCTTCAGGTTCCGCACCACCATGTCCGCCTTTTCATAAAGGACGGTGCTCTTTTCTCCCTGACCGGAAATGATCAAGGGGGTACGGGCTTCATCAATCAGGATGGAGTCCACTTCGTCCACAATGGCATAATGATGGCCGCGCTGGGTCAGCTCCGTCTTGCGGATGACCATGTTATCCCGCAGGTAGTCAAAGCCCAGCTCGTTATTGGTGCCGTAGGTAATGTCGCAGGCATAGGCCTTACGGCGTGCAGCGCTGTCCATATCGTGAACGATCAAGCCCACGCTAAGACCCAGGAACCGGTGTACCTTGCCCATCCACTCACTGTCACGGCGAGCCAGATAATCGTTCACCGTTACCACGTGAACGCCCTTACCGCTAAGTGCATTCAGGTAGGAAGGCAGGGTAGCCACCAGGGTTTTGCCTTCACCGGTTTTCATCTCGGCAATACGTCCCTGATGCAGCACAATGCCGCCCAGCAGCTGCACATGGTAAGGACGCATGCCCAGCACCCGGTCGTCTGCCTCACGGATGGTAGCGAAAGCTTCCGGCAGAATATCGTCTTCCGTTTCGCCGTTTTGCAGCCGCTGACGGAATTCATCCGTCTTGGCCCGGAGCTGCTCATCCGTCAGCTTCCGGTATTCATCCTCCAGGGCTTCCACAGCCTCCACGGTTTTGCGGAGTTTTTTAATTTCCGCATCCTTCCCGCCTCCCAGCAGGCGCTTTACAAAATCAAGCATATTTTATCTCCTTAATCATTGGATCATCATCTGTCCGGTCAAGGCCAAAGCCAGGAACGGGGAGCCCATAGCATGGAAACTCAAGGTATAGTATACCATTAAACCCCTGTTCCTTCAAGAAAATATTGAAAGAACTGCCCATCGCCATCGTGGCAGGCGGAAGCAGACAAAAAGCCTCCCCCAAGGCAGTCAGCTTCGGGGGAGGCAGAAGAAAGGTGGAAGAGTGTCTTACTTGACGACATCGGCGGCAAGAGCCTGATCAATCAGCTCCTGCAGGGCCTTTGCCTGATTTTCACCGGTGATGGCGCCCACAATGGGATCGCCGACGATATTGCCCATCCGATCAACCACATAGGTGGTGGGGTAAGCGTAAATGTTCTCGGTGAACTGACCGGCTTCGCTGTCGGCGGCGAAGTACACGTTCTGGTAGGTAGCGTTCTTCTTTTCCAGCACAGCCTTGGCTTCTGCAATGGCATCCGCATTTCCGTCCAGGGTGAAGGCGTTGATGCCGATCAGGGCACCGCCCTTTTCAGCCAGTTCCTTGTTCATGGCATCCAGCTCGCTCAGCTCGCCTACGCAGGGGCTGCAAGTGGTGAACCAGAAGTTGACCACCGTGACCGCATTGGCCGCAAAGAGCTCGCTGCTGTTCACTGCATTGCCGTCCAGATCCATGCCTTCAAAAGCAGGGAACTTTACCGCATTGTCATCCATGGTAACGGTCACACCTGCTGCATCGGCAGGCACTTCCATGGCACTGTCCGTGGAGACTACCATGCTTGCATCCGCAGGCACGCTCATGGTGCCGGTGTTGCCGTCAATGGCATCCTGCTTGGCATTGGGATACATGGCCAACAGAGCTTCCACGTCTTCCTCAATGGTCTTGATTTTTTCTGCTTCCCCGGTGATCAGAGTCAGCTCCTCCGCCGTAAACTGATCCTTGGCAGACTCAATGGTATCCAGCAGGAATTTGCCGTAGTTCTCCCCCGTTGCAACGGAGATCATGGCCTTATCCTTGTCCATGGCCATGAAAACCTTTTCCCACAGGGCAGCATTCTCGGCAAGAATGGCGTTTTCCTGATCCTTCAGTTCCAGATACTTGGCGGCAGCTTCTTCCGCCGTCATGGTGGCGTCAGTCTCTGCCCAGGCTGTGAGGGTCATGCTACATACCAGCACAAGGGTCAGCACCGTCATTAGAAATTTCTTCATGGTTGTTCCTCCTGTTCTTTGGGTTGATTGATTTTCTGCGGCTCACAGGCCGCTGCCTTATCTTTACCAGTGCCAAAGCCGTAGCGATAGCACACGGCATTGGTTGGGCAGGCACGGATACACATTCCGCATCGGATGCACTCGGTGTGGTTGGGGGTTTTGGTCACGTCCACGTCCATCTTGCAGGCTTTGGCGCACTTCCCGCAGGAGACGCACTTGTGCTTATCCACCTTCATCTGGCACAGGGAAACTTTGTTCATCAGGGCGTAAATGGCGCCCAAGGGACAAAGCCACTTGCAGAAAGGCCGGTAGAACAGCACGCTGAGAATGACCACTGCCGTCAGCACGAAGAACTTCCAGGCGAACAGATCCCCCAGAGCCTCCCGTATGCCGGAATTCACAATGGACAGGGGAATGGCGCCTTCCAGCACGCCCTGAGGACAAAGGTACTTGCAGAAGAAGGGATCCCCCATGCCCACGTCATTCACTGCCAGTGCCGGCAGCAGAATGACCATTACCAGCAAGATGATGTACTTCAGGTAGGTCAAGGGTTTCAGCTTCCTGGTGGAAAGCTTCTTACTGGGGATCTTATGCAGCAGCTCCTGAAACCAGCCGAAGGGGCACAGGAACCCGCAGATGAACCGCCCCAGCAGCACGCCGAACAAGATCAGAATGCCTACAATATAATAGGAAAAGCTGAACTTGGAAGAGCCGATCACCGCCTGCAGGGAGCCGATGGGACATGCGCCGGTAGCCGCCGGGCAGGAGTAGCAGTTCAGCCCGGGGACACAGACGGTTTTTGCATCCCCACGGTACAGGGTGCCCTTGAAAAAGTTGGGCAAATGAATGTTGGTCAGCAGGGTGGCCGCCGCCTGCATCCATCCCCGGAAGCGGGCAAAAAAGTGAGATACGCCTGAAAACTTCTTACCCAATGCCCACACACTCCAGACATATCTTGATGGCCTTGCTCAGCACCGTGTCAGCCTCACCCCGCCATGCCCCATAACAAATCATCACAACACCGGCAGACAGCAGCAGACACTGGAAAAAGCGTTTCTTTCCGTGGCTCAAGCACCTCACTCCTTCCGTTTTCCTGAGGCCATCATAGCACAAGGAAGGTAAAGTCCCTGTTAAGAAAAGAAACTTAACACAAACCTTATCTCCTGCTGGTATAATAGAACAGAACCAGAGGGAATGCAAGATGAAATAAGGAGAATGACCCATGCGGTTTTTGGTTGTTGAAGATGAACAAGAACTGTGCCAGACCATTGCCCAAAGCCTGCGCCGCCTGGCCTACAGTGTGGACTGCTGCTATGACGGAACCAAGGCATTGGAAATGCTGGAAGTGGAGCGGTACGATCTGGTGGTGCTGGATTTGAACCTGCCTGGCAGAGACGGCATGACGGTGCTGCGGCTGTTCCGGCAAAGTGACCGAGAAACCCCGGTGCTGATCCTTTCTGCCCGCAGTGAAGTGATGGACAAGGTGGAAGGGCTGGATGCAGGCGCTAATGATTATCTGGCCAAGCCCTTCCACTTGGCGGAGCTGGAGGCACGGATCCGCAGCCTGACCCTGCGCCAGTTTACCCAGCAGGAAACGGTGCTCCACTGCGGTGACATCGCCTTTGACACCCGGAGCAGAACGGCGGCTGTCCACGGACAGGTGCTGCCCCTGACCCGGAAGGAAACCGGCATTCTGGAATACCTGATGCTGCATCAGGGGCGGCCAGTCAGTCAGGAAGAGCTGATGGAGCACGTATGGGACAGCGGGGCGGACAATTTCAGCAATGCCATTCGGGTGCACATCTCCGCCCTGCGAAAAAAGCTGCGGGGCGCACTGGATTATGATCCCATTCGCAACCGCATTGGCGAAGGGTATGTGATGGGAGGTGAAGCACCGTGAAGCGGCTTTCCCTGCAATGGCGCATTACCCTGCTGACTGCCCTGCTCATTGGCGTTACCTGCATTGCCATGATGCTGCTCATGTGCTTCTCCGGCAACCATTACATGGATGCCATCGGCACCTCCATGCAGGACTACACAGCCGATGGCACCGTTGCCTTTGACCCGGATCCCGGCATCCACGAAGAGCTTACCATTGTGATTCTGGATGCCAAGGAAGGCTTCCGTGCCACCAACTGGTACATTACGGCGGCGGTCACCCTGCTCAGCGGCGTAATGGCTTACTTTGTCAGTGGTCAGGCTTTGAAGCCCCTTCGCACCTTTGCTACTCAGGTGGAAAAGGTGCAGATGAACAACCTGGCAGACATGCGCATCAATGAGGACACCCTGCCGGAGTTTCGTCAGCTGAGCCATTCCTTTAATGAAATGCTGGAGCGGCTGAACAGTGCCTTTGCCGCCCAGAAGCAGTTTACCGGCAATGCTGCCCACGAGCTGCGCACACCTTTGGCGCTGATGCAGGCCAAGCTGGAGCTTTTCTCTGCCGAGCATCCCCAAATGATGCCGGAAACAGCCACCTTTCTGTCCTCCCTGAAAGAGCAGATGGAGCGACTGACCCAAATGACCAAAACCCTGCTGGAAATGAGCAACCTCCAATCCCTGCCCAGAAAGGATCAAATCCAGCTGGAACCCATGATGGAAGAAATCTGCGATGATCTGGTGCCTCTGGCAGAGAAGCAGCACATCACCCTGTGCCACGAAGGAGACGGCACCCTTGTGGGCAGCGACATGCTGATCTACCGTCTGCTGTACAACCTGACGGAAAACGCCGTCAAGTACAACCGTTCCGGGGGCAGCGTCCGCATCACTGCCCGGCAGGAAGAGGACAAATTGCTGGTTGCCGTGGAGGATACGGGCATGGGCATTCCGGCGCAGTATCACCAAAGCATTTTCCAGCCCTTCTTCCGGGTGGATCAATCCCGGAGCCGCAGCTGCGGAGGAGCCGGGCTGGGACTGTCCCTGGCATGGGAAATTGTCAAGCTCCACGGCGGCAGCATTCAGGTGGCGGAAAGCAGCGAGGAGGGCACAAGGATTGTGACGGAACTGCCGCTTGCCTGAACATTCAGGCGGATGCACACGCCTTTGGGGTGCGCCGTTCGGAACTCCGTTCGGAAGGATTGCATCTCTTTGAAAAAAAACCTTTTCAAGGAGAATGTTTTATGATACAATGGTTTGCGGACTTTTTTGCCTGCCCGCAGGCAGAAAGATCTACGGAAAGGCAAGTGAAATGTCATGACAGCTTCCGAAAAGCTGATCCAACACCTCGGACTGGGTGCGGCTGATGCTGTTGCCGTGCACAATCCGTCCAATATGTTTTATCTCACCGAAGGCTACACCGGTGAAGGCGTGGTGTACATCTCCTGCAAGCAGCGGGTGATTGTTACCGACTTCCGCTACACCGAGCAGGCCGAGCGTCAGGCTCCTGCATTCAAGGTGGTCATGACCGACAAGGATTGCTCCCACAGTGCATGGCTTGCCAAGCTGTGCAAGGAGGACGGCATTACCACCCTCCGCTATGAGGACGATTACCTGACGGTGAAGGACTTCGAAGGTCTCCGCAAGGCTGTAGGGGAAATGCAGTACATGCCCCTGAGCTGCGCACCGGAAGTGCTCCGGCAGGTGAAGACCGAGGCCGAGGTTGCTGCCATCCGCAGTGCCTGCGCCATTACCAGCAAGGCTTTTGACGAAGTGCTGGGCAAGATTCACGAAGGCATGACCGAGAAAGAGCTCCGCATTGAGCTGGACTTCATCCAGCTGAAGCTGGGTGCTCAGGGCAATTCCTTTGACACCATCATCGCCTCAGGTGTCAACGGCAGCCTGTGCCACGCCGTGCCCACGGAGAAGAAGCTGGTCAAGGGCGAAATGATCACCATGGACTTTGGCTGCAAGGTAGGCGGCTACTGCTCCGATATGACCCGCACGGTGGCGCTGGGCGAGCCTTCTGCCGAAATGCGCCGCATTTACGACACGGTGCTCCATGCGCAGACCATTTGCGAGGACGCTGTGGCTCCCGGCAAGAACTGCTTCGATATCGACAAGATGGCACGGGATTACATTGATGCCCAGGGCTATGCAGGCCGGTTCGGTCACGGACTGGGGCATGCAGTGGGCATTGACATCCATGAAAATCCCCGCTTCAGCCCCTCCTGCCACGATACCCTTGTGCCCGGTATTGTGATTACGGTGGAGCCCGGTGTGTACGTTCCCGGTTTGGGCGGCGTGCGCATTGAGAATACGGTGCTGGTGACGGAAAACGGTCACGAAGCGCTGACCACGGCACCCAAGCAGCTGATTGTGCTGTAACCCACGCAAGCAATCATCTAAATCAATAAGAACATAGACGGAGGAATGGATCATGATTACAGCAGGCGATTTCAAAAAGGGTATTACCGTTGAATGGGACGGCGGCGTATGGACCATCGTGGACTTCCAGCACGTGAAGCCCGGCAAGGGCGCAGCCTTTGTGCGCACCAAGATCAAGAACGTGATGACCGGCGCCGTGGTTGAGCGCTCCTTCAACCCCACCGACAAGATGCCCAAGGCCATCATCGAGACCAAGGAAATGCAGTACGTGTACAACGACGGCGACCTGTACTACTTCATGGACAATGAGACCTATGAGCAGCTGCCCCTGAACCACGAGCAGGTGGAAGACGCTATCGCTTTCGTGAAGGAAGGCACCAATGTGACCGTGCGCTTCTTCAAGGGCAGCGCCTTCTCCGTGGAAGCCCCCAACTTCGTTACCCTGGAAGTAACCGACACCGAGCCCGGCTTCAAGGGCGACACCGCTTCCAATACCTACAAGCCTGCAACCCTGGAGACTGGCTACAGCCTGCAGGTGCCCCTGTTTGTCAACACCGGCGACATGATCCGTGTGGATACCCGCACCGGCGAGTACATGGAGCGCGCCTGATTCTGAGTCCTTCTGCCCGTGGGTTGTCCCCGGGCAGTTTTTCTTTCCCCATCCATTTTTGTACTTGTCACGCAGCCCTGCGTGAACAAAAGGAGGCAATGTGTTATGAGTAAGCTTACGGACCGTGTCAGCTATCTGAAGGGACTTGCCGAGGGGCTGAAGCTCAACGCCGACAAGGATGCCAACCGGATGATTCTGGAAATTCTGGACGTGTTGGCAGAAACCGCTGATGATCTTTCCCAGCTGACCGAGGCTCACAATGAGCTGAACGACTATGTGGAAAGCATCGACGACGACCTGGCCGAACTGGAAGAAGACCTTTTCGACGACGATGACGACTACTATGACGATGATGACGATGACGACGACGATGGCTACGACTTCGCCGATGCGGAAGATGATGACGAGTGCGGCTGCGGCTGCCACCACCATCACCATGACGATGACGACGAGGACGAGGATGATGAGGACGACGACGAAGTGATTTCCTACGCCTGCCCCCATTGCCAGCACGAGCTGGAGTTCAAGGCCTCCGATGTGGACTTTGACGAAGACTATCGCTGCCCCGCCTGCGGCAAGCCCGTCTTTCCCGAATTGACGGACGATGAAGAATAATCCCTACCATACAAAAGGGCTGCTTCACAAAAGGCAGCCCCTCCAAATACAAAGCCCGGCTCTTGCAGAGAGTCGGGCTTTGGCATATTATAAGGGTATGATCCTATTCTCAACTCAAAAGGAGCTGCCTCGTATGATTTTGAAAATCATTTGAGACAGCTCCTTCTGTTAGGTCCACCCTTCCGTGCCTCACTTCACATGCTCTGCCACGTCTGTGACCAGAGCCAGGGTATTCATCATGCCCCGAATGTGGGTGCGTTCGTAGCCGTGGGAAGCGTACACGCCCTGTCCGCACAGGGCATAACGGGCATCCAGACCAGCCTTCAGAGCCGTGGCAGTATCCGAAGAATAGCCGGGGTAAATATCCACCACGTAGTCCAGCTTCAGCCGCTGGGCACGCTCCACCAGCTCAGTGGTGAAATCATAATCGTAAGGGCCTGCGCTATCCTTGGCGCAGATGGACACCTGAGTTTCATGGCAGCCCAGGTCATCCCCCACACAGCCCATGTCCACAGCCAGCAGATCCTCAATGTCCATCTTATACACAGGGGATGCGCCATGACCTACTTCTTCGTACACGGTGAAGATCAGCGTCACCTTCCGGCCAAGGGTTACCCGGCCTTCCGCCACTTCCCGTGCCAAGGTCAGCAGCACAGCACTGGAGGCCTTGTCATCCAAGTGACGGCTCTTGACAAATCCGCTTTCCGTGATCACCGTACGGGGATCGAAGGAGATGAAGTCACCGGGGCGAATGCCCAGTGCCTCCGTGGCTTCCTTGGACCAGGTTTCTTCATCCACCACCACTTCCATGGATTCGTCATTCCTCGGCGTGGCAGTCTGATTGCCCCATACGTGACGGCTGGCATGGGTGGACTGGACCGTAGCACTGTACCGCTTGCCGCTGCGGGTATGGATAATCACGTTTTCATTCTCAATGGCGTTGTCATTATAGCCGCCCAGCTGGGTATACCGCAGGCATCCGTTGGGCTTGATGGCACGCACCATGGCGCCCAGGGTATCCACATGGGCAGAAATGGCCAGCGGATGGCCGCTGCCGCCAATGGGGCAGATCACTGTGCCCTTGGGGGTACGCTCAGGGGCAAATCCCAGGCGGGTCAGCTCCGCCAGCAGATAATCCGTAGCTTCCCGGGTCATGCCCGTAGGGCTGGGAATGTTGGTCAGGGTCTTCAGTTGTTCAAGGAGATAGGTTTGCTTATCCATCAACATCTTCCTTTCTGCGCTTTACCACACGCCGGCCTCACTGCGAAGCTGATCCCATGTAATGCTGGTGATCGGCAGTGTGCCGTCGTCGCTGTTTGTCAAGTGAATGCGGGTGTTGTCCTCGGTGCCCACGGTCAGGTCAAAGTAGCCGCAGAGTGCATCCTTGCCGAAGAAATACCTTTCTCCGTACCAATCGCTGCCGGTGGTGAAATAGACTCGATAGCTGCCGGGCTGCAAGGTCACCTGCAGCCGCACGCCCTGATGAATGAACCCGGACAGCACCTGCTCCCCGTTCCGCTCCACCAGCACATAAGCATGGTTGTCGCTGCCCTTGGTATCGAAAATGACCCGGCTTCCTTCTGCATCGGATGCACCGGTGAGGATGCCCGTATCAATCAGATCGATTTCAGGATAGTAAGGCAGGGTTGCTGCATAGGTCATCAGGCTGTCCACCGTTGCATCCACGGCGGTCATGTACTCGCCGAAGAAATCCATCAAGCCATCCGCCGCCGTCACGCCGTCCTGTGCCACTGCTGCAAGGTCAACGGTCATGTGCATGGTGGTGGGCTTTTTACTGTCGTACGCATAGGGGAGGAAGGTCTCTGCCAGGGCTTCGCAAAGCACCCGATCCACATCATCCCGGCTGAACTCCGGCACCCCCAGCATGCTTTGCATGTTGGTTTTCGCAGTTTCCTCCGCATCGGACAGCATGGCCTGCCAGTTACCCACCGTCATGGTCAGGTTCAGCTGAATGGCTTCATCCTCTGCTTCCGCCTTGGTGATTTTCATCAGCATCAGCAAGGGGGCAAGGCGGCGTGCGCTGCTGTCGGCAGATACCTGCAGCTTGTCTGCCACTGCTGTGCCGTAGTCCGTCAGGGCAGTCAGTGCAGGGACGGTTTCCGGCTTTTTCTTGGGCATCTCTGCCGCCTTGGGCAGAAGCACTTCTGCCAGGGCGGTGCGGATACCCTTGATTTGATAGCTGCTCTTTGCCGCTGATGCCCGCTTCTTCACCCCGGACAGCAGCTTGTTGGGGCTTTCACTGCCGGACCACTTGAAAACCACCGTGCCTTCCGCATTTTCCTTGATGCTGGCCGTTAACCGATAGTCTGCCGTTGCCGTGTTGGATACAGCCTGCAGCAGGTAGGCTGATGCGTCTGCTGCTTCGGTTTTGTTATCCACTCCAGCCAGCAGGGTGGGCACGGTCACCGTCGCCGTGGCGGACTGTCCATCCTCCGAGACTGTAATCCCAGCAATCACCGCCTGGGACAGGATGGAGGCTGCCCATCCCGTGGCTTCCGTTTGAAGGGATGCAAGGCTTTCCTCCACTTTTTCCAACATCAGCGACTGCTGATCCATACTTTCGGCATATGCGCCGCCAAAGACGGTGCACAGGGTTACAAGGGTCAGCATCAGGCAAATCAGCTTTCGCATGGATTCCTTCATCCTCCCGGCATGATACAAAAAGATGCCGGGCATGACCGGTCAGCCATGCCCGGAGATGAACACCAATTAAGCTTCCAGCAGCTTTTCGCTGGCTTCACGGAGCAGTTCGTTCAGTGCTTCCGCTGCTGCCTTATCCCCAGCATTGCTGTTGACATACAGCTTGATCTTCGGCTCTGTGCCGCTGGGACGGACGCATACCCAGTTGCCGCCTTCCAGCTCATAGTACAGCACGTTGGAAGAAGGCAGCCCTGTCGGCTCCTCCTTGCCATCGCAAGTGCGCACACCAGTCAGGTAATCCCGTACGGCAAGCACCTGCTTCCCTGCCAGCTCCTTAGGCGGGTTGGCACGAAGGTCGCACATGATCTTCTTCATCAGCGTCAGGCCGTCCTTACCGGGCAGGGTCTTGCTGACAACCTTTTCAACATAGTAGCCGAACTCAGCATAAATCTGCTGCAGGCGGTCATACAGGGTGATGCCTTCCGCCTTGCAGGCCGCTGCCACCTCGGCAATCAGCAGAGATGCGTTCACGCCGTCCTTATCCCGCACGAAGGTGGAGGACAGGAAGCCGTAGCTTTCCTCAAAGCCGAAGAGGAAGGTATGACTGCCCGTGTCCTGGAACTGCTGAATCTTTTCGCCAATGAACTTGAAGCCCGTCAGGGTTTCAAACATGGCCACTCCGTACTTTTCGCAGATTCTGTTGGCCAGGCAGGTGGACACAATGGATTTCACCGCTGCACCGTTTTTGGGCAGCGTTCCCTGCTTGGCCTTGGTGGAAAGGATGTAGTGCAGCAGCACGCAGCCGATCTGGTTGCCCGTCAGCAGGTGGAACACACCCTCATTATCCCGAACTGCCACGCCCAAACGGTCGCAGTCCGGATCCGTGGCGAAAATCACACTGGCGCCCACCTGATCCGCCAGCTTGAAGGCAAGGGTATAGGCACCGGAATCCTCAGGATTTGGCACCTTGATGGTGGAGAAGTTGGGATCCGGCATTTCCTGTTCCTTTACCACAGCCACGTTGGTAATGCCGATCTCCTTCAGGATGCGGCGGACAGGCACATTGCCGCTGCCATGCAGGGGCGTGTAGACAATGGACAGGGAAGCTCCTTCCCTGGCAAGCATTTCCGGCTGGATGCACAGGGTTTTCACCTGAGCGATGTAATCATCGTCCACTTCCTTGTTGCCGATGATGTGCAGCAGTCCCTTGGCCTTGGCTTCTTCCTCATCCATCAGGGTGCAGTCCTTGTAATCCAGTGCCCGAATAAAGCCGGTCACGCCTTCCGCCGCTTCAGGACCCACCTGAGCGCCGTCCTCGCCGTACACCTTGTAGCCGTTATACTGGGGGGGATTATGGCTGGCGGTAATCACCACGCCTGCAATGGCATGCAGGTGACGGACGGCATAGGAAAGGATCGGCACCGGCCGCAGGGCATCGAACAGGTAAGCCGGCACCCCCTCCTGGCACAGCACCAGCGCTGTATCCTTGGCAAACTCTGCAGAGCAGCGGCGGCTGTCATAAGCAATGGCTACGCCACGCTTTGCTTCTTCCGGGTTCTGCATCAGGTACTGAGCCAAGCCCTTGGTGGCACGGCGCACATTGTAGCGGTTCATGCGGTTGGTGCCGGCACCCAGCACGCCACGCATGCCTGCTGTACCAAAGGAAAGCTCCGTATAAAACCGATCCTCAATCTCCTTGGGATCGTTGGCGATTGACTGAAGATCTGCTACCGTATCCGCATCGGCGGAAAAATCCTTCAACCATTGCTCATAGGCCTGCTGGACATCCATATTGCATCCTCCTTCGGTTTCTTCATTGGAACGACAGGATCTGTTTTTATTATAATAAGTTTCCCTCTGTTTGGCAAGTTCTTTGCCGGTCATGGAAGGAAACGGCGGTGGATGTTTTGCCCTTTCGCCGCACTTGCGCAGAAGGTTCATCTTCGCTATAATGGAAAGGCTGCCAATCAAATTGCCAAAGGAGCAGGGTGTATGATGGATCATGTTGAACTGACACAGGAAGCCTTTGAGGCGCTGAACCCTGATACCACGCTGCTCGTTGATATACGCAGTGCCGAGGATGTATCCTACGGCATCATCCCCGGTGCCAGGGTGTATGCCGTGGAAGCGCTGGAGGCGCACCCGGAAGTCTTGCCCCAGGACAAAACCATCGTAATCTACTGCCACCGGGGAACCAACAGCATTCCTGTCGCAGAAGCCCTCCGGGAAAAGCATCTGTCCGCCTACAGCCTGCAGGATGGCTACCTGGGCTGGCTGATGCGTAAGATTCAGCAGGAGCAGGAAACCGACAAGTGCCGGCGGATTGAGGTCGGCCTTCGCACCACCTACCACAAGCGGCTGTTTTCCAAGTTTGCCAAAGCCATCCGCACCTATGACCTGGTGCAGGAAGGGGATCGCATTGCCGTGTGCATTTCCGGCGGCAAGGATTCCATGCTGATGGCCAAGCTGTTTCAGGAATTGCAGCGTCATCGTAAGTTTCCCTTTGAGCTGGTTTTTCTGGTAATGGATCCCGGCTACAACGCCGCCAATCGTCAGGTCATTGAGCACAACGCCAAAATTCTTGGAATCCCTGTCACCATCTTTGAAACCGACATTTTCGATATTGTGTACAAGGAAGAAAAGAATCCCTGCTACCTGTGTGCCCGGATGCGCCGGGGGCACCTGTACAGCAAGGCCAAGGAGCTGGGCTGCAACAAGATTGCCCTTGGCCATCACTATGACGATGTGATCGAGACCATCCTGATGGGCATGCTTTACGGCGCACAGGTGCAGACCATGATGCCCAAGCTCCACAGCACCAATTTCCCGGGGATGGAGCTGATTCGTCCCATGTACTTCATCCGGGAGAACGACATCAAAACCTGGCGGGACGCTAATGACCTGCACTTTATTCAATGCGCCTGCCACTTCACGGACACCTGCACCACCTGCGACCCCAATGGCCGCACAGTTTCCAAGCGAATGGAAATCAAGCAGCTGATTGCCCAGCTGAAAAAAGTGAATCCCACCGTGGAGGCCAACATTTTCCGCAGCATGGAAAACGTTAATCTGGACACGGTGATCTCCTACAAGCAGGGCAATCAAACCCACTGCTTCCTGGATGATTATGACAACCGATAATGCTGCAAAAAGCTCCCCTGCACGGATCACGAAACCCTGCAGGGGAGCGCATTTTATTCGCAGCGGCCACGATTGCCCGCATGGGCGGCAGTGTAGGCTGCCTCCACAATGCGTGTGGTCTTCAGCGCCTCGTCCCCGTCAATGGGGAAGGGCTTGTTTTCCTTCAGGCAGCGGTAGAAATCCGCAATCAGGTGGGCGTGACCGTCCCCCCAGTAATCCTTCCCCCACTGCCTGCCGGAAGCATAATCTTCACTTTCTACCCGGCCATCATTCCAGCATACCGTGACCCGGCTGCCAACCATGTGGATGGTGGCCTTTTCGCATTTCAGGTACACCTGCACGGAAGTATTGCCTACACTGCCGTTGCTGGCATAAAAGAGCAGCCGTGCGCCACCGGAGGTGGTCATCAGCAGGTCGCAGGTATCTTCCACTTCAATGGTATCCTCCAGCCGCTTGGCGGACATGGAGCATTTCACATCCACCACCGGATCCCCAGTGAAATCCCGCAGCAGATCCAATGTATGGATGGCCTGATTGATCAGCACGCCGCCGCCTTCCGTTGCCCACTTGCCTCGCCATGCGCCGGAGGCATAGTAGGCCTCTCCCCGATCCCAAATCACGGTGCCGTGTCCGCCCAGTACCTTCCCAGCCTCGCCGCTGTCCAGCAGGGAGCGAATGCGCAGGGTTGCCCCATTGTACCGGTTCTGGAAGCAAATGCCCAGCTGCCGTCTCGTTTCCCTGGCAGTTCTTGCCATATCTTCCGCATCAGACAGATGGATGGCCATGGGCTTCTCGCTCAGCACATGCTTGCCGGCTTTCAGGGCATCCACCGTCATTTGATGATGGAGATAATGGGGGGTGCAGACGTGCACCACATCCACCTCCGGGTCAGCCAGCAGGTCATGATAAGCTGCATAACCCTTTACCTGCTGCTCCTCCATAGCCTTGGCAAGATGAGCGGGGTCGCAGTCGCACACAGCGACCAGCTTCGCCCCATCCAGCTGCTTCAATGCTTTGAAATGATTTGCGGAAATGGCTCCGCAGCCAATAACGCCAACGCCCAGCGTATCCTTCATTTCCTTATCCTCCAACAGGCAGGGAACCTTTTGCCCGCTGCCAAGTTACCCAAGTTGAATGCCCAGCTCCCCAGGGAGTTTCCATGCCTTTGCGCACTGCATGAAGATGTCTTCAATGTGGTCAATATAGCGGAAGGTGTCGTCCCCCTGCCTGTCCAGCGTGATCTTCTCCGGGGCGATGTTGCGAATCGGCTTTTCCGCCGCCAGGCGCACTGCATGAATGTGGGGACGTTCCGCCCCTACGCCGCACACCGGCGTGCCGCCATTTCGGACGCAATCCAGCGCATCCAGCAGTTTTTGCATAGGATCGCCCGGGTTCACCTGGCTGTAATCAATGACTGTACCGTCGGATAGTTCTCCCCGGAAGCCCTTGCCCTGATACCCGTAGGTGACCTTGCCTCCGGTAAATTCTATCTCCCCATAGGGGCCAAATTCCGGCGACGGCAGAGCATGGGTGGTAAAGTACAGAATTTCCGTACCGTTTTCCATGCCGAACCGCAGAGCGGCGGTATCAAAGTTTTCCACCTGCGGGTTGGCACGGTAAAGCTCCGCCTTCAGGTCAACCACGTCACAGGCAGCGGTCATTTCCTTGCCCATCAGGAAGGTCAGCAGCTGAAAATGGTGGGCGGAAGCATTGTTGAAGGGGCTGTCCAGCACTTCCCGCCCATGGACGGTTTTGTGTCCTGCCCAGTTGTTTCTGGCATAGTACTTTTCGCCCCGGCGGAAGCCATGCACTGCCTGTGCCCGAAGGGGGGTGCCATAGCGGCCGCTGATAATATCCTGCTTGAGCGCCAGCACATCCCGCTGATAGTCCAGCTGATATCCTACTGCCAGGAACTTCCCTGCTTTTTCTGCCGTCTGCTGCATTTGCTCCGCTTCTGTCAGGGTCAGGCACAGAGGCTTTTCACACAGCACATGGGTGCCGTGGCTCAGGCAGGTCAGCGTCATTTCCGTGTGAAAATGCATAGGGGACGCAATCACTGCCAGATCTGCCTCATGCTCCTGATAGAATGCTTCCAGAGACGGATACACCGGAATGTGGCGTTCCTGAATGACCGGCATTTTCTCCCGAATGTCCGGCATCACGTCGCAAATGCCGACCACATCTGCTCCTGCATCCTGCTCCGTCAGGTAGTCCAAGTAGACCCGGCCATAGCCGCCTACGGCTACCAGCAGCACTTTCGGACGCGCTGTCATTTTGCTTCCGCCTCCCACATGCGTTCCCTTCTGTTGCGGAACACTGCCACGCCGCTGCCGATGGCAACCATGCCCAGTGCAGCACCAGTGAACCGTTTCCCCATTTTCAATCCTTCATCAGTCAGGTAAGGGGTAATCAGCTCTGCCAAGGTACGCCACCGATCTTGCTCCTTGACCTGCAAGGTACGGCGCATGCCTGCCGCCTGCACCCGGAGCTGCGCCTTGCCGGTGTTCCAGGGCAGGGTGGCAACCAGCTCCTCCTCCAGTCCGCTGCGCTGCGTAACCTCCAGGTGGAAAACGTCTCCTTCATGCACCAGCGCCAACAGGTACCAGCTGTTTTCGTCATAGTAGCCAGTAAGTCCTGCCTTGCCTGCCAAATTCGCCGCATCCACTTCCGCTGTCTGCTCAAAGCAGCGTTCTTCCTGCCTGCGGGCAATATGGTGCACTTCGTGGTACTCCCCAAGACCCTTGCCTGCCGTGATGGTAACATTCTCCCCTGTCCAGCTGGCGAAGGTGGGTGGATTCTCCCGAGGGCTCACCCAGTCAATCTTCTCTTCTGCTGCTTTTTTCATGGGCAGGACAGGCTTTTGCAGGCAGCTGGGTCCCTTCAGGTTATTCACCATGGGCCACCCATCCGCTGTCCATGTCATGGGATCAAGGGCCGTTTCCCGCCCCATCATGGTCAGGCCTTCCTCCTGCCGACCGCAAAGGTAGAGCATGGCCCACCGGCCGTCCGCCAATTGGAGGGGCTTTCCATGGCCGCTGCGCTGAATGTAGGGATGCTCCTGCCGCTTACCCAGAATGGGGTTAAAGGGGCATGGGGTAAAGGGACCTTTCAGGTGACGGGAGCGAGCCACTGTTTCCATGTGGCCGTAGCCCGTTCCGCCCTCTGCCATGAAGAGATAGTACCAGCCATCCTTGTACAGCATATGGGGTCCCTCGGTGGTAATGCGTGCTGCCCCGGCATAGATCATCTCCGGCGTGCCCAGCATATCCCCTTCATCGCTGATTTCCACCATGGTAACGCCGGGGTTGGTCAGCATGTATCTTCTGCCGTCCACATCGGTAAACAGGGAAGGATCAATGCCGTCAATGGGCAGGAATTTGGGCGTGCTCCACGGACCTTCCAGCTTTTCCGCACTGGTGATCATTTGCAGGCGGAAGGGCTCTGTGGGTCTGCGCAATGTGGCCGTTACCCAGAAGCGTCCCTTGAAGAAGGAAATATCAGGCGCCCAATAGCCCATGCCCCCCGGCACCTCCAGCAAGCCATAGGCTTCCAGATCGTTCACGGCGTGGCTCACAACCTGCCAATGCACCAGATCCCGAGAGTGACTGATGGGCAGCCCGGGAAAATAAGCAAAGGAGGAGTTCACCATATAGTAATCCTCCCCCATCCGCAGCACGGAAGGGTCGGGATGAAAGCCCCTTGCCACAGGGTTGCGGTAGCCGTCTTTGATATCAAAGCCTACCTGTTCCTTCAGGTACGCATAGGCTCCCTGATCCTGCGCCTGCGCCGCCAGATCATAGGGGGTAACACCGCAGCTGTCCCCCCGGAGAGGATCCAGCCCCAGCACCTCGACAACATACTGGGTCATGTCCCGGTTGCCGGTTTCACAGGCAAAGTGGAGCAAATCCCGGCCTGTTTCATCGGTGTCGATGACCGTGCCATGGCAGCGGCTGCACAGCAGCTTCAATGTGGATACGTCCTTTTTGTCCACAGCCGTATGCATCAGTTCTACCTTTTCTGCCTTCGTCAGGGGAAAAAGGTCGCCCCGGTTAAACATCGCCCGCAAGGTATCGATGTCTCCCTGCATCACCAATGCCTTCGCCTTGTTCATCATGGCTGTCCCTCCTGTTCACGGTACGCCCGCCAAACCCGTTCAAACCACTGATCTCTTTCCGGAATGGGGCGGGATGCACGCCTGTAGCTGTGGCCGTCCCGTGTCATCATAACCCCTTTATCCTTGTGGGTCAAGTCATAAAGCATGGCGCTCAGCACTTGTTTTTGGGTCACCATCATATCCGCCAGGCGAAGGCGCTGCACCGCCAGCGGATCTGCAGGCGATACCGTTTCCTGCGCTGCTTCCAGGGTAGCGATTTGGGTCATCAATGCCCTGATCCCCTGCTCATTCCGCAGGAACGCCCCATCCCGGGTCATGGCCTGCTGAAGGGTCGTCATCATGGCCGCCGGCTGCCCCTTGGGGGTCGTGGGCAGTGTGACTGCTAATTCCCCTTCCGGAATTTTTCTCCGGCTGTGCCGTGCAATATGCCGTGCCGCCCGCATGGAGCCTACTTGAGTGCTGTTCAGTGCTGTGCCCCCGGGGCGATAGGCGCCGAAGGTTCCTGCCGCTTCGCCGCAGACGTACAGCCCCGGCACGCAGGTTTGCCAGGTGTCATTCACGGCAATGCCGCCGTTGTGGTGCTGGGCACACACCTGCACCTCCAGCATGTCTTTTGTCAAGTCAATGCCGTGCTCCCAATACAGCTGGATCGCCGGTTCATTCATGGCTCGCAGACGCTCAATGGGGGTAGGCCGGTCAGCGCCGCAGTGAATCAGATAGTTCCTTGCTTCCTCACTGACGGATGCCAGATTGTAGCCGGAAGGATTGCGGCGGAAGTCCAAGAAAACCTTTCTGCCCAGATCGTTTTCCTGCTTCACCAGCATGTCCACCCGGGAGGAGCCTTGTATCTTGGCCTCGTCAAAGGGCCATTGATACCCCTTAAGGAAGGTCATGTTCATGGCCTCTGTTTTGCCCAGCTTCTCCGCAAGGAATTCGTGCTCTGTGCCGTCCTCCTCCACGGAAACGTATCGAGGCACGACCTGCTGATAGCTGCCGGAAACGTTCCATCGGAACTTCACGGAAGCAAGACCGTACTGCCACCGATCCAGATTTTCTCCCTCTGCCCCGGCGAGGAAGGCCATGCCGCTCATGCCGAACTGACTCACCGGATACACACTGGCACGGTAGATGGCTGCCGGGCCGCCGGTGCACAGCACCACATGGGCACAGCGAATCAGCAGCCAATCCTGCTGCACAGTGTCCAGGCAAAGCAGCCCCTCCACGCCTTCATCGCCGGTGATGATGCGACAAGCCATGGTGTGATCTTCAATCGGCACCTGCCGAGCTCGGACGCTTTTCTCCAAGGCTTCCGTCATGTAGCGGCTGGTCAGCGGCCCTGCGCTGGAAGCACGGCGGCGAAGGTCATGATCCGTCTGGTATCCCACATATTCCCCGTAAGCGTTCATGGGAAAGGGCACCCCCAGAGAGACCAGCTTCAGGAAGCATTGTGCCGAACCTGCCGCTTCACACAGGGCAATGTCCCCGTCCACATCATCGTGCTTCAGGGTTTCAGCCATCAGACTAACGCTGTCTTCTTCATCCCCTGCCAAGGACAGTTTATAGTAGGTTTGCTTGTCGCTGCCGGTATTGCGGCTGGTACCGCTGTTCAGGCCTTCCGTTACCAGCAGTACATCTTCCCCCAGGGCGGCAAGCCAGTCTGCTGCATTCAGTCCGGCACAGCCTGAACCCACCACCACCGTACGGGCTGCAATCTCTCTCATGCCTTACAACCTCCTCAGGGCAAAGCCTCCATCCGCATCCAATACCTGCCCTGCCGAATAATCCAGCAGGCCGGAACAGCATGCCAGCACCATCCTGGCCACGTCTTCCGGCTTGCCGAACCGCCGAATCGGCAGCAGTCCCTCGTCAATCAGCTTCTGGTATTTGCCGTGCACCACCTGGGTCATATCCGTATCAATAATGCCGGGACGAACTTCAAACACCGGAATGCCTTCCCCCGCCAGACGATCAGCAAACAGTTTCGTCACCATATCAATGCCGGCTTTGCTGATGCAGTACTCCCCCCGGGATGTGCTGGACGTGTAGGCAGACATGCTGCCAATGTTAATAATGCGGGGCTGATAGTCCTGCCCCAGCTTTTCCTTACAGGCAAGCATGGCCTTTGCTGCCGCCTGGCACATGAAGAGGGTTCCCTTCAGGTTCACGTTCAGCACCCGGTCGAAGCTTTCTTCCGTCATTTCCAGCAGATCCCGCCTTTCCAGGGGCGCAACGCCGGCATTGTTCACCAGCACGTCCAGTCTGCCATAGGCATGGAGCACATCCTCCACCACAGCTTGCCGCTGGGTGCTGTCCCCAATGTCAAGAGCATGATACGCCCGATCTTCCGGCAGATCTGCCGGCCGTTCCGGCTTTGTCCCGGTATAGATAACGGTATACCCGTTTCCCTGCAGCAAATCGGCAATACCTCTGCCAATGCCCCGGCTGGAGCCTGTTACCAGTGCGGTTTTCACAGCTTGTACACCTCCCGATCCCGAACAACGCATCCGGCAGGTCTGCCTGCACGGAGCAGCACCGCACAGCCGCCGCAGGTGACGCACGCCTGCCGCTTGTCCATTGTCCCCTGTTTGCGCACTTCCTGCACAAAGGAAGGATCAGCAAAGGCCATGCGCCCAAAGCCTGCCATGGCGCAATGACCGCCTTCCACCATGCCGGCAGCCAGATTGGGAGCGAATTGCCGCAGGTAGCTGAAAGCACTGCCCAGCACCGGCAAATCAGGATATGCATGCTGAATTTCGCTTACCCCCTGCATCATCCGCCCCAAGCCTTCCAGGGGATGCTCCTCCGGCACATAGTTGCCGTGATCGTAGGGGCGGTTCACATGGGGATTCCGATAGGGATTGCCCATGGTGATGTTGATCATGGGGATGTGGAACTCCTGTTTCAGCTCGCCGATGAGCCGAATGGCCTCCCCCATGTCCGGCGCAAGGCTGCCTTCCTTGACCCCGAAGCCATAGGGATAGGGGAAGCCGTCGTAAGCGTTCAGCCTGCTGGTAAGGAAGAATCCCGGTGCATTCACCGCTGCCGCTGCTGCCCGGTAGGCATTTTTCAGGAAGCGGGTACGGTTCTCGTAGCTGCCTCCGTAAAGGCCGGGACGGGTATAGGCGCTGAGGAGTTCACAGGCCAGGTACCGATGGCAGCATTTCACATCCATGCCGTCAAACCCTGCCTGTACGCACAGCCTGGCTGTAGGCCCAAAGGCAGCTTCATACCGCTTCAGAGTATCATCGGACAGAATCCGTTCCTTGGGCAGAGGCGTATCCTCCAGCGGCGGGCAGGAATAAGCAATCATCGGTTCAGGATATCCGTGGGGTTTGGAATACCGTCCCGAGTTGGTTGCCTGCATCACGATCACCGGCACGTACCCGTTTTCCTTCAGGCAGATTTCCCGCATGTGGTCGGTCAGGCGCTTGAAAGCATCCACGTTCTTTTCCGTCAGATAAAGCTGATGGGCGCTGGCACGTCCTTCCGGCACCGTGGCCACAGCTTCAAACCAGATTAGCCCGGGGCCTGCCTTGGCAAAACGTTCATACCGCCGCCAGGTCATCTCCCCCGGGGCACCATCTTCCGTGCCGTCCGTACCTTCCATGGGCTGAAAGGCAATCCGATTTTCTGCTTCATGGCCGCCGATTTTCAGCGGCCGATACAGGGTTTCCGTGTTTGTGGACATGGGCAGAAACGCATTCAGTGCCTGTGCCTTTTCCTTGACTTCATCCAGTGTGCCGTAGTGGAATGTTTCGTGCAGCATGGCAGGTTCTCCTTGTCTTTTTTCTTCCTCTATGATAAAGTAAAAGCCAGGGAAAGAATCGGCTGTTTTGTGCTGAAAATATGTAAATTCCATTTTTGTGAGGTGAAGTGGCCATGGCCTTTGAAATTGTTTACAGTGAGGAGCTTGTACCCCACCGGCTGCATACTCATGTGTACTATGAGCTGCTTTACATTACCAAAGGCTCCGTGCTGTTCACCATCCGTGGGCGGGATTTGAAGGCAGAGGCCGGGGCCCTTGTGTTTCTGAATCAATTTGACGAGCATGCCACCAAACTGTTATCTGCCGAATATCACCGGTATTATGTGCAGATTCCCGTGCACCAGCTGCAAGCCTTTCACAATGATGTTCTGCTGCTCTCCGTGTTTCGCCTCCATGGGGAACAGTTTGCCTATGTAATGCAGTCCGGGCAGGAGCAGCCCCGGTTTGATGCTTACTTCGCCATGCTGAAGGATGCAGCAGACCGGGGCGGGCCTTACCGGGATGCACGCATTGAGGCGTTGATGACCCTTATCCTCACCGAAGCCCAGGAGCTGCGGCCGGATATGTTCCTGCCTGAGCAGGCTGTTTCCTTCCTGCCCATGCAGGAGATCCTGAACGCTCTGGACAAGCACCTGACAGAGCCCCTGAACCTTTCCGCTCTGGCAGATCAATTCCACGTAAGCCCCGGCTGCCTGTCCGCCCATTTCAAGCGGCAGGTGGGTATCAGTCCCATGCAGTATGTGACCCAAAGCCGGCTGAACCGTGCCAAGATTCTGCTGTCCAAAACGGAATTGACCGTCATGGAAATTGCCGGGCAATGCGGCTTTCGGGATGTGAGCAACTTTGTCCGCCGCTTCCGGCAGCAGTATCACATGACGCCCTTGCAGTTCCGCCGCCGGGTTCGGGAAACGTCTCCGCTGCCGGGCTGACTTGTCAAAGGCTTGCCAATCCCCCATCCCTGTGTTATAATGCCGGAAGATTGGGAATGGAGCGTGAACCATGATGAAACGAGCTCTGGCTCTTCTTTTTGCCCTGCTGATGCTGACCTCTTCCGCCCTGGCAGAAGATTTTACCCCCATTCCATGGGATGCAGAGGTCATGCCCTATGCCCCCCACGAGGAATGCTATCTGCCGGATCATACGGGTTACCATGACGATTCTTTGGATATCCGCATTGAAACCTTCCGCAGGGACGATACCAACGTAATGGCCGTGTATGTCACCGTTGCCGATGCAAGCCAGATTCGCACCGGCATTGCAGGCAACTGGAAAACCAAGAAGACTGCCCCCGTCAGCAAAACCCTGGCCAAGTACGGCGGTGTGCTGGGCATTAACGGCGACTACTACACCTATCACAGCCAGGGCATTGTGGTGCGCAACACGGAACGAATCCGCTTCAATCCTGTTGCCGGGCGGGAAACCCTGATCATTGACGATAAGGGAGACTTCACCATCATCCGCCCCACCACCAAGGAAGCTTTCGAAAGCTTTGAGGGCACGGTGGTGCACGCCTTCTGCTTCGGCCCCGGGCTGGTGGTGGACGGCGAAGCCATTACCGACCTTTCCAAGGTGACCATGGACAACGGCAAGGGCAAAAAGACTCAGCGCATTGCCATTGGGCAAACCGGCCCCCTGTCCTATTTGATTCTTACCTGCGAAGGACCCGAAAATCCCGGTTCTGTCGGCTTTGACCTGCTGCAGATGGCTGCCCTGTGCAAGGAAATGGGCTGCATCAACGCCTACAATCTGGACGGCGGTTCTTCCTCCACGGTGGCCATGCAGGGGGAAAAGATCAACGCCGTATCCTCCAACAAAGTGCGCTCGGTCAGCGATATTATTTTCTTTGCCACTCTGGTTCCCTAAATGAACACGAAAGCGGCTGCCTCCCTTGACCTAATAAAGGTCGGAGACAGCCGCTTTTTCTATGCGATTAGATACGCTTCCATACTGCGCCGCCGGGCACGTCTGTAACCTCAATGCCCCGGCTCTTCAGTTCATCCCGGATACGGTCTGCTTCGGCAAAGTTCCGTTCCTTCTTCGCCTGGGCACGCTGGAAAATCAGCTGGTCAATTTCTGCATCGCCTTCGCCGGTTACGGTATAATCCCCTGCCGTGCTGGCGCCTGCCTTGGCCTTGGCTTCCTCTTCCCGGAGCCTGGCTGCCTTTCCCGTCAGGCTCAGGCTCAGCACGGTGTCAAAGCTGTCCAGCAGCGCCAGCTTGGTGGCATCGTTCAGGTCAGCCTTCAGCACATCATACACAGCAGTAATGCCCAGCGAGGTGTTCAAATCGTTACCCACCTGCTGCAGGAACTTTTCCTTGTAGGCAGCCACCGCCCCTGCATCCACTTCCCCTTCCTGCTTCAGCGCCGCCACACGGCGAATCAGCTTCCGATAGGTTCCCTGAGCATTGTCCAGGTTCTCCCAGGAGAAAACAAGGTTCTTGCGGTAATGGCTCTGCAGGCAGAAGAAGCGGTAGCTAAGGGGATCATATCCCTTTTCCTCCAAGAGGGATACGGTCAGGAATTCGCCCTTGGACTTGGACATTTTTCCCGTTGCAGTGTTCAGGTGATGCACATGGAACCATTGGGGGCACCAGGGATGGCCGAGGAAGGATTCCGACTGGGCAATTTCGTTGGTATGGTGAGGGAATGCATTGTCAATGCCGCCGCAGTGGAGATCCAGATATTCCCCATTATACTTCATGGAAATGCCCGAGCATTCAATGTGCCAGCCGGGATAACCCACGCCCCAGGGGGAATCCCACTTCAGTGCCTGATCCTCAAACTTGCTCTTGGTGAACCAAAGCACAAAATCGTTCTTGTTGCGCTTGTTGGTATCCTCCTCCACGCCTTCCCGCACACCGACGGCCAGATCCTCTTCATCATGGTCGTTGAAGATATAGTACTGCTTCAGCTTGGAGGTATCAAAGTAGATATTGCCCCCTGCCTGATAGGCAAAACCCTTTTCCAGCAGGGTCGTAATGATCTTGATATACTCATCAATGCATCCCGTTGCAGGCTGCACCGTGTCCGGCCGCTTAATGTTCAGCTTCCGGCAATCTTCAAAAAAGGCATCCGTGTAGAACTTGGCGATCTCCATCACCGTCTTATGCTCCCGGCGGGCGCCCTTCAGCATTTTATCTTCGCCGGTGTCCGCATCGCTGGCCAAATGCCCCACGTCGGTAATGTTCATCACCCGGTTCACGCTGTTGCCCTCATAGCGGAGGAACTTTTCCAGCACATCCTCCATGATGTAGCTGCGCAGATTGCCGATGTGGGCAAAGTGATACACCGTCGGGCCGCAGGTGTACATTTCCACATGGCCGGGCGTATGGGTCACGAAGGGTGCCTTCTGATGGGTTGCTGAATTATACAGATACATAAGCATGTCCTCCCTCTTGGCTTCATGGATAAAAAAAGCCCTCCTGCGCCCCCAAAGGGCACAAGAGGTGCGGTATGCACGGTTCCACTCTTGCATTCACTTGCACAGGGCTGTATCGGTCCCCTGCCGGGCAGCATTGCCTGCCGCGCTCCCGAATGCACTTTCCCGCCTTTCCCCGAAGAACGCTTCCAATCTGTGACGTTCTCTCCCTGTCAGGGCAGATGGCGGTACTCTTTTCGTTCACTGCGCATGAACAGTGTACCATCATGCTCTGCCTTCGTCAAGGGGAAAATCAAGGGTTGCAGGCTTCCGCCGTCTTTGCAGGACGGACAAGGCAGTACTGCTTCAGGGAAAAGTTGTGTTCTTCCACCCGGTACACGTCAAACCCGAAGTTCTGGTAGAAGGGCACGTTATGTTCATTGTGAGTCTCCAGCGAAACCATCATGGCGTGGTCGTCCGCATAGTGGAGCACCTGATGCAGCATTTCCGCCGCAATGCCGTGATGCTGCAGCTCCGGGTCTACCGCCAGATAGATAATGTGCAGCCGCTGATCCGGCAATTCATCCGTCCAGCGGGAATTCAGGTAATCAATGCCCTTCTTGAAGTTGTGCAGCGTTTGCAGCGAAGTATCTTCCTTCACCAGAAAGGCTTCTGTCATCAGAGTTGCCTTCGCCTCGGTGTAAAGGTAGTGGAGTATGTTGTAGCTTTCGCCCTCGTCACTGACCACCACCAAGCCGTTCAGTTCCTGACTGTCTGCAAAGATTTCGCTGGTTGCAAACATTTCATCCATATCGCACCGGAAGAGTTCCGGCATCAGCCGCTTGCGAATCTCTTCATCCGGAATCAGCGTTTGATACAGAGGATCTGCCGCAAAGCAGATGTTCAGAATTTCTTCCAGCCGGGGCAAGTCTTTCTTTTCCACCCGGTATAGTTTCTCTAAGTCCACGAAAAGGGACTCCTTTCAACCAATTCCTTGCCTGCTGATCAGAAGAGGCGCACAAAGTCCATCATCGACTGAAGCACCTTGGTCAGCAGCATTTTCTGATTTTCTCCCGCCTGATGCAGCCGTTCCTGCTCACTTTGGCAATCCGACCGGCCGGCAGCATGCTTATCCAGCAGTGCCCGCACCGTTGTATACAGGTCAGCATGGGGCATCAGCCGTCCTGCTCCCCACTTGAGGCGCTCCCTGGGCTGATCCGTCATGTAGGTAGTAAAGTGGCGGAACACATCCTCATCAAAGGTGAAGGCATATGCATTGTTATCCACCTGATACAGGTGCCGCAGAGCACAGGGCAGATTCCCCTGCCGAAGGCCTTCCTCCGCCTGCTGCAGATGCTCCACACTGCTCAGCACCAGCTCATGGGGATAGAACACATGACCGTCCCAGTCAATGCGCACCAGCGTATCCTGCTCCTGCTTGAACCTGGCAAGCAGCTGCTTTTCTTCCTCCCGGCAGGATTGATAGAGCTGTTCCGCTTCGTCCTCCCTGCCCTCGTTCAGCAGCGCCTCATAGCGAAGGTTCGTTTCCCGAATACGGCGATATGCCTGCTCTTCGTTCTGCCGTGCCGCTTCCGCTGTCTGGCGCAAAGAAGCCACCTGCTGGCGAAGCCCTTCATCCTCCGGCAGATAGCGAAGCACACGCTCCATCACCGGGGCAAAGCACAGCGGAACCAGGCAGGTATGATCCAGTGCTGCAAGCAGGTATGCAAACAATTCATGATGGTAGCGATACACTGCCGGATCATATTGCTCCTCTGCATCCAGCTGACTATGGTAATGAGTCTCCATAAACGAACCGCCGGTAAAGTCATTCACCATGGAAGGAATGCCGGCAATGGCCATGGAAAAGTCGTCGCTCATGGTTTCGATGGGTGCCACCACGCCGGGAGGATCCCGATAAGCATCCGTCAGTTGGGGCAGCTTGGCCATGAATTCCTGCAAATACCGCACATATTCATAGCAGCAGCGAATCCGTGCCCGGGTACCGTGAGCCACTGCCGGCAGCTCAAAGTTCAGGTCGGCAATCACCTTGCCTGCCCATTCCGGGTGCAGGGTGTTGACCTGTTCAAAGGCGCCGGTGGACCAGTCGAACCAGCTGTCCGTGACCCCCCATTCTTCCGCCGCCATGGCACAGAAGACCAGGGTATTCTTAGGCTTGCATCCGCTTTTCACAATGGCACGTGCCAGCCCCAGCATCATGGCAATGGCCGTGTTATCATCCTGAAAGCCGGAAAAATAGCTATCGTAGTGGGCAGAAAGGAGCACCAGCCGCTCCGGATGTTCTCCTTCGATTTCGCCGATGATGTTCCCATCCCGTGTATCATGGATGACTCGTGTGTCCGCACTGAACAGCACAGTGGTTTCACTGCCTGCATCCAGCACGCCCATCAGCGCATCCGCATCCCGCCGAGCCATGGAAAAAGCAGGGGCATTAGCCGGGCCTGCAATATCCTGGGCATTCAGGGCTTCATCATCTGCATCGCCGTAGCCGCCCCGCTGAACGGCAATCAAGGCCTTGGCACCCTTGAGGTGCGCCTGATACACAGGGTAATTGATCCACCATTCATCCCGCTGATTGATGTCCGCCAGTACCAGCTTGCCCTTCACGTCAAGGCCGGCATAATCCTTGGCTTCTCCCCGACCTACATAAACCAGCTGGCAGGTTTCCCAGCCATCGGTCTGCAAGGTGGTTTGGTATGCGCCCAGTACAGCCTTTCTCTTCCCCTCCGGGGTATCAAAGATCATTTCGGCGTGATGAAACTCCCAGCCGTCCACGCTGAACTCTTCCCGGCGCACATGGGTCAGGCCGATGTCCAGCATTTCCTTTCGGAGCATTTCCCCCGTTTTCTTTTCCGCCTCAGAACCGGCAGGACGGTACCCCAGCATAGGATTGGAGCCATGCTCCTCCATTCTTTTCGCCAAATGATAGGCATAGTCGATATCCAGTTGGCGAACCACCTGTTCGCTGTCCAGCATGCCCCACGCCTCCTCTCCCATTGTGAACCAAAACCGTGGAGTATTATAGCACGGTTTTCAAGGGAGGAAAAGGGCTTTTCAGGCGGGAAACAAATGGCTTTTTGCGAGGGGAACGCTTTTTGGCACAAAAGCCGCCCTCTCGCAAAACCAAAACCCAAAACCCCACGGAAATCAATTTTCAATTTTCAAGGATCAGAAAAAGGTGATCAGGTTCAAGGAGACAATCCAGCATC